>NZ_CALRNF020000027.1:0-85338 GCF_943369415.1 Polaromonas sp. YR568
TCCAGGCGCCGGCCCAGCAGGATCTGGGTGAGGGGATCGGGCCCCGCGGCAGGCAGGCCCGCACCTTCGTGGGGCGGCTGGATGACGGGCGTGAAAGTTCTGGAGGAATCGTCAAGCATTTCGGCTCTTTCGCCATGGGAAAGTGCCGATGCTAGGCCTAAGCTGGTCACCCTGTCCGCAACAAGGCTTCACATTCCATGTCATCCAATTCTTCTTCCGCCACCCTGGATCCGCTGGCTGCAGGCCCAGCCCCCGCCAACGGTTCGCCCGGCGAGGCGGCCGCGCTCTGGCCGGCGGTCGCATCCCTCTCCCTCGGTGTATTCGGCCTGGTCACGGCGGAATTCCTGCCGGCCAGCCTGCTGACCGCCATGGCGGCCGACCTCCACGTCACGGCGGGCGCGGCCGGCCAGGCCGTCACGGCCACCGCGCTCGTCGGCGCGGTGGCCGCGCCCACCATCCCGCTGCTGACGGCGCGCTTCGACCGCAAGCGGGTGCTGCTGGCGCTCACCGCGCTTCTGCTCGTGTCCAACGTGCTGGCGGCGACGGCCGGCTCACTCGCGGTGCTGCTGTTCGCGCGCGTGGTGCTGGGCGTCGCGCTGGGCGGGTTCTGGTCCATGGCGGCGGCGCTGGCCATGCGCCTCGTGCCCGAAAGGCTGTTCCCGCGCGCGATGTCGCTGGTGCTGACCGGCGTCTCGATTGCCACCGTCTGCGCGGCGCCGGTCGGCGCGTGGATGGGCAATCTCTGGGGATGGCGCAGCGCGTTTGTCGCGGCGGGCATCGTCGGCCTGCTGGCTTTTGTGGTGCAGCTGGTCGCGCTGCCGGCCCTGCCGCCGCGCGACCAGGCCAGCTTGAAGGGCCTGCGCGAGCTGCTCACGCGCGGGCCGGTGCGCATTGCGCTGCTGGCCGTGCTGCTGGTGATCTCCGGCCACTTCGCGGGCTTCACCTACATCCGGCCCGTGCTGGAGGACGTGACCAGGTTGCCGGTGGCGGCGATTTCCGCGGTGCTGCTGGGCTACGGCATAGGCGGCTTCTTCGGCAACTTCGCGGGCGGCTGGCTGGCCGGGCGCAGCGAGCGCCACGCCATCGTCGCCGGCAGCGCGATGATCGCCGTGCTGGCGGCGGCGCTGCTGGTGGGCGGTAGCTCCACCGTGGTCACCGCCGTGGCCGTGGCCTTGTGGGGCTTCGCCTTCGGTGCGTTCCCGGTCGGCTTCCAGACCTGGATAGTGCGCGCCGCGCCCGACCAGGCGGAGGCCGCGGGCGGCTTGCTGGTGGCCGCCTTCCAGATCGCCATTGCCACGGGCGCCATTGTGGGCGGCCTGATGGTGGACTGGACAGGCGCGCTGGGCGCTCCCGCCTTTGCCATGGTGGCCGTCGCGCTGGGCGGCCTGCTGGCCTGGCGCAATGGTCCCGGGTCGCGCCGCGGCTGAAGCACGAAGCGCACGGTGGCCATCGTGACCAATCCGAAACCCGAGCCGGACATCAACCGGCGCATCACCCTGGCGGCGCACCCGCGCGGCCTGCCCGTCGCGTCCGACTTCGATCTCGTGACTGAACCGGTGCCGCGCCCGGGCGAAGGCGAGGTGCTGTTGCAAACGCTGTTCCTGTCGCTGGATCCGTACATGCGCAACCTGATGGACCGCATAGGGCCCGGGTATGCGCCACCCGTTCCGCTGGGCGGCACCCTGCCGGGCGGCTCGGTCGGCCGCGTGATCGATTCCAGGCATCCCCAGTACCGCGTGGGTGACCTCGTGCTCGCCAACACCGGCTGGCAGGACTACGCCGTGAGCGACGGCAGCGATCTGCAGGCGATCAGCGACATGGCCCGCCCCTCGCTGGCGCTGGGCGCGCTCGGCATGCCGGGCTTCACCGCGCACGTGGGCCTGCTCGATTTCGGCCAGCCCCATGCCGGTGAAACGGTGGTGGTCGCGGCGGCCACCGGCGCGGTGGGCGCCATGGTCGGCCAGATCGCCAAACTCAAGGGCGCCCGCGTGGTCGGCATCGCCGGCGGTGCGGACAAGTGCCGGCAGGCGGTCGACGAACTGGGCTTTGATGCCTGCGTCGACAGGCACGCGCCGCGCTTTGGGGAGGCGCTGGCCGCCGCCTGCCCGGCGGGCATCGACGTGTATTTTGAGAACGTAGGCGGGGATGTGTTGCTGGCGGTCCTTCCCTTGCTCAATATAGGCGCCCGCATGCCCGTGTGTGGTTTTGTCGCGCATTACAACGACGCGGCCGGATCACCTGGATCACACGGCAGCCATGAACTGCCGCAATTCCTGGCGGCGATTTTGCAGAAGCGCGTGCGCGTGCAGGGCTTCATCATTCTTGACCACTATGGCGAACGCTTCGACCTGTTCCGCCGTGAAATGGACGGGTGGGTCGGCAGCGGAAAGGTCAAGGCGGTGGAGCATGTGGTGGATGGCCTGCTGAATGCCCCTGCTGCCTTGTCGGATCTGCTGCAGGGCCGCCACTCCGGCAAGGTCGTGGTCCATCTGCAGGCGTAGCGGCAGGGGCGGCGGACGTCTGTTGGCGGATTTTCGTTGCCGGTTTTTCCATGCAATCCCAAAGCCCATGGTTTGCCCGTTTGCGCTTCGCGGCGCAGCCATCTATGATGAAAAACCCGGCCTACCAGTACCTGAACCGCCATGTCGAACGCCATCAAAATTTTCCAGGGCCGTTTTGGTCGAGTCGCCTTGCTGGACATGAATGCCTCGCTGATAGGCCATGCGCACCACCACTGCCACATCCTGCTCAAGGCCGGCGGAGCCGACAGCGCGTTCTGGGTCAGGGGCGCCAGCCGGCCTTTGACGGCCGACACGGCCGTGCTGGTGAACGCCTGGGAACCGCACGCCTACACGCATGCGCCGCCGCAGGGAGAGCAAACCCTGATCCTGGCCCTCTACATCGAACCCTCCTGGCTTTCGGACATACAGCGGTCCCTGTCGCTGTCGTCCCACCCGCGTTTCTTTCCGGAGTCCTGCGTCAAGATCAACGCCCGCACGCAAAAAATCGTCGAGGAGTTTGTGCTTGAGCTCTGGTGGGCCGATGAGGTCGCCGCCGCCCGGCTGGAGGACCTGCTGTTCAACCTGGTGATCTCCGTCATCGACAGCTATTCCGGCTGGCGGGACATCGCCGGGCTCCTGAAGTCGCGCCCGCCGTCGGCGATTGACCCGCGGACGCGCAAGGTCATTACCCACATGCGCGAGAACCTCGCCAGGGACTTCGACATGGATGACCTGGCCAGTTATGCGGGCCTGTCGAGGGCGCACTTCTTCTCGCTGTTCCACCGCGACACCCAGGTCACGCCGCTGGTGTACGCCAACGTCCTGCGTTTTGAAGCCGCCATCAAGGGACTCTCAGACTCGACGATCCCCGTCGGCAATGTCGGCCATGAGCTGGGGTTCTCGACTTCCAGCCATTTCGCCCGGTTCTTTCGCCAGCACCTGGGCATCACGCCGTCCAACTACCGCCGTGCGGTGAACCTGTACGAGCCGCCCCGGGAAGAGACGCCCGTCTCCGACCTGCTTTAAGCGCAGCCGCCCGCACTCGCGGCAATACCGCGATGCTGCGATGCAGCATCGAATCCGCTGGATTAACCGGTCCAATACCAGACGATTTGGTCCTTTGCCGGACTTTCCTGTTCACGCCATACGGTGATGCCTGCCTAAGCTCCATCAAGAGCTAAAAGCAGGAGACAGTGTGCAGAGTGAATTGACCGAGGCGCCGGCGCTGAGCCGGCCTGCGGACCTGGAGCATGTCGGAAAGTCCGTCGAGCGCGTCGAGGACGGCGCGCTGCTGACCGGGCGCGGCCGCTTCGGCGACGACCTCGGCGTCAGCGCTGCAACGCTGCATGCCGCGGTGCTGCGCTCACCCCATGCGCATGCCGAGTTGCTGGGCATCGATGCCGCCGCGGCGCTGCTGATGCCCGGCGTTCGCGCCGTGCTGACGGGTGAAGACGTCAGGCAATGGTCGCAGCCCTTTGTGGTCGGCGTCAAACAGCCCATGCAGCATTGGGCGCTTGCGACCGACCGCGTGAGGTATGCGGGAGAGCCGGTTGCGGTGGTCGTCGCGGAGAGCCGTTACCTGGCGGAAGACGCGCTCGACGCCATCAAGGTGCACTACCGGGGCTTGCCTTCGGTGGTGGACATCGAGCGGGCCATGGAGCCGCAGGCGGTTGTGCTGCACGCGGACGTCGGAAGCAACATTGTTTCGGACCGGCGTTTTTCCTACGGCAACTGCGCCGACGCCTTTGCCACCGCGGACCACACGGTGTCCACCACGGTGCACTACCCGCGCAACTCCTGCACGCCCATTGAATGCGGTGTGGTGGTGGCCGAGCATCTCGCGGGTGACGGGGCTTACGACGTGCTGTCCAACTTCATGGGCCCCTTCTCGCTGCATGCGGTGATGGCCCTGGCGCTCAAGGTGCCGGGTAACAAACTCCGGCACCGGATTCCGCGCGACTCGGGCGGCAGCTTCGGCGTCAAGCAGGCGGTGTTTCCCTATGTGGTCCTGATGTGCCTGGCATCGCGCAAAGCGGGCGCGCCGGTCAAGTGGGTCGAGGACAGGCTTGAGCACCTGACGGCCGCCACCTCGGCCACCGCCCGCCTTACGCGCATAGAAGCGGCCGTGTCTTCCGACGGCCGCGTTCAGGCGATCCGCTACGACCAGATGGACGAGGTGGGCGCCTACGTGCGCGCGCCCGAGCCGGCAACCTTCTACCGCATGCACGGCGCGCTGACCGGCGCCTACGACGTGTCCAACCTGGAGGTGCGCAACCGCGTCGTGCTGACCAACAAGACGCCCACAGGCCTGGTGCGAGGCTTCGGCGGGCCCCAGGTGTACTTTGCGCTCGAGCGGCTCATGGACCGCATCGCCACGGAGCTCGGCATCGATCCCTTCGAGTTGAGGCGCCGCAACTTCGTCCGCAAAGACCAGTTTCCCTTTCATGCGGCCGCGGGCGCAGTCCTTGATTCCGGTGATTACGCCAGGGCACTCGATCTCGCGACGGAACGCGCCGGCATGCCGGCTCTCTACGCGCGCCGCGATGCGGCCAGGGCCGCCGGCATGCTCTACGGCATCGGGTGCGCCGCCATCGTCGAGCCGTCGATTTCCAACATGGGCTACATCAGCACGGTGCTGACGCCGGAGCAGCGCGCCAAAGCCGGGCCCAAGAACGGCGCGATCGCCAGCGCCACCGTCGCCATCGACCTGCTGGGCGGCGTCAACGTCAACATCGCTTCCGCCCCCGCCGGGCAGGGCCACATGACGGTGTGTTCCCAGGTGGTGGCGGACGTGTTCGGGCTGCGGCCCGAAGACGTTGTCGTGAACGTCGAGTTCGACACCGCCAAGGATGCGTGGTCGGTGGCGGCCGGAAATTATTCAAGCCGGTTTGCCGGCGCGGTGGCCGGCACGGTGTTCCTCGCCGCGAACAAGCTGCGCGACAAGCTGGCGCGCATCGCCGGCGCGGCCTTCAATTGCAGCCCCGGCGAGATCAGGTTCGCGAACGGGAAGGTTTTCAACGCAAGCCTGCCCGCGCAGTCCCAGCCCTTCACCCGGCTGGCCGCCAGCCCGCACTGGGCCCCCGGGCTGCTTCCGCCGGATGTGGAACCCGGCTTGCGCGAGACGGCGTTCTGGAGCGCGCCCACGCTGTCGGCGCCGGATGCCAATGACCGCGTCAACACCTCGGCTGCCTACGGATTTGTGTTCGACATCTGCGGCCTGCTGGTGGACCCTGAAACCGGCCGCGTGACGGTGGACCGCTACGTCACCGCCCATGACGCGGGAAAAATCCTGCACCCCGGCATGGCCGATGGGCAGATACGCGGCGCATTCGCGCAAGGCCTGGGCGCGGCCTTGCTCGAGGAGTTCCGCTACGCGCCCGACGGCGGCTTCCAGTCGGGCACGCTGGCCGATTACCTGATGCCGACGGCGTGTGAGGTTCCCGATCCGGACATCGTGCACATGGAGACGCCTTCGCCGTTCACGCCGCTGGGCGCCAAGGGCCTGGGCGAGGGCAACAACATGAGCACGCCGGTATGTATTGCCAATGCGTTTGCCGATGCCCTGCGGCCGCTGAGCGCAAGGATAGGCGATGTCAGCGACATCCGCCTGCCCCTGACGCCGTCCCGCGTGCTGGCCCTGGTCGCGGCCGCCGAACCGCCGCCGCCGGCCGCGCTTGCCACATCGATGGCCGCCCGCCCGGTGCCCAAGGCCCAGGGCGGCCTGTCCCTGAACGCCAGCGGCGAAATCCGCATCGCGGCGCCGCCGGAAAAAGTCTTTGCCGTCCTGCTGGACCCGGCCGCACTCGCCAAGGTGATTCCCGGCTGCCATGAACTCCTGTCCACCGGGGACAACAGCTACCGCGCCGACGTGACCGTGGGCGTGGGGCTGGTGAAAGCGCGCTACGCGGCGGAAATCGTGTTGTCCGAGATCAACGCGCCGCACAGCCTGAGGCTTGCCGGGCAGGGGACGTCTTCGCTGGGGACCGGCGCCGGAAGCGGGACCGTCCGCCTGGAGGCGACCGTGGAGGGGACCTTGCTGCATTACGACTACGCGGCGCAAGTGGGCGGGAAAGTCGCCGCGGTCGGCAGCCGGATGCTGGAAGGCGCGGCCCGCATCATTCTTGCGCAGCTGTTTGAATCGCTGGGCCGCCAGGCGACGGGTGAGGCGCATGCGGCGCACGCGACGTGGTGGCTGCGCCTGAAAAAATTCTGGAGCCGCACACCAT
The DNA here is from genome assembly GCF_943369415.1 of Polaromonas sp. YR568. Lineage (GTDB taxonomy): Bacteria > Pseudomonadota > Gammaproteobacteria > Burkholderiales > Burkholderiaceae_C > Polaromonas. The sequence continues at coordinate 6,728 of NZ_CALRNF020000027.1, forward strand.
GAAGCCGCCCCTGTTTGACTACCTGCGGGTTGAGCAGGCCGACGAGGCCGCTGCGGCGCTGGCCCAGTACGGGGAAGACGCGCGCATCCTGGCGGGCGGGCAATCCCTGATGGCGGTGCTCAACATGCGGCTGGCCCAACCGTCCCTGCTGGTCGACATCTCGCGAAGCCGGCAGCTGGCGGGCCTTCGCATCTCGGAGGGTCGCCTGTGCATAGGCGCGGCGGTGACCCAAGGCCGGGTCCAGGACATGGCCGGTCTCGCCAGGGATGTTCCTTTGCTGGCCCTGGCCTTACCCCATATTTCGCATTTCCAGATCCGCAACCGCGGAACCGTTGCCGGCTCCATCGCGCACGCCGACCCGTCGGCCGAACTTCCGCTGTGCCTGCTGGCCTTGAAGGGCGAAGTGGTGCTGCGCCGCCTGAAGGGAAAACGGGTGCTCCAGGCCGCGGACTTCTTCACCGGGATGCTGATGACGGCGCGGCGGCCGGAAGAGCTGATCGAAGAGGTCAGGTTCCCCGTGGCGACCCCCGGCACCGGCTACGGCTTCGAAGAATTTTCGATGCGGCACGGCGACTTCGCGGTGTGTGCCGTCGCTGCGGTGCTTGATGCCGGTGGCCTGCGAATTGCCGTGGGTGGCGTCGCGGACCGGCCCACCGCCCGCGACTTGCCGGCGCTCAGCGGCGACGCCCTGGAAGACGCCCTGAACGATCTCGCCTGGTCCCTGGAAGCCCGTGATGAACCACAGGCCAGCGCCCAGCTGCGGCGGCAGCTCGTGAGGACGCTGGGCCGCCGCGCCGTTGGACAGGCCATGACAAACCGAACCTTGAACACGACCCCACGATGACCCCCAAAATTCCCATCCCGATGGCGGCTGCGCAAAAGCAGCCCATCCAGCTCACCCTTAACCGCAAAGCGCGCAGCGGCCACGCCCAGCCGCGTATGCTGCTCACCGACTTTCTGCGCGACGAGCTGGGCGCAACCGGCACGCACGTGGGCTGCGAGCACGGCGTGTGCGGCGCATGCACCGTGCGCATTGATGGAATCGCTTGCCGCGCGTGCATGACGCTGGCCGTCCAGGTCGATGGGCAAGCCATCGAGACGGTGGAGGGCCTGGCCGATTCAGACGGTGTGATGAACGACCTTCAGCTGGCCTTCAAGCGGCATCACGCGTTGCAATGCGGGTTTTGCACCGCGGGCATTCTGATGTCGTGCGCCGACTGGCTGGGGCGGCTGCATGCCCCCGGCGCCGTGCCGCGCATCCCCGGCGAGGCGGAGGTGCGCGACATGCTGTCGGGCCATCTGTGCCGCTGCACCGGCTACACGCCCATCGTGGCCGCCGTCATGGAAGTCGCCGCCGCACGGGCCGCCGCCGCAAAGGAATCCCATGCTTGATCTCGGACGGACTTTCCTGCAGAGCGCGGAACGCAGCCCCGGCGCACTGGCCGTGGTGGACGGAGATACCCGCCTGAGTTATTCGCAATGGGCCCTGCGCATAGGCTCCGTCCAGAAGGCGCTGGCGGACCTGGGGGTCAGGCGCGGCGACCATCTGCTGTCGGCGCTGCAGAACAGGCTGGAAGCCGCCACCCTGCATTGGGCCTGCCAGTTCGCGGGCATTGTCATCACGCCCGTCAACTGGCGCGCGAAGGCCGACGAGATCGAATACTGCATGGAGGACTCCGGGGCCAGGGTCCTGGTGTTTGAATCCGTGATGCAGGAGGCGATAACCGCCGCGCGCTTGCCCGAGGGCGTCATCACGATAGGCGTGGGCGAGGTTCGCGATGCCGCCGTGTCGTTCGGCGACTGGCTGGCAAGCCCGTGCATGCCCGAGCCGCTGGCGGGCCCGGAGGACCTGTCCCTGATGCTCTACACCTCCGGCACGACGGGAAAACCCAAGGGGGTCCCGCGGCGCCAGCGCATAGAGCGCATGGCCGCGCTGGCACACGTCGCGCAGAACTGCTACGCCAGGTCCGAGCGCACGCTGGGCGTCATGCCGCTGTACCACACCATGGGCGTGCGCTCGCTGTTGGCCATGGCCCTGGTCGACGGCTGCTTTGTCTGCATGCCGAAGTTCGAGGCCCAGGCCGCGCTGGCGGCCATCGAGAAGGAAAAGCTGACGCATCTCTACCTGGTGCCGACGCTCTACCACGACCTGCTGTCGCATCCCGCGTTCGCGCGCTCGGATGTCTCCAGCGTCCGCAAGCTGGGGTTCGCCGGGGCGCCCATGCACGATGCCTTGCTGCACAGGCTGGTGCTGGCGTTCAAGCCCGAGCTCTTCGTCAACCACTACGGGAGCTCGGAGGTCTATACCTGCGCGATCAACCAGGATGCGGTGGCAAAACCCGGCTCGGCCGGAAAGGCCGGTATCAATGCCCGCCTTCGCATCGTCAAGCTGGATGCGGTGGACCCCGAGATGACGGCCGCGCAGGGCACGGAAGGGCAAATCCTTGCCGAGCTTGCCGGCGACGAGGCCTTCGAGGGCTACCACAAGCGCCCCGACGCGAACGCCCGCAGCCTCAGGAAGGGCTGGTACTTCACCGGCGATACCGGCTACTTCGACGCGGACGGCGACCTCTTCGTCACGGGGCGTGTCGACGACATGATCATCAGCGGCGGGGAAAACATCTCTCCCGTCGACATCGAGTCGGTGCTGTCGCTGCACCCGGCGATCGACGAGGTCGCCGTGGCGGGCCTGCCCGACGAGCGCTGGGGCCAGCGCGTGGTCGCGTTTGTGAAGACCCGCGAGCCCGTGGCCGCCGACGCCCTCGATGCGCATTGCCGCACCTCGGACCTGGTGAATTTCAAAAGACCCAGGGAGTACGTGTTCGTGCGCGAGATTCCCAAATCGCCTGTCGGAAAAATCCTCAGGCGAAAACTCGTCGCCGGCGAATTCGACGCGGACCCGGCGGACCCACGTACCCATGTGCCCGGATCCGGCCATTGACTTTCAACCCACCAAGGAACGCAACAGTGAAATTGAACGATCTCCCCCATCAGCTGAACAGCCTGCCGCAGGAACTGGACGGGTTCACGGTCACCGTCGACGAGAAACGCGAACGCGCGGACATTGTCCTGTCCCGCCCGCCGCTCAACGTCATCAGCATGACGCAGCGCGAGCAGCTGCGCCTGGTCTTTGAAGCGCTGGACGGCGACGAGCGCGTGCGCGTCATCGTGCTGCGCTCGGAGGGCGAGCACTTCTCCAGCGGCGGCGATATCCGCGGCTTCCTCGAGGCCTCGCCCGAGCATGTTTCCAGGCTGGCGTGGAACATCGCCGCGCCGGCGCGCTGCTCCAAGCCGGTCATTGCCGCCGGCCGGGGCTACTGCTTCGGCGTGGGCTTTGAAATTTCCCTGGCATGCGATTTCCGGCTGGTGACGCCGACCACGCTGTATGCCCTGCCCGAGCAGAAACTGGGGCAGATCCCCGGTTCCGGCGGCTCGGCCCGCCTGCAGAAGATGGTGGGCATCACGCGCACCAAGGACATCGTCATGCGCTCGCGCCGGATATCCGGTGTGCAGGCCGCGGAGTGGGGCGTCGCCACCGAATGCGTCCCGGACGCCGAACTGGAAGGCGTGACCGACGCGCTGGTCAACGAGCTGCGGGCTTTTTCCCCGCTGGCCCAGCGCACCGCCAAAAAACTTCTCAATGACACGGAGGACTCTCCCCTGTCCATCGCCATTGAGCTTGAGGGGCACAGCTATTCACGCCTGCGGAGTTCGGAAGACTTCCGCGAGGGCGTGGAGGCCTTCCATGCGAAGCGCCGTGCGAATTTCACCGGTCAGTAAAGAAGCAGGCAGCAACCCCGTGCAACGGGACCATTAACCAGAAACTAGGAGACAAGAATGAAGATGTACAGACTCACCGCCCTGGCGGTGCTTTGCTCGGCCCCGATACTTGCGGCGGCCCAGGCCGGCCCCGTCAGGATCGGCGTCGTCACCCCGTTGTCGGGCACCTATGCGGGCATAGGCCAGCAGGTCCGGTGGGGCCTCGACCTGGCCGCCGCCGAAATCAACGCGGCGGGCGGCATCGACGGCCGCAAGCTTGAACTCCTGTACGAGGACGAAGAGGCGAACCCGGCCGTCGCGACACAGAAGGCCGAAAAGCTCTTCCAGGTCAACAAGGTGGACTTCCTCACGGGAACCGTCAACTCCGGCTCGACGCTCGCGGTGGGCCAGGTCGCGGAGCGCAACAACAAGCTGATCGCGACGACCGTGTCGTTTTCCGACGCCATCACCACCGACAAGTGCTCGCCCAATGTGTTCCGTGTGAACGCCCGGGCCGGCATGCAATCGGCCGCGCTGGCGGAATGGCTGGCCAAGGAAAAACCGCAAGCCAATGTGTTTTACCTCGGGCCCGACTATGAGATGGGCCGCAGCACCGTCGCCGCTTTCAAGAGCGCGGCCGAAGCCAAGGGCTCCAAGACAGTGGGTGAGGTCTACGCGCCGCTGGACAACAAGGATTACTCCCCCTTCTTCGGCCAGATCCGCTCGACCAAACCCGCCGTGATCTACACCTCGATGGCGGGAAACGACACCGTTCGCCTGTTCAACCAGATGGCCGAGTTCGGCGTGAGCCGCAACGTGCAGGTGGTGGGCGCCTCGGGAACCATCACGTCGCAGAACGTCACCGCCATCGGCAAGGCCGCCGACGGCTTCGTCACCGGCGTCGGCTATTCGCCGAATATCGACAGCGCGGAAAACAAAAAATTCCTGGCCAGTTTCACCGCCGCCTACAAGGCCCAGCCCGACCTCTACGGCGCGGACTCGTACGGCGTGCTGTTCTTCTACAAGGCCGCGGTGGAAAAGGCCAGGAGCACAGACACCGCAAAAGTCCGGGAGGCCATGCGGGGCCTGCAATGGAGCACGCCGCAAGGCATGAAGACCATGCGCGCGGGCGACCACCAGGCGATGCAGGACATGTACGCGGTGCGCGTCAAGGGCGGCGACTTCGAGATCGTCGGCAAAGTGGCCGGCGCCCAGGCCATAGGCGCGGACACCTGCACCAGGTTCTAGTCAATCAATCGTGGCGCCCGGCCCGGTCCGGGCGCCACTTACGGGGAGCCGAGATGGCAGAGTTGTTTGAGTGGCTGCAGTTTGTCCTGGCGCCGCAAGTGATCAATGGCGCGTCGATTGGCGTGGCGGTGGTGTTGATGGCCCTGGGGCTGACCATTATTTTCGGCCTGCTGGACGTGATCAACATGGCGCATGGCGAGTTTTATGCCATAGGCGCCTACGCCGCGGTGGGCTTGCTGGGTGTGGGGGTGCCGTTCTGGTGGGCGCTGTTCCTGACGCCCTTGATGATGGCCGTCCTCGGTTATGTCACGGAGCGGGCGCTCATCCAGCGGGTGTTTCATTCAAAGGACCGGCACACGCTGACCTTGCTGCTCACCTTCGGCCTGGCGATTGTTCTGGAGGATGCCCTGAAGATTGTGTTCGGGGCGAATCCACTGCGGCTTGAAGCGCCGATCTCGGGCGCCAGTGAATTTCTCGGCCTGTTTTTCCCGAACTACCGGCTCTTCGTCATGGCGGTCGGCAGCCTGGTGATAGGCATTGTCTGGGTCGTGGTCTTCCGCACGCGGCTGGGCGCCATGGTGCGCGCCGCGGCCTACGACAGGAACATGACCGCATCGCTCGGGGTCCCGGTCAGCGTGGTGTACGCCGGCACCTTCGCTTTCGGTGTCGCCCTGGCCGGCCTGGCCGGCGCCTTGCTTGCGCCCATCTACTCGGTGTTCCCGACCATGGGCAGGGACTTTGTCCTCATCGCTTTTTCGGTGGTGATCATTGGCGGCATGGGCTCCATTAAAGGCGCCGTCATTGCCGGGCTGGTCCTCACCCAGATTCAATCCATCTCCAGCCTGTACATCTCGCCGGTCTGGAGCGACCCGCTGCTGTTTGCCATCATGGTGATCGTCCTGATGTGGCGGCCCCAGGGTCTTTTCGGGAGGCTCGGACATGCATGATGCCCTTGCGCCCTCCAAGGCGGTGCCGGCCGCCGCCGCATCGCCCCCGAAACCCGCAACGCTTTTCGCCTGGGTGTTTTTTGGCCTGGCCCTGGTGTTCGCGGTCCTGGCCGCGATCCGCGGCGACGTGTTCTTTCTGCGCCTGGCCTGCGAGGCGCTGATCTTTGGCGGGCTGGCCATGTCGGTGGACCTGCTGCTAGGCCGGACCGGGCTGCTGCCCCTGGGGCAGGCGCTCTTTTTCGGCTTCGGCGCCTATGTTTCGGCCCTGGTGCTGAAGCATGCGATCGCGTCCTTCTGGCTGGCGCTGCTGGTCACCCTGCTTGCCACCACGGTGGTGGGGGCGGTCGCCGGGCTGATTGCGATCCGGGCCAAGGGTGTGTACTTCGGGCTGATCAGTTTCGGGCTTGCCCAGGTGGTCTCGAAGGTGGTCTTCAATACCCGCGAGCTGGGGGCTTCCGACGGCATCATCGGCGTGCCGGTTCCGCAGATTTCATTCGTGTTCTTTTCGGTGGACGCGGCCAGCCCTGCCGGGTTTTTTCTGGTCGTGCTGGCTTTCACGGCGGTGCTTTACCTGGGCCTGACCTACTTGCTGGGAACGCCGTTCGGCCACCAGCTGGCCGCCATCAAGGCGAACGAGAGCCGCGTTCCCTTTCTGGGCTTCGATCCCTGGCACTACAAGCTTGCGGCCTTTGTGCTGGCGGCGGATGTGGCGGCCCTCTCAGGCGCCCTGTATCCGATGCTGCGGGGCTTTGTCTCGCCCGAACTGATGTTCTTCCAGGTGTCGGGCAACGCCATCATCAACGTCCTGGTCGGGGGCACCGGAACGTTGATCGGGCCCTTGTACGGGACGGCCATCCTGACCCTGCTGCGTTCCGTCATAGGCACGGTGACGGAGCATCACCAACTCGTGATCGGCGTGATCTTCATCGTGTCGGTGATTTTCTTTCCGCGCGGGCTGATCGGCTACGCGATCGAGGCGCTCGCCCGCAGGAACTCGCGCAAAGGACACCCCAAATGATGCAAGAGCTTGAAACACCGGTTGCAGGGCAGGCGGACGCGCTGCTGTCCGTCAGCGACCTTACGGTGCGGTTCGGGTCCCTGGTCGCCGTCAACAAGGTCAGCTTTGAGGCCGGGCGCGGGAAGATCACTTCGCTGATCGGGCCGAACGGCGCGGGTAAAAGCACGCTTTTTAATCTGGTCAGCGGGGCGATCACGCCCAGCGCCGGCGTGGTGCGCTTTGACGGGCGTGTGTTGACCGGCGCCGGGCCGAAACAGATGCTGGCGGCCGGGCTGGCCCGCTCCTTCCAGATCACCAACCTGTTTTTTGAGCTGAGCGTGCGGGAGAACCTTCGCCTGGCGTCGCAGTTTCTCGAGCGCGGGCGCGGATTGCTGCGGCCCATCGCCAGCAGCCGCGCCGCGCTCCAGCGCGTGGACGAACTGGTCGAGCAATTCAACCTTGGCAAAAAGACGGAAGAACTGGCGGGCTTTCTGTCGCACGGCGAACAGCGCCGCCTCGAGATCGCGGTTGCGCTGGCCTCGCGCCCCCGCATGCTCTTGCTGGACGAGCCGACCCAGGGAATGAGCCACACCGACACGCAGGAAACCGGCGCCATGATCCGCCGGCTGGCCGCCGACTCCCTGACCATCCTGCTGGTTGAGCACGACGTCGACCTGGTGATGAGCCTTTCGGACCACGTGGTGGTCATGCACCAGGGGCAGAAGCTCTACGAGGGGACGCCGCAGGACGTGAGGCGCAATCCCGCCGTCCAGTCCGCCTACTTTGGAGATGCAGCGCATGCTTGAGCTCACCAACGTGCATACCCATTACGGCCTGAGCCATGTGCTGCAGGGCGTGTCGCTTCGGGTGGAGGCCGGCGAAGTCGTCGGCTTGTTCGGGCGCAACGGCGTCGGCAAGACCACCGTCATGAAAACCATCGCCGGCTGGCTCGCGCCCACGCAAGGCGCGATCACGCTCGACGGAAAGCCGATAGGCGGCGTTTCCCCCGATGTCATCTGCCGCCGCGGCGTGGGCTTCGTGCCGGAAGACAGGCGCATATTTCCGGGGCTGACGGTCGAGGAAAACCTGGTGCTGGGATTCATGCAGTGCCCGGGGCGTTCACGCACCGAGTCCAGGCGCCGTATCACCGAGCTTTATGAGCAGTTCCCGCGCCTGGGCGAGCGCAGGTCCCAGATGGGGACTACCTTGTCGGGTGGCGAGCAACAGATGCTGGCCATGGCCCGGGTGCTGGCCGGTGAACCCAAACTGCTGCTGATCGACGAGCCCACCGAGGGGCTGGCCCCGAAGATCGTCGACGAGATATTCCGCATCATCGACGGCCTCCGGCTCAGGGGCATTCCCATCATCCTCGTCGAGCAGAATGTGCGCCGCGCCATCGATATTTCCACGCGGTTCTATGCGCTGGAGCGTGGAATGGTCACGCTGGAAGGCTCCGCCTCGGATGCCGCGCATCGCGGCGAGCTGTTCCAGCGGATTGCGGTCTGAAGCGGTGAGGGGGTAAGCGGGTGAGGGGAGCAAGGCGGCGTGCCGGCCGGCGGCGGCATGACCATCTTCAAAGCCGCGGATATTGAGGAGGCCACCAGGATCGGGAACGACGACCCGACGGTGCAGTCCGGCATGTTGAACGTCGACGTGAAGATGCTCTGGGTGCCCTTTCACACCTGATCGCCGCGCCACCCGCCCCCAAAAAACGCGCGGGCAGGTGTGCCGCCTCAAGTTCTTCCCATGGTTGCCGATAAGCAAACAGTAAGCATTCTTTCGACGGCATGGCCGATGCGGTACTTGCTGGTCGACCTGCTTCAACCAAGGGAGAGAAAAAATGAATATCGCAAACCTGAAAATAGGCCAGAAACTGATGCTCAGTTTCGGCGCCGTGATCGCATTGATGCTGGTGCTGGCAACCCTGGCGCATACCCGGGTGACGGGAATGAGCGAGGACATCGACCTGATGAATACGGACCGTTATCCCAAGACCGTGCTTTCGCACACGGTCAAGGACGAGTTGAACGAAACCGCCCGCAACATGCGCAACATCCTGCTGATGAGCGATGCGGAGGAGATCAAAAAGGAGTTTGCCAACATCGAGGAGAGCACGCGCATCATTGCCGAATCGCTCGAAAAGCTGGACAAGACGATCACTTCGGGCAAGGGCCGCGAACTGATGCACGCCTTGAATGCGTCGAGGGCCTTGTTTGTCACCCAGAGGACCGCCTTTATCGCGCTGGCAAAGGAAGGCCGGAAGGACGAAGCGCTGGCGCTGTTGGTCAAGCAGGTGCGCCCGACCCAGCTGGCCTATTTCGCCGTGCTGGACAACATCATTGAACTCCAGTCCGGCCTGATGGTGGAGGCGGGCAAGGAATCGTCGGCCCAGGCCAGCCAGACCCGGATGCTGCTCTTGCTCATTTCCGCTGTGGCCGCGGCCGTCAGCATGGCGCTGGGCCTGCTGGCCACGCGCAGCATCACGCGGCCCCTGAATGAGGCGGTCGCCATCGCCCGGCGTGTGGCCGACGGCGACCTTTCGGCAACCATCGTCGTCACCGCGAAGGACGAGACCGGGCAGATGCTGCAGGCCCTCAAGGACATGAACGAAAGCCTGGCCGGCATCGTCAGCGACGTGCGAAGCGGCACCGACACCATCGCGACGGCTTCCAGCCAGATCGCCACCGGCAACCACGACCTGTCGTCGCGCACCGAAGAGCAGGCGAGTTCGCTGGAAGAGACGGCCGCCTCGATGGAAGAACTCACATCGACCGTCAAGCAGAACGCCGACAACGCGCGCCAGGCCAACCAGCTGGCGGTGTCCGCTTCGAGCGTCGCCGTCAAGGGCGGCAGCGTGGTCGCCGAAGTGGTCGGCACCATGGGCGCGATCAATGCCTCATCGCGCAAGATCGTCGACATCATCGCTGTCATCGACGGCATTGCCTTCCAGACCAACATCCTGGCGCTCAACGCCGCGGTGGAGGCGGCCCGTGCCGGCGAGCAGGGCCGGGGCTTTGCCGTCGTGGCGGCCGAGGTCAGAAACCTGGCCCAAAGAAGCGCGGCGGCGGCCAAGGAGATCAAGACGCTGATCAGCGACTCGGTCGACAAGGTCGAAGAAGGCAGCAAGCAGGTCGCCGAGGCCGGCCGCACCATGGACGAGATCGTCGACAGCGTCAAGCGCGTGACCGACATCATGGCCGAGATCAGCGCCGCCAGCCAGGAGCAGACCTCCGGCATCGAGCAGATCAACCAGGCCATCACGCAGATGGACCAGGTCACGCAGCAGAATGCCGCGCTGGTCGAGGAGGCGGCCGCCGCTGCCTCTTCGCTGCAGGAGCAGGCCGGCAGCCTGTCGCAACTGGTCAGCGTGTTCAGGCTGGGCGCCGGGCATGAGCAGCGCGGCCTGGTGCGGCGCGGCCGCGCGGGCGCGGCGCCGGCGCCAAGGCAACCGCCGCAGGCCTGGAAGGCGATCGCCGCTTCGTAGCGCAGGGCGGCGCATATGTCATTAAAAGGTCACCTGCGGCGGCTTCAATCAACACGGCAATCCCGGGCCATCCCATGCAACACAGTTTTATCTACCACCACCGGATCGTCACGATTCACATGCGCCGGCTAGGCGAGCAGTGGATGTCCAGCCAGCAGCTGGAAGGAACGCTTCTTGGCGAGGGCCGGCATACCGGGACGGCCGAGCGCGCCTTGCACGAAGCGTCGCAATCCGCTTGCCGCAAGATAGACGAAAACCTGGAGCGGGCCGTCGATGTACCCGGCATACCCCGCGAGGGCGCTTTGCGGCAGCAGGCCTGAGGGGTTTAACCCTGGATGGCGGGTCACATGACAGGCCGTGTCGCGAATGTCGCTGCGCAGCGCCGCACGGCTGGAACCGTGCACCGCAAGGGCGGCCGCAAGCGCCACGCGCCGCCTGGGCTCTCATGACGCCGCCACGGGCCGGACTGGAAAAACCGGCGCCTCTTGACATTAACCAACTAGTTGGTAGACTGGCGCCATGGAATCAGAACTTTCCCCCAGAGCCGGCGAAATCATCGCGCGCGCCCGGACACTCCTGGCGGCTGGAGGCTACAACGGCTTCAGCTACGCCGACATCTCGGCGTCGGTGGGCATCAGCAAAGCCAGCGTCCACCATCATTTCCCCAGCAAGGCCGACCTCGTGCAGACGGTCGTGAAGCTGTACCGCGAGGAAGCGCGCACAGGCCTGGCCGCGATGGAACGCCAGATCAGCGATCCGCTGGCGCAACTTCAGGCGTATACGGCGTACTGGGATGCCTGCATCCGCGACGGGTCGTCGTCTTTCTGCGTCTGCGCAATGCTCGCGGCCGAGTTGCCGTCCATCCCCGAACTGGTGGCGGACGAGGTCAGGGGGCATTTTTGCGACCTGGCGGCCTGGCTTGCAGGTGTTCTGGAAAAAGGCGCCGCCAAGGGCGTCTTCCGGCTGCGCGCCGAGCCGGAGCCGGAGGCGATGGCGCTGATGGCGACGGTCCACGGCGCGATGCTGTCGGCCCGCGCCCTCGGCGATCCCGAGGTCTTCGCCGCGATTGTGGGGGCAAGCGTAGAGCGGCTGACGCGCGCGGCCTGATCTGCGGCAGGCCTTGGCCTCAAGGGGCCGGCGCCTGTCTTTTTTTCAGTTCATGAATCTACCAACTAGTAGATAGCAAAAGGTGGCAAACCTTTCCATTGCGGAAACACCTGCAGCGCAATGCGCGGCAAGGATTCAATTTTTTTGTTAATGACCCAGGAGAGAAACCCATGACCGATACAAGCACCCGCCAGCCCGCTTCCCCGCAGGGCAACCAGTGGCTCAAGCCCTACTATTTTTCGCGCGCGGCGTTCTCCGCCGTCTGGGTGCTGGCCGCCTTCACGCTTGGCAAAAGCATGCCCGGTGTTGCGGCCGCGCTGCTTCTTGTCTATCCGGCCTGGGACGCCGCGGCCAATTTCGCCGACGCGCGGCGCAATGGGGGATTGCAGCAAAACCGTTCGCAGTCGCTCAACATGCTTGCCAGCGCAGTGACGACCGCGGCCGTTGCGATCGCACTCGGGATCAGCATGAACGCGGTGCTCGGCGTGTTTGGGGTGTGGGCCGTTCTGTCGGGCCTGTTCCAGCTCGCGACGGGCGTGCGCCGCTGGAAATCCCATGGCGCGCAGTGGGCGATGATTCTCAGCGGGGCGCAGTCGGCGCTCGCCGGCGCCTTCTTCGTCAGGCAGGCAAACGCACCCACGGTCCCCGGCATCACCGACATTGCCCCTTACGCGGCCTTCGGTGCCTTTTATTTCTTCCTGTCGGCCATCTGGCTGGTGGTGTCGGACATGCGAAGCCGCAAAGCCGCGTCCATCCAGGCCTAGTACCTTGGCCGCCTGCGCGCAGGCCGGTCAGCGCGCTTCGGCCGCCCACTGCAGGGCGTCCGCGCCGGCCGGGATGTGCAGCGGCGCCGACGCATCGGTCGCCGCGCGCCAGACGGCCTCGGCCACGTCCGTGGCGCGCGTGCCCGGGCCGGTCGACGCCATCATGCGGGCGATGGCCTGCTTCATGAACTCGCCGTAGGCCTCGTCCTCGATGCCGCGCAGCCCGGCCCGCGCGGTTTCGCGGAAGTTGGTCTCACCCGACGAACCCGGCAGCACGATGCGCACGCGCACGCCGAAGGGCTCGGCCTCGGCCGCCAGCGATTCGGTGAAGGCATTCACGGCCGCCTTGGCGGCGCGGTACACGCCGACCAGGGGCAGGGGCTTGTAGGTCACGCTCGATGTCACGTTCACAATGACGCCGGATTGGCGCTCGCGCATCTGCGGCAGCACCGCCTGCGTGACCGCCATGGTGCCGAAGGTGTTGGTCCTGAACAGCGCGCGCATCGTCTCCATGCTCGTGAGCTCGAAGGGCGCGGGCGCGCCGAAGCCGGCGTTGTTGACGAGCACGTCGATGGTCCCCGCGGCCTCGACGGCCTGGCGGATGCTGTTCGCGTCGGTGACGTCAAGCTGCAGCACGCGCAGGCGGGCCGACGGCGGCAGCAGGTCTTCACGCGGCGTGCGCATGGTGGCGATCACTTGCCAGCCGCGTTCAAGGAAATGGCGCGCGGTTTCGAGGCCGAAGCCGGAAGAGCAGCCGGTGATGAGGATGGTTGGCATGGAAGTTCTTTCAAGAGGTGGGCAATGCATCGACGATAAGCCGCCAGGCCCGGACTTGCTACCATCCGGAGTCCATATCTCATGTTCAGGAGTCCGACATGGTTGATCCACTGGCCGAGGTAGTGACCTTGCTGCAGCCGGCCGCGCGCTTTGCCAAGCACGTCGTCGGCGCGGGCCCGTGGCGGATACGCCGTTCGGACGCCGGGCAGCCTTTTTATTGCGTCATCCTCGAGGGCGGCTGCCGCCTCGCGCTCGACGGGCATGAGCCGGCCGAGCTGCAGGCCGGCGACTTCGTGCTCATCCCCGCAGCCTTCGGCGTTGCCATGTCAAGCCTGCAGCCGCCGGCCGGCACGGCCGACTCCGTGCCGGTCGAAGTGGGCCAGGGGCTGTTCAGGGTCGGCGCGCAGCAAGGCCCGACGGACCTGCGCATCCTGGCGGGCCACTGCAGCTTCGGCTCGCCGGACGCCGCCTTGCTGGTCTCGCTGCTGCCGCAATTGGTTCACGTGCGCGGCGAACAGCGGCTTGCCACGCTGGTGCAGCTGGTCAGCGAGGAGACGCGCGGGCAACGGCCCGCGCGCGAAGTCGTGCTCGCCCGCCTGCTGGAAGTGCTGCTCATCGAGGCCTTGCGCTCGACGGCGGGGACGGCGGCCTCACCGGGCCTGGTGCGCGGGCTTGCCGACACACGCCTGGCGGCCGCCATCCGGGCGATGCACGAAGAGCCGGCGCGTGCCTGGACCGTCGCGGAACTGGCGAAGGAGGCCGCGCTCTCGCGCTCGACCTTCTTCGAGCGCTTCAGCCGCACGGTCGGCCTGGCGCCCATGGAATACCTGCTGGCCTGGCGCATGGCGCTCGCCAAGGATCTGCTTGGCCGCAACGAAGCCGGCCTCACCGAGATCGCCGGGCGCGTCGGCTACAGTTCCGGGAGCACCTTCAGCGTGGCCTTCACACGCCACGTCGGGCAGTCGCCCACGCAATACGCGCGCGGGCAGGCGGCCGGGTAAGCCGCCGCGGGAAGCGGATCAACCGGCGCAAAAAAAAGCCCGGATAAACCGGGCTCAACTTTTTGGAAATTCCAGGGAGAGTGTGCGATTGCGGGAATCGCAAATCCAATATAGCCAGCTTTCATGCCGCGGTTTGTAGGAAAACACCGCGTCACCACAGCCGGCTGGCCACGAGCACCAGAATCGCCGCGGCCGCGGTCAATGCCAGCGCCACAAGCATGTCGGCCACACGTGCCCGGCCGGTCCGCATGGGCTCGTCATCTTCGGCGAAGAAGCTCGAATCACGCATGGGCAGATTTCAGGAAACGTTTGTCGTTGGTGCCGGCATGGCTGGAAAGTACCTGTAGTTTGCGCCGGTGACAAGCTGCGAACTAAAGTCTTCCGGCCATTCAAGGGGTTCCTTTCCACGCGGGGAGTGCGCGCGGCGGCCAAAAATGCGGCGCGGCCCCGGGTCCGGGCGTCCGGTGCAGCCGCGATTGCGTGCTGGAAAACGATGACCTTCCCCGCACCCCATCGTGCTATGGTGGAAAAGCAGTTTGCGGGTTTCAGCATCCAGGTGATGCGCCGGCGCGAATGCCCGGGAGAAACAATCAAACCCCCGGCATGCAATTTTTGAAGAGGCTGGAGAAAATGCAAGGGCAACATCCGCGGCCATGAAGACAATCCTGCCAAGCGTGGTGCGCACAGCCCTGGGCATCGGCGTGCTGTACGCCGTGCTCGGTGTGGTGTGGATTTTCGGGTCGGACGCGCTGGTGGCATCGATCTCCACCGATCCCCAGTGGACGGCATCGGCGCAACGCTACAAGGGGATCTTCTATGTCCTCAGCACCTCTCTTGCGCTTATTTTCCTGATCAACGCTGGCTACAAGCGGCTGTTCCAGGCGCAGGCCCGCGCCGAAAGCACGGAACTCCGGATGCGCGACATGTTTCTGCAGCATCCGCAGCCCATGTGGGTGTATGACAAGGAGACCCTCGGGTTTCTCGCCGTCAACGATGCCGCGATACGTTACTACGGATACTCACGCGACGAATTCATGCGCCTGACCCTGAAGGACATCCGCCCCGCGGAGGATGTGCCGGGCTTTCTTGCCGCGAGGCAAAACGCCATGGGCGGCCACAGGGACATCGGGGTTGTCCGGCACCGCAAGAAAACCGGTGAAGTCGTTTTTGTCCACCTTGCCCTGCATGGCGTCCAGTTCGCAGGGCGCCAGGCCGCCATGGTCATGGCGCTCGACGTGACGGCGGAGGTCCTGTCCAAGCGGGCGCTTGAACGCCAGGAGGCGCAGTTCCGGCAACTGCACCAGAGCCTGGCCGACGGGCTGTGGATCGCCAATGCCGACGGCCGCACCTTGCTGTATGTCAGCCCCGCGGTCGAGCATATCTATGGCCATAGCCCGGAGGCTTTGATCGCGAACCCCGACTTGTGGCTTGAGGTCGTGCATCCGGACGACGCCGGCATTGCCGCGGCCTCACGCCACACGCTTCTTGCAAAAGGCGAGGCGAGCTGTGAATACCGCATCCGCACGCCATCGGGCGAGGTCAAGTGGGTGAGCGACCGCAAGCGGCTCATCTTTGACGACGAGCGGCTGGTCACCATGATGGGAGGAATACTCAAGGACATCACCGCGAACAAGGAGCGGGAGACCCTGCGGGAGGCAAGCCACCTGGACCTGGAACGGCAGGTCGCGCAACGCACGTCCGAGCTGCAGCGCGTGAACGCCGAGCTCGACGCCTTCGCCAGGACCATCGCCCATGATTTGAGGGCACCGTTGACAACCGTGGCCGGGTATACCCAGCTGCTCAAGAAGCGTTATGCATCCGCCCTCGGAGATGAGGGCGCAAGAATGATGACCCGTATCGATCGTTCGGCCAAGCAGATGGCCAACCTGATCGACGACCTGTTGGCATTGTCCCGGGCTTCGACAGCCCAGCTGAACATCAGGAATGTGGACCTTGTCCCGCTTGCCAGGGAAATTCTGGAGGAACTGCAGGACCAGGCTCCCGAGCGCAAGGTCCGATTCGATGCGCCGGAATCACTCCGGGTGCAGGCGGACCTGAGCCTGGTCAGGCCACTGCTGGCCAATTTGCTCAGCAACGCCTGGAAGTTCACGGGCAGGCGCGAGGATGCATCGATCCGGCTGTTCCAGGACATTGCTGCGCCCGAAGCGGCGATCTGTGTGCAGGATAACGGCGTCGGGTTCGATACGGACGGGGCCGGGCTGATCTTCCAGCCGTTTCAGCGCTTCCACAGCGCCAGTGAATTCAGCGGCACCGGCATTGGACTGACGACCTGCGAGAGGATCGTCAGCCGGCACGGGGGACGGATATGGCTGGAATCAACACCTGGTGAAGGCACTTCTGTTTTCTTCACCCTCGCCCCGAAAACCGGAACGGAGAATCCTCAACCCTGAACCCTGAACCCTGAACCCTGAACCCTGAACCTTGAGGCCAGGCACCTCGGGGTTGCGAAAAATGAGCAGGGTTACAGGCCGGGGGCTTGCCGCGGGCTATGACTCGTCGGCGTTGGCGGCGCGCAAGGGGTCGGATGCTTCCATCCAGTCCAGCTCGTTTTCCAGGGTGTGGAAGGCGTCGTCGCCTATGCTGCGGGACTCGCGCAGATCCAGCAAGGCCTGGCGGGCGGCGTGCAAGGCGGCGCGGTACGCGGCGTCTTCGGCGCGCAAGGGCGCGGGCTGGCCGGGTTCGCCGCGGGCCAGGCGTTCGAAGCGCATCCGCACGAATTCCCCTGCCCGGCCGCCGGCTGCCGATGGGCAGGCCAAAGCCGCCGCGACCACGTGGTCCCGGGCTTTGCGCACTTCCCCGGCGACCGGGTCATCATCTTGCAGGCGCAAGACGCGCAGCAACAGCTTGAGCGTGAGCCCCTGGATGACCAGCGTTCCCAGCACGACGGAAAACGCGGTGAACACGATCAGGTTGCGCATCGGGAATGCCGCGGGCAAGGCCAGCGCCGCGGCCAATGTCACGATGCCGCGCATGCCGGCCCATGAGATCACCAGCCCGCTTCCGACGGTGGGCCGCAGCATGGGCCGCGGTGGATGGAAGCCGAAGCGCTTGTCGCGCCACCGCACCGCGGCGTTGAAGCTCATGTGCCACGCCATGCGCACGGCAATGACCGTCGCCAGCACCGCGCAGGCCACGAGCAGGTAGCGGTCGCGCTCCAGCACGCCCAGGTCGGCCAGGATGGGGCGGATCTGCAGGCCGATGAAGATGAAGGCGAAAACATTGAGAGCGAAGATGACGGTCGCCCATACCGCATTGGTGGGAACGCGGATGCGCGCCGGCATGCGCGCCGGTCCCAGGCGCGCAAGCGTCATGGCGAAGCACACCGTCGTCAGCACACCCGAAAGCCCCACGTGTTCCGCCACCAGCCACACCGTGAACGTGCCGACGAACTGCAGGATGATGGACGTCGGGACATGTTGCACGCGGTCCAGCACGTGCTGGGTGAGCCAGGCCAGGGCGGGTCCCGCGACCAGGCTTCCGATGACGGCGAGCAGGAAGGTCGGCGCCACCGACTGCACGGAGAAACTGCCCGCGGCGACCGCGCCCACGGCGACGCGGTAGATCAGCAGCGCGCTCGCGTCGTTCAGCAGGCTTTCGCCTTCCAGGATGGTCAGGATCCGCTGTGGCGGGCGCAGCTTGCGCAGCACCGCCGTGGCCGCCACGGCATCGGGTGGCGCGACGATCGCGCCCAGCGCGACGGCCGCCGCCCAGGGCATCTGCGGCACCAGCATGTGCGCCACCACCGCCACCGCCGCGGTTGTGAGCCCCACGGCGACCACCACAAGGCTCACGAGCGGCCCCCAGTTGTCACGCAGGTCGCGCGGCGAGGCATCGAAGGCCGCATCCACCAGCACCGGTGCGACGAACAAGGCCAGCACCAGCTCGGGCGGCAACGCCGGGCTTGGTGTGCCCGGCACGAAGGCGAGCAAGGCGCCGCCGATGGCCAGGAATACCGGGTAGGGCGCCCCGACCCGCCGTGCCACCGCGGCCAGCATGACAGCCATGCCGAAGATCACCAGAATCTGCTCGAGTCCGCCCATGGCCGGGAGTATGGCATCGGGGCACATTTCCGGGAAGCCGTGCAGGATGCCCAGGCGGTTGCCAAGGTTTGATACCGGGGCGATTGTCAATGAATGGCAAATGATTCACAGTAGACGCCCTACACAAGGAGCTGCATCATGATCATTGATTTCACGGGGCGCCGGGTGCTCATCACCGGTTCAACCAGCGGCATCGGCTTTGCCGCCGCCAGGGGTTTTCTGGCGTCGGGCGCGAGTGTCGTCATCAACGGGCGCAGCGAGAAAAGCGTGGCCGCCGCCATCGCAAAGCTGGGCGGCCCGGCAGCCAGGGTGGCCGGCTTTGCCGGCGACCTGAGCGACGAAGCGGCCTGCGCGCGGCTGGTCTCGGAATACCCGGACTTCGACATCCTCATCAACAACCTCGGCGTGTTCGGGCCCCAGGACTTTTTTGAGACGCCCAACAGCGAATGGCAGCGCTTCTTCCAGGTCAACGTCATGTCGGGTGTGCAGCTGTCCAGGGCCTACGGGCCCGGCATGGCCAGCCGCGGATGGGGGCGGATTGTTTTTATCTCGTCGGAGTCGGGGGTCAACATCCCCTCCGACATGATCCATTACGGCTTCACGAAAACGGCCCAGCTGGCGGTCTCGCGCGGCCTGGCCAAGCGCATGGCCGGAACGGGCGTGACGGTCAATGCCGTGCTTCCGGGCCCCACCCTTTCCGAAGGCGTGGCCGACATGCTCAAGGCCGATGTGGAACGCACCGGCGAGAGCCTTGAAAAGGTCGCGGCTGACTTCGTCAACACCCACAGAAGCTCTTCCATCATCCGGCGCGCGGCCCGGGTGGAGGAGGTGGCGAACATGATCCTCTACGTCAGTTCCGAACAGGCGTCCGCCACGACCGGCGCGGCGCTTCGGGTCGACGGCGGCGTGGTGGACACGGTGGTCTAGGCTCCAGGCCGGCTTTCCGGCAGCTTCGCAATCACCTTGATCTCGAACTGGAAACCATAAAGCCAGGTCACGCCGATGCCCGTCAGCGTGGGGTGCGGCGCGCTGCCCCAATACTCCGGCACGATCTTCCAGATCGTCTCGAACGTCGACTCCGGGTTCACGATGAAGACGGTGACGTCCACCACGTCGTCGAAGCTGCAGCCCGCGGCTTTCAGGACGGCGTTCAGGTTCTCGAACGCAAGCCTGACCTGCGCCTCCAGTTCGGGCTCGGGCGATCCGTCCTCGCGGC
The DNA here is from genome assembly GCF_943369415.1 of Polaromonas sp. YR568. Classification (GTDB taxonomy): domain Bacteria; phylum Pseudomonadota; class Gammaproteobacteria; order Burkholderiales; family Burkholderiaceae_C; genus Polaromonas. Next base: position 26,089 of record NZ_CALRNF020000027.1, read on the forward strand.
TGCCGACCTGGCCTGAAACAAACAGGAAGCCGTTGGACTTCACCGCCGGCGAATAGCGGTTGCGTTCATAGAGCGCCCGGCGCCCGGGCGGAAAAACGACGTCGCGTGTTGTCATAAAAGATCTCCTTCATCAAGGCCGAAGCCGGTGGTGGTTAACGATGAAACAACTTTAGGGCAAGGGGCTTCGCGGATAAACAGGCAAGTCCAACCATCACTGTTCGTAGAATCCAAACAATCATTCACGCCGGGGAAGCACATATGGACCGTTTCGATGCCATGCAGGCATTCGCCCGCGTCGTGGAAGCGGGCAGCTTCACCAAAGCGGCCGGCACGCTCCATATGAGCAAGACCAGCGTGACGCAACTGGTGCAGCAGCTGGAGGCGCGCTTGCGCGTCAAGCTGCTTAACCGCACTACACGCCAGGTCCATGTCACGGCCGACGGCGCGGCCTACTACGAGCGCGTGCTGCGCGTCCTGGCCGACATGGACGATGCCGAGACCAGCCTGTCCGCCGCGTCGGCGTCGCCCCGGGGCCGGCTCAGGGTCGATGTGCCCAGCCCGCTGGCCCGTTTGGTCCTGGTGCCGGCCCTGCCGGCATTCCACGCGCGCTACCCCGAGATCCAGCTCGACATGGGGGTCAGCGACCGCATGGTGGACGTGATAGGCGACAACGTGGATTGCGTCGTGCGCGGCGGCGAACTGACCGACCTGTCGCTGATGGCCCGCAAGGTGGCCGACCTGCGGCTGGGGGTGTACGCCGCGCCGGGCTACCTGGAGCGTGCCGGCACGCCCGCGCACCCGCACGAGCTGGAGGACACGCATCACCGCATCGTGGGCTTTCTGTGGGCGCGCACCGGCAAGGCCTTTCCCTACGCCATGCACCGCAAAGGCGAAAGCATCAAGGTGCAAGGCCGCCACCTGTTCTCGTTTGACGACGGCAACGCCTACCTCGCGGCCGGCCTGGCGGGCCTGGGCGTGCTCTGGCTGCCGGACTACATGGCCCGGGCGCACGTGGTTCGCGGCGAACTGCTGCCCCTGTTCAAGGACTGGCGCCTGGATACCATGCCCCTGTACGTGGCTTTTGCGCCCAACCGGCATGTCAGCGCCAAACTGCGGGTGTTCATCGACTGGATCGCCGGGCTGATGGCGCGGCATGCCCATTAAAAAATACAAGGAGCCACCCATGGATATTCTTCGCCAAGCCCTGGTCCACATGCGCGCGGGGCGCTGGGATGAGGCACACATGCTGGTGCAAAGCGATGAATCGGCGCCGGCCGCCTGGCTGCACGGCATCCTGCACATCCAGGAAGGCGACCTGGGAAACGCCCAATACTGGTACGGCCAGGCCGGGCGGGATTTCAGCGGCCGCGGGGCGACGGTGGAGGAGGAACTGGAACACTTCGAGGCCGGGCTGCCCCGATAGAACCGCCGGGGCATTTCAGAAACCGGGTTGAACCCCGGCCCCCCAATCGCGCCAGCGGCGGCAAGCGCCGTACGTGGCCGGGAATCCAGGCAACAAAGCGCGGACACGGCGGCGCATCCGCAGGTATGCCCGCACGCCTCTCACCACCTTCAAGGGAAGATCGCATCCCGATACGTGGTATTGACTGATGATACAACGTATCGTATAAAGAAACGCGGGCGACATTTCATGCCGGGCGGAAAAGACGCCGCCGGGTCCGGTTTTCTCCCCATGGCGTCGCGCGCCTGCCGTTTCTCTTCAACCCAGCCAGAGGTTTTATGAACCTGAAAATTGCTTTTCTGACTTTTCTTGCCTGCATCGCGTGGGAGGGTGCGGCGTCGAAAGAAATCGTTGTGGGGCAGGTGGCCCCCATCCTCGACCCGCTGGTGGCGGGTTACCAGATGAAGAGCGGGGTGGAGCTGTACTTCGACGTGGTGAACCGCGCGGGGGGAATCCACAACGCCAGCTTGCGCCTGGTGGCCAAGGACCGCAGCGTGGTGGTCGCCGATTCGGTTCCCAAAACACGTGAGCTCATCGAGCAGTACCAGCCCATCGCGCTGATCGCCCTGCAGGGAACGGCGCCTATGGATGCGCTGTTGAAGGAAGGTGTGCTCGACAAGGCGGAGCTTCCCGTCGTCGGCATCCGCACCGGCGCCGCTTCCCTGCACCAGCCCGTCAACCCGTGGCTGTTTCATACGCGGGCCAGCTATGCGGTCGAAGCGGAAAAAATCGTCAACCACCTCAACACCATAGGCTTCAAGAAGATCGCCATCTTTCATGAGAACACGGCGTTCGGCAAAGAGGCCGCCAGGCACACGGAAGAGGCGATGAAAAGGGCGGGGCTCAAGCCGGTCGCGGTGGCTTCGTATGAACTCAACAGCAATGAGGTCAAACCCGCGCTGGCCGCCCTTCGCGCGGCGTCGCCGGACGCGATCATCGCGGCGAGCGTGAGCAGCGCGGCGGCGGAACTCTACAAAGGCCTGAACCAGAACGGCGGCCAGCGTGTCCAGCTCCTGGCGTTCTCGACGGTGGATGCCGCGACGGTGGTCAAGCTGATCGGCCGCATCGATGCCCGCGGCCTGGGCATCGCGCAGGTGGTGCCCGACCCGGCCAACCGCAGGACCAGCGTGGTGCGGGAGTTCCAGGACAACGTGAGGAAGTACCGGGACGCGAACTTCGAGTTGACCCAGGGCGCGCTGGAGGGCTACATCGCCGCCAAGGTGCTGGTGGAGGCGCTGCGGCAGGCCGGCCCCAACCCGACGCCGGCGAAACTGAGGCAAAGCCTTGAGCGCCTGGGCAGTTTTGACGCGGGCGGTCTTTCCATCGCTTTCTCCCCGAAAAACCACTCGGGATCCACCTACGTCAACATCGGAATCCTGGCTTCCGACGGGAAGATGATGCAGTAATAGCTGACATAATCCCTCCTCGAAACCAACAAACCGAGGATGGATATGGAGTACACGGTAGCCGCGGTGAGGGAGGCCCTGGGCGTCCTGATGATCATCGCGCACAACCCGGGTTTGGGGGTTACCGAAATCGGCAAGCGCGCCGGCATCACCAAGGCCCGCACCTACCGCATGCTGGTGACGCTGGAGGAGGCGTCTTTCGTGCGGCGCGACAAGGACGCGACGACGTACTCGCTGGGCCCCATTTCACTGGTGCTGGGCCTGGCCGCCCAGCAGCAGGTCAGCGTCACGCGGCTGGCGGGCAAATACATGGCGAGCCTGCAGGAGCGCTTCAACGAAACCATCGCCGTGCTGGTGCGCGACGACCTGGAGTCGGTCACCGTGGCGCAAATAGATTCCACGCACGACGTGCGGGTGCAGATCCCGCTCGGAAAGCGCCGTCCGCTGTATGCGGGCGCATCCGGCAAGGTCTTGCTGGCCTATGCGCCGGCGGATGTTCAGGCCCGGGTGTTCGAGGGCGACATCGTCCGCCTGTCGCCCAATACCATCGTCAGCAAGACCAAACTGAAACAGGAAGTCAAGCGCATCGTGGAGCAGGGCCATGCCCAGTCCTCGGGCGAGATCGCGGCCGACATCGTGGCGCTGGCCGCGCCCATCTTTGATGCGGACGGCCACGCCTCATCCACCTTGTCCATGGCGATACCGGTGGGCCGCACCCCGTCCGACCTGTCAAAGCACTTGCAGCAACTCAAGGCCAGCGCCGCCGCGCTTTCCGCCGAGCTGGGCTGGAAGGGCTAGCGAGGAAAACAGCCGTCCATGACGCCATCGGCCGCGTTGTGGAAATTCCCTGCCGCTTCACCAGCTTCGCGACAGCACGGTTGCTGAACGCGGGCCCCTGTTCACCGGCGCCATCAGGCGTCCGCACCGCCTGCCGGTTTCGCCGCTGAGAGGCCCTGGCAGGCCGGCGGCCGACCGCTCCCTCTAAAAACACCGCCCGCGCAGAGTGCCCGCGCCGGGGAAAGCCGCGTGTTGCAATGCCCGCCGGCGTCGCCGTGTCCTGGCGGCATCCCGGCCGGTGCGGCGGACTCCCGCGCCCCCATCGTTCTTTCTCTCTTGTATCATTAAATGATCTACTGTATCATTTGACGATACGACGAGCCAGGGTAAACAGCTCTGCCAAAGTCGCCGAAAAAAATCCATCCGCAGCTTGTGAGTTGCCGACCCGCACCTGAAAAAAATGAACACCAGAGAATTTCCCCGTCCCCCTGAGAAGCCGTCCGCCTGCCTGGAGAAAGACGTCATGGTCCGGATGCGTGACGGAATTCATCTGGCCACCGATGTGTACTTTCCGGGCGCCGACGGCCGGCGCATGGACGGCAAGTTCCCGGTGATCCTGGAGCGCACCCCCTACGGGAAGTCGGTGGTGAGCCGGTCTGAAAAACCGGGCGCCGGCCATGAGCCCCTGAGCCGCGCGGAGGTGGCCAATTTTTTCACCTCTCACGGTTACGTGGTGATTTACCAGGACTGCCGGGGCCGCCACGGGTCCGAGGGGAAATTCACCAAGTACCTGAGCGATGCCGACGACGGCTACGACACCTGTGAATGGATCGTGGCCCAGGACTGGTGTGACGGCAACATCGGAACCAAAGGCCTTTCCTATGCCGCACACACACAAATGGCATTGGCCTCGGCGGGCGCGCCCGGCCTGAAGGCCATGTGCGTCGATTCGGGCGGCTTCTCCAATGGCTACGGCAGCGGCATACGCCAGGGCGGGGCCTACGAGTTGAAACAGGCCGCCTGGGCCGTGATGTTCGCGGCCCAGACCGCCAGGCTGTCCGGCTCCAGCGAATTCCAGATATCGCCGCAGGACCTGGACAACTGGTTCAAGCGCATGCCCTGGCGGCGCGGCGATTCACCCTTGACCGGCTCGCCGGAGTATGAGGAGTTCCTGTTCGACCAATGGGAAAAAGGGGTGTTCGACGATTACTGGAAGCAGCCCGGCATCTATGCGCAGGGCTTTTATCCGTTGATGCGGGATGTCGCCGCCCTGCATATCTCTTCCTGGTACGACGTCTACCCCCGCACGGCGGTGGAGAACTTCCAGGGCATGGCCGGCGGCAACTCGCCGGCGCGCCTGATACTGGGCCCCTGGACGCATGGCGACCGGTGGGAGACATTCGCCGGCGACGTCGACTTCGGCAAGCGCGCCGCATTTGAAGGCAATGTCGCGCCGGGATTCCTGGAGATGCGGCTGAAATGGTTTGACCGCTGGTTAAAGAAGCTGGACAACGGCGCCGACCACGGTGCCCCCGTGCTGATCTTCGTGATGGGCGGGGGCACGGGGAAAAAGAACCGCGACGGCCGCCTGGACCATGGCGGCAAGTGGCGCGCCGAACGGACCTGGCCCCTGCCGCACGCCCTGCCCGCAAAGTTTTTCCTGCACGAGGGCGGGGCGCTCGCGAACGAGATGCCGGTGGACGACGCGGCATTCAGGGAGTACATCTTCAACCCGCTTTATCCGGTGCCGACGCTGGGCGGTGCCGTCGTGTCCAGGCCGCCGGCCATCCTGGCCGGCGCCTACAACCAGGTGGCGTCGGAGAAGTTCTTCGGGTGTGAACCGCCCTTCGCGCCGCTGAGCGAACGCCAGGACGTGCTGGTGTTCGAATCGGAGCCGCTTGCCGCCGACGTCGAGGTCACGGGGGCGATCGAGTTCGTGCTCTGGGTGTCTTCGGACTGCGTGGATACCGACTTCACCGCCAAGCTGATCGACGTCTATCCCCCCAGCGACGACTATCCCGACGGCTATGCGATGAACCTCACCGACGGCATCCTGAGGGTGCGCTACAGGGATTCGTGGGAGAAGCCGGTGCTGATGACGCCGGGCGAAATCTGCAGGATACGCATCGAAGCTTTTCCCACGAGCAACCTGTTCAAGCGCGGCCACCGCATACGCGTGGACATCTCGAGCAGCAATTTCCCGCGCTTCGACGTCAATCCCAACACGGGCGCCGCCGAGGCGCAATCCGAAGACCTGCTGATCGCGAAGAACCGCATCTACCTTGATGCGCGCCACCCGTCCCACGTGATCCTGCCCCTGGTCCCCCTGGATGCCGACCCTTTGTAAGCCATGCGCTTTTCCTGACGTATCAACACCCTTACCGGAAGTCACCATGCGAAATCTTCTAGTCCGCCCTGTTGCAGCTTTTGCAGCTTTTGCTTCTATTGCTTCTATTGCTTCTATTGCTTCTGTGCTTTTGCTCTTCACGCACACCGCGGCGACGGCTGCGGCCGCCGCGTGGCCGGACCGCCCGGTGCGCATCGTCGTGCCCTTCCCGGCGGGCGCGGCCGCCGATTCGAGTACACGGGTTCTTGCCCGCAAGCTGGGCGAGATGTGGAAGCAGCCCGTGATCGTGGACAACCGGCCGGGCGCGCCGGGCGTGATTTCCGCCATCAATTCGCAGCCGGACGGCTATACCTTGCTGCTTGGCGCGGGCTCACTGATCGTCACCAATCCGCTGCTCAATAAAAGGGTGGCCTATGACCCCCAGCGCGATCTCGTTCCCGTGGTGCAGGTCCTGACCAATACCCCCATCCTCACGGTGCACCCCTCGCTCGGTATCAAGACCGTCAAGGACCTGGTGGCCTACGCCACCAGAAAGCCCGGTGAGCTGAACTACAGCTCCAGCGGCATGGGCAGCCCCAACCACCTGATGATGGAAATGTTCACCGCGCAAACCGCCACGCGCATGGTGCACATCGCCTACAAGGGCGCGGCTCCCTCCGTGCAGGAACTGCTTGCCGGAACGGTCCAGCTGGGCATCAATGCGACACCCAGCGTCCTGCAGCATATAAAAACCGGAAAGCTGGTTCCGCTGGCCGTCACGACCCGCAAACGTGATCGCGCGTTCCCTGATGTCCCGACCATGATCGAGGCCGGGTATCCCAACTTTGACTTCACCATCTGGTACGGCCTGTTCGCGCCTTCCCGAACACCGGCCGCTCTGGTCAGCAAGATCAATCTTGACGTGCAGGGTGTCTTGCAGGACCCTGAACTCGTCCAGCAATTCGCCGCACTGGGCGCGGACGCGGCGCCCACGACGGCCGACAGGTTCGCGGCCATCGTGCAAAGCGACAGGGTGCTCTGGGGCCGTCTCATCAAGGAAAAGAAACTGAGCCTTGGGGAGTGATGGAGTTGCCCGGCCTGGCGCACACGAAGCAACAGCCCCCAGGAAGAAGGAGCCGAATTCCGTAAGACTGCTTAAGTCCTGTTTTCTCCAAGGTGGGCGTTACCGCGCGGGTATCGCCGTGCGATGAGCTGGTTTTCAGGCTCGCTTCACATCCTCATCGCGCTTCAGCCGGGTGATTTTTCACTTGGCTTTTTTTTGTCCGTTGCACCGGAAATGGCTGCCCTTGAAGCAAGGCCGCACCCGACGTGAATGTGCAACGGTAGTATCGCTCAATGAAACAGCGTTACAACAAAAGAGACAAAAAATTGACACGCACATCGCGCTGACATTAATATCGTATCGCCAAACATAACATCGTATCGTTCAATGAGACGATTGTTTGCATCGGCATCGTTGAACCCATGAACCATTAACCATTAACCATGAACCATTAACCATGAACCATTTACGAGGGAATCCATTTATGAACAGGACGCTACTTGGCTGTGCCGCGCTGCTGTGCCTGGCGAACGCCGCCCATGCGCAGACCACAGTCACCATCTACGGCATCCTCGACGCAGGGTTCGCCTACCAGACCAAGGCCGCGCCCTCGGGCTCCACGGGTGTTGCCGGTTCGTTCAGCGGCATCGATTCAGGCTTGCTCCAGGCATCGCGCTTCGGCTTGCGCGGCACCGAGGACCTGGGCGGCGGCCTGAGCGCCCTGTTCGCGCTGGAAGGCGGCATCGCTGTCGACAACGGAAGCTCCACGCAGGGCGGCGCGCTTTTCGGGCGCCGCTCCGTGGTCGGCCTGAGTGGTGAGAACTTCGGCAACCTCCAGATCGGCCGCCGCAAGGACTTCACCGATGAGATCGCCGAGCCCTTCTCCAGCATCACGCCTTTCGGCACCTTCATCACGCGCGTTCACGCCAACAACCTGGACCGGGTTGGGGGCAACCGCGCCAACAACATGCTGTACTACAGCACACCGGTCTTCAGCGGGTTTCGCGCGAACATTTCCGTGGGCTTTGGTGAAACCGCAGGAACCAATGCCGCGGGCCGCTCGCTGGGGTATGGCGCCATGTACGCGCCGGAAGGCCCCTTCGCCATCGGCTTTGGTTACTGGGAGTCCAAGCTCGGTGTCGTGAACGCCGCCGGCAATACCAGCAGCGACCAGGGCGCCACCAGCGGCGCGGGCTGCAATACGGCGGGCCTCGGCCAGCCGGGCGATACCTGCATCAAGACCTGGATGATCGGCTCCAAATACAAGCTCGGCGACCTGGTCCTGCGCGGTGCGATTTCCGAGGTGAAGCAGCCGCTGATCACCGCATCGGCCGGCGCGGCGCCCAACTTCACCACGGCTTTCCTGCGTGCAGCGGGCTCGGGCGCGTTTGCCGCCGGCGGCTCCAACAACACGAAGTCCAGCATCATCGACGTGGGCGGCGACTACTACACCGGGCCTTGGAAGCTCAAGGCCAGCTACATCCAGGCTCGTTATGACTTCGCCGGCGCCGCCACCCGGGGCAAGTTGAAGCAATACCTGGTGGGTGCGGAATACAACATGTCCAAACGCACCACCCTCTACGGCACCTTCTCCACGATGACCGCATCGGCGATGTACAGCCCGGGCATCCTGGCCACCGCCCCAGGCGCCGCCAACAGCACGTCCGCGCTGGGCGTCGGCATCCGCCACACCTTCTGATTGAGCGACGGCGGCAGGGCTTGAAAGAAGTCCGTTTTCGGATGCCGCCTTGGTGAACAAGGCGGCATTTTCCTTCGGTGCTTCTTCCATCGGGGTTCGGCAAACGCCGCTCTGGCGTGGCGGCGATCGATGGGGATGGGAAGGCATTCTTGCCGTTGCAGGAAATCAAAACCGGTAGGTGGCCGACAGCGCCAGATTGCGGCCCTGGCCCGGCGTGATCCAGCGCGACACATGCAGGTGGCTGGACACGTAGTAGTTGGTATCGAGCAGGTTGCGCAGCGCCAGCTGCACTTCAAGCAACTGGCCGGAGCCTGTGTTTGTCGTCCACGTCTGGACCAGGTCGACACGTGTGTAGCCGGGCAACACCGTTGAGTTGTCTTCGTCGGCGAAGCGCCGGCTCTGTGCGTAGACGCCCACGCCCGTCTTCCACGCGGCATCCCAGCGGTACTGGCCCCACACGCTCAGGACGTGGCGCGCCACGTTGGGAACCCGCTTTCCGGCGTAGACCGAGTTCTGCCCGTAGCCGGCGTTGGTGTAGGCGTAGGTCGCCACCAGGTTCAACCGGTCGGTGAGCGCCCCGGTCAACGAGGCTTCCAAGCCTTGCGAGCGGGCGGAACCGGCTGTCGTGAAATCGAAGTTGTTGGACGGTGTGCTCAGATCGGACGAGATCATGTTGCTCTGGTCAAGCCGGTAGATTGCCAGCTCGGAGATCAAGTCGCCACCGCGCCACAAGGACTTCCAGCCCACTTCAGCCTGGGCGGACCGGCGCGAAGGCAGGGACTGGTTCCGGGACGAGGACACCTGGTTGGGCGACGTGCCGGTCGAGACGCTGGCGTAGACCGTATCGGTGTCCGAGTTTCGATGCAGCACCGCAAGCTTGGGGGACCAGCGTGATTCTTCGACCGGCAGCACGCCGGTGGCACCGTACAAAAATGTCTGCCGGTCAAAGCGCACCCCGGCCACCACCGACCAGGCACCGAAGTCCACCTTGTCCTGGGCGGTGGCGCCGATGGCCTTGAGGTTCTCGGTTGTGAGCGTGCGTGCCAACGCGGCGCCGGCAACCGGGGCCGTCACGCGGCCATACAGCGGATCAAACACGTTGATATTCGGACTGGTCGAAGCCGGCACGGACAGCGAGGGCTGGTCCAGAAACTCCCGGTAGTAGTCGACACCCAGGTAGACCTGATGCATCACGTCACCGATGGCTTGCCAGCTGGTCAACGAGGTGGCCAGCGAGTCGATGCGCCGCGTCGTTCCGGGCTCCCACGACGACATGCGCGCGTAGGTGCCGGCGGGCTGGCCGGCCAGCGGTGATCCGGTGAGCGTGTTCTTGATCGACGTGGAGTTTGCCTCAAGGCGCGTGACGTCGACGGCCAGGCGGGTGTCGGAGCCGACGGCAATGTCACCATGCAGGTCGGCGATGCGGTTGTTCGTGGTCGAGTCGCCGAAGGGCTCGCCGAACTGGCGGTCTCTGGGCACGTCAACGGGCCGGCCGTTCAGCGCCGGCACGCCGTAGTCCGGGCGATAGGCCTGGTTCGTCGCCTCGATGCCGGCGCGCAAGTGGTAGCGTCCGCCGTCGCTCTTGGCCAGGCCCAGCTTGATGCCGTCGAGCCGGTCAGGCACGTGGCGCCATTCGGTCCCGTTGGAACGGGTTGCCGTGATGCGCGCGGCGAGTTCACCGTCTTGCGACAGCACACGGTTCAGGTCAACCGAGACTTCTTGCGCGCCGGCGCTTCCGCCGCCCAGGTAGACGGAACCGAAATTTTCCAGCCGGGGCTGGTGCGTGGTGAGGTTGACGGTGCCGCCCGGCTCGCTGCGCACGCCGACGGCGGCGCCGGGTCCACGCAGCACGTCGACGCTCTCGACAAAAGCGGGAACATAGGGATAGTTCGACAAGCGCACGCCGTCCCGCAGCACGCGGTTCGAGCCCGTGCCGCTGTCGGTAACGGCGCCGCGCAGGATGAAGAACTGCGTGTGCGAACCGTTAAAGCCCGAGTCGGCTTGCGCGCCGGGCACGTTGCGCAATGCGTCCTGCAGCGTCGTGCCGGCCTGTTCCCGCACGCGCTCCGCGGGGACTGCGGTAACCGAGAAGGGGGTTTCGAGCGGCGAGTCCGCCACTCCGGTGGCCAGATTCGGTGCGCGCTGCCCGTCTTTGGGGGCTTTGCCCACGACCGTGACGGCGGACAGCGGTTTGCTTTCTGATGCCCCTTGCGCCCATGCGGGGAGCGCGAACGCAGGCAGCGCGGCAAGCGCCAGGAAGACAGGATTTTTGGTCATAGCTTGTTGCCCGTGGTGATGGCCTGTCAGTGCCCGGACTCGCCGTGCGCGGCCGGCTGGGCGGCGGTATTGAGGGCGCGCACCTTTGCCATCACTTCCTGTGTCTCGCGCTTTCCGTCCTTGTCCTCGAACACCAGTATCAAAGGCACGGTGTCGCCCTCCTTCACCTGCTGCTTCAGGCCCATCAGCATCACGTGGTAACCGCCCGGCTTGAGTTCCACGTTCTTGCCGGCGGGCAGTCCGACGGCGGGAACCTGGCGCATCCTCATGATGTTGTCCTGCATCGCCATCTCGTGAACTTCGACGATGGGTATGACGGGCGAGCTGGCCGAGACCAGCTTCATGTCCTTTGGCGCGCTGAGTTGCATAAAGGCGCCCGTGGCCTTCTGCTGCGGCACGGTGGCGCGCACCCATGCATCCTTGACGGTAACCTGGGCGTGCGCCGCGGTTGCCAGCAGGGAAATGGCGATGACGAGGGTGTGAATGGCGGGTTTCATGGGGGTTTCCTTCGGGGTTGAAATTCAGGCGGGATGCAGGATCTGGCGCAGGTCGGCGGCGTAGTCCGGCGCGCTTTGGTCGTGGCGCAAGACGAGGCGCAGCTTGCCTGCCGGGTCGAACACGTAGCTGAACGCCGAGTGGTCCATGGTGTAAGAGGCGCCCGTGGGTACCTTCTTGTAATAAACCTTGAATTCCCGAGCCGTCTCGGCGGTGCGCTGCAGGTCCGTGTACAGGCCGAGAAAGCCCGGGTCGAAGGCGGCTGTGTAGCCCTTGAGAACTTCCGGCGTATCGCGCTCGGGATCGACCGTGACGAAGATGACCTGCAAGCGATTGCCGTCATCGCCGAGCAGCCGTTTGACTTCAGCGGCGCGTATCAGCGCGGTAGGACACACGTCGGGGCATTGCGTGAATCCGAAAAACATCATCACGGCCTTGCCCTTGAAATCGGCCAGCGTGCGCACGTGTCCATCCGGGTCGCTCAGCCGGAAGTCCTTGCCGTAGCCGGCGCCGGTGATGTCGATGCCGTGAAAACCCGCGGGCGCGGCTTTCCCGCAGCCTGCGAGGGACAGGGCGGCCAGCGTGATGCCGGACAACACCATGGCGCGTCGTGACGGCTTGCGGGGAAGCGGGGGTGCATTCACGGCCGGCAAACCGTTCGCAAGTGAGCCAGGAAGACAATCTCTCTTTATCGCAAAAGCACTTATGGATGCCAGGGGATCGGGAGCTGGTTGATTCATAAAAAGTATTCCTCTTTGTGTTTACGCAATCGGCCGCCGCCCGTCACTTCAAACGAAGAACTGGCGGGGGCGCTTGCCTTGTTGCAGGCACGCTGCCAGGCCGTGTGGGCGCGATGGGCCGCGAACGGACCCGTACCCGGCACAAGCAGGCGGTGTGTTTTGAGTGGTGGCCACCCAGGCGGCATGGCTCGAATCCCGCCACCATCGGGTGCGGAACTCGCAGCCGGCTAACCTGCGATGCAGGCTGCGAGCTGCGGGACGATCAGGCGAAGATCGGCGGCCCGCGAGGCGGCAGCGGAGCGCCGGCGAGCGCGGCGATATGCGCCGCGGCGGCGGGCTTGAGGGCGCGCGCCGGCACCTGCGGAATTTCCGGCGTGGCACGGGGCTGGGGAGGCGGCGGCGCGGCGGTGAGGCACAGCGAACAATCGAGCGTGTGCCGGCCTGCTCCCGCCGATTGACCGTCATCGCTGGTGACAACGATCTTCATGCCGCCCCCCGCCGTACAGACGATCTCCATGGTCGTGGGATGAACGATGGGCGATGCCCCCGCGACACCCAGCATCAAGACGAAGCACGCCAGGACAAGGCGGGCCAGGATTGAAGAAGTTCGCAAGGCGTGCATATGTTTTCAGTGTAGACGCGTTTTTTTTCAGGACACATGCGGGACATCGAGCTGCCGGAGACGGGACGGCACCGGCGGAGCCCGGCAGCGTGGGCACCTGGGAATTCGATCAGGGACCGCGTGTCCCACCGAGTACTGGAAATTCGCTCTCGGCAACCACCCGATCCGGTTCCCGCAGCAAGGCCAATCGGCGTTGCATGCTCTGGATCTCAATCGTCTGGCCCGCGATGATTTCCTCGGCCAGCATGCGGGTCGCCGGGTCGCGGCCGTGCACCAGGACAAGCCGCGCCATGTCCACCGCGCCCTGGTGGTGCGGGACCATCATCGCCAGAAAATCGGCGTCCACGTTGCCGCTGTAGCCGGGCGAATGCATGTCGGCCATCATGCGGCCCATGCCTTTTTCCATGTCGCGCTGGAAGTCAGAGCCCGCACCTGTCGATGTGCACATCGAACCGGCCATCGCCTCGGCCACGTGGTCGTGTCGGGCGGCAGCGTCCGCTTCAAACGGCTCGCCGCCGGCGCCCGGCATCCCGGCAATGACGATGATGGCGGCGCTCAATGCCATCAGCCAGATGAACGGCGTGAATGCGAACTGGTGCAAGCGCCCCCATTTCACGCTGTCTGTCCCTTCACGCCGACCCGCACATAGACCAGGTTGATGCTTTTTTTGTTGCGCAGCTCTCCCGAGGGAAGTGCCAGGTTGCCCAGCGGTATCTGCGCGATGAACACCGGCTTCATGGGATCGCTCACGTCGAAGGCGCTGCACACCGTCTGGCCGGCATTCGGGCTGCCGGGCAACTCGTCCTGTTCATGCGCCACATACAGCAGCGTGTTCTCGGGGTTGGTCCAGAGGCCGTGGGCTTCACGGCCGCGGGTGAAGAAACTGCCGATCATCTTGCGCTCACCTGTCTTGGCACCGCGGTCGATGATGGCGATCTGGCTGGACGCCACACCGCCCGGCCCGCTGTCGTCCACGCGCGCCAGGCTGGCGTACACCACACTGCCTTTGGCATTGGAAACAAACTCCACGTGGTTGGGCCTGGCCATCGCGCCAAGCGGGACTTTGTCGAGCAGCTCAAAACCGCCGTGTGTCGAGCGGCAAGACAAGGTATCGGCCAGCTTGTGCGACAGCCAGACTTCGTTGCCGTCGGACGTCGTCTTCATGAACGGCGTGAAACCGGGCTTGTCCTGGGCGCTGATGTCCAGCGTCGTGAGCCGCTGCGGTTGCGAGTGGCCGTCGGCGCCCGTGTTCACGCGAAAGACATCGATGCTTGCCATCTTCTGGCTGCCCACGAAAGCCAGCGTTCCCTCCCGGTTGAACCACACCTGCGAGGGGCCGTAGAGCGTCGGAAGAAACTGGCGGATGGCGGAGGTGTCGGCCCCCTTGAGCTGGCGTATCGCGCGATCGACGTCCAGGATGGCGATACGGTCTTCCCCGCGCAGGGTGACCCACAGCTCCTTGCCGTTTCGGGTGAAGGTCGGCTCATGCGGCTCCCGCCCCAGCAGGATGCCGCTGCTCAGCCGGTCCGCCACGGTCGTGGGCCCGGCGGCGGGATTGGGCGTGTTGCCGATGACCCGGCGCTCGGCGGCGTCGATCAGGTAGATATTGCTGGAACCCCGGCCGCTGGTGGCCAGCAGGCGGCCGTCGGGCGAGGGCACGGCGCCGTGCGCGTCAATGCAGCCGTGGTACAGCGGCTTGTGGATCATCGCGGCGTGGGTCGGCGCGACGCCGTTGGTGACGTAGCGAAACGGCGGGCGCGGGTCTTCGTCGAAGCTGGTCAGGTTGATCGTGCTCTCCACCGTGTTGGTGCGCGGATTGATCACGACCAGTGTGTTGGAGTCTTCGTTGGTGATGAAGACGCGGTCGCGCGGGTCAACATTTCTGTTGGCCGGCTGTGCCATTGCCAGGGGGAGGGCGGCACCGGCCGCGGCGGCCAGGCTGAATTTGAGGAGGTCGCGTCGTTGTGTGGTCATGGAATATCCGTTAAAAAAAGGAAAGCCGCATCCACCGCGGGTATCCGCGGAAGACAGTAAAAATGCGAATGCTCAGCTGGATGCCAGTTGCCGATGCACCTCTTGCGAGACGCGCATCAACTCCTTGCGGTCGGCGCCACCCGAGATGGCGTAGCCGAAATTCCTGTCGACCCAGTAGAAAACGTTGACAGGGCCGTCCTGCCCAAAACGGAAGGCGGTTTCGGGCTGGTTGGCAATCTTCGGCACTTCACGGGTCACGTAAAGCGTCAGGCGCTGCCCGGTGGCATCGTGGTACATGAACTGCGCCACGGGGCCGGTGTCGCCGGGCAGCAAACGCCCGCCTATCAGTTCGTAGCCGATGCCCTGCAGGACCGGCGGCTTGACGGCGGTGCCCAGCCGCCTGGACAGCCAGGTGACGAGTTGCTGCTCCTGGTCGGCGCCCACTTCAACCGGGCGGCGTATATCCGGGCTGTAGACCACGTGGGCCACGGCGGCGCGGCGCGCGAACCCGGTGAGCTCGCTGTTGCCGGCGGCTACCATGCTGCTTGCCCTGGCCAGGGCAAGGCGCGCCGCTTCGCCGTCGACCGAGCCTCGCACAAACCAGGCCGAACTGGCGCTGACCGCCGCGATGGCGATGCCCGCGGCGAGCCCCCGCCACGGGTAGACCGTGGCCGGAGGCTTGAGCGGCAGCCGCGCGGGCAGGGCTTCTTCAAGCACCGGGTCCAGGGAGCCGCGCAATAAATCGTTCTGCTGCTGCCATTGCTGGACGCGCCGGCGCTCGTCCGGGCGTTCATCCAGGTAGTGCTCGACCTCGGCGCGGCGTGCCGGCGTCAGTTGCAGGTCGACATAGCCATGCAGGTCGGACTCGGTCACAGGCGCGCCGCCGCCGTTGGAAGAAGATGTGAGTTTGATTTTTTCCATGTCATTTCACCCGCTGTATCCTGTTAATCACGGTGTGTCCTTCCAGTTCCGCGCGCATGCGCTCGCGGGCCCGCGACAAGCGCGACATCACCGTGCCTATCGGCACGTCCAGCACCTCCGCCACGGTCTGGTAGCTCAATTCCTCCACCCCCACCAGCAGCAGCACCTCGCGCAGCTCGGGCGGCAGGCGTTGCAGCACGCGGTCAAGGTCGCGTATCTCGAGGCGGTCGAATTGCCTGGGGCGGTCGGCCACCTCCGGCAGCGCGTCGCCGGCGCTGTCTTCCGGGCGCGCCCGTTGGCTGCGAACGCGGTCTATGAACAGGTTGTGCATGATGCCGAACATCCAGGCGCGCACTTCACCGCGCTTTTGCCATAGGGCGTATTTGCTCCAGGCGCGCTCCAGCGTGTCCTGCACCAGGTCATCCGCCTGCTCCCGGCCCGAGGCCAGTCCGCGCGCGTAACGGCGCAGCTGCGGGATGCAGGCCACGATCTCGGCTTCGTTCCGGGCGCGCATGGCTGTTTCAACGGTCCGGGCGGGATTCGGCGAAAACGATGGTCATGGGAGGGTGTGCCACGCGGTGAATTCCTTGAAAGAAAGTAAGCTGAACACCGGTATAGACGCTGCAGCCCCGGCATTTATTCCAGGCAATTCAAAATATTTTTTGATGTTCCGCCTTGCCAGCATGCGCCACGCCACCTGCCGGCGCAAGGCTTGCCGCTTTTGCAGACGCCAGGCAGCAGGCCGCACCGGCGTACCGGCCTGCGCCAAAGTGCGCCTGCGCCCAGCGATGCTTGAGGGCGAGCTGTCAGTAGGCAGGCGCGGCCGCCACGGGGCCGACATTG
The DNA here is from genome assembly GCF_943369415.1 of Polaromonas sp. YR568. Lineage (GTDB taxonomy): Bacteria > Pseudomonadota > Gammaproteobacteria > Burkholderiales > Burkholderiaceae_C > Polaromonas. Next base: position 42,694 of record NZ_CALRNF020000027.1, read on the forward strand.
AGTTTCGGGTCGATCTGCCATGTCTCGGACACGATCAGGTTGTCGCGGTACACCAGCACATAACGCACCTTGATCGGGGCCTTGCCAAGAAACAGCACGTTGGCGGTGACGGTTGCGCCCTTGGGGTTGGCGGACTCTTCAAGGGCTTCAACGGTGGCTTTCAGCGGGCCCTGGGCCTTGCCGAGCTTTTCCCAGACACCGCGAATGGCCCCGGTGCCGGCATAGCTGCCGTCCAGCGGGCCGCCCAGCCATTGGAGTTGGGCTGCTTCGCTGTAGCCGCGCATCAAGATGCCCAGGTCGCCGCTGGCGATGGCCTGGAAGTGCGTGCCGGCGTCATTGCTTGCCTGGCCCGCATGGGCGGCGCCCAGCATGCCGAGGGCGAGGGAGGTGGTGAGGAAATAGCGTTTCATGGTGAATCCAGTGGAAGTTGAGGGGAGTAAGCCTCTGCATAGACGGGCCGGCCTTCGCACTTATTCCAATGGATTCGAAAAATTGTTTTCAGCCTTGTTTTAGCCGGCCTTCGCCTTGCCGGGAAAATTCACGCACGCGGCTCACGCTTGCCCGATTGCGATGAAGCCCGAGCCGGTTTTCCTGTCAATGCCTTGACTCATCTTTCGATGCAGGGACGCCCAGGATGTGGATAAGTTCCGGATATCCTTCTTTTTAGCCTGGGTCCGCGTGGATTTCCGTCTGCCAGGGGGAAAGGGGCTGGCGGCGCTTACATTTTCAGACCGTTTGACGTTGCATCCAGGCCACGATCGGTATTTCTCCCAAGGATTTGAGTCCTCCGGCGTGGAAAATGGACCCGTGAACTTTCAAACCATGCGTCCCACCCTCATCGTCAACCTTGTCGCCGCGGCTTTGCTCGGCGCCTTGCTCTGGGTCGCGATGCCGGCCGTCATCGGCCGCCCCCTCAGGCTCTGGGAAGTGTTTGTGCTCGCCGCCGCGGCCCTGGCGCTGCTGGAGGTGTGGCGCTGGCTCCGGCTGCGGCGCGAACGCGAGCAAACCGAGAGCCTGCGCGACTCAGCCTTGTGGTAACGGCTGCCGGCCGCCGCGCTCCAGCGGCAGCCACAGCATGAACTGCGTCCCCGCCGGCCCCGACTCCCAGCTCACCTTGCCATCAACAGCCTGGGCACGGCGCTGCTGGTTGTGCAGGCCGCGCCCCGCAGCGGCGCCCAGGGCTTTTTCCACGTCGAAGCCCTGGCCGTTGTCTTCAATCGTCACCTGAACGCCTTCGGCCGACAGTGCGGTGCCCACGCGGATCTCGCTGGCCCGGGTGTGGCGCAGGATGTTGGCGATGGTTTCCTGCACGATGCGCAAAATGTTCAGCGCGCTCGACGGGTCCAGCCAGGCCAGTGTGGGCAACTCCCGCACCTCCCACAACAGCGCAACGCCGGTGCCCTCCAGCCGCGGCTCCAGGCGAAAGCGCAGCGTGGCCAGCAAGAGCAGCAGGTCGGCCTCGACCGGCTCCATGGAATCTATGGTCAGCTTCAGGTCGTCCAGGCAGTCCTTGAGGATTTGCGAGACCTGCAGGTCGCTGGCATCGCCGCGCTCCACGGAACGGATGGCGCTGATCAGGTAGGAGCCCAGGCCGTCGTGCATGTCCTGCATCAGGCGCTGGCGCTCGTCGCTGATGGTCTGCCGCATCTCCGCTTCGCGCAGCCGCTGGTAGCTCAGTTCAAGCTCGGCCTCGCGCGTCTGCAGGCGCTGCGCCAGGCCGGCATTGACCTGTTCCAGGCTGGCGTTGAGCTGCTCCACCTTGCCGATGGCGTTGACGTAACGCCGGTACATCAGGAAACCGAACATCGCAAAGGTGACGGCATTGGTGTAGGCCCCCAGAAACCATCCCTCGGGGCTGATGACGTTGTTGTGCAGCAGCCAGTCGGGCACGCCCAGCAAGGTGCACACGCCCAGGCCGAGGGCCAGCAGCCGGCCTTCACTGGAACGGCGCCACGCGCTGATGCCGCCCACCAGGCACACCGTGGCGGCCATCAGCACCACGATCGCGTACATCACCGGCACCAGCACGGACGTGCTCGGGAACACCGGCAGCACCGCCACCACCGGCAGCGTCAGCACGCTCGTCAGCACGGTCACGCCGACCACGGCGCGCGTCAGCCAGGTCAGCCGGCGGCCGTGCAGCTGGCGCAGGAATAGATGCAGCACGGTGACCAGCCAGAACAGGGCGTTGCTGGTCAGCCAGGCAAACCAGTCGTTGAGGATGGGCAGGCCCACGTAGTAGTGCAGGTGGCCCGCGAAAGAAACGGCGGCGAGGTTGAAAAACAGCAGGTAGTCGGTTTCCTGCCGGCGCCGCATCCACACCAGCAAGGCAAAGATGCCCACCACCAGGAAGGCCGCGCTCAGTGTGGCGGGCAGCTCGCGCTGCAGCCACTGGCGCAGGTAATAACGCCCGCGCAAGGCCTCGGGCGGGCCCAGCCACAGCGACGACAGGCCGACCCGCACCGCGGGCGGGTGTTCCAGGCGGATCAGGATTTCGTTGACAGGCGCGTCGTCCGCGCGCTTGTCCAGCACCAGCCAGAGCGGGGTGAACAGGCTGTTCCACAACTGGCCCTGCTGCTGCGCCCGGTGCACCAGCCGGCCGTCGGCATACACCGCCACCGTGCCTTCGACCTTGAGGCGCGCCCCGTAGAGCGCGAGCGGCCCGGAGGGCATGGGCTGCCCCTGCGCGGACAACCTGACCCAGGTGGTGCGGACCTTGCCGGCGCTTTGATCCGGCGCGGCGGGCAAGGCCGAGGGCAGCACGGCATGCTCCCAGGCGCCCGCCAGGGCCTTGCTGTCCTGCGTGAGCGGCGGCGCGCTGAAATCCGCCGCATCCTGCGCCACCTGCCAGTCGGCCTGCGTCAGGTGCAGGCTGGCCGAAGCCGGCTGCGCACCGCCGCCCGCCAGGTACCAGGCGCCCACCGCGACCAGCACGGCCACGGAGAGGACGAACACCACATTGGCGAAGAGGGGGCTGGGGCGGTTTCTCATGCGGCCTTCAGGGTGTGACGGGGAGGTTTACCGGTTGGGGTCTTGCGCGTGGATTATCCGGGCAGATCGCCCAAACGCCGCATGGTCTCAGGCCAGCCTCAGCGAGACCGACAAAGGCGTTGCCATCAGCGGGCCTTCCGGCGTCTCCACCAGCGTATGCAGAAAGCTTTCGCTGTTGTTCAGCAAACCGCGGTAAAGCGTCTCGCACAGCGCCCTGGCCTGTATGCCCGGCCAGCCCGCAGGCAGCAGGGCTTCGGGCAAATTCGGGTCGCGCAGCAGCACGCGGCGGTATTCGTGGATCAACAGCGTGCGCACAAAAAAAGCCTCGGCCTGGCTCAGGTCCGCCAGGTATTCCACCACCGGTGCGAAGCGCGCGATGAACTGCTTCCAGGCCAGCTCCACCTCCATCAGCTTGAAGGTGTCCAGCATGATGGCCTGCAAGGGCTTGCGTGAATAGCCCTCGATGCTCGACGCCTGCAGCACGGCCACCTGGTCTTCGGCCTGCGCCGCCTTGAGGATCTCCTTGAGCGACAGCGGGTCCGCATGGGGATGGGCATACAGGTTGGGCAGCACCTGCCCGAAGCCCTCCCACAGCAGCTCGCGCCGCAAATGCTGGCGCGCGCTGGCCCGCATCTTCAGGTCCAGCAGCGCCAGCGTCCAGTGGCCGTCCCAGGCCGGCAGGTCGAATTCGTAGATGCGCCTGTCGGCATGCTGCACACGTTGCAGGCCGGTGTCGGACAAGCCGTAGAAGCTGCGCCGGCCTATGCGCGTCGCCGTGAACCAGTCGTCCGCGGAAAGCCGGAAGGCGCTGGTGCGCACCAGCCGGGACGACAGCCCGAACAGCTCCATCAAGGTGATCAGGCTGCCCAGCCAGACCGCCTGCCGGCGCGGCGCGATGGCGTCGCCGTAAATCGTGATCAGCAGCGAATTGGCGCGCAGCACCAGGCCGCGCCGCACGCGGGCGATCCTGGCTGAAATCTGGTCGTTTGAAATCCTGGCGCGCACGGCACTTGTCCAGAAGTGATACACAAAACCTGATTGTATGAGTCATTTTGTATCACTAACATCCGACCATTCAGCCCACGAAAAACGGAGACAGGCATGTACGCACAATTGGTGGATACGGGCGCAAAGGCCGTCAAGACCCTTGACGAGATGGAACCGCAGGAGCGCGCCTTCCAGGAAAAAATCAACGCGGGCATCAAGACGGAAGCCAAGGACTGGATGCCCGAGGCCTACCGCAAAACCCTGGTCCGACAGATCTCGCAGCACGCGCATTCCGAATACGTGGGCATGCTGCCCGAGTCCAACTGGATCACCCGCGCGCCCACGCTCAAGCGCAAGGCCATCCTCATGGCCAAGGTGCAGGACGAGGCCGGCCACGGGCTCTACCTGTACAGCGCGGTGGAAACGCTGGGCGTGACGCGCGACCAGACCTACCTCGACCTGCTCTCGGGCAAGGCCAAGTACTCCAGCATCTTCAACTACCCCACGCTGACCTGGGCCGACATAGGCGCCATCGGCTGGCTGGTCGACGGCTCGGCCATCGTCAACCAGATACCGCTGTGCCGTTGCTCCTACGGCCCCTATGCGCGCGCCATGGTGCGTGTCTGCAAGGAAGAGTCTTTTCACCAGCGCCAGGGCTTCGACATCATGGTGACGCTGTGCCGGGGAACGCCGGCGCAAAAAGCCATGGCGCAGGATGCGCTCAACCGCTGGTGGGAGCCGTCGCTGGCCATGCACGGCCCGGCCGACGAACAGTCGGCCAACAGCGCCCAGTCCATGGCCTGGAAGATCAAGCAGAACAGCAACGACGAACTGCGCCAGCGCTTCATCGACCAGACGGTGCCGCAGATCGAATTCCTGGGCCTGGAGCTGCCGGACCCCAACCTCAAGTGGAACGAGGCGCGCGGCCATTACGACTACAGCGAGATCGACTGGGAAGAATTTTTTGCGGTCGTCAAAGGCAAGGGCCCCTGCAACGAAGAGCGCCTCGCCGCGCGCAACAAGGCCTGGAACGACGGCGCCTGGTTCCGTGAAGCCCTGGGCGCGCATGCGGCCAAGCAGGAAGCCGCCCACCAGCAAGAGGCCGCCTGACATGACACAGAACCATGAATGGCCGCTGTGGGAAGTCTTCATCCGCAGCCAGCACGGCCTGGCCCACAAGCACGTGGGCAGCCTGCACGCCGTCGACGGCGCCAGCGCGGTGCAGCATGCGCGCGACGTCTACACCCGGCGCAATGAAGGCGTGAGCATCTGGGTGGTGCGCGCCGGCGACATCATCGCCAGCAGCCCCGGCGACAAGGAAGCCCTGTTCGACCCGGCGCAGACCAAAACCTACCGCCACCCGACCTTCTACCCGACGCCCGACGGCGTGAAGAACCTCTGAGGCCGTGACCCGCATGGACGCCAAGTTTGAATACCTGCTTCGCCTGGGCGACAACGCCCTGGTGCTGTCCCAGCAGCTCGCCGCCTGGTGCGGCCACGGGCCGGCGCTGGAGGAAGACCTGGCGCTGACCAACGTGGCGCTGGACCTGCTGGGCCAGGCCCGGCTGTGGCTCTCCTATGCGGGTGAGGTCGAAGGCCGCGGCCGCGACGAAGACGCGCTGGCCTATGGCCGCGACGGCCCGGACTTTCGCAACCTGCTGCTGGTCGAGCAACCCAACGGCCACTACGGCAACACCGTGGCGCGCCAGTTCCTGTTTGACGCCTGGCACCAGCAGCTGCTGGCGGGGCTGAGCCGGTCCAGCGATGCGCGCATCGCCGACATCGCACAGAAGGCCGTGAAGGAAGTGCGCTACCACGTCGAGCGCAGCGCGGGCCTCATGATCGCGCTGGGCGACGGCACCGCATTGAGCCACCAGCGCATGCAGGACGCGGTGAACCAGCTCTGGCCCTACACCCAGGAATGGTTCGAGTCCGACGCCGTCGATGCGCAATGCGCGGCTGAGGGGATCGCCCCCGCGGCGCCCAGCCTGGCCGCGCCCTGGCGCGCCACCGTGCAGGCCGTGCTGGACCGCGCAACGCTGGCCATGCCGGCTTACACCGGCCACCAGCGCGGCGGCAAGCAGGGCACACATTCGGAACACCTGGGCCACCTGCTCACCTCGCTGCAGTTCGTGCAGCGCACCTACCCGGGAGCGCAGTGGTGAGCGCCGCCGCCTTGCCGCGCACCGAGCCCGCCACTCGCGAAAAAATCTTCGCGTGGCTGGGCGAGGTGATGGACCCCGAAGTGCCCGTGGTCTCGGTGGTCGACCTCGGCATCGTGCGCGACGTGCAGTGGCGGGCCGACAGCGCGGATTGGGCTGTCATCGTCACGCCCACCTATTCCGGCTGCCCCGCGACCGAAGTGATCGCCGCGTCCATCCGCGACGCGCTGCGCGATCGCGGCCTTGGCGAGGTGGAGGTGCGCACGCAGCTCTCGCCCGCCTGGACGACGGACTGGATGACGCCCAGAGGCCGCGATGCCTTGCGCGACTACGGCATTGCGCCCCCGGTGCATCGCGCCTCCGGTGCCGGCGGCCAGGTCATAGACATCACCGCCCTCATGCCGCATCGCGCCGCCGTACCTTGCCCCCGGTGCGCTTCGCGCAAAACGCGCTTGCTGTCCCAGTTCGGCTCCACCGCCTGCAAGGCGCTCTACCAGTGCAGCGACTGCCTGGAGCCCTTCGACTATTTCAAACCGCACTGAACCCAAGCGTGCTGAACCCAACATACTGAACACCGTGGCATCACCCCAATTCCATTCACTGAGCATCCGCGAGGTCCGGCCCGTCACGCGGGACGCGGTGGCCGTCTGCTTCGACGTGCCTGAGCACCTGAACGAGGCGTTTGCCTATGCGCAGGGCCAGTACCTGACGCTGCGCACGGACATAGACGGGCAGGAACTGCGCCGCTCCTATTCCATCTGCTCGGCCGTGCAGGACAAGCGCCTGCGCGTGGCCATCAAGCGTGTCGCGGGCGGCGCGTTTTCCAATTGGGCCGCCGAAACCCTGCTGCCGGGGATGCGCATCGACGTGATGCCGCCGCAAGGTCATTTCAACATTCCGCTGGCGCCGCAATCGGCCCGCCACATCGTGGCCTTTGCCTCGGGCAGCGGCATCACGCCCGTCCTGTCCATCATCAAGACCACGCTGCTGGCCGAGCCACTCACCAGCGTGACCCTGGTCTACGGCAACCGCTCGTCCAGCGGCGTCATGTTCAAGGAAGAACTCGAAGACCTGAAGGACCTCTACCTGGGGCGCTTCAACCTGGTGTGGATCATGAGCCGCGAGTCGCAGGAGATTCCCCTTTTCAGCGGCCGCATCGATTACGACAAGTGCAGCCAGCTGCTGACCCACTGGATAGACCCGGCCGGCATCGACGCCGCCTTCATCTGCGGCCCCGAAGACATGATGCTGGCCGCCTCGAAAGCGCTGCAGGACCAGGGCGTGGAGAAGTCGCGCATCAAGATCGAGCTGTTCGGCACCAGCACCCCGGCCGGCGCGGCACGCGTGCCGCGCCCGACGGTGCAGGGCCACGACACGTGCGAAGTCGAGATCGTGCTGGACGGCACGCGGCGCAGCTTCACGATGAAGAAGAACCAGGACAACCTCGTCGACGCGGGGCTCAAGGCCGGGCTGGAGATGCCTTATTCCTGCAAGGGCGGCGTCTGCTCGACCTGCCGCGCCAAAGTGGTCCAGGGCGAGGTCGACATGGACATCAACTTCGCGCTGGAAGACTATGAAGTCGCGCGCGGCTTCGTGCTGTGCTGCCAGAGCTATCCCGTCACCGACAAGCTGGTCATCGACTTCGACGAAGACCATGCGCACATCTGACCCACTATTACCAACCCTTTAAAGACCTCATGAGCCAATCCCTGTTCGAAAAACACCAACCCCTGCTAGCCCAGGCCGTGCAAGCCCTCGCCACGCGCGGCTTCTGGAGCCCCTACAGCGAACAGCCCAGCCCCAGGGTGTACGGTGAGTCCGCCGCCGCGGACGGCAAGCAGGCCTTCGATGCCTTGCTCGGAAAAGTGTTTGAACTGGGCCAGCCGGGGCAGACCGGCGTGCACGCCGGCGAGATGTCGCCCTACGGCGCCCCCTTGAATGTCAGCTACCCGGTCTGCGACCCGCAGGCCCTGGTGGATGCGGCGCTCGCCGCGATGCCCGCCTGGGGCGCCCTGGGCGCCGAAGGGCGCACCGGCATCCTGATGGAAGCGCTGGAGCGCCTGAACAAGCGCAGCTTCGAGATCAGCCACGCCGTCATGATGACGACGGGCCAGGGCTGGATGATGGCCTTCCAGGCGGGCGGGCCCCACGCCCAGGACCGCGGCCTGGAAGCGGTGGCGGCCGCCTGGCGCGAGCAGGCCGCCATCCCGCGCGAAGTGGTGTGGGAAAAGCCGCAGGGCAAGAACGCGCCGCTGCGCATGCAAAAGCATTTCGAGATCGTCGGGCGCGGCGTGGCGCTGGTGATCGGCTGCGGCACCTTCCCGACCTGGAACACCTACCCGGGCGTGTTTGCCGCGCTGGCCACCGGCAACCCGGTGATCGTCAAGCCGCACGAAAATGCCATCCTGCCGGCCGCCATCACGGTGGCGGTGATACGCCAGGTACTGGCCGAAATGGGCATGGACCCCAACCTCATCAGCCTGGCTGTGACACCCGAGCGCAGCGCCACCCAGCTACTGGCCACCCACGCGGACGTGAAGTCGGTGGACTTCACCGGCAGCAACCAGTTCGGCGCCTGGCTGATGGAGAACTGCAAGCAGGCGCAGGTGTATGCCGAGCTGGCCGGCGTCAACAACGTGGTGATCGAATCCACCGACGCCTACCGCGCCATGCTCAAGAACCTGGCTTTCACGCTGTCGCTGTACTCGGGCCAGATGTGCACCACGACGCAGGCCCTCATTGTTCCCGCGGGTGGGATTGATACCGACGAAGGGCACAAGACTTTCGACGAGGTCGCGGCCGACCTGGGCGCTGCGATGTCCGACTTTGTGTCCGACCCCAAAATCGCCATCGCCGTGCTGGGCGCCATCCAGTCGGACGCCACGCTGCGGCGCATTGACGAGTCGCCGCACTACGCCGAAGTGGTCCTGCCTTCCCGCAAGCTGGCCAACCCTGAATTCCCCGATGCCCGGGTCCGCACGCCCACGCTGCTCAAGTGCGACGCGAGCGATGAAAAAGCCTATATGCAAGAGCGCTTCGGCCCTATCAGCTTTGTGGTGCGCGCCGCCGATGCGCAGGCGGCGATTGCGCTGTCCGAGCGCATCGTGCGCGAGCACGGCGCGCTGACGGCGGGCATTTACTCCACGCGCCCCGAGGTGCTGGACGCCATGGTGCAGGCGACCTGGCGCGGCAAGGTGGCGCTGTCCATCAACCTGACCAGCAACATCTTCGTCAACCAGTCGGCGGGTTTTTCGGACTTCCACGGCACGGGCGGCAACCCGTCGGCAAACGCTTCCTACACCGACTCGGCCTTTGTGGCCAACCGCTTCCGTGTCGTGCAGCGGCGCTTTCATATCCAGGCCCCGGAACCTGCATGAGCTACCAGGACATCACCTACACCGTCGATGAGGGACTGGCGCGCCTGACTTTCAACCGCCCCGGCAAGCTCAACAGCTTCACCGCCGCCATGCACCTGGAGATGCAGCACGCGCTGGACGCCGCCGCGGCGGATCCGCAGGTGCGCGCCCTGGTGCTGACAGGTGCGGGCAGGGCGTTCTGCGCCGGCCAGGACCTGGGCGACCGCGCCGTTTCGGCCGGCGCCGGCGCGGCCAGGCCCGACCTCGGCGAATCGATTGAAAAGTATTACGCGCCGCTGGTGCGCCGCCTGCGCGCCATGCCCAAGCCCGTGGTCTGCGCGGTCAACGGCGTGGCCGCTGGCGCGGGCGCCAACATCGCGTTGGCCTGCGACGTGGTGATCGCCGTGGAGAGCGCCAGCTTTATCCAGCCCTTTTGCAAGTTGGGCCTGGTGCCCGATGCCGGCGGGACCTGGGCCTTGCCCCAGCTGGTGGGCCGCGCGCGTGCGCTGGGCCTGGCCCTGCTGGGCGACGCGCTGGGCGCGCGGCAGGCGGCGGACTGGGGGCTGATCTGGAAATGCGTGCCCGCTGCTGATTTCGAGGCCGAGGTCGATGCCGTCGCGCGCAAACTGGCCGCCGGCCCGACACTGGGCCTGGCCCGCACCAAACAGGCGATCGACGCCGCAGCCGGCCACACGCTGGACCAGCAGCTGGACCTCGAACGCGACTTCCAGCGCGAGTTGGGCTACAGCCGGGACTATGCCGAAGGCGTGAGCGCCTTCACGGAAAAACGAGCGCCGAAGTTCGCGGGGCCTTAGCGCCGCCAACCGGCCGGATGCAACACATCAATAAAAACGGAGACAAGCGATGCCCGCCCACACCACGCCCACCGACCTGCTGGACCCGATAGAGCGGGCCAGCCGCGACGAGATCACCGCCTTGCAGGTGCGGCGCCTCAAGGACACGCTGAACCGCGTTTACGAAAACGTGCCGCACTACCGCAAGGCCTTTGACGCCAAGGGCGTGCACCCGGACGACCTCAAGGAACTCAAGGACCTCGCGAAGTTTCCCTTCACCACCAAGAAGGACCTGCGCGACAACTACCCCTTCGGCATGTTCGCCGTGCCGCAGTCGCAGGTCTCGCGCATCCATGCCTCGTCGGGCACCACCGGCAAACCCACGGTGGTGGGCTACACCGCCGGCGACATCGATCGCTGGGCCGACCTGGTCGCCCGCTCGATACGCGCCGCGGGCGGGCGCGCCGGCGACATGCTGCACGTCGCCTACGGCTACGGCCTGTTCACCGGCGGGCTGGGCGCGCATTACGGCGCCGAGCGCCTGGGCTGCACCGTGATCCCGATGTCGGGCGGGCAGACCGAAAAGCAGGTCCAGCTGATCCAGGACTTCAAGCCCCGCATCATCATGGTCACGCCCTCCTACATGCAGGTCATCGTCGAAGAGTTCGTGCGCCAGGGCGTGGACCCGCGCAGCACCTCGCTGCAGATCGGCATCTTCGGCGCGGAACCGTGGACGGAAGCCATGCGCCGCGAGATCGAGACCAACGCGGGCATAGACGCCGTCGACATCTATGGCCTCTCCGAAGTCATGGGGCCGGGCGTGGCCAGCGAATGCATCGAATCCAAGGACGGCCCGGTGATCTGGGAAGACCACTTCTACCCCGAGATCGTCCACCCCGAAACCGGCGAACTGCTGCCCGACGGCGAGGAGGGCGAGCTGGTCTTCACCTCGCTCACCAAGGAAGCCTTTCCGGTGATCCGCTACCGCACGCGCGACCTGACGCGTTTGCTGCCGCCCACGTCGCGCGCCTTCCGCCGCATGGGCAAGATCGTGGGCCGCTCGGACGACATGTTGATCATCCGCGGCGTGAACGTGTTCCCCACGCAGATCGAGGAGCTGGTGCTCAAGCACGGCAAGCTCTCGCCGCTGTACCAGCTGCTGGTCACGCGCGACGGCAACCTGGACGAAGTCGAGGTGCTGACGGAGCTGCAGCCCGCCGAAGCGGCCATGCCCTCCAGCGAGGTGGCCGACATCAGCCGCTGGCTGCAGCAGCGCATCAAGACCATGGTGGGCATCAGCACCCGGGTCACGGTGCTTGGGCCCGATTCCATCGAACGCACCCTGACCGGCAAGTCGCGCCGCGTCATCGACAAGCGGCCCAAAAACTGACCAAGACTGATTCCCGCCTTGCCATTTTTAACCTGAGGAGACAAACATGAAAAAACGCACCCTGATCGCCCTGGCCGCCGTGTGGACCGCCGCGCTGGCCCTGCCTGCCGCCGCGCAGAACAAGGACCCCATCCGCATAGGCGCGGTCCTGTCCACCACCGGGCCCGCCGGCTACCTGGGCGACCCGCAGCTCAAGACCCTGCAGACCTACATCGCACAACTCAACCAGGACGGCGGCGTGCTGGGGCGCAAGCTGGAGCTGGTCCACTACGACGACGCCTCGGAAGCCGGCAAGGCCAACGGCTTCACCAAGCGCCTGATCGACGACGACAAGGTGGACTTCCTGATCGCGGGCACCACCACGGGCGCCACCATGGCCATGGCGCCGCTGGTGGAAAAAGCCGGCATTCCGCTGATCTCGCTGTCCGGCGCCGTCGTGGTGGTGGAGCCGGTCAAGAAATGGATCTTCAAGACGCCGCACACCGACCGCATGGCCGCCGAGAAGGTTTTTGAGGACATGAAAAAGCGCGGCTTCACCAAGGTCGGCCTGCTCAGCGAGACCAGCGGCTTCGGCCAGTCCGGCGCGAAAGAAACCAAACTCGTGGCGCAGAAGTACGGCATCACCCTGGTGGCCGATGAAACCTACGGCCCGAAAGACACCGACACCACCGCGCAGCTCACCAAGATCCGCGGTGTTGCCGGCATCCAGGCCCTGCTGGTCTTCGGCCTGGGGCAGGGGCCCGCGGTCGTCACCAAGAACGCCGCCCAGCTGGGCATGAAGCTGCCGCTGTACCAGTCGCACGGCGTCGCGTCCAACGAGTTCCTCAAGCTCGCCGGCCCCGCCGCCGAAGGCGTGCGCATGCCGTCGCCCGCGCTGCTGGTCGCCAATTCGCTGGCGCCCAACGACCCGCAACGGCCTCTCGTCACCAGCTATGCCGCGACCTACTGGAAGCAGTACAAGGACGAGCCCTCCACCTTCGGCGGCTACGCGCTGGACGCGCTGATGCTGGGCGTGCACGCCATCAAGGCGGCGGGCGGCACCAACAAGGAAGCCGTGCGCAACGCGCTCGAAAAAACCCGGGGCTTCATGGGCACCACCGGCCAGTTCAACATGTCGGCCACCGACCACATGGGCCTGGACCTGAGCGCCTTCCGGATGGTGGAAGTCAAGAACGGCGGCTGGTCGCTGCTGAAGTAAATACGCCATGCTCACCGGCTTCCTGCAGTTCCTGTTCTCGGGCCTGACCGTGGGCGCGACCTACGCGCTCGCGGCGCTGGGCTTCGCCATCATCTACAACGCGAGCCGGGTGATCAACTTTGCCCAGGGCGAGTTCATCATGCTGGGCGGCATGGCCGCCGTCGCGCTGACGGGCCTGGGCATTCCGTTGCCGGTGTCCATCGTGCTGGCCATCGCGGTCGCCGGCGCCGTCGGCGCGCTGATCGAGAAATTCGCCATCGAGCCCGCGGGCCGCGCCGACGTGGTGCCGCTCATCATCATCACCATAGGCGCCTCGCTGGTGGTGCGCGGCCTGGTGCAGGTCTTGCTGGGCAAGGGCACGCACGCGCTGGGCGCTTTCTCGGGCGAGAAGCCTTTCGTGATCGCCGGCGCCACCTTGCTGCCGCAAAGCCTGTGGGTGCTGGGCGTGGCGGCGTTGGTGGTGGCGGCGCTGGGCTGGTTCTTCGGCTACACCCGCCAGGGCAAGGCCATGCTGGGCACCTCGCACAACATGCTGGCGGCCGAGCTGGTGGGCATCAACACCAGGTCCGTCCTGCTGCTGTCCTTCGTGCTCTCGGGCGCGCTGGGCGCCCTGGGCGGCATCCTGCTGGCCCCCATCACCTACACATCGTACGACGTGGGCATCATGCTGGGCCTCAAGGGCTTTGTCGCCGCCACGCTGGGCGGCCTGGGCAGCGCCACGGGTGCGGTGGTGGGCGGCCTGCTGCTCGGGCTGCTCGAAGCAATGACGGCCGGCTACATCTCGTCCGCCTACAAGGACGCCATGCCCTTCGTGCTGATCCTGCTGGTGCTCTTCTTCATGCCCAGCGGTTTGTTCGGCGCCAAAACGACGGACCGGGTCTGAGGCCGGCTAAAAAAACATCGCATGAAAAACCTTTCTTCTTCCACGCTGGGCCTGCTGCTGCTGGCGGCCGTGCTGCTGTGCCTGCCGCTGGTCTTGCCCAACACGTTTTACTACGACGTCGCGATCCGCATCGCCATCAACGCGGTGGTCGCCATAGGCCTGAACCTGCTGATCGGCTACACCGGGCAGATCAGCCTGGGGCACGCGGGTTTCTTCGGCCTCGGGGCTTACGCTTCGGCCATCCTGACCTCGCGCTACGGCTGGCCTTCCGCGCTGGCCTTGCTGGCGGCGGCCGGCGCGACGGCCGTGCTGGCCGTGCTGGTGGCCCGCCCCGTGCTGCGCCTCAAAGGCCACTACCTGGCCATGGCGACTTTGGGGCTGGGCATCATCATCATGATCGTGCTGACCAATGAAGCCGCCTTCACCGGCGGGCCCGACGGCATGCCGGTGCCGGCCCTGGTCCTGTTCGGCTGGGAGGTCAGCGGCGAGAAGAGCTGGTACGCGGTGTGCGCGGCCGTGCTGCTGCTCATGGCCTGGGCGGCCGTCAACCTGATCAACGCGCCCGGCGGGCGAGCGCTGCAAGCCATCCATGGTTCGGAGATCGCCGCCTTCGCGGTGGGCGTGGACGTGACGGCGATGAAGATACGCGTGTTCGTGCTGTCGGCCGTCGTGGCCAGCGTCATGGGCAGCCTGAGCGCCCACTACGTCGGCTTCATCACGCCGGGCATCGCCGGCTTCCAGCATTCGATAGAGCTGGTGACCATGGTGGTGCTGGGCGGCATGGCCTCCGTGTTCGGCTCCATCGTGGGCGCCGTGCTGCTCACGCTGCTGCCGCAATTCCTCTCCACGCTGGAGGGCTGGGAGACCGTGGCCTTCGGCCTGGTGCTGATGGCCAGCATGATCTTCCTGCCCAAGGGCGTGGTGCCCACCTTGCGCGCCAGGCTGCGCAGGGGGAACGCATGAACCTGCTGGAAGTGACATCGCTGAACAAGGTGTTCGGCGGCCTGCGCGCGGTGCAGGACATGAGTTTCGGCGTGCGCCAGGGCACGGTCCATTCGCTGATAGGCCCCAACGGCGCGGGCAAGACCACGCTGATCAACCTCATCACCGGCATGTACATCCCGACCTCGGGCCGGGTGGCCTTCGAGTCGCGCGACATCACGGGCCTGGCGCCGCAGAAGCTGCCCGGCTACGGCATGGCGCGCACCTTCCAGAACCTGCAGGTGTGCATGAACATGAGCGCTGTGGAGAACGTCATGGTCGGCGCCCACCTGCGGCAGAACACCGGCCTGCTGGCGGGGCTGCTCTCCTTGCCGCGCCTGCGCGCGGCCGACCGGGCCTGCCGCGCGGAAGCGCTGGCGGCCATGGCCCAGGTCGGCGTCGCGGCCTATGCCGATGCGCACGCAAGCCAGATGCCTTACGGCGCGCTCAAGCGGCTGGAGATCGCGCGCGCGCTCATGACGCGGCCGCGCATGGTGTTGATGGACGAACCCGCGGCCGGCCTCAACCCGACCGAAACGGCGGAGGTCGGCCAGCTGATACGCCGCCTGGCCGACCAGGGCTTGACGGTGCTGCTGGTCGAGCACGACATGCCGCTGGTGATGCGCGTCTCCGACACCATCACCGTGCTGAACTACGGCAAGAAACTCGCCGAAGGCACGCCGGAGCAGATGCGCTCCCACCCCGAGGTGATCGCCGCCTACCTGGGTGCCGAAGTGCAAGAGCAGGCGCCTGTATCGGCCCAGGCCGGGAAGGCGGCCGCATGAAAATGACGGTGGCCCCGCTTCCCGTGCCTCATCTTCCCCAGGCCCAACCCTTGCTGTCGGTCAAGGCGCTGACCAGCCACTACGGCCGCATCCAGGCCCTGCACGGCGTGGACCTGGCTGTGCATGCCGGCCAGCTGGTTGCCCTGGTCGGCGCCAACGGCGCGGGAAAGACCACGTTGCTGCGCGCCATTTCAGGTGTGCAGCCGGCGGGCGGCGGCATCGACTTCATGCGGGAGGACATCAGCCGCATGGCCGCCAGCCGGCGCGTGCGCCTGGGCATCAGCCAGGTGCCCGAGGGCCGGCAGGTGTTCGCGCCCATGACGGTCGAGGACAACCTGAAACTCGGCGCCTTCACGCGAAGCAAGGCGGAGGCGGCGCAAACGCTGGCGTCCATGTACGAGCTGTTTCCCATCCTGAAAGACAAGCGCCAGCTGCCCGCGGGCACCCTGTCGGGCGGCCAGCAGCAGATGCTGGCCATGGCGCGCGCGCTGATGGCCTCGCCCAAATTGCTGCTGCTCGACGAACCCAGCATGGGGCTGGCCCCGCTGATCGTTCGCGAGATCTTTGAATTGATCTGCAAGCTGCGCGACCAGGGCATCACCATTTTGGTGGTGGAGCAGAACGCCAGGGCCGCGCTGTCCATCGCCGACCAGGGTTATGTCATGGAGCTGGGCCGCATCGTGATGTCCGGCCCGGGCAGCGAACTGCTCAGCGACGACAGGATCAGGCAGGCCTATCTCGGCATGTAGCAGGCATGCAGCCGCTGACACACCCACAGAAGAAAGAACACGCCATGACAGAGCCCAGCCTCACGCCGCAACACATCGCCGAGGCCGTCGCCGCCGGCATGATGGCCAGGGACCGCGCCTCGCGCGGCCTGGGCATGCGCATCACCCACATCAGCCCGGGTGCCGCGCACCTGGAGATGGCCGTGCGCGACGACATGCTCAACGGCCTGGACACCTGCCACGGCGGCTACATCACCGTGCTGGCCGATTCGGCCTTTGCCTTCGCCTGCAATTCCTACAACGAGCTGACCGTGGCCTCGTCGCTGGGCATCGACTTCATCGCGCCCGTGTATGGCGGCGAGGTGCTCACCGCGCGCGCGGCCGAGGTCAGCCGCAGCGGCCGCACCGGTGTGTACGACGTGGACATCCGCAACCAGAAGGGCGAACGCGTGGCGATTTTCCGCGGCCGCTCTTACCAGTTCAAGGGCAAGCCTTTGGTCGAGCTGCCTGCGGCCCTGCCCTGATCCAGAGAGGGCTTCCGGATTCCGCAGGCCCGCTGCGCGGCTACGTCGTCGAGCTGTCGCCGACCTGGCACAGGTCGGCCATGGTCCTGGATTGCGCTGAAGCAGGGACGGTCACAGCTTTGGCTGTCCCTGGTGCTGAAGGCCTTCGATGTAAAAGCAGAACATGTCGGCCATGGCGTTGGCGTAACGCCTGATCTCTGCCGCCGTGCGGGGAGTTTCCGAAAAATCCTTGCCGGCGGCGCCCAGCGTGGTGGTGATCAGGTCACTGGCCAACGCACAGGTCTCCCGGGAGGCACCGGGAAGCACCTCTTTGATGAAGGTCTTGAATATCTTTTCACCGGAGGCTCGCGCTTCACGCGCCTCGGGCGCATCGCGGTAGAGCGGCGCGGCGTCATTGAGCGCGACCCGCATCCCGGCCTCTTCGCACTCCGAGCGGATGAAGGCGTGGACCAGGCTGCGCAGCCGCTTGAACGGTGGCTCGTTCAAATCACCGAGGATGCGCGCAAGCAGGTCCGTGGTTTGCCGCCATTCTTCGCTCTGCAGCCTGAACAGGATCGCCGCCTTGTTCGGGAAGTACTGGTAGACGGACCCGACGCTGACGCCGGCCTTTTCCGCGACGCGTGCGGTCGTAAAGCGCTGCGCGCCCTCTTTGGCCAAAACCTGAGTAGCCGCTTGCAGTATGGCCGCCACGAGATCCGTGGAGCGGGCCTGTTGCGGCTGTTTGCGAGAGGAGATCTGGGGAGTTTGGCGTCGGTTCATGGTGCCTGTCCGGTCCGCACGGGAATGCGAATAGTAAATGCGACGGATCAATCGTATCATTTAAATGCGACGGATTCGACGCATTTCAACCATTTGCCGCAAGGCATCCCACATTTGCATTGACGCCTTATGAGCAACCTGAACACCCTCACCAATTTCCCGCTTGCCCCCTTGCTGGATCGTCTGTTCGAGCAGGCGGACGCAGCCGGCAGCCCCGCGCTGGCCGGTATTTCCCGCGAGGAGCGCACGCGCCTCATGCACAGCAAAACCGGCTACCTGGACTTCTATACGCGGCTCAAAGACCTCTGGCTCCCGGTTTCGCGGGAAACCGGCGTGCTGCTCTACACCCTGGCGCGGTCTTCCAAAGCGCGGGCGATTGTCGAGTTCGGCACCTCCTTCGGTATCTCCACCCTGCACCTGGCGGCAGCCTTGCGGGACAACGGCGGCGGACGCCTGATCACCAGCGAGTTTGAACCCTCCAAGGTCGCCGGGGCGAAAGCGCACCTGAGCGAAGGCGGGCTGATCGACCTGGTGGAAGTCCGGGAGGGCGACGCGCTCAAGACCCTGGGCGTTGATCTTCCCGAGGCGGTCGACCTGGTGCTGCTCGACGGTGCCAAGGCCCTTTACAACGACGTCCTGGACCTGGTGGAAAGCCGCCTCATGCCGGGCGCGCTGGTCATCGCCGACAACGCCGGCTACAGCCCCGACTACCTGGCGCGCGTACGTTCACCGGACAGCGGCTACCTGTCGGTGCAGTTCGGCAACGACGTCGAACTGTCCATGCGGCTCGGATGAGCTTGCCCTTCGCCAACAACTTTGAAACTGGAATTTGCACTCATGAACATCTTCATCATCGGCCGGCCTGGATCGGTCCGGTTACTGTGCCGGGCGAACACGCGATGACACAAAAACAATTGCCATACCCGCCAACCCCGGCAGTCCCCCCAGCACCCGCTGCCGGCGTCTTCCTGCAGCTGCTGCCGATCACGCTGGCGGTATTCATCGCTTTCCTGGCCATGGGGATGCAGTTGCCGGTCCTCCCCCTTCATCTGCACGAAACGCTGGGCATGGGAACGCTGGTCGTGGGCTCGGTCACCGGATCGCAGTTTGTGGCGGCGCTGCTGTCGCGTTCCTGGGCCGGCAACTTTGCCGACATGCGAGGCGCCAGGCGCGCCGTCATCGCCGGCTTTCTGCTGGTCGCCGCCTCGGGCCTGCCTTACGCCGCATCACTGTGGGCCCCTGACCCCGCGGCGGCGGTGTGGCTGTTGCTGCTGGGGCGCATCGTGCTGGCCCTCGGCGAAAGCCTGATCACCACCGGCGCAATGGGCTGGGCTGTCGGCCTGGTCGGGCCGCAGAACACCGGCAAGGTGATGGTGTGGATCGGGATCGCCATCTTCGGCGCCTATTCCCTGGGCGCGCCCGTCGGCGTGATGGTCAACGGCCACTGGGGCTTTGCGGGCATTGCCGCGGCCACGGTGTTGACGCCGCTGCTGGCATGGGCTGCGGTCTCGGGCGTTCGTGCCGTACCGCCCACGGCAACCCGGCGAACACCGTTTTACACGGTGCTCAGCGTCGTGTTGTGGCCCGGTATCGGATTGGCGTTGTCGAGCGTGGGCTTCGGTTTGATCGCGGCCTTTATCGCCCTTCTGTTCGCCGCCGAAAACTGGGGCGATGCATCGCTGGCATTTACCGCCTTCGGCATTGCTTTCATCGTCGCGCGGATTTTCTTCGGGCATTTACCCGACAAGGTCGGCGGTGCACAGGTCGCGTTGGTGAGCGTCGCCATTGAAGCCGTGGGGCTGCTGCTGATCTGGGGAGCCGACACACCAGCCCTCGCTTATCTGGGCGCGGCACTGACCGGCTTCGGGTATTCGCTGGCCTTCCCGGGCTTCGGCGTCGAAGCGGCGCGGCGCGCCCCACCGCAAACCCGCAGCCTCGCGATGGGAGCGTACGTGGCGTTCCTGGATATTGCCCTGGGCGTCACCGGTCCGCTGGCGGGTGCGTTAGCGGGTGTGCGCGGAATCAGTTCCGTCTACCTGGCCGGCGCCGTCACCGTCGCACTGGCGCTGGCCGTCGCCTTGAAGCTGCTGGCTGATGGGCCATCGAAGGGAATGCGGCATGCCTGATTTTTGAAACCGACGTGGCCTGGAGCCAGGGGACGCAGCCTCAAGCCTGCGTGTCGACGAGGCTGCCCAGCATCAGGTCGCGTTGCTTGCCGCCGGCCTCCGCGGCCGCCTTCGCACTCTCAAGGGGCGGCGCATTTTTCATGGCATTCGCGGCGTTCCCGCCGGAATCCTGGCTTCGCAGCATGGCGATCTGCTGCTGGATCATCTGCATCTGCGCGCTGACGGACTGCACCTGCAGCTGAAGCGACTTCCTCGTCTCGAGGTCACCGGTGTCCACCATCTGCTGCTGCAGGTCCATCATCTGCTTCTGCATTTTGCCGAACTGCTTTTGCAGGGCGGCGATCTGCGCATCGATGTTTTTGCCGCCGGCGGCCGAAGCACCGCCGCCCGAAGTCACTGCCGCAACCATGCTGTTCCTTGTGTTGTGAGTTCCATCCCACGGTTAACGGCAGGACAGTCAAATACTTGAGGCGCGATGGGGCCGCGTGGCCTGGCGCCCACCCATGGCGTAAACAGGACAGAATGCGGCTTATGCATTCAATCTTCAAAACAGCCGCGTCCGCGGCGCTCCTCGCCGCGGCCCTGGCCGGCTTCGCAGTCCCTTCCCAGGCCACCGAAACCGCCGTGGTATTGCCGGCACCCGCCCGTGACATGGCGCCGGCGCCGTCCGCGAAACCGGAAACGGCCGTGATTGCCGGCGGCTGTTTCTGGGGTGTGCAGGGCGTGTTCCAGCACGTCCATGGCGTCAGCGGCGCGGTGTCGGGTTATGCGGGCGGTGATGCCAAATCGGCCCACTACGAAGCCGTCAGCGGCGGCAACACCGGCCATGCGGAGGCGGTGCGCATCACGTATGACCCTTCGAAAATCAGCTACGGCCAGATCCTGCAGATCTACTTTTCGGTGGCGCACAACCCGACCGAGCTGAACCGCCAGGGCCCGGACACCGGCACCCAGTACCGGTCGGCGATTTTTCCTTCCAATGCGGAACAGCTCCAGGTGGCGAAGGCCTATGTGGCGCAACTGGACAAAGCCAGGGTGTTCAAGGCCCCCATCGTGACCACCACCGAGCCCATGAAGGCTTTTTACCCGGCCGAGGCCTACCACCAGAATTACCTGACCCGTCATCCCGACGATGCCTACATCCTGGAAAACGACATTCCCAAGCTCGACAATCTCAAGAAGGTATTCCCGAAACGCTACCGCGCGGCGCCCGCGCTGGTGGGTGCCGCGCCGCCGGGCTAGAGGCCGGCCTCTTACGGTGCGCCGCCCAGCAGAAGCCGGCGCAGCTTCTGTTTGAGCGGGGCTTCGGCAGGCGTTTCCACGCCCAGCTCCGCGCGCGTGAATTCGCGGCTTTCGGCGGTGCGCAGGTTGACTTCTTTTTCAATCTGCCCGTGCCCGTAGACAAACGCAACGTCGGCCAGTTCCAGCACATCTTCCACGTCGTGCGTGATCATGAGGGCCGGTATGCCCCATTGGCGCCGCACCTCGGCCAGGTCCGCGCGCAGCGACTGCCGCAGCATGGGGTTCAGCGAGGCGAAGGGTTCGTCCAGCAGCAGGATCTGGGGCTGGCAGGCCAGCGCGCGGGCCAACGCCACACGCTGCCGCTGGCCGCCGGAGAGCGTCGCCGGGCGGCTGTCGGCCATGGCGGCAAGGTCGAAGCTGTCGAGCAGTGATTGCACCTGGGCGCGGTCTTTGTCCGGCAGCCCGCGGCGCCAGCTGGTCAGGCCGAACTCGATGTTTTTGCGCACCGACAGGTGCGGGAACAGCGCGTAGTCCTGGAAAAGGTAGCCGATGCGCCGCTGCGAGGGCGGCATGTGGATGCCGGCCGCCGAATCGTAGAGCGTGCGGCCGTCTATCCGGATGTGCCCTTTGGCGGGATGCAGCAAGCCCGCGATGGCCTGCAGTGTCAATGTCTTGCCGGACCCCGACGGCCCGTACAGGGCGGCAAACGGGGCGTCGGTCGAGAAGGCCACGCGCAGGTCGAAGCGCCGCTGCCCGTCGCTGACTGACAACTGCAGGTCTACGTCAATCACGGCTTGCCGAAACCGTACTTCGCCAGCACCTGCTGGGCGGCGTCGGTGGACAGGAAGTTGACGAAGTCCCGGGCGACGGCCTTTTGTTTGCTCTCCGCCACCACGGCCACGGGGTAGGAGACCGGCGCATGGCCTTCGGGCGACAGCACGATTTTGACCTTGTCGGCCATGACGGCGGCGTCGGTGCGGTAGACAAAACCGGCCTCGACCTCGCCGCGGCCCACATAGTCCAGCACCTGGCGCACGCTGTCGGCCTGCACGAACTTGGGCTCCAGGGGTGTCCACAGCCTGGCGGCGTCCAGCGCCTGTTTGGTGTAGCGGCCGACCGGCACGGTGGCGACCTTGCCGACGGCAATTTTCTTGACGGCGGGGCCGGAGAGGTCCTGCAGGCTCTTGATGCCCACGCCGTCTTTGGCCGGCTCTATCAGCACCAGGCTGTTGCTGGCGAAGTTCCTGCGCGTGGCGGTGTCCACGAGTTTCTGGTCGGCGGCGCGCACCATGGTTTCCTGGTCGGCGCTGGCGAAGACGTCGACCGGCGCGCCCTGGCTGATCTGCTGCAGCAGCACGCCCGAGGCGGCGAAGTTGAAGCGCACCGTGGCGCCCGGCTTGCCGGCTTCGAACCTGGGCCCCAGTTCCTTGAAGGCGTCGGTCAGGCTGGCCGCGGCGGAGACCGTGATCTGCTGGGCCGCCGCGGCCAGCGGCAATGCCAGGGCCATGGTGAGCGCCAGGAGGCGGGAGGTACGCATGCGCATGGTTCGGGTCCTTGAGGTCAACGTAAAGAGAAAAACCGGTTCGACAGAACCAGCACGGTGATGGAAATCACGGAGGTCACGATGACCAGCATCAGCGCCATGTCGTTATTGCCCGACTGCACCGCGTCATAAATGGCCATGGACAGGGTTTGTGTCTGTTTGGGGATGGAGCCGGCCACCATCAGCGACGCGCCGAATTCACCCATGGCGCGCGCAAACGCGAGCAGGGTGCCGGCCAGGATGCCAGGCCAGGCCAGCGGCAGCGTCACGCGCAGGAAGACGGACAGCGGCGACTGGCGCAGCGTGCTGGCCGCCGCTTCCAGCGAGCGGTCAACCCCGGCGAAGGCCGCGCTGGCGGACTTGAGCACCAGCGGCAGCGCCACCACGGCCGAGGCCACCACCGCGCCGTGCCAGCTGAAAATAATCGTGTAGTCCAGGTGCTCGCGCAGCCAGGCGCCCAGCGGGCTGCGCCGGCCCGCCAGCACCAGGATGCCGTAGCCCAGCACTGTGGGCGGCAAGACCAGCGGCAGCATGAACACCGCTTCGAGCACGGTGCGGCCCGGAAAGCGCTTGCGCGCGAACACCCAGCCCAGGGCCACGCCGGCGATCAGCGCCAGCAGCGTGGCAACGGCCGAGACCTTGAGCGAAAGCCCCAGCGGGAACCAGTCGGTTGAAGCCAGCAATGAAGTCGTTGTGTCCATGGGTATATGGCGGAATTGTCGCATGGGGTGCGATGTTTCGGCCCTGGCAGGCATGTATATCCCGGGTAAACCCGTATTTCAGAGGGGCTGGTGGAGAGCCTTCATGGCAGCGGCGATGACCACGCGCGCTGCCCCAAGGGCTTTATGCACTGACAGATACAGCGCCTGCGGGGCTCAGGGCGCCAGCAGCCGCGTCAGCGCCGCGATGTCGGCTGTGGCGGCCACGCGGGCGGTGTTCTCGACGGAGCGGTAACGCTTGACCAGCTCTTCCCCCACCGGGGTCAGGGCCGTGCCGCCGCCGTGCGAGCCGCCGGCCAGGGTCTGCACGGCCGGCGAACTGAGCGCCTTGTTGGTTTCGTCGACCAGCACCCAGGCGCGCCGGTAGGACATGCCGATCTGCCGCGCCGCAGCCGAGATCGAGCCGGTTTCGGCGATGGCCTCCAGCAGCGCGACCTTGCCGGGGCCGATGGCGATGCTGTCGTCCCGGTAAATGCGCAGGCGGAACTGGACTTTGGGTTTCATGTCCGGGATTGTGCAGGATCGTGCCGCGGCGCGGCAGGGGCCCGGGGCCAGGCTACTGCTTTTGCCGGTAGACGTACCAGGCCGCGAAGGCGGTGAAGAGGCCGATGATCACGACGATCACCATGAAGCCGTGCGGCGAGTCGGCCAGCGGCACGCCGCCCACGTTCATGCCCAGCAGGCCGGCCACGATGTTGATGGGCAGCGCGAGCACCGTCACCATGGTCAGGATGAAGACGCTGCGGTTGGTTTCCTCGCTCACCTGGGCGGCGATTTCTTCCTGCAGCAGCTTGATGCGTTCCTTGAGCTCGGACATGTCGCGTATGGTCAGCGAAAACTCCTCGGTCGCCTGGCGCAGCTCCTCCAGGTCGCGCTCGCTGACCCAGGGCGGCGGCAGGCGCAGCAGGCGGAAGAGGGCGCCGGGCTCGGGCGCCAGCAGGCGCTGCAGCCGCACCAGCACGCGGCGCAGCTTGCCCAGGTCGGCGCGGCGGTTGTGCAGCCGGCCCACCAGGAAGTTGTCTTCGATCACGTCGACCTGCACGGTCGCGTCGCGCACGATGCGCACCAGCACGTCGCCCTGCTCGCGCAGCAGGTGGTTGAGGAAGGACACGGAGGATTCCAGCGGCGTGCCGTTCTTGACGGCGTCGCGCAGCCTGTCTATGGAGCGCAGCGGGTGTGAGCGCGCGCTCAGCGCCATGTGCGGCGCCACGTTGAGCCACAGGCTGGACATCTCGGCCGGGTCGAAGGCGAACTCGTAAGCCACGTCGTTGACGACCGCAATCAGCGTGTCATGCGCGTCCTCGATGCGCGTGGAGCGCGAGCCCTCGTGCAGCGCCTCGAAGAACTCGGGCACCGCGTTCAGGTGCTTGCGTATGCTGGCCTCGGCCGCCGCGTCGCTCAGGTTGAAGTGCAGCCAGACGAAGTCGGCCTTGCCCTTGGGCGCCCCGCTTTGCAGCCAGGCGGCCGCTTCCAAAAGATCCACCGGAACGCCGGGCGCGCCGTTTTCAAACCGGTAGCCGCAGAGCAGGCCGGTCCTGTCGGCGCCGTAAGTAATGTCCATTCAGGGATGTGCGTGAAATAAGGGGGCGGCACGAAAGGTGCCGGCGTCCCGCTTGCCGCCTCATGCAAAGGCAGCCGTCCAGTGTGTTGGCTGCGTATGACAGTTCAGTGACAGGCGGCCGGTGCGGGGACGATGGATTGCAACTGCCGGGGGAAGCGGTAGCGCGGCGTTGCGGCCGGCGCGGGCCGGGGAGGCTCGGTCGTCAGCGCGGCGGGAATGCTTTCGGAGAATTCGGCCACATGCGGCGCGAGCTGCTCGAAGCCGGCCGTGATGCGCGGGCACACCCAGTGGCGCACCCAGAGCGAAATCGCGATTTTCGGGTCGCCCGCATGCAGGCTGGCGACAAAACGGTCATTGCGGAAGAAGTGCTCGACCGACTGTTCCACCAGCGGCGTCGCCTCGTCGGCGATCCAGTCCAGGAAGCGCGGTGAAAGTTTCAGCCGGCTGGCCTTGACGAGGCTGGTGACCATCTCGTCCAGCGCCGCCACCGCCAGGATCTGCATGCTCTTTTGGGTGATGGCGCCGCGCGGGGTGAGGGAAGTGGGAAAGCGGGACATGGCGGGCGATGGGTGGCAACAGGCGGCAAGACAAAGAACTGATCTTGCCCGCACAAGATGACACTGGCGTGTATTCCCGCGAACCGTGTCATGCCGGCCGACCGATCACTGCTCGGACGGCAGCAACATCGCAATGCGTTCCCTCAGCCCGTCGGCGCGCTCCGGGCCCGCGAGTTCTTCCACGTTGAGGATGATGTCGCGGGCAATCGCGACCATGGATTCGCGGGTGCGGGCTTCCCGGAGCTGGTCGCGGTAATGGTTCGCCATCGCGGGCATCTTGCGCACGAACATGCGTTCGCAGATGTCGAACAGGAACATCCGCGTCGTCGCCAGCGAGCGTTTGCCCTCAAAGTTGTCGGCGCCCTTTGCCGCCGTATCGGGCGGCTGGGTTGGCGGGCCTGGCTGTGCGGGCGCCAGGGTTCCCGGCTCGGTGTTCTGGAATGCGGGGCGGGCGGATTCCGCGGCCTGGGGGCTTTCACCGATGAACAGGTAGCCATCGGCCATGAGCTTGCGCAGGATGGCGCCGTCGTCCTGCAGCAGCGCCTGCACTTCTTCATGCGTGCGCAGCCCGTCCGCCAGAAACAGCGCGCTGCGTTCGCGCAAATTCAGCACCCGGTTCCTGGATGCCAATTCGTCCCTGGCTTTGTCCGACCGGTGGAGCGTCATGCGGGCCTCGCGAGACTCATGTTGTAAACAAGCGTTTATCGTACGAAGGCTTGATGTCCTGGCTGTGACATGCGCAGCCGGCGGTTTCCGCTCTCGTGCGCATGAGGCGCCGCCGCCGGACAGCCGCGGGACTTGATATGCATCAAGGTATTTCGTTACTTTTGGCTGTTCACGATAGACAACGCCGTCATGGGCTCGACATAATTTCGGAGCCACGCGCAGGAGCCTCCTGCGCGCCCATTGATCCGCCCACCAGGAGTTCACCCTTGAACGCGATTAAAAAAGCCCGCAAGCTGATTGCCAAAGACCCCACGACGCCGGAGGCCGCCGCGCTGGCGCGCCTGGTGCGCGCCCTCGAGTCGGATGAGAAATTCGAACTGGGCGAGCTTTACCAGCTCGACTACGACGACTTCGACCTGGCGATCGACATCCTCAAGGAATGGCGGCTGGACCGCTATTACATGGGCAAAGCCAAGCTGCACGACCTCGCGGTGCAGGTCAACGAACTCTGAGGCCCTGACGGCGAAAGCCGTTCTTTCAAAACCCTGATCGCGCGCGCATGTCATAAGGCGGTCATGTTCGGCGGCTCCAATGTAAACGATTACATGAGGAGCGCGAGTGAGCATTCAGGCGGTGGCGGACCAGGCGGGCGTATCGGTGGCAACGGTGTCGCGGGTCTTCAATTCGCCCGAAAAAGTCAGCCCGCAAACCCGCGAACTGGTGGAAAAGGCGGCGCTGGAACGCGGCTACATGCCGAACGCCAGCGCGCGCACCCTGCGCACACAGCGCAGCCGCGTACTCGGCGTGGTGCTGCCCACCTTGCTCAACCCGGTGTTCGCCGAATGCCTCGAAGGCATCGCGCGCTCGGCCACCCGCGCCGGCTACGCCATCCTGCCGCTGACCACCGACTACCGCATCGAGCAGGAAGAGCAGGCCGTCAACCTGCTGCTGGCCGGCAACGTCGACGGCATGATCCTGGTGGTCTCCAACCCGGAGACCTCCAAAGCCCTGCAGCGGCTTTGCGGCGCGCAACTGCCTTATGTGCTGGCCTACAACCGCCACGCCGGCCACCCCTGCATCTCGGTGGACAGCGAGCAGGCCGTGGCGCAACTCGTCAAGCGGCTGGCGGGCCTGGGCCACCGCGACATCGCGATGGTCAGCGGCCAGCTCAGCGCATCGGACCGCGCCCAGCAGCGCTGCCGCGGTTTTCTTCAAGGCATGGAGGCCGCCGGCCTGGCTGACCCGCAGGTGCTGGAAGTGCCCTTTGTCGAAACCGCCGTCAGCGAAATCACGGATCTTTTAAACCGCCGGCCCCGGCCCAGCGCCCTGGTCTGCTCCAACGACCTGCTGGCCATCCGCAGCCTGCGCGCCGCGCACCTGGCCGGGCTGGCGGTGCCGCGCGACCTCACGGTGGTGGGCTTTGACGGTATCGCGCTCGGCGAAGACCTCACACCCATGCTGAGCACCATCACGCAGCCCAATGCCGACATAGGCCGCTGCAGCGTCGAGCTGCTGGTGCAGGCGTTGACCGGCGGGGCCGCGCTGGCACCCGACAGCAGCCTGTCGCTGGCCTATGGGTTTCGCGAAGGCGAATCCTGCGCGGCGCCTTCAGCCACCCCGTAATCCCGTCCCGCACTTTTTCCATCTCATCACCACGGAGTTCCCATGAAGACATCCCTGCAACGACTCGCCAAGGCCGCGCTGCTGGCCATCGGCCTGGCCGCCGGCGCCAACGCGCTGGCCCAGACCGCCATCTGCTACAACTGCCCGCCCGAATGGGCCGACTGGGGCACGCAGCTCAAGGCCATCAAGGCCAAAACCGGCGTCACCGTGCCGCCCGACAACAAAAACTCCGGCCAGTCGCTGGCGCAGATGACGGCCGAAAAAGCCAACCCCGTGGCCGATGTGACCTACCTGGGTGTCACCTTCGCCATCCAGGCGCAGAAGGACGGCCTGGTCGGCACTTACAAGCCGGCGGCCTGGAGCGAAATTCCCGACGGCCTCAAGGACCCGCAAGGCCACTGGTTCACCATCCATTCGGGCACGCTGGGTTTCATGGTCAACGTCGATGCGCTCAAGGGCAAGCCCGTGCCGCGTTCATGGGCCGACCTGCTCAAGCCTGACTACAAGGGCCTGGTCGGCTACCTCGATCCGGCCTCGGCCTTCGTCGGTTATGTGGGTGCGGTCGCCGTGAACCAGGCACGCGGCGGTACGCTGGACAACTTCACGCCCGGCATCGAGTATTTCAAGGCGCTGCAAAAGAACGAGCCCATCGTGCCCAAGCAGACCTCCTACGCCCGCATGCTCTCCGGTGAAATCGCCATCCTGCTGGACTACGACTTCAACGCCTACCGGGCCAAATACAAGGACAAGGCCAACGTCGAGTTCGTGATCCCGGCCGAAGGCACCATCGTCGTCCCCTACGTCATGAGCGTGGTCGCCAACGCGCCCCACGCCGACAACGGCAAAAAGGTGCTGGACTTCGTGCTGTCCGACGAAGGCCAGGCCATCTGGGCCAATGCCTACCTGCGCCCGGTGCGCGCCAGCGCGATCTCGAAAGAAGCCCAGTCGCGCTTCCTGCCGGCCAGTGAATACGCCCGCGCCAAAAGCGTGGACTATGCGCGCATGGCCGCCGTGCAAAAAGGCTTCTCCGACCGCTATCTCAAAGAAGCGCAGTAAACCGGCTTCGCACTGACCGCACGCATGAGTTCCTCCACCTTCACGCCTTCGCGCCGCCTGCTGCTGGCCTGTTCAGCGCCGGCGGTGGCTTTCTTCGCGGCCTTCTGGCTTTTGCCGGCGGTGCAGCTGCTGGCCTTGCCGGCGAAGCTGGGGTGGGCCGCTTATTTTGTGGTGCTGACGAACACGCGCTACTGGCAAAGCCTGCTGCAGACACTGGGGCTGTCACTGGCGGTGACGCTCGCCACGCTGGTGCTGGGCGGGCTGGTCGGCATCACGCTGGCACGCACGCGCTTCGCGGGCCGCAAGCTGCTGCTCTCGCTGCTGACCTTGCCGCTGTCCTTCCCGGGCGTCATCATCGGCTTCTTCATCATCCTGCTGGGCGGCCGGCAAGGCCTGGTCGCCGACCTCGGCGACGCTATGGGCCTGGGCCGCATCACCTTTGCCTACGGCCTGGCGGGGCTGTTCCTCGGCTACCTGTATTTTTCGCTGCCGCGCGCCATCGTGAGCTACACCGCCGCGGCCGGCGCCATGGATATTCCGCTCGAAGAAGCCGCGCGTTCGCTGGGCGCCTCGCGCTGGCGTGTGGTGTGCGACGTCTGGCTGCCCGAGCTCGCGCCCACCACGCTGGCCTGCGGCGCGATCGTGTTCGCCACCGCCATGGGCGCCTTCGGCACCGCCTTCACGCTGGCCAGCAAGTTTGAGGTGCTTCCCATCACGATCTACAACGAATTCACCAACTACGCCAACTTCGCCTTGGCCGCCAGCCTGTCCATCACGCTGGGGCTGATCACCTGGCTGGTGCTCTTCATTTCGCGGCGCGCCGGCGGCCCCGCCGCGGCGGGGGTTTGATGCCATGAGAACCCCGCGCCAGGTCTCCCCCCTGCTCATGCTGCTGACCGCGCTGGTCGCCGTCTTCATGCTCGCGCCCATCGCGCTGTCGGTGCTCGCCGGGCTGGTCAACAACTACAGCGCCGGCCTCCAAAGCGGCCTCACGCTGCGCTGGCTGGGCGAGGTGTGGGAGCTCTACGGCGGCACGGTCGCCGCCTCGCTCGTGCTGGCCCTGCTGTGCGTGCTGGGCAACCTGCTCATCGGCATCCCCTGCGCCTACGCGCTGGCCCGCAGCCGCTCGCGCATGGCCCGGGTGTTTGAAGAACTGCTGACGCTGCCCGTCGCCGTGCCCGGCCTGGCCACCGCGCTGGCGCTGATCCTGGCCTACGGGCAGGTCAGCGGCTTCCGGCAAAGCTATGCCTTCATCCTGGTCGGCCACATGGTGTTCACGCTGCCCTTCATGGTGCGCACCGTGTCCTCGGCCTTCCAGCGGCCCGAGCTGCATGCGCTGGAAGAAGCCGCGCGCACCCTGGGCGCCGGCTTCACGCAGCGCTTCATCGGCGTGCTGCTGCCCGCCGTGCTGCCCGCCATCGTCGCCGGCAGCCTGATGGTGTTCACGCTGTCGGTCGGCGAGTTCAACCTCACCTGGATGCTGCACACGCCGCTCACGCGCACCTTGCCCGTGGGCCTGGCCGACAGCTATGCCTCCATGCGGCTGGAGATCGGCTCGGCCTACACCCTGGTCTTTCTCCTTGTCATCCTCCCCGTGCTGTGGGGCCTGCAGGCCGCCGGCACCCTGATTGAAAAACACCATGCAAGCTGAACGCACGCGCGTGGACATCGTCCAGTGCGCCAAAACCTATGCAGACGGCACGCGCGGCCTGTTGTCCACATCGCTTTCGGTGGAGCCCGGCGAGGTGCTGGCGCTGCTGGGCCCCTCGGGCTGCGGCAAGACCACGCTGCTGCGCCTGGTCGCCGGGCTGGAGGCGCCCGACGCCGGCAGCCGCATCACTTTTGGCGACACCGACGTCACGCACCTGCCGGTGGAGCGGCGCGGCATCGGCATGGTGTTCCAGCACTACGCGCTGTTCCCGCAGATGACGGTCGCGGACAACATCGCCTACGGCCTGCGCGTGCGCGGTGTCGACGAAGCCGAAAAGCGCCGCGTGGTCGGTGAGCTCATAGACCTGGTGCGCCTGAACGGCCTGGAGGCAAAACGCCCGGCCGAACTCTCGGGCGGCCAGCGCCAGCGCGTGGCCCTGGCCCGCGCCGTCGCCGTGCGACCGCGCGTGCTGCTGCTCGACGAACCGCTGACCGCACTCGACGCCAAGCTCAAGGAATCGGTGCGCGACGAGCTCGCCGAACTGCTGCGCCGCCTGCACATCACCGCCATCCACGTCACGCACGACCAGCAGGAAGCGCTGGCGATTGCCGACAGGCTGGCCGTGATGCAGGCCGGCCGTATCGTGCAGGTCGGCCATGGCGAGGCGCTGTACCGCACGCCCCAGCATCCTTTTGTCGCGAGCTTCCTGGGCCGCGTCAACCGCCTTGAACGCGATGAGGCCGCGCGCGCCGCCCACGTCGTCCGGGTCGGCGACATGGACGTCGCCTGCCCGCCCGCCTGGCAGGCGCAGGCCACCGTGCTGGTGCGGCCTGAAGACGTCGAGGTCGGCGAAGTCACCGCCGGCTGGGGCGATGCCGTGGTGTCGCAGCGCGTCTTCCTCGGCGACCGCATCCAGCTCAAGCTCATGTTGCCCGACCAGAGCATCGTCAACGCCGAGGTCGGGCGCGACCACCCGGCCTGCATGGGCGACGCCGTCGGCATACGCATACAGCCCCACCACCTCATGCCCGGCAGCGAGCTGGCCTGAATCCCTTACCCCATGACCACCACTTCACTGCTGCAACTCTCCGACCTGCACATCCGCGAACCCGGTCGCCTGGCCTACGGCCGCATCAACACCGCGCCTTACCTCGCGCAGGCCGTCGCGTCCATCCTCAGCCTGCCGCAACAGCCCGATGCGGTGGTCATCACCGGCGACCTGACCGACTTCGGCCGCGCCGCCGAATACGCGCACCTGCGCGAGCTGCTCGCGCCGCTGGCCATGCCGGTCTACCTGATGCCCGGCAACCATGACGAGCGCGCGCAGCTGCGTTTGAGCTTTCCGGGCCACAGCTATTTAGGCACCGATGAATTCGTTCAATACAGCGTGGCGATAGGCGCGCTGCAGCTCATCGCGCTGGACACCGTGGTGCCCGGCGCCAGCGAAGGCAGCCTGTGCGAAACGAGGCTGGCCTGGCTGGCGCGTGAGCTGGAAACGCACCGCGGCCGGCCCGTGGTCATCGCCATGCACCACCCGCCGTTCAAGACATTGATTGGCCACATGGACGACATAGGCCTGCTCAGCGGCGCCGCCGAACTTGAGGCCCTGGTCAGCCGCTTCCCGAATGTGGAGCGCATCATCTGCGGCCACCTGCACCGCGCCATCCAGGTGCGCTTCGGCGGCAGCATCGCGGCGACGGTGCCCTCACCGGCGCACCAGGTGAGGCTGGACCTCGCGCCCGACGCCGCCTCGGCCTGGGTGCTGGAGCCGCCCGGCTTCGGCCTGCATGTGTTGCCCGAAGGCGGGCGGCTGGTCAGCCACACCGTGGCGAGCGGCGCGTATGACGGGCCGTTTCCTTTTCACGAAGGCTCGGTATTGATTGATTGATCAAGCCGGCACCAGCAGCCGCGGCGCCATTCGGTGGATCAGCTGCAGGATGGCTTTTTGCGTCAGTGTCGCGGGCCGCTGCGAACTCATCGCGCTCATGAGCTTGCTGCGCATGGCCGGGCCGGTGATGGGCCGGCAGCTGAAGGCTTTGGGGTGCGTCGAGGTCGAGACCGCGTTGCGGCTCAGGATGGCGCAGCCCGCGCCGTCGCGCACCAGGTCCAGGATGGTGGCCACGCCGTCGATCTCCAGCACCACGTCGGGGCGCCGCCCCACGGCCGCCAGCTCCATCTCCACCTGCATGCGGATCGCGTGCGGCCGGCTCGGGATCACCAGCGGGAAGTCGGCGAGGTCACGCAGGGTCACCGGCCTGGGCCTGGCCGGCGCCTTGCCCGCCAGCCGCTCGATCAGGAACAGCGGCTCGTCGACCAGCGGCGTGAGTTCTATGCCTGGCGCGGGCGTGGCGTTGTACAGCAGCGCGATGTCCAGCCGGCCCGTCAGCAAGGCTTCGTGCATGGCCACCGACAAGCCTTCCATGATGGACAGCGTGGCGTCCGGCATGGTCTTGCGGAATTCCCGGATCAGCGGAACCGCCACGATCTTCGAGACGCTGGGCGGCATGCCGATGGCCACGCGCCCGGCCAGCGCGCCGCGCACGCGCCCGAGTTCTTCCTTGGCGCGCGAGATCTGGTGCAGGATGCCGCGGCCGTGCTCCAGCAGCAGCTTGCCGGCTTCGGTGGGCGTGGCGCCGCGACCGTTGCGCGTGAGCAGGTTCTGGTGCAGCTCCACCTCGAGCAGCCGGATCTGCCGGCTCAAGGCCGGTTGCGCGATGTTGAGCGCGTTCGCGGCGCGCGTGAAACTGCCGACCTCGGCCACGCGTACGAAGTACTCCAGCTGTTTCAAGTCCATCGCCAAAGTATGACATAACGCCTGCGGCGGATATAACAGTTTGATCTATCTGCTAGCGCGCCGCGGCTGTTCCCTTGGTGCCCATCTACCCGCACAATCACAGGCTCTTATGACCGCCGCGCTCCAGGGAATTTCCTCCATGGCCACCCGCCAGCTGCTGGCCGGACTCGTGGCCGCGTACGAGCGCCGCAGCGGCGTCGCCGCCCGTGTCGAGTCGGTGGGCGGCGTCGATGCGGCCATCCGCGTGCAGGCCGGCGAGGCCTTCGATTTTGTGGTGCTGGCCTCGGACGCCCTGGATAAATTGGCCGCCGGCGGCCACGTGGTGCCGGGCAGCAGGGTGGACCTGGTCCACTCCGGCGTCGCGCTGGCCGTGCGGCAGGGCGAGGCACAACCCGACATCTCTTCCGAAGAGTCGCTCAAGCGCGCGCTGCTGTCCGCGCGCAGCATCGGCTATTCGACCGGCCCCAGCGGCGTTGCGCTCATCCAGCTGTTCGAGCGCTGGGGCATTGCCGCGGATCTCAAAGGCCGCCTGGTGCAGGCCAGGCCCGGCATCCCCGTCGGCGCCATGGTGGCGCGCGGCGAGGTGGCGCTGGGCTTGCAGCAACTGAGCGAGCTCATGCACCTTGAAGGCATAGACGTCGTCGGCCCCTTGCCCGCCGCGGTGCAGATCACCACCACCTTCTCGGCCGGCATTGGCCGCGCGGCGGCCCAGCCGCGCGCCGCCGCGCAACTGCTGGCCTTCATGGCCTCGCCCGAGGCGGCCGAAGCCAAATCCCGCCACGGCATGGACCCGGCCTGAAGCATCCGCTTCGCGCGGCCGAACTTTTTTCTGAAAAACACATGAGCAAACCCACCTCCGGCCATTTCACCAAAACCCCCGGCTGGCTGGACTGGTACGCCGAGCCCGCCAGGCCGCGCTTCCGGCTGCCGCCCGGCAGCGTCGATGCGCACTGCCACGTCTTCGGGCCCGGCGACACCTTCCCTTATGCGCCCGAGCGCAAATACACACCCTGCGATGCCGGCAAGCACCAGCTCTTCGCGCTGCGCGACCACCTGGGCTTTGACAAAAACGTGATCGTGCAGGCCACCTGCCACGGCGCGGACAACCGCGCCATGCTCGATGCCTTGGCTTCGGCCGGCGGCCGCGCGCGCGGCGTGGCCACCGTCAGGCGCGACGTGACGGATGAACAGCTGCAGTCCATGCACGCGGCCGGCGTGCGCGGCGTGCGCTTCAATTTCGTCAAGCGCCTGGTGGACTTCACGCCCCGCGACGAACTGATGGAGATCGCCGCGCGCATCGCGCCGCTGGGCTGGCACGTCGTCGTGTATTTCGAGGCGTTGGACCTGCCCGATCTGTGGGACTTCTTCACCGCGCTGCCCACCACGCTGGTGATAGACCACATGGGCCGGCCCGACGTCCGCAAGCCCGTGGACGGCGTGGAGTTCGAGCTTTTCATGACCCTGATGCGCGAGCACCCCCATGTCTGGTCCAAGGTCAGCTGCCCCGAGCGCCTGAGCGTGGGCGGCCCGCGCGCCCTGGACGGCGAAGCCCATCCCTACCGCGACGTCGTGCCCTTCTCGCGGCGCCTCGTCGAGTCCTTCCCCGATCGCGTGCTCTGGGGCACCGACTGGCCGCACCCCAACCTCAAGGACCACATGCCCGACGACGGCCTGCTGGTCGACTTCATTCCGCGCATCGCGGTGACGGAGGCCTTGCAGCGAAAGCTGCTGGTGGACAACCCGATGCGCTTGTACTGGGGTGATTGAGCGTCCTGGGCCTCGCTACGGCTGAGGTATCGGGTCCGGAGAATTTATCCGCGGATTTTCGGGGTGGATAAGCCCTTCGATACCTCAGGGCGAACGGGTGGTTTTGTGTGTTTGCCTTAAACACCGCGTCGTCTGCGCTGAGCTCCCCTGATCCGTTCGGGCTGAGGTATCGAAGCCCTCGTCCGGCCTGAGCCCACATACCGTTCGGCCTGAGCCCACATACCGTTCGGGCTGAGCCTGTCGAAGCCCCTGCATCTCGCCCAGGCCCTCAGCCAAGTCCTTCGACAAGCTCAGGGCGAACGGTATTTGTGTGCACCACAACGCGGTCCCGTGGAGGCCGTCAACAAATGCCCAGGGCTATTGGCGCGGCACGTTGGCGCGAGCTATCACGTCAGCCCAGCGTTTGGTCTCCGACGCCAGGAGATCGCGCAGCCGCCCGGGCGGACCGCCCGCGGGCGTGACGTTGAGCTCGGCCAGCTGCTTGCGCAGGTCGGGGCTGGCCAGCGCCTTGCCGATTTCGCGGTTGAGGAGGGCGATGACTTCGGGCGGCGTGTTCGCCGGCGCCGCCAGCGCATTCCACGACGTGACGTTGAAGCCGGCGACGCCGCTTTCGCGCACCGTGGGCACCTCGGGCAGGCCGGGCGCGCGTCTGGCGCCCATCACCGCCAGCGGGCGCACGGTTTTCGAGGCGATCTGCCCCATCACCGGCCCCAGGATTTCGACCGCCGCGTCCACCTGCCCGCCGCGCAGCGCCGTCAGCACGGCCGGCGAGCCGTTGAAGGGCACGACCTGGAAGTCCACGCCCGCGCTGGTCTTCAGCAGCTCCGCCGTCAGGTGCTGGGTGCTGCCGATGTTGATGGTCGCCACATTGAGCTTGCCCGGGTTGGCCCTGGCGTAGGCCAGCATGTCCTGCAGCGACTGGAAACGGCCGTTGGCGGCGCTGATGAGCGCAAGGTCGAAGAAGCCCAGCGTCGCCACCGGCGCGAAATCCTTTTGCGCGTCGAAAGGCAGCGACTTGAACAGCCCGGCGCTCACGGCCGTGCCGTTGCTCATCAGCAGCAGGGTATAGCCGTCCGGCGCGGCCTTGGCCACGGCCTCGCCCGCCACGATGCCGCCCGCGCCCGGCTTGTTGTCGACGATCACGCTCTGGCGCAGGCCTTCGCCCAGCTTTTGCGCGACGACGCGCGCCGTCAGGTCGGCCACGCCCCCGGCGCCGAAGGGCACCACGATGCGTATGGGTTTGGACGGGAAGGCCTGGGCATGGCCGGGCCCGGGAAGGAGTGCGGCAAGGGATGCGGCCAGGACTGCGGCCGCGGTCAGTTGTCTTCTTTTCATGGTGCGCGTAGCTTCCGCTACCTGTCAGAAACGCGCAATATGGCTGCAACGACTAACTGTTAGGGCCAAAAAGCATCGCTCGCGGCCCTGTGGTCCGCCGCGGCCGTTGCGGCCGCGGGGAAGCGGGTGCTTTAGAAGTTCAGGTCTTTTTCGATGTCCTGCATCTTGCGGCGCGCGATGGCCAGGTTGGACTTGGCCTTGTCCAGCACGAAGTAGATGAACACGCCTTCCTTGCACACACGATTTGTGTGGGATTTTTCACACAAGGTTTGTGTCCCGGCGCCCGGCTTCAGCGTGTTGGCGTGCGCTCCTACCCGGCCGGCGCCGGCTGCCCTCCAGAATGGCAAGCCATGCAAACCCGCGCCCACCTCTGGCTCACAGGCCTTCTTGCCTTCATCGCGGCGCTGGCCGCCGTGCTGCTGGCGCTCAATTTTTCAGCCGGCGAGAAAAAAGTCCGGCAGCAGCTGGTGCGCCAGTACAGCGTGGCCGACCCGCAGTTCCACCGCGCCATGGGCAGCCTGCTGGGCCCGGGCATCGCCGGCGGCAACAAGGCGGCCGAGCTGCTCAACGGCGACCAGATCTTCCCGGCCATGCTGGGCGCGATCAAGGGCGCCGCGAAGACGATCACCTTTGAGACCTATATCTACTGGTCCGGCGACATCGGCAAGCAGTTCGCCGATGCCTTGTCGGAACGGTCCAGGGCCGGCGTCAAGGTCCACATCCTGGTCGACTGGGTCGGCAGCGCGAAGATGGACGACGCGCTGCTGCAGGAGATGCGGGACGCCGGCGTCGACATCCGCAAGTTCCACAAGCCGGCCTGGTACAACTTCGCCAAGCTCAACAACCGCACGCACCGCAAGCTGCTGGTGGTCGACGGCGCCGTCGGCTTTACCGGCGGCGTAGGCATCGCGCCCAAGTGGACGGGCGCCGGCCAGGACGCCGAGCACTGGCGCGACTCGCACTACCGCGTCGAGGGGCCGGTGGTCGCGCAGATGCAGGCCACTTTCCTGGACAACTGGCTCAAGGTCAGCGGCCAGGTGCTGCATGGCGAGGCCTACTTCCCGGAATTGAAACCCGTGGGCAACAGCCCGGCCCAGATGTTCTCCAGTTCGCCCACCAGCGGCAGCGAGAACGTCGAGCTCATGTACCACATGGCCCTGACGGCGTCCGCCAAAACCGTGGACCTGTCCATGGCCTACTTTGTGCCCGACGAGGTCAGCATCGCCATCCTGAGGGAGGCCATGCGGCGCGGCGTGCGCGTGCGCATCATCACACCCGGCGAAATCATAGACACCGAAACCGTGCGCGCCGCCTCGCGCGCCACCTGGGGCCAGCTGCTGGAGGCCGGCGCCGAAATCTACGAGTTCCAGCCCAGCATGTACCACTGCAAGGTCATGATCGTCGACGGCCTCATGGTGTCGGTGGGCTCCACCAATTTCGACGCGCGTTCCTTCAGGCTCAATGACGAAGCCAACCTCAACATCTACGACGCCGCCTTCGCCGCGCGCCAGACGGAGGTGTTCGAGCAGGACATCGGGAAGTCCCGCCGCGTGACTTTGGAACAGTGGGAGAACCGGCCTGTCAGCGAAAAATTCAGTGAGAAGCTGGCTTCGCTGCTGAACTCGCAACTCTGAACTCGCCGGGCCCGAAGAATTTATCCGCAGATTACGCAGATTTCCGCAGATTAAAAACGGGAACTCTCTTACTCCCTCCTCCGCTGGGGGAGGGCTGGGGTAGGGGCCAGCGGCCTTTGAAATATTTCCGGCGAAATTTCAGGCGCCGAGGGCCCCCATCCCAACCTTCCCCCAGCGGGGGAAGGCGTAAAACCTCCAGCCCTTCGACAGGCTCAGGGCGAACGTTGTTTTTCTCATCTCAATTCATCCGCAGATTACGCAGATGACCGCAGATTGAAAGCAGTGAATCTGTGGCCTGGAACGGCGCCGACGGCTCTCCCAGCCAACGTCCTACAGTGAAATCCGGGGAACGCGAAGATGCTTGCAAGCTTGCCTTGCCGGTGTTTCAATCAAAAGGTGACCCACGATGATCCATCCCGACTCCCTCACGGTGTCCCGTCGAGGCGTGCTGATAGCGGGCGCCGCTTCGGCGGCCGCCGGCACACTCCCCACTGACGCCATGGCCGCACCTGATGCTCCCACCCCCGCGCCCGGCTCCGTGCCGTCGGCCCGTGTCACACTCGAAATCAACGGCCAGCAGCACACGCTGGAACTCGACAACCGCACCACGCTGCTCGACACCCTGCGCGAGCACCTGAACCTGACCGGCACCAAGAAAGGCTGCGACCACGGCCAGTGCGGCGCCTGCACCGTGCTGCTGGACGGGGTGCGCATCAATTCCTGCCTGACGCTGGCGGTGATGCATCAAGGCGCCAAGGTCACCACCATCGAAGGCCTGGGCACGCCGCGCGCCCTGCACCCCATGCAGGCGGCTTTCGTGAAGCACGACGGCTACCAGTGCGGCTACTGCACGCCGGGGCAGATCTGCTCGGCCGTGGGCATGCTCGACGAGGTGCGCCGCGGCATCCCCAGCCACGTCAGCGCCGACATCACCGCGCGCCCCTTGCTCTCGCCCGACGAACTGCGCGAGCGCATGAGCGGCAACCTGTGCCGCTGCGGCGCCTATTCCAACATCGCCGAGGCGATCACCGAAGTCGCGGGGGTGACGGCATGAAACCCTTTACCTATGAGCGCGCCAACACCCCGGCCGAAGCGGCCGCCGCCGCCCAGCGCAACCCGAACGCCAAATTCATCGCGGGCGGCACCAACCTGCTGGATTTGATGAAGCTGCAGATCGAGGCCCCCAGCCACCTGGTCGACGTCAACGGCCTGGCGCTCGACAGGATTGAAGCCACGCCCGAAGGCGGGCTGCGCATAGGCGCGCTGGTGCGCAACACCGCGCTGGCCGCCGACGAGCGCGTGCGGCGCGACTACGCCGTGCTGTCGCGCGCGCTGCTGGCCGGCGCCTCGGGCCAGCTGCGCAACAAGGCCACCACCGCCGGCAACCTGCTGCAGCGCACGCGCTGCCCTTACTTCTACGACACCGACCAGCCCTGCAACAAGCGCCAGCCCGGCAGCGGCTGCAGCGCCATAGGCGGCATCACGCGCCAGCATGCCGTCATCGGCAGCAGCCAGGCCTGCATCGCCACCCATCCCAGCGACATGGCCGTGGCCATGCGCCTGCTCGACGCCACGGTGGAAACCGTGCGGCCCGGCGGCCAGGCGCGCGTGATCCCCATCGCAGATTTCCACCGCCTACCCGGCGACACGCCGCACATCGAAACCGCGCTGGAGCCCGGCGAACTCATCACCTCGGTGACCCTGCCCAAGCCGCTGGGCGGCACGCACATCTACCGCAAGGTGCGCGACCGCGCGTCCTACGCCTTCGCGCTGGTCTCCGTCGCCGCCGTCGTGCAGCGCGACGGCTCGGGCCGTGTCGCACTCGGCGGCGTGGCGCACAAGCCCTGGCGCGATGCCACGGCCGACGCCGCCTTGCCCCAGGGCGCGGGCGCCGCCACGGCCTGGCTGCTGGCCGGCGCGCAGACCACCGAAGACAACGCCTTCAAGCTGCCGCTGGTGGAGCGCACGCTCGCCGCCGTGCTGGCCCAGGCCAGGAGCGCAGCATGAAATTCGACACCCCCGCCACCACCAACCCGATAGACCAGCTCAAGGTCATCGGCAAGCCGACCGACCGCGTCGACGGCCCGCTGAAAACCAGCGGCGGCGCGCCCTACGCCTATGAGCGCCACGACGCGGTGAAAGACCCGGCCTACGGCTACGTCGTCGGCGCAGGCATCGCCAAGGGGCGCATCGCCGCCATGGACCTGGGCGCCGCGCGCGCTTCACCCGGCGTGCTGGCCATCGTCACCGCGCGCAACGCCGGCAAGCTCGGCAAGGGCAACTTCAACACCGCCAAACTGCTGGGCGGCCCCGAGATAGACCACTACCACCAGGCGCTCGCGCTGGTCGTCGCCAAGACCTTCGAGCAGGCGCGCGCCGCCGCGCAGCTGGTGCGCATCGAATACACAAGCGCGCCCGGCAAGTACGACCTGGCTGCCGAAAAAGACGGCGCGCCGCTGGCCAAGCCTTCGGATTTCGGCGGCGCGCCGGAATCGAAGATAGGCGACTTCGCCGGCGCCTTCGCCGCGGCGCCTGTGCAGGTCGACGCCACCTACACCACACCCGACCAGTCGCACGCCATGATGGAACCGCACGCCTCCACCGCCGCGTGGAAGGGCAACAAGCTCACGGTCTGGACGGCCAACCAGATGATCGCCTGGAGCGTGGGCGACATGGCCAAAACGCTGGGCATCCCCAAGGCCAATGTGCGCCTGGTCTCGCCCTTCATAGGCGGCGGCTTCGGCGGCAAGCTCTGGGTACGCGCCGATGCGTTGCTGGCCGCACTCGGCGCGCGCGCGGCGCGCCGGCCCGTCAAGGTCGCGCTGCAGCGGCCGCTGATGATGAACAACACCACGCACAGGCCCGCGACCATACAGCGCATACGCCTGGGCGCCGGCCGCGACGGCAAGCTCACCGCCATCGGCCATGAAGGCTGGTCCGGCGACCTGCCCGAAGGCCAGCCCGAAACGGCCGTCAACCAGACGCGCCTGCTCTATGCCGGCGCCAACCGCTTGACCAGCACGCGCCTGGCCGTGCTCAACCTGCCCGAAGGCAATGCCATGCGCGCGCCCGGCGAGGCGCCCGGCATGATGGCGCTGGAAATCGCGATGGACGAGATGGCCGAAAAGCTGGGCCTGGACCCGATCGAGTTCCGCATCCGCAACGACACCCAGGTCGACCCCGAAAAACCCGAACGCCCGTTTTCGCAGCGCAGCCTGATCCAGTGCATGCGCACAGGCGCCGAACAGTTCGGCTGGAACCGGCGCAAGGCGCAACCGGCGCAGGTGCGCGACGGCCGCTGGCTGGTCGGCATGGGCATGGCCGCGGCCTTCCGCAATAACCTGGTCATGAAGTCGGGCGCCCGCGTGCGGCTGGACAACCGCGGCGTCGTCACCGTGGAAACCGACATGACCGACATCGGCACAGGCAGCTACACCATCATCGCGCAGACCGCCGCCGAAACCATGGGCGTGCCGCTCGAAAAAGTGCTGGTGCGCCTGGGCGACTCCGCCTTCCCCGTGTCCGCAGGCTCCGGCGGGCAGTGGGGCGGCAACAGCTCCACCGCCGGTGTCTACGCCGCCTGCATGAAGCTGCGCGAAGCCGTCGCCAAAAGCGCGGGTGTCAGCGCGAGCGACGCGGTCTTCGCCGACGGCATGGTGCGCGCCGGTGACCGCTCCATGCCGCTGGCCCAGGCGGCCGGCGACAAGGGCCTGGTCGCCGAAGACTTCATGGAATACGGCGACCTCGACAAAAAATACCAGCAGTCCACCTTCGGCGCGCATTTTGTCGAAGTCGGTGTGGACGCCTACACCGGCGAAATCCGCGTGCGCCGCATGCTCGCGGTCTGCGCCGCGGGCCGCATCCTGAATCCCAAGGCCGCGCGCAGCCAGGTGATAGGCGCGATGACCATGGGCGTGGGCGCCGCGCTGATGGAAGAGCTTGCCGTCGATACGCGGCACGGCTTCTTTGTCAACCACGACCTCGCCGGTTATGAAGTGCCCGTGCATGCCGACATCCCGCACCAGGACGTGATCTTCCTGGACGAGACCGATCCCATTTCTTCGCCCATGAAGGCCAAGGGGGTTGGCGAGCTTGGCATCTGCGGGATCGGGGCGGCTGTGGCCAATGCGGTCTATAACGCGACCGGGGCGCGGGTGAGGGATTATCCGATTACGCTGGATAAGTTGCTTGACCGGTTGCCGGTCGTGGCTTGATTCCGCACCCCCGTTCGGGCAGAGGTATCGAAGCCGGGTCTTGCGCCGGCGCCTCGCCGTTTGCATGGGCTTGCTGGCCGGGGTTGCCCGGCGGCAACTTACTTTCTTTTGCTTCGCCAAAAGAAAGTAAGCAAAGTTCACGCAGTGGGGATTCGCTCACTTCGCGAAGCGAAGTTACGCGAATACCAAAAGGCGACCCTGGTTCCTGCGTCCCCTGCGCTTCGCTACGGGGCAACCTGCGGTGCACGGGCCAGCCGGGGTCAAAAACAACTCGCTTCGCTCAAACAAGTTTTTGCCCTTATCCGTCTGGCCCTCCGCTCCTCGGCGCATCCACAAGGGGCAATCGGGATCGGGAGCGGGGACAAAAAAAGAAGAGCAGAGCAGGAGCAAGCGGCGATGCGGGGCCATGAATTCACTCCCTCTCCCTTTGGGAGAGGGCAGGGGTGAGGGCCGTCGGCGGTTGATGTGTTGCTTGTGCTGGTCAAGTAATTTCGGACACCTCGATAAGGGCACGTTCGGCCATTTGTCGTTCATAGACATTGGGAGGCAGATAACCCAGGGTTGAGTGCAGGCGCCGGCTGTTGTAGAAGCCGACGATGTAGTCGGAGATGTCGGCGGC
>NZ_CALRNF020000028.1:0-84658 GCF_943369415.1 Polaromonas sp. YR568
CGCCCACTGCTTTTGCTCTGTCGAATATCTTTTCTGTTTCATCTCTTTGCCTGTATTGCCGCCCCAATTTTCCATCGAATGACGAGGCGACAACTATCCTGACATGGAGGGCGAAGCAAAAGAAAAGTGAGTTGCCGCCGGGCAACCCCCGGCCAGCAGAACTAAGAAGAGGGAGAGGCGCACCGCCGGCGCAAGACCCGGCGAAAACTACCCTTGCCCCGAAGCCTCAGTAGCTTCAGCCTTCTTCACCACCCTCACCTCCGGCGACAACTGCCAGAAGATCCCCGCCGACGCGAGCGTGATCAGTCCCATCGCGGCAAAGGTTGCCTGGAAGGAATGCAGCGTGTGCACCGCTTCACCGGCGCCGAAGAACTCCGTGAAGCCGGCCAGCACCGCGCCCGCGGCGGCCACGCCCATGCTCATGGCCAGCATCTGCACCATGGACAGCAGGCTGTTGCCGCTGCTGGCCATGCTGCCGTCGAGGTCGCGCAACGTGACGGTGTTCATTGCGGTGAACTGCATCGAGTTGGCCGCGCCAAAACATGCCAGTTGCAGGATGTGCAGCCACAGCGGCTGGGACGGCGCCACAAACGCAAAGCTGGCCATGCTCAGGCCTACCAGCGCCGTGTTGGTCACCAGCACCCTGCGGTAACCGTAACGCGTAATCAACGGCGTGGTGACGCGCTTGACCAGCATGCTGGCCACGGCGACCGGCACCATCATCATCCCGGCCTGCAGCGGGGAATAGTCCAGACTCACCTGCAGCAGCAGCGGCACCAGGAAAGGCATGCAGGAACTGCCCAGGCGCGAGAACAGGTTGCCGAGCAGCCCGATGCTGAGCGTGGGAATCGAAAACAGCTTGGGCGAAAACAGCGGGTCGGGCCGCTTGGCCGCGTGCAGCCAGTAGGCGGTGAGGCTGGCCATGCCGAAGACCAGCAGCACCAGCACGCTGGCCTGCTTCAGGCCCAGGCCCGAAAGCCCATCCACCGCCAGCGACACGGCCACCATGCCGAAGGCCAGGAACAGATAACCCGGCAGGTCAAAGCGCGGCACCTGCAGCCGGGGGTTGTCCTGCATGTAAAACACCGTGGCCACGCCGCCCAGCAGTCCCACCGGAATATTGATGAGGAAGACCCAATGCCAGGTAGCGACCTCGACCAGCCAGCCGCCCAAGGTGGGGCCTATCAGCGGACCGACCAGGCCCGGAATGGCGATGAAACTCATGGCCTGCAAAAAACGCTCGCGGGGGAAGGCGCGCAGCACGGCCAGCCGGCCCACCGGCAGCAGCAACGCGCCGCCCATGCCCTGCACCACGCGCGCGGCCACCAGCTGCATCAGGTTGCCGGACATCGCGCAGGCGATGGAGCCGACAACGAACAGCGAGATCGCGGCCACATACACACGCCGCGTGCCG
This sequence comes from Polaromonas sp. YR568, assembly GCF_943369415.1. Lineage (GTDB taxonomy): Bacteria > Pseudomonadota > Gammaproteobacteria > Burkholderiales > Burkholderiaceae_C > Polaromonas. The sequence continues at coordinate 1,415 of NZ_CALRNF020000028.1, forward strand.
AAGCGGTCGGCAACCCAGCCTGAGGCGGGGATCAGCATGGCCATGGTGAGGGAATACGCCACCACCACCGACTGCATGCGCAGCGGGCTTTCGCCAAAACTGCGCGCCATCGCCGGCAAGGTGGTGTTGACGATCGTGGCGTCCAGCGTCTGCATGAAAAAGCCGATGGCCACCAGCCACAGCAGCATGCGCAATGATTTTTCTTCTGCCTGCATGGATGAGAGATGAAGAGATGAAGGAGAGAGCCGGACAGCAAAAAGCCGCCTCAAGGGCGGCTTTTAAAGCGGAGAGCGTTGGGCCGTTCCTCAGGCCGAGAAGCTGGAGCCGCAACCGCAGGTGCTGGTGGCATTGGGATTCTTGATGACGAACTGGGCGCCTTCGAGATCGTCCTTGTAGTCGATCTCGGCGCCGACCAGGTATTGGTAGCTCATGGCGTCGATCAGCAGGGACACGCCGTTCTTGGTCATGGTGGTGTCGTCTTCGTTGGTGATCTCATCGAAGGTGAAACCGTACTGGAAACCGGAGCAGCCGCCGCCTTGCACGAACACGCGCAGCTTCAGGTCCGGGTTGCCTTCTTCGGCGATCAGTTCGGCCACCTTGGAGGCGGCGCTGTCGGTGAAGACAAAGGGCGCGGGCATTTCGGTCTGGATATTTTCGGCAACGGCACTCATGGGGGACTCCAATACTTAAGGGCGAAGCGGGGTTCGCGGTTCGAAGCGTTCAGGCTCTGACGGCACTTGTGGGCAAATAGTACAGCAATTCAATCAACCATAACGCCCATGCGTGTTAGGCCTGCCGCCTATTTGTGAGCGCTTACTAGCTCACCGCAGCGCGTGCACTCAGATATTGTTGGCTGCCAGCTTGAGCGTAGGCTTTTCTTCCAGCTCGGGGTGCGTAGTGGGGCGCAACTGTCCAAAGATGACGGCGCCCTGGTGCATTTCAAGCGCCTTGTAGGAAACGTCGCCCTCTATCCTTGCTTTGGGCTGCAATTCGAGCAGCTCGGACGCGTGGACGGGACCCATGACACGGCCGTTGATGATGACGTGGTCGGCGTGGATATAACCGGTCACCGTGGCGGATTCACTGATCACCAGGATGCTGGAAGTGCCCTCGGCGGCGCGGATGTCGCCGATCACCTCACCGTCGATGCGCAGGCCGTCGGTGAACTTCAGGTTGCCTTCAATACAGCTGCCCTGGGCAATCAGGCTTTTGATGGGCGGCTGCTTCTTTTTTCCAAACATACAAGGATTCCTGTGCTGGGTCGGGGTGGCGGTGGGACGGGATGGCTGGGAGACTCAAAGCTTAAAGGTCTGGGCAGATCTGACCGTTGTTCCTTCAATGACCTTAGCTGTAACAGTTTGTACCACGGCTTGGGGTGGCAAGTCGAGGACACCCTCCACACGCCGGTACTGTTTGAACTGTAAAGTTTGCGGCCCCCCGGGCAAAGTCATGCTCCAGGGCTTGCCGGCCTGGGTTCCGTTGACGGTCAGGTCCAGTTTTCCGTTGAAATTCGGGGCGGCTTTTTCGGCTTGGATGACCAGCACCTGCCATTTGAGTTGGGTATCCGACAACTTTTCAGCCTGCAGACTGCGTATGGTGGCGACTTCGGTGGTGCCGGCCGGTAGCAGCTTTTCGAAAAACCCGAGGTCGTCGCGCAGGCTGCGGTTGTCCGTCTCCAGCTGCTTGATCTGGCTGATCATCTTCTCCTGGGCGGCCTTTTCGGCCGTCAGCAGGCTGCCCGAGGTGTTGGCGATGGACTGGGCCTTGTCACGGTCGGCGCGCAGGCTGGCCAGTTCCTGCCGCAACAGGACAAGCTCCTCCTTGGTGTCGGTGTCGGTGCCGGTGATGCCCTTGCCGAACTCAAACGCCCACAGGGCGATGGCGCCGGAAAAGCCCAGCATCAGGGCGCCGGCAATCCAGCGCAGGGGCCAAGGCAGTGAACTGCGCACCGACATGCGCGGGGAACTGATGGTCAGGCGACGGCGAAACAGGCGGAATTTCAAGGACAGGTCCTGCGGTTTTCGGTTCGGGAGTGCATTGTGCACGCAGACGGGAGCGCGCAAGACCCAATAAGCCGACATAGCCGGTAAAGCAACAGTAAGGGTTTGCATCCGGGCGTTTGCCTACTGTGCCCGCGCCGGCTAAGGCTCCCATCTGGAACCGAAAAGACACGATCAGTCCCGATTTGCGCCGAAAAAAGTGAAAAAGGCGAAAAAGCATTCGCCCATGAAAAAAGCCGCCTGGCGCGAACCAGGCGGCTTTTTCGGCAGCGAAGCGGATTAGCGCTTGCTGAACTGCTTGCGGCGGCGAGCAGAACGGAAACCGACTTTTTTACGTTCGACTTCACGTGCATCGCGGGTCACAAAGCCGGCCTGGCTCAGGGCCGGCTTGAGCGTTGCGTCGTAATCGATCAGCGCGCGGGTGATACCGTGGCGCACTGCGCCGGCCTGGCCGGACTCGCCGCCGCCGTGGACGTTGACCATGATGTCAAACGTCTCGACGTGGTTCGTCAGAAACAGGGGTTGGCGGCAGATCATGATCGAGGTTTCACGACCGAAGAACACCTGGATGTCACGATCATTGATCGTGATCTTGCCGGTGCCTTTTTTGATAAACACACGGGCGACGCTGGATTTGCGACGGCCGGTGCCATTGTTCCATTCACCAATCATCAATGGCTCCTTAGATGTCCAGCACTTTAGGCTGTTGGGCGGTATGCGGGTGCTCAGCACCACCGTACACCTTGAGTTTCTTGATCATGGCGTAGCCGAGCGGGCCCTTGGGCAGCATGCCCTTGACGGCTTTTTCCAAAGCGCGGCCGGGGTGCTTGGCTTGCATGTCGCGGAAATTGGTGGCTGTGATGCCGCCTGGATATCCGGAGTGGCGATAGTAGATCTTGTCGGTCGACTTGGCGCCGGTGACGCGCAGCTGGGCTGCGTTGATGATGACGATGAAGTCACCGGTATCGACGTGAGGCGTATAAATGGCCTTGTGTTTGCCGCGCAAACGGAGAGCAACTTCGCTGGCTACTCGTCCGAGGACCTTGTCGGTCGCGTCAATCACAAACCACTCGTGCGTCACGTCAGCGGGTTTTGCGCTGAACGTTTTCATGAGTTTTCTTTCGAAAAAATGGTTTGTCGGGTTCTTTTCTGCGGTCGGTGTTCTTCTGATGAGAACCTCTTAGGCAGTCAATCCGGTATCGGATTTCTCCATTTACCAAGCTCCGCCGCGGAACCACTAGGCGCTGCAGAGCCAATGATTATATGAAAAATCAAGGACTTGCGTCAATTCAGCCCGGTTAAAGGCATTTCCTCCCGGCAAGAAGGTAGGATAGGCCCATGTTTTCCTATCGCCACGCCTTCCACGCAGGCAACCACGCCGACGTGCTCAAGCACACCACGCTGATCGCGTTGATGAAGTACCTGACCCAGAAAGACACGGCGCTGACCGTGATCGACACGCACGCGGGCGCCGGCCTCTATCGCCTGGACGGCGATTACACCGAAACCAGCGGCGAAGCACAGGAAGGTATTTTTCGCCTGCTGTCCGAACCCAAAGCGGCCGCAGCCCCCGTCAAAAAAGCCCCGGCCGCTACCAAAACCGCAGCAGCCGGTGGCGCCAAACCCGCCGCCGCCCCGGGCTGGGCGCCGGCGCTGCAAGACTATATTGATTTGCTGCGCGGCCTGAACCCCCAGTTCGCCGAGACCGGCGACATCGCCCACCTCAAGATCTACCCCGGTTCGCCCTTCATCGAGCAGCAATTCCTGAGCGGTCGCGACAAACTCAAGTTGTTTGAGCTGCACCCCACCGATTTCAAGTCGCTTTCCGGCAACATCGAGCAGCTCGGCGTCGGCCGCCAGGTGGCGGTTTCCCGCGAAGACGGCTTTGAAGCCCTGAAAACCTTTTTGCCGCCGCCGGCGCGCCGGGCCATGGTGCTGTGCGATCCCAGCTACGAAATGAAGAGCGACTACGGCCGCGTCGCGACCTGCATGGCCGACGCCGTCAAGCGTTTCGCGACCGGCACCTATGTGGTCTGGTATCCCATCATTCCACGGCCCGAAGCCCACGATTTGCCGCGAAAACTCAAAACCCTGGCCGTCAAGGCCGGCCGCAGCTGGCTGAATGCCGCGTTAACGGTGAAATCAAGCAAATTAACGACAGATACCACCGGTGAAGTGATTCGCCCAGGGCTTCCGGCCAGCGGCATGTTCGTCATCAACCCGCCGCATACGCTCAAAGCGGAGCTGCAGGCAGCCCTGCCGCAAATGGTTGCGCTGCTGGGACAGGACCGCAACGCGGGCTTCACGCTCGAGCACGGCGGCTGAGGCAGTTCACGGGAGCAAGCGCCGCCCCTGCGTAGCCCCCTAGCTGGTTTGCACACGGGTGCGACCATGTTTTCCTGTCTTTACCGCCGCGGTGAGTTGTGGCAAGGTTGCCCCGTAACTCTTGCCCTTCTTCTCGCGCCTCCCGGCTTTCCACCCTCCATCGGCGTTTCACGATCCCCATGCCCGCTCAGGCACATCCGACCACCCCAAACCTGCCGGCTCCCGGCGGCGAGCCGCTGACGGGCGGCATGGCCGGTGACGAGGCGATGGAGGCGGAGATCGCGCGGCGGGTGGCCCTGCGCACGCGCGAGCTGGGCGCCTCGCTGGCTCGCTACCAGACCATGGTCGACCTGGCAACAGAGAACATCTGCGTCGGCCAAGGCGGCTTCCTCCGCTTTGCCAACAAGCCCTGCCTTGCGCTGCTGGGCACACAGGCCGGCACGATGGCCGACCGGCCCATGATCGAATACATCCATCCGGAGGACCGCGACTTTGTTTCCGGCAAGCACAAGCTGCGCGCCGCCGGCAACGTCGTCCCGGCCTTTGAGGTGCGGTTCCAGCGCGACGACGGGACGATTTCCTGGGTGGAAATCAACGGCGTGCTGGTGGACTGGGAAGGTGCGCCGGCGGACCTTTTTTTCCTCAAGGACATGACCGAGCGCAAGAAGCTCGAAGCGCTGACCCGTTCGGCCGCCGAGCGCTACCGCGCCGTGGTGGAAAACGTCAACGACGCCATTCTGGTGGTGCAAAAAGGCGTCATCCGTTTTGCCAACACCAGCGCGCAGGCCCTGTTCGGCCGCGCCATCACCGGCCTGCCTTCGCTGCACCTGATCCACCCCGAGGACCGGCCCCTGGTGCAGCAGCGGCGCGAGCTGATGCAGGCCGGCACCATGGTCAACGCCTACGAAGCGCGCTTCATCACGCCGCCGCGCGAGGCGATGGAGCCCGGGCTGCGCACCGGATGGGCCAGCATCTACGGCACGCGCATCGAGTGGGACGGCGAGCCGGCCCTGCTGGTGCTGATGTCCGACATCAGCGAGCGCCGCCGGCTCGACGAGGAACTCAAGAGCGCGCTGGCGCAGCGCGAGGCCATCCTGGAGACCACCGCCGTCGGCGTGACCTTCCTGAAGGCGCGGCGCCACCAGTGGCTCAACCGCACGCTGGCCGCCATGCTGGGCTACAGCCCCGCCGAGTTGCTGGGCCAGGAAACGCGGGTGCACTACCCCAGCGACGAGGAGTTCGAGCGCCTGGGCGCGCTGGCCTATGCGCAGATCACGCAGACCGGCCTGTTCTCGGCCGAGGCGCGCATGCGCCGCAAGAACGGCGAACTGATCTGGGTGCAGCTGGACGGCTCGGCGCTGGACCGCAACCGGCCCGAAGACGGCTCGGTCTGGACTTATGTGGACATCACGCGCCGCAAGGAGGCCGACGAGGAGACCCGGCGCGCGCTGGTGCGCGAGCGCGAGCTGGGCGAGCTCAAGACGCGCTTCGTCTCCATGGCCTCGCACGAATTCCGCACGCCGCTGGCGACGATTCTTTCCTCGGCCGAGCTGATCGAGCACTACGGCGAGAAAATCACGCACCGCGAGCGCCAGGACATCATGGCCGACCTGGTGGTCGCGGTCAAACGCATGCAGGGCATGCTCGAAGACATGCTGACCGTCGGCCAGGCCGATGCCGGCAAGCTCAGGCTCAACGTGCGTCCGCTGGACATCGCGGCGCTGTGCCGCAAGCTTGTCACCGAAATGCACACCAGCGACGCGGGGCAGCACGTCATCGAGTTCGAGGCGCCTGTCGGCCATGATGCATTTTCGCAGTTGGTCATGCTCGACGAGCGGTTGATACGCCACATCGCCAGCAACCTGCTGGCCAACGCCTGCAAATATTCGGCCGCGGGCAGCGTGGTGGTGCTGACGCTGGACGGCGGCAAGGACGAACTGGTACTGAAGGTCAGCGACGAAGGCATAGGCATACCGCCGGCCGACCTGCCGCGCCTCTTCGAGAGCTTTCACCGCGGCTCCAACGTGGGCAACCGGCAGGGCTCCGGCCTGGGCCTGGCCATCGTGAAACACGCCGTCGACCTGCACCACGGCAAAATCGAGGTGGCGAGCACGCCGGGCGCAGGCACCCGCTTCACGGTCAGCCTGCCCATTTCCCAAGGATAGACATGCCCCTTATTCTGATCGTTGAAGACGACGACGCCATCCGCAGCAACATCGTGCGCCTGCTCAAGCTCGAAGGCTTTGAGACCGCCGCCGCGCCCGACGGCCTGCAGGGCCTGGAGCGGGCCCGCGCCGGCCGCCCCGACCTGATCATCTCCGACGTCGGCATGCCCGGCATGAACGGCTTCGAGCTGCTGGCCGCCCTGCGCGCCGACCGCGTGCTCGCCAACACGCCCTTCATGCTGCTCACCGCGCTGGACGACCGCGAGAGCATGCGCCGCGGCATGACTTCCGGCGCCGACGACTACCTGTCCAAGCCCTTCAGCCGCGCCGAACTGCTGGACGCCGTCAACGCCCAGCTCAAGAAAAAAGCGCGGGTGCGCGAAGCCATCGACTCCGAAGTGGCCGCCGGCGAGGCGCGCCTGCGCGCGGCCTTCTCAGACCGCATCAGCGGCGGCCGGCCCGACGCGGTGCCGGTGGACATCCCCGCCACGGCGCAAACCGAGGAGCTCTCCGGCGCCACCGTGCTGGTTGCCAGCATCCGCAACTTCACCTCCATCGCCGAAAAGCTCAGCGCGGCCGAGGTCTCGCAGCTGCTCACGGAGTATTTCGAGCGCGCCTCCGAGCCTGTGCTGAAGAACAGCGGCCGCCACATCAAGTTCATCGGCGACGGCCTGATGGCGGTGTTTTCCGACACGATCACCGGCTCGCCGCTGCCGGCCTCGCGCCGCGCGGTGTCCGCGGCCCTGGCCATGGCGCTGGCCACGCATGAATTCCGCGACTGGCTCGACGAGCGCTTCGGCGAACGCGCCCTGCCCCCTTTCGCCATGGGCGTGGGCATCCACAGCGGCGCCGTCACGCTGTGCCAGCTCGGCACGCAGCAGAACAAGGAACTCACGCCGGTCGGCGAAACCGTGACCCTGGCCGCGCGGCTGGAAAGCGCCTCCGAGGAAATGGGCTGGACCGTGATGGCCAGCGAACATACGCTGGGCCAGGCCGGCACCGGCATACAGACCGGCATCCACACCTCGCTGGTGGTGCCGGGCAAGAACCTCGCCATCGACGTGGCGGAAGTCACCGGCCTGGTCACCACCATGGAAGACAAGATCCACGGCATGGCCAGCCTGACCGAGCGCGCGCACGAAATCAGCGACGCGGTGCGCGCCAATTCCGACATCACCGCGCGCGCCGTCAAGGGTGCGCTGGACTCCAAGCTCTCGGCCCTCAAGGACCTGCGCTTCGACGCCAGCACCGAGCCGGTGCGGCTCAAGGGCTACCGCATCACGCGCAAGATAGGCGCGGGCGGCATGACCGAGGTTTACCTCAGCGAGCGCGAATCCGACGGCCTGCCTATCGTGCTCAAGGTGCTGGACTCGCGCGGCAAGGAGGCCTCGGACCACCTGGTGCGCTTTATCCAGGAATACGCGCTGCTCTGCAAGATCGACCATCCGCACGTGATCAAAATTTACGACCAGGGCTTCACCGACGAGCACGCCTACATCGCGATGGAATACTTCGAGCGCGGCGACCTGCGCAGCCTGTTCGGCCCCAGCCTGGCGCGGCCGCAGGCGCTGACGGTGGCGCGCGAGATCGCGCAGGCCCTGTCGGCCATCCACGCGCACGGCATCGTGCACCGCGACATCAAGCCCGAAAACGTCATGCTGCGCGCCGACGGCAGCGTGGCGCTGGCCGACTTCGGCATCGCCAAATCCATGCTGCAGGCGCAAAGCATGGGCCTGACGCAAACGCACCACGGCGACGTGGTCGGCACGCCCTATTACATGAGCCCCGAGCAGGCCACGGGCCGCAAGGTGACCGCCCAGTCCGATCTCTACAGCCTGGGCGTGATGCTGTTCGAGATGCTGGCCCACCGCAGGCCCTACATCGCCGAATCGCTGGAGCTGCTGCTGGCCAAGCACCTGAACGCCGAAACGCCCGCGCTGCCGGCCGCGCACAGCGACCTGCAAGGCGTCGTCAACAAGCTGATGGCCAAGAAGACCGAGCAGCGCTATGAATCGGCCGAGGCCTTTTTGCTGGAGCTGGAAGGCGTAGCTCCCGCACCCGAAATCAGTTTGTAGCAAAGCACCCCCGTCCAGGCTCACTGCGTGTAGCCTGTTCCCCCCTCAAGGGGGCGGCGCCTGGGGCCGGCGAAGCCGGACCCGCGGCCCCCACTGGTGACATACCCCCACTGCATACGCCCTGAGTCTTCAACCCAGCATGAGCCGTGGAACCGGCTTTGCCGGGCCACAGGCGGGCGGCCCCTCGGGGGCAGGGAGCTACACGCAGTGAGCGACCGTGGGGCTAATATTTAAGCGCAGTGCTCTTGCCCCAGAAGACCCGGTAAGCGAATATCGTGTACCCAATGATCATCGGCAGCACCACCGCCGCCCCCGCCAGGATCACGCCCATGGCCTCGGGGGCCGCGGCGGCTTTCCAGATGTCCAGGCTGTCTATCACCAGCCACGGGAACAGGCTGTAAGCCAGGCCGTAAAAGGCCAGCAAAAACACGCCCACCGTGGCGCCGAAAGGCACCCAGGCGCCGTATTCATTGCCTTGCGCCAGCCGCACCGGCAGGCGCTGCAGGCTGCGGAAGATCACGGCGAACAGCACCAGTGTGGCGGCTGGAATCGGCAGCAGCAGCACGATGTTGGGGAAGGAGAACCACTTGGTGAAAATGCTGTGGCTCACCAGCGGCGTCGCGATCGAGATCGCCGCCACGCCGGCCATGGTGAACCACAGGCTGGCGCGCGCCCAGCGCACCGCGCGCAACTGCAGCGCGCCTTCGGACTTGATGATGAGCCAGCCCGCGCCCAGCAGGCAGTAGGCCGCCACCAGTGCCAGGCCGATCACCGCGTTGAACACGATGGTCCACCAGGTGCTGGCGAAGCCGGTGATCAGCGAGCCCAGCATGTAACCCTGCGACCAGCTTGCCAGCAGCGAGCCGGTGTAGAACATGCGGTTCCACAGCGGCTTGTGGCTGGCGCGCGCCTTCACCCGGAAGTCGAAGGCCACGCCGCGCAGCGTCAGGCCTATCAGCATGAAGGCCACCGGCAAATACAGCGCGCCCAGGATGACGCCGTGCGCCAGCGGGAACACCGTGAGCAGGATGCCCACGCCCAGCACCAGCCAGGTTTCGTTGGCGTCCCAGAAGGGGCCAATGCTGGCGATCATGGTGTCCTTGTCGTCGTCACTGGCGCGGCGCATCAGCACGCCCACGCCCAGGTCGTAGCCGTCCAGGATCACATAGGCCAGCATCGCCAGGCCCATCACCACCAGGAAAACGATGGGCATCCAGCCGGCGGCTTGCGTGAGGTCGGGGGCAAGATCAAGCATTGGGTGCTCCTTCCTTTTCGGGGTAGTTCACGACGTTGAGTTCCTTCTCGGTCTCGCCCGCGGTGCCGTCGTCGCCGAAGGGCTTGTCCGCATGCTTCTTGTGGCGCGCCAGGTAGAACACCACCGACACATACGACGCCAGCAGCACCGCATAGAGCGCCAGGTACAGGGTCAGCGTCAGCGCGATGCGCGGCGCAGGCACTTTGGAGGCCGCATCGGCCGCCGTCAGCACGCCGGTCACCAGCCAGGGTTGCCGGCCTATCTCGGTCACGTACCAGCCGGCGATCAATGCGATCCAGCCCGCGAAAGTCATGGCCACCAGCACGCGTGCATGCCAGACCGTCAAGGTGCGCGCCGGGTCTCTCTTCCACGGCGCGAGCTGCAGCACGCTGGCCCAGCTCACGGCCAGCATCAGCATGCCCACGCCCACCATGATGCGGAAGGCCCAGAACACCGGCGCCACCGGCGGGTGCTTGCCCTCGAACTGGTCCAGGCCCTTGACCTCACCGTCCATCGAATGCGTGAGGTAAAGCGAAGCCAGCTTGGGAATCGCGATCTCGTAGCGGTTTTCTTTTGCCTTTTCGTCGGGCAGCGCGAACAGCACGGCGGGCACGCCTTTTTCAGTTTTCCAGATGCCTTCCATCGCGGCCAGCTTGGCCGGCTGGTGCTCCAGCGTGTTGAGGCCGTGCAAATCGCCCGCGACGATTTGCAGCGGGATCAGCATTGCGGCCATGTAGATGCCGGTCTTCAGGCCGGCCATCACTTCGGCGCCGCGGTCCTTGCGCAGCCAGCGGTAGGCCGACACGCCCGCCACCAGGAAGGCCACCGTCAGCCCCGAGGCCAGCAGCATGTGCGTGAGCCGGTACGGGAACGAGGGGTTAAAGATGACCTCGAACCAGCTCGTCACATGCGCCTGGCCGTTGATCATTTCAAAACCCGCCGGCGTCTGCATCCAGGAGTTGAGCGCCAGGATCCAGAAGGCCGACAGCGTGGTGCCGCCCGCCACCAGCAGGGTGGCCACGGTGTGCATGGTTTCGCTGACGCGTTCGCGCGCGAACAGCATCACGCCCAGCATGGTGGCCTCCAGGAAGAAGGCCGTCAGCACCTCATAGGCCAGCAGCGGCCCGGCGATGTTGCCGACCTTCTGCATGTAACCCGGCCAGTTGGTGCCGAACTGGAAGCTCATGGTGATGCCGCTGACCACGCCCAGCGCGAAGGTCAGCGCGAAGATCTTCACCCAGAACTGGTAGGCGTCCATCCAGTACTGGTCCTGGCTTTTGACGAAGCGCAGCTTGAAGTACAGCAGCACCCAGCCCAGCGAGATGCTGATGGTCGGGAACAGGATGTGAAAGGTGATATTGGCCGCGAACTGGATGCGGGCCAACAGGAATGCGTCAAGTCCGTCCATCGTCAACTCCTGGTGTCATCGGGAAGATCGGCAGGCAGTGCTGCGGGTGCGGCGCGCGGGGATTCCGCAGCCACTGTGGGGGATGCGGCGCGGCCTGTCAAACCGGCCTTCATGGTGCTGGCGACCTTGTCCTTCATCTCCAGCAGCTTCTGCACCTTGGCGCCCATCTTCATGAGGCTGACCAGCGTGGCCGAATCCATTTTCTGCACGTCGGCCAGCCAGCCCGTCATGAGCTCGATCAGATCGTGCATCTGCTTCATGCGCTGCTGGGCGTGGATGTCGTCCGCATGCGCGGGCTGCTCCATCAGCGCATCGCGCAGCATGGACAGCGTCGGGTCGATCTCGCGCTTGCGGCGCTCCTCGGCCAGCGTGCGGAAGATGGCCCAGACGTCTTCAGGCGCCTGGAAATACTCGCGCCTGTCATTGGGCAGGTGCTGCAAGCGCACCAGGTTCCACGACTGCAACTCCTTCAGGCCCATGCTGACGTTGGAGCGTGAAAACGCCAACGCCTCGCCGATGTCGTCGGCATTCAGGGCCCGCGGCGAGACGTACAAAAGGGCATAAATCTGCCCCACGGTGCGGTTGATGCCCCAACGGCTGCCCATTTCACCGAAATGCAGGACAAAACGCTGGGTCAAGGGGGCGAGATTCATGGCGCTGGGCCTTTTTGGTTTATTGAATTTTCAGGAATTACTGAAATTCTAATAAATTGAAACAGTTTGCGCCAACCGCGCTTTATTACCCATTCATTAGATGTGGAATGCTTTGTTTCTACTTAAAGTTACTGTATAGTTACTTTAAAGTAAATAAGGAGTCCAAATGGACATCATCAAAGTTCCGCTGAAACGCGAAGTTTTTGAACGACTAAAAGGGCTCGCAGAGCCTCTGGTTGATGACGCCAGCTCTGTTATCGAAAGGCTCATCAAACATTGGGAGTCGGTCCCCCATGGATCGAATACCCGAGTCATCGCGATACCGGAGAGCTTAAAAGTCTGGCGGTCTGCACGAGGCGAGAAATTCCCCGTGGGAATCAAACTGCGGTCAAAGTATTTGAGTCACTCTTTCGAGGCCACGGTCACGTCTGGGGGCATCGAATTCAATGGCCGCACGTACGATAACCCTTCATCAGCAGGGATCGCCGCCAAACAATCCGTCGGCACACACGGAAATTCAGCCAATACAAACGGATGGAATTTTTGGGAAATGCAAGATCCAGAGACTTTGCAGTGGACATCGATCGATGTATTGCGCTCTCAAAAAAACTGACTTGACGCGTGCCGCCCAAGGAGGCCCGCCCCTAAAGTAGGCCCATGTCCCAACACCTCACCGCCCTGCTCCAGCAAAGCTACGACGAGGTGCCTTACGCATCGCACCCGTTCCCGCAATCGGCGCCCGAGCACCTGGAAGCGGTGGCCACCTTGTTTGGCCTGGCGCCCACACCGCCGGCCAGGGCGCGCGTACTGGAACTGGGTTGCGCGGCCGGCGGCAACGTCATTCCCTTTGCGCTGCGCCACCCGCAAGCTCAGGTGGTCGGGCTCGACTTGTCGGCGGTGCAAATTGAGCAGGGCCTGGAGCGCGTGCGGCAACTGGGCATCACCAACCTCGAGCTGCGCCAGATGAACCTGGAAGATGTGGACGCGTCGCTGGGCAGCTTTGACTACATCCTTTGCCACGGCGTTTTCAGCTGGGTGCCGGACTCGGTTCGGCAGGCGATCATGCGCATTTGCAGCGCGCATCTGACACCGGGCGGCATCGCGTATGTCAGCTTCAATACCTACCCGGGCTGGAAGGCGCGCGAGATTGTCCGGGATGCCATGCTGTTTCGCGCCGAAGCGCGCACCGCGCCCGCGGACAGGCTGGCTTATGCGCGCGGCATGCTGGACTTCCTGGTGCAGGCCTCGCCCGAAGGCAGCCTGCTGCGCAAGGCACTCGATGAAGTGATGCCCACCATCCAGGCGGCCGGTCCGACCTACCTGATGCATGAGTTCCTGGAGCACTGCAACCAGCCCCTGTACTTCCGCGACTTCGTCGCCTCGGCCCGCGCGCAGGGGCTGGACTACCTGGGTGACGCCGAACCCCAGACCATGTTCGTCAGCAACCACGGCGCGCAGGCGGCCGAGCCTTTGCTGAAAGAAGCCGGCAGCGACCAGGTGCGGATGGAGCAGTACCTCGACTTCCTCACCAGCCGCAGCTTTCGGCAGAGCCTGTTGATCCATGCCGGCGAGAAACCGACCGTGCAGTACCGGCTCGACACACGGCACATGGAAAAGCTGCACTACGCCTGGAGCGAAGACCCGCAGATGCGGGCGGGCGAGCGCGGTGAGGCGGCATCCCCGGCAGCGGCAGCCGTGCACGCCGCGCTGGACGCCGCCTTTCCGGCAACCCTCTCCTTCGCCGAACTCTGCGCCGCCGCGGCGCCGCCGGCCGTGACGGCCTGCGTGGAGGAGCTGATCATCACCGGCCGTGTGCGCTACGTGCGCAGGCCGGTGGCCTGTGCATCGGCGACCAGTGTGGCGGCCGGCCAGGTGCGTCCTTACCCTGCCGCAGCGCTGCTACCGGACTTCGCCTGCAATGTCTGGCATCAGCCGGTGAAGCTCGACGCCGCCGAGCACGAATTGTTGCTGCACCTGCAAAGAGGCGGCGCCGCGGACGTAGCGCACGACGGCTATTTGCTGGAGCGCCTGCGGCGCTTCGGATTGCTGGTCTAGCGCAACCGCGGCGGGGCCGCGCGCCTCACGGGCTGCGGGCGCTTCCTGGGCGGCGGCGGCGCCACGTCCACCTCGGGCGTGGACTCCGGCACCATCAGCACCACCTCCTTGAAGCCCAGTCCCAGCATGCCCAGCTCTTCGGCGGCCGCGCGGCTCAGGTCGATGATGCGGTTGCCGGCGTAGGGGCCGCGGTCGGTGATGCGCACGTCCACGTCGCGGCCGTTGACCAGGCTGTGCACGCGCACCAGGGTGCCGAAGGGCAACGTGCGGTGGGCGGCGGTGAACTCGCGCATGTCAAAACGCTCGCCGCTGGCGGTGCGCCTGCCGTTGAAGCGCGGGCCGTACCACGAGGCCGTTCCTCGCTGGAACTCGCGCGGGACTTCGCCGCCCAGCAACTCGGGGCGCGGCCGTTCAGCAAGGGATACCGGCGCCGGCACTTCATCGACGGCCTGGCCGGGCGCATCATGCGGCGGCACCACGGTGGGCCGGGGCGCGGCCGCGCGAGGGCCCGGGGATGGCGGCGCAGGAGGCGGCGTCGTGCACGCCGCCAGCAGGGCGACCAGGGCCGCCGCACCGGCAAGCCGGACAAGCTGGATCACACCCCGCGGCATGGGTGGCCGCGCTCAGGCGCGCTGCAGCCGCCGGATGATTTCGGTCGTCGCGGCGGCCTGGTTCATCGTGTAGAAATGGATGCCGGGCACGCCCGCGGCATACAGCTGCTCGCACAGGCCGGTGATCACGTCCAGGCCGAAGCTCCTGATGGACGCGGTGTCGTCGCCGAAGCCCTGCAGGCGCAGGCGTATCCAGCGCGGGATCTCGGCACCGCAGGCGTCGGAAAAGCGCATGAGCTGTGTGGAACTGGTGATCGGCATGATGCCGGGCACGATGGGCAGGTCCACACCGAGCGCCTGCGCGTCGTCGACGAAGCGGAAGTAGGCGTCGGGGTTGAAGAAATACTGGGTGATGGCCGAGTCGGCGCCTGCCTTGACCTTTTTGACGAAGGCCTGCAGGTCGGCATCGGCCGATTTGGCCTGGGGGTGGATCTCGGGGTAGGCCGCGACCTCGATGCGGAAGGCGTCGCCGGTTTCCTCGCGAATAAAGGCCACCAGGTCGCTCGCGTAATGGAACTCGCCGCCGGCGCCGTAGCCGCTGGGCAGGTCGCCGCGCAGCGCCACCAGGCGCTTGACGCCCATGGCCCGCAGCGTGGCCAGCTGCTCGCGCACCGTGGTCTTGGTCGCGCCCACACAGGAGAAATGGCTGGCCGCGGCCACGCCTTCGTCCAGGATTTCCTTCACCGTGCCGAAAGTACCCTCTTGCGTGGAGCCGCCGGCGCCGAAGGTGACCGAGCAGAACTCGGGCTTGTGCGCATAGAGGTCCTGGCGCGCCAAGCGCAGTTTCGCGGCGCCTTCGGGCGTCTTGGGCGGGAAGAATTCAAAGCTGAGAGGCAGGTTCATCTCGGATCTCACTCGTCGTTATCGGTTTTCTTGTCGCGCCGCTTGCCGCGCGCCGGACCGGGTTGGCCGGCATGCGCGAGTTCGGAGTCTTCGTGCGGCGCCCGCGCGGCACGCAGTTCGCCGCGCGGCACGCGCTTGGCGACCTTGCGCTGCGGCGCGGCCGGCAGCGGCTGGTCTTCGCCGGCAACGTCATCGCCCTTGACCGCCTGGATGAAAAATTCACGGTTGCCGTCGCCGCCTTCAATCGGCGAAGCCAGCCAGGCTTTGACCTCCAGCCCCAGGGCCGCACAGGCATCGCGCAAACGCTTTTCCACAAACTCGAAATGCGCGGCATCGCGCACGATGCCGCCCTTGCCGATCTGGCCGGGCTGCAATTCAAACTGCGGCTTGACCAGCATCAGCAAATCGCCGCCGGGCTTGAGCAGGCGCACCACCGCGGGCAGCACCAGCGTGAGCGAGATGAAGGACAGGTCGCCGGTCATGAAGTCGAAGTTCGCTTCAATGGCCGGGCTTTCTTCACCCGTCTCTTCGTCATCGAAGTCATCGCCAAAATCCATGTCTTCCGAGTCGCCCGCATGGCCGGCCACCAGGTCCGCAGCCGTCATGGACCGCGCATTGACGCCTTCGATGCAGACCACGCGCGGGTCTTCGCGCAGGCTGGGATGCAGCTGGCCGTGGCCCACGTCGACACCCACCACCTGCACGGCGCCGTGCTGCAGCAGGCAGTCGGTGAAGCCGCCGGTCGATTGGCCGATGTCCAGGCAGCGCAGGCCGGCCACGCTGAGGCCCGTGGCCTTGAGCGCGCCTTCGAGCTTGAGCCCTCCGCGCGAGATGTACTTGGCTTCCGTGGTGTCCAGCAGCTGCAGTTCGGCGCCTTCCGGGATCTCGTCGCCGTTCTTGGCAACCTTCTTCCAGGGCGCATCGGCTTCCGGGCGCCACTGCACGCCCGCGGCAATCAGGCGCTGGGCCTGTGAGCGGGTGGCGGCATGGCCGTGGTCGACGAGGAAGAGGTCAGCGCGCATGTAGCTCCATGATGGGCCTCGCGCCTGAAACCATCCAGGCGGAGTCCGTGTGTCTTGCTCGGGGCACCTGTCTTTCGGGGGCCCTTCTTACTCCCTCTCCCTTTGGGAGAGGGTTGGGGCGAGGGCCGGCGGCCTCAAAAAACCCGCGCGGGTCGATTGGCGCCGCAGGCCCTCACCCCTGCCCTCTCCGCAAGGGGAGAGGGAGGAATACCGCCGCTAATTAATAGCGGTAGGTATTTGCCTTGTACGGGCCGGCCTTGCTGACACCGATGTACGCGGCCTGCTCGTCGCTCAACTCGGTCAGCATCGCGCCGACCTTCTTCAGGTGCAAGCGCGCGACCTTTTCGTCGAGGTGCTTGGGCAGCACGTAGACCTTGCCCACTTCATAGTCGGCCTGCTTGGTGAACAGCTCGATCTGCGCGATGGTCTGGTTGGCGAAGCTGGACGACATCACGAAGCTCGGGTGGCCCGTGCCGCAGCCGAGGTTCACGAGGCGGCCCTTGGCCAGCAGGATGATGCGCTTGCCGTCCGGGAAGATCACGTGGTCGACTTGCGGCTTGATCTCTTCCCAGGTGCATTTTTCGAGTGCGGCGACGTCGATCTCATTGTCGAAGTGGCCGATGTTGCAGACGATGGCCTGGTCTTTCATCTTCGCCATGTGGTCGTAAGTGATGACGTTCTTGTTGCCGGTGGCGGACACAAAAATGTCGGCCTTGTCGGCGGCGTATTCCATGGTCACGACCTTGTAGCCTTCCATTGCGGCCTGCAGGGCGTTGATCGGGTCGATCTCGGTCACCCAGACTTGGGCGGACAGCGCGCGCAGCGCCTGGGCCGAACCCTTGCCCACGTCGCCGTAACCGGCCACACAGGCGACCTTGCCGGCCACCATCACGTCGGTGGCGCGCTTGATGGCATCGACCAGCGATTCGCGGCAGCCGTAGAGGTTGTCGAACTTGGACTTGGTGACGGAGTCGTTCACGTTGATGGCGCGCAGGGCCAGCGTGCCCTTCGCCGACATTTCATTGAGGCGCAGCACGCCGGTGGTGGTTTCTTCGGTCACGCCGATGATGTTCTTCAGGCGGCGGCTGTACCAGGTCGGGTCCTGCGCGAGCTTGGCCTTGATCGAGTTGAACAGGCAGATCTCTTCTTCGCTCGTGGGCTTGGAGATCAGGCTGGCGTCTTTTTCGGCCTTGGTGCCCAGGTGCATCAGCAGCGTTGCGTCGCCGCCGTCGTCCAGGATCATGTTGGGGCCTTCTTCAGGCGTGCCCTTGGCACCGCTGAATTCAAAGATGCGGTGGGTGTAGTCCCAGTAGTCGGCCAGGGTTTCGCCCTTGATGGCGAACACCGGCGTGCCCGCGGCCGCGATGGCGGCGGCGGCATGGTCCTGCGTCGAGAAGATGTTGCACGAAGCCCAGCGCACGTCGGCGCCCAGGGCCTGCAGGGTTTCGATCAGCACGCCGGTCTGGATCGTCATGTGCAGCGAGCCGGTGATGCGCGCGCCCTTGAGCGGCTGCGCCTTCGCGAACTCTTCGCGGATGGCCATCAGGCCGGGCATTTCGGTCTGGGCGATATTCAGTTCCTTGCGGCCCCAGGCGGCAAGCGAAATGTCGGCAATGATGTGGTCGGTGGAAGGCTTCAAGACGGCGCTCATACGGTTCTCCAAAAATCAAACGCAAAGGGCAAAATCGCCACAGGCATGCGCCATTCAAGGGAGGGGGAATTCAATCATTCACCCGGCTTGAGAGAGCACATGCGGGTGAGCGTGGTTGCAATGAAGTCCTGAGCCTGGTCCACGTGATGTGGCTTGCAACGCTCCTCAGGAAGCCACGATTATACCGAAACCAATCCATAAGCAACCCCAGCAGGGGCCGCGGGACTGGCTTTGCCAGACCGCAGGCGCAGCGGCCCCCTCGGGGGGCAGGGCGCTACACGAAGTGAGCAACCGTGGGGCCACATCCAGCATGCGAAAATTTCACCATGCAAGAACCTACAGCGCGCTGTCTCCGTGACCCTTTCGCCGGCGCATTCCCGGGCACCGGAGCCAGGTGATGCGGCGCCGTTTTTTGCTCGTGTGCTGTGCCCTCTCGCTGGTCGGCGGTATGGGATTAAGCGGCGACTTTGCACTGAAGGCGTTTCGGGCCTGGCAAACCCTCGATTGGGAAGAAGGCGACGCCGAGATGCTTTCTTCTGATGCGGGGGCGCCAAACGGCCCACGATCCAGGTGTTATCCGCCGCGTGCCGCCTACCGCTACAGTGCGAAAGGCACGCAGTTCACGGGCCAGCGCATCCGCGCAGCAGACAGCTGCATGTCGGGGAATGAACTCAGGGAGTTCCAGGCTGAGTTCAGGAAAGGCGACACGGTGGACGTGTATTACGATCCTGCACACCCTTCCGAAGCTGTGCTCCAACCCGGAAGACTCTGGTGCAACGATTGGATTCAGGCCTGCTTCGGCCTGCTCTTCATGGGCTTTGGCATCGTGACGGGCATCAGAATCCTCAGAAAGCAACGATGAATGACCTCCTATCCTGGCCGCCCACCGAGCGCGCGCAGATCACCGGCGTCTTCACCGACATCGACGACACACTGACCACCGAAGGCGAAATCACCCCTGATGCGCTGGAGGCCCTGGGGAAATTGAAAGCCGCCGGGCTGAAGGTCGTGGCCATCACCGGCCGGCCCGTGGGCTGGAGCGAACCCTTCGCCGCGCGCTGGCCTGTCGATGCCATCGTGGCCGAGAACGGCGCCGTGGCGCTGCTGCCCGATGCCGCGAGCGCCGCACCGCGCCCGCTGTCAAAAATCTACCAGCAGGATGCGGCCACGCGCAGCGCCAACTTCGCGCGCATGCAGGCCGTGCTGGCGCGCATAGAACGCGAGCTGCCCGGCGCGCACCGCGCCACCGACTCGCCGGGCCGCGAGACCGACATCGCCATCGACCACAGCGAGTTCACGCAACTGAGCGACGCGCAGATCGCCGCCGTGGTGGCGCTCATGAAAAGCGAGGGCATGCATGCCACCGTGAGCAGCATCCACATCAACGGCTGGTACGGCGACCACAACAAGCTCGAAGGCGCGCGCTGGATCGTGCGTGAACTCTGGCAGCGCGACCTCGATGCCGAAATGGATCAGTGGGCCTACGTGGGTGACTCCACCAACGACCAGCTGATGTTCAAGACCTTTGCCAACAGCGTGGGCGTGGCCAATATCGCGCGTTTTGTGCCGCAGCTGGCGCACCTGCCGCGTTATGTGACAGGCCGTGAACGCGGCGCAGGTTTCACCGAAGTGGTCCGGGCGCTGCTGGATTAGCCAGCGCGGCGCAGCGAGGTCCAGCGCAGCCAGGCGCCCAGGGCCGCCACCGCCAGCACCAGCGCGGCATACCCCTCCACCGTGGCCGGCAAACCCAGCGGCGCGATCAGCCGGCCGGCCAGCATGGCGGGCACGCTGAAGGCCAGGTAGCTGGTGGCGTACAGCGCGGCGAACAGTTCGGCGCGCTGATGGGGCTGTCCCATCGGCGCCAGCGTCTGCACCTGGGCCGAGAAAGCCGAGCCGCCGCCGAAACCGGACAGCGCCGTGCCCACAAAGAACAGCCCCACCGAATGTGTGGCCAGCGACACGGCCACCAGGCCGGCGCCTACGGCCAGCAGGCTCATGCCGATGGCGCTCATGCGCACCGGCGGCAGGCTTCTCAGCAGGGTCGGCGAGACGGAACCGAGGCCGAAGAAGGCCGCAATCGCCAGGCCGTTGACGATGCCGTTGTGGATGCCGAAGATCTGCTGCAGCACCGAGGGCACCAGCGACAGGTAGAGCCCGGCAAAGGACCACACGGCCAGCATGGTCGGCACGCCGCGCACGAATTCGGCGCGCGCCTGCACCGGCACCGAGATGCGCGGCACCAGCGAGGCCAGCGCGCCGGGGCGCGGCGTGACGCTTTCAGGCAGGAACAGCGTGGCGACCGCACCGATGACACAGATGGCGGCCAGCACGCCGAACACCAGCGGCACCGGGTGCAGCGCGTATTGCACGGCAACACCGGTCAGCAGCGCGCCCACGGCCAGGCCCGCCAGCGGCGAGACGCTGCCTATCATTGCGCCCAGGCGCTTTTGCGCAGCCGGGGCGGCCTCCACCACCGCCGCCGTCAGCGCGCCGCTGACCATGCCGGTCGCGATGCCCTGCACGATGCGCGCCGCGATGATGCCGTTGATGCTCCCGGCCATCAAAAAGGTCAGCATGGCGCCGGCCTGCAGCAGCAAGGCGGTAAACACCACGGGCCGCCGGCCTATGTGGTCGGAAAGCGAGCCGGCCACCAGCAGCGAGGCCAGCAGTGCAATCGCGTAGATCGCGAAGGCCACCGTCAGCAGCGCCGGCGAAAAGCCCCACTGCTGCTGGAACACGACAAACAGCGGCGAAGGCGCGCTGCCCGCCACGAAGAAGGCGAACAGCAGGATGGCCAGCAGCGGGAAGGCCGCCTTGGCAGGCAGGCGCCAGCGGGCGGCGGCAGGCGAAGGCTGGGAAGAGGCGGTGGTGGAGGCGGTGGTGGAGGCAGTCATGGGAAACGCTCAACTTTCTTAAAGCGAATTTATTTGCGTTTGTGAATTTTACGCCGCTTTTAAAATTAACGCAAACATCGTGGCTTTAAGCTAAACTTGAGCCATGAACACTCTCATGACAACCCAGGCCAAACGCCCAGGCGGACGCAGCGCACAGGTACAAGCCGTGGTGCGCAAGGCACTGGAAGAACTGATTGCCCAGGAAGGCCGCGACAAGGTCACCGTGCCGGCCGTCGCCGAGCGCGCCGGCGTCAGCGCCTCCAGCATCTACCGGCGCTGGGGCGACGTGAACGGCCTGCTCGACGAAACCGCGACGCGGCGCCTGGACCCGGACCGCCCGCTGCCCGAAACTGGCGACCTGAAAGCCGAACTCACCGCTTGGGCGCAGGAACTGATCACCCACCTCAACAAGCCTGGCAACGCCTCGCTGCTGAAGGCCGCGGCCGCGCTGGCCGGCTCGGAAGAAACCAACTGCCTGAAAAACCGCCGCAAGGAAGCCACCGTGCTGGTGAACCGGGCCAAAGCGCGCGGCGACGCCACCCCCAGCGTGCAACAGGTGCTGGACCACATGATGGCGCCCATCATTTACCGGTTGATTTTTGGTGCGGGCGTGCAGCCGGCCATGGCGGAGCAACTCGCCGGTGAGGTGTTTGTGCTGGCCGGCATCCAGGACGCCGGGCGCTAAGCCTTAGTTGGGTTTCGCTAACCCGAGCTTGTCGATGAGCACCTTCTCCCGGCCAACCGTGTCCTGCGCAAACTTCGTGTACTCCGCCGAACTCATGTAATTGGGCAGCATGTCGTAACGGCCCAGCGCGGCGACGTAGCTGGGTTCCTCCATCGCCTTCTTGAAGGCATCGTGCAAACGTTTCACCACCTCGGGCGGCGTGCCCTTGGGCGCGCCTATGCCGAAGGGCGAGTTCTGCACCATGTCGTAGCCCAGCTCTTTCAGCGTGGGCGCGTTCGGGAATTTGTCCAGCCGCTTCTCGCCCCAGGTGTTGAGCACACGCAGCTTGCCGGCCTCGACCTGCGGCGCAAAGCCGGTGCTGTCGGCGCCCGCCATCAGCTGGCCGCTGACCAGCGCCAGCATCAAGTCCGCGCTGCCCTTGTAAGGCACGTGCTGCAGCTCGATGCCGGCCTTTTGCGCGATCAGCTCGGTCGTCAGGTGCGGGCTGGTCAGCGTGCCGGTGGAGCCATAGGTCAGCTTGCCGGGATTCGCCTTGGCATAGGCCACAAAGTCGGCCCAGGTCTTGAGCGGGCTGTCGGCCGGCACCACGATGCCGAAGGCGTAGCCCGTCACATTGATCACATAGCTGATGTCCTTGACCGGGTCCCAGTTGATCTTGGTCGTGTAGCCCAGGCGGAACACGCCCAGCGGAATCTGCGCCAGCGTGTAGCCGTCGGCCGGCGCGCTTTGCAACTGTTGCGCCGGCAGGGTGCCGCCCGCGCCGGGCTTGTTCTCCACAATCACTGGCTGGCCCAGGATCTTGCCGGCGTTGTCGGCCAAAGAGCGCATGGTGATGTCGGTCGGCCCGCCGGCCGGGAAGGCAATCACCAGCTTGATGGGTTTGACCGGAAAGGTCTGCGCCTGTGCCGGCATGGCCGCGGCGGCGATCAAGGCCAGGACGGCGGCAGTGTGCAGAAAGGGGCGGCGTTGCATGGCGTGTCTCCTTGTCGGGTGGCGGGCAGCTCCCATCATGCGTGCCGCCCGCCGGCGCCGCATCAGGGCAACACCTGAAGGGCTGTCGCGTTTGCGTCAGCCGTTTATCAAACGCCTTCCACCGATACGGCGTGTTGCAATGCGGGCTCGAACCTGGCGCGCAATGCAGCGACCAGTTCCGGCAACGGCACTCCATCGAGTTGGTTCTTTTTGAGGAAGGCGCGCCACAAAGCCTGTCGTGATGCATCGTTGGCGAATTCATCGCTGAGGCCGACGGGCAGCGTGTCCGGAACCGGCATGCCGCGCCGTTGAAAGGTGCCGGCAATCGCTTTCGCAAGAATGTCCGCGTCCAGCGTTTCACGTTCCAGCAACACGGACAAATCCAGGTAGTCTTTCAACCGGCTGTTGGTCATGCCAAGCAAGGCAATGGCATGCAGCTTTTCGGCGATCACCGTGTACACCGGATAGGCTTGCAGCGCCGGCGCCGGAAAGTCATCCAGCATGACGGGATACACGGCTTGCACAGGCCCGGGGGTCACGGCGTCGCCAAAGCCGATGTCAACCTGTGCCTTCACGCGTGCGCCGGCCAGTTCCGCGCTGATGAGGACCCGCACCCCGGCATAACCCGCTTCTTTGCGAATTTCTTCAGCGGCCACACTTTCAGGGTCAAAGCGCATGCCGTCTTCAGCCACCACCGAAGCAATGTCCTTGAAGGTTTGCGTGATGGAGGCCAGGTCGCTGGGTCCAAAGCCCAGCAGGTCCACGTCGCGTGTGGGCCTGTGCGGCATGTCGTACCAGAGCGTGAACAACATGGCGCCTTTGAGCAGGAAGCGGTCGGCATGCGCAGACTGGCTCAGGCGGTACAGCAGGCGCTCAAGCGCATAACGGACCAGCACGCCGTTGAAGTCCGATTGCTCGGCTTTCGCCATGTTCAACAGACGCGCGCGCACCGATGCGGCAAGGTCCTTGCTCATTCGATCACCTCAAGGTAGGGGCGCATCACGTTGGCGACGCGGCAAATCTTGGCGAAACGCCAGAGATCGTCAGCAGAGGCCTTCTTTTGTGAGCGCGCATCCCGCAGCGCCTCCAGCGCCACGTCGAGGCCAATCTTGTTGCGGTGCTTGAAGCAGTCGGCCACTGTTTTGGCCACGCCGTAGACGCGCAGCGATACCTGGTCGCGCTCAAAGACTTCCACGCCTTCCGTGTAGGCCTCGCCGGTGAACTGCACCATCTTCACCGGCGGATAGTCCAGCCTGGGCACATGGCTGCCGCGCGGCATGGCGATCCACACCTGGCGCGGAAGCTGGGTGGTCAGGCCGTGAAACTGGAGTGCCGTGAGCAGGCAGAACACCGCCTGCGGCACCTTGGTGGCGACAGCGGTGAGCGTCTCGTGCTCAGACGCATTGGCGCCCGGAAGCCGGTACAGGCCGCGACCCACTTTTTCCAGCTGGCCGCTGGCCGTCATCCGGGTCAGCATCACCCTTGCAGCCCCCACACCCTTCAGGTCACCAGGTCGCAGCATGCCTTTCTGGCGAGCCAGATCAAGGATGCGCTGGGCGGGGATGACCTTGGTGTGAGGGTTCATGACCCCTGGAGTATGTTCCATTTTTTCGTCGAATGCAAATATTCGACGAAAAATTGGAACAACCCGCTCAATCATCTGATTGCAAGAGCCCGCAAGCCAACAGGGGCCGCGGAACCGGCTTTGCCGGGCCGCAGGCGCCGCCCCTTGAGGGGGAACAGGCTACACGCAGTGAGCCTGGACGGGGTGTTCAAGCTCTTGCCAATACGCTCCTCAGCGCATTCCCGGTATGCGTCCCCAGCTTGACCACAGCCTCAGGCGGCGCCGACGCCACCACACGCCCGCCGGCATTGCCGCCATCCGGGCCCAGGTCAATCACCCAGTCGGCTTCGGCGATCACGTCCAGGTCGTGTTCGATCACCACCACGCTGTGGCCGCCGTTGACCAGGCGGTGCAGCACGTGGATCAGCTTTTCGACGTCGGCCATGTGCAGGCCCACGGTGGGCTCGTCCAGCACGTAGAGCGTGTGCGGCGCCTTCTGGCCGCGGCGCGTGATGTCGTCGCGCACCTTGCTGAGTTCGGTCACCAGCTTGATGCGCTGCGCTTCCCCGCCCGACAGCGTCGGCGAGGGCTGGCCCAGCGTGAGGTAGCCCAGGCCCACGTCTTTGAGCAGCTGCAGCGGGTGGCTGATGTTGGGCATGGAGGCGAAGAAGTCCACCGCCTCGTCCACTTCCATCTTCAGCACGTCGCCGATGTTCTTGCCGCGCCAGGTCACGGCCTGGGTTTCGGGGTTGAAGCGCGCGCCGTGGCAGGTTTCGCACAGCACCTTCACGTCGGGCAAAAAGCTCATGCCTATGGTGCGCACGCCCGCGCCCTCGCAGGTCGGGCAGCGGCCTTCGCCGGTGTTGAACGAGAAACGCCCGGCGCTGTAGCCGCGCGCGCGGGCTTCCAGCGTGTCGGCGAACAGCTTGCGTATGGTGTCCCAGAAACCGATGTAGGTGGCCGGGCAGGAGCGCGGCGTCTTGCCGATCGGCGTCTGGTCGACTTCGAGCACGCGGTCCACTGCCGCATATCCTTCGATGCGTTCGCAGCCGGTCCAGTCCGGCGTCTTGCCCTTGTCGTCGGCGTCGCGCCCGGCCTTGGTGGAGCGCTGCATCACGCCGGCATGCACATTGGTCAACAGCACGTCGCGCGCGAGTGTGGACTTGCCCGATCCCGACACGCCCGTCACCGCCACCAGGCGGTACAGCGGCACGGTGACCGACACGTCCTTGAGGTTGTGCAGGTCGGCGTTGACCACCGTGAGCCAGGAGGTGAACTTGCTGGCCGCGGCGGGCGCGGCGTTGTGCAGCGCGCTGGCATTGGCCGCCGCGGCTTTCAGCGCCGCGGCCTTGAGCAATGCCGCTTTCTGCTTGCTCACGGGCTTGGCGGTGGCGTCGGTGACGGCCTCCTTCACCACGGCCGCCGGCGCCACGCCCTTGCTGGTTTCACGCCGCAGTTGCAGCGGGTGAATCAAGGGGTTGGCCAGGTAGCGGCCGGTCAGCGATTCCGGCACGGCCGACAGCTGCGCCGCCGTGCCCTGCGCCACCAGCGTGCCGCCGCGCTTGCCCGCGCCGGGCCCGATGTCGATGATGTTGTCGGCGCGGCGTATGGTGTCTTCGTCATGCTCGACCACCACCAGGGTGTTGCCGCGGTCGCTGAGCTTGCCCAGCGCGCTCAGCAGGATCTGGTTGTCGCGCGGATGCAGGCCGATCGTCGGCTCGTCCAGCACGTAGCAGACGCCCTGCAGGTTGGAGCCCAGCTGCGCCGCCAGCCGTATGCGCTGCGCCTCGCCGCCCGAAAGCGTGGGCGCGCCGCGGTCCAGCGTGAGGTAACCCAGGCCCACGTCTTCCAGAAATTCGAGACGGCTCTTGATTTCGGGGATCAGGTCGCGCGCGATGCCGGCCTCGCGGCCCAGCAGCGCGAGTTTTTCGACCCAGCGCCGCACGTCCGTCACCGACAGCGCCGCGATGTCGGCAATGCCGACGCCGGCGAACTTCACCGCGCGGGCCTTGGCGTTGAGCCGCGTGCCTTCGCAGGTCGGGCAGGCGGTGCCGGCCACGTCTTCGACCTCGGGCTCGGCAAAACTCTGCTCGCGGCCCTTGTTGTCGTCGTCCATCACCGAGTCGTCGAACACCTTGCGCTGTTCCTTGGTGAGCTTGACGCCGGTGCCCACGCAGTCGGGACACCAGCCGTGCTTGCTGTTGTAGCTGAAGAGGCGCGGGTCCAGCTCGGCATACGAGGTCGCGCAGACCGGGCAGGCGCGCTTGGTCGAAAACGCGATCAGCTTGCCGATGTTTTTGGCGCTGGCGCCGGCCATCATCGCGCCGCGCAAACCATCCAGCGGCGCCAGCACGTGGACCACGCCCTTGCCATGCTCCAGCGCGGTGGCCAGCGCCGACCGCAGCGCGGCCTCGTTGTCGGGCGAGACATGGATGTCCGCAATCGGCAGCTCGACCGTGTGCTCCTTGAAGCGGTCAATGCGCGGGAAACCGGTGGTCGGCAAAAACTCGCCGTCGATGCGCAGGTGTGTGTAGCCGCGCGGCCGCGCCCAGTCGGCCAGCTCGGTGTAGACACCCTTGCGCGCGATCACCAGCGGGGCCAGCAGGCCTATGTGCTGGCCGCGGTAGCTCTTGAGCAGCTGCGCCGCGATGCTCTCGGGGCTTTGCGGCATCACCGCCGCGCCGTCCTTGGTGCAGTGCTGTATGCCCAGCTTCACGTACAGCAGGCGCAGGAAATGCCAGACTTCGGTGGTCGTGCCCACGGTGGACTTGCGCCCGCCGCGCGACAGGCGCTGCTCGATCGCCACGGTGGGCGGGATGCCGTACACGGCATCGACCTCGGGCCGGCCCGCCGGCTGCACGATGCTGCGCGCGTAGGCGTTCAGCGACTCGAGGTAGCGGCGCTGCCCTTCGTTGAACAGGATGTCAAAGGCCAGCGTGGACTTGCCGGAGCCCGACACACCCGTCACCACGTTGAACTTGCCGCGCGGGATGTCGACCGACAGGCTTTTGAGGTTGTTCTCTTTCGCGTTGACGATCTGGATCAGGTTGGAGAAGGCCGGGCGCGTGGCCCACACCTTGGGGCGCGACTCTTCGACGCCGTGCACCTTGCCCATGGCCTGTTCGTATTCACGCAGCGCAAGCGCGGTGTGCGAGGTCGGGTGCTCGCGCACCTCTTCAGGCGTGCCCTGGGCCACCAGCAGGCCGCCGGCCTCGCCGCCTTCGGGCCCCAGGTCGATGAGCCAGTCGGCCGAGCGGATCACGTCGAGGTTGTGCTCGATCACGATCAGCGAGTGGCCGGCCTCCAGCAGCTTGCGCAGCGCGCGCATCAGCTTGGCGATGTCGTCGAAGTGCAGGCCGGTGGTCGGCTCGTCGAACAAAAACAGCGTGCCGCGCCCGGGCTGCCGCAGCGCCAGCGCCTGCCTGCTGGCTGTGGTCGTGGCCTTGCTGGCATTGGCCAGGAAACCCGCGAGCTTCAGGCGCTGCGCCTCGCCGCCCGAGAGCGTGGGCACGGGCTGGCCCAGCTTCACGTATTCCAGGCCCACGTCGACGATGGGCTGCAGCGCGCGCACCACCTCGCGGTCCTGCGCGAACAAGGCAATCGCCTCGCTCACCGTGAGGTCCAGCACGTCGGACACATTGAGCAGGCGCGGCTTGAGGTCGCCTATCGCCTTGCGCTCAATCGTCACTTCCAGGATCTCGGCGCGGTAGCGCTTGCCGTCGCAGTCGGGGCAGCGCAGGTAGACGTCGCTCAGGAACTGCATCTCGACGTGCTCGAAGCCCGAGCCGCCGCAGGTCGGGCAGCGGCCGTCGCCGTTGTTGAAGCTGAACTTGGTGGCGGTGTAGCTGCGCTGCTTGGCCAGCGGCGCCAGCGCGAACAGGTCGCGCACCGCGTCCCAGGCGCCCACATAGCTGGCCGGGTTGGAACGCGCCGTCTTGCCGATAGGCGACTGGTCGACGAACACCACGTCGGTCAGGTGGTCGGCGCCCATCAGGCGGTCGTGCAGGCCCGGCGTTTCGGTCGCCTTGCCGAACTGGCGCAGCAGCGCCGGCGCCAGGATGTCCTGCATCAGCGTGGACTTGCCCGAGCCGCTGACGCCGGTCACGCAGACCAGGCGCTGCAGCGGGAAGTCCACCGTCAGGTTTTTCAGGTTGTGGTCGCGCGCGCCTTCGAGGATGAGGCGCGGCGTGTTGTCCGTCACCGGGCGCTTGAAGCCCATGCCCACCTGCTTGCGCGAACCCAGGTAGGCGCCGGTCAGCGTGTCGGCATGCTTGATGTCGTCGGGCGTGCCGTCGAACACGATCTGGCCGCCCTTCTCGCCGGGGCCCGGGCCCATGTCGATCAGGCGGTCGGCCGCCAGCATCACGGCCGGGTCGTGCTCGACCACCACCAGCGTGTTGCCCGCGTCGCGCAGCCGGTGCATGGCCTGGGTGATGCGGTTCATGTCGCGCGGGTGCAGGCCGATGGAAGGCTCGTCCAGCACAAACAGCGTGTTGACCAGCGAGGTGCCCAGCGCCGTCGTGAGGTTGATGCGCTGCACCTCGCCGCCCGAGAGCGTGCGGCTTTGGCGGTCCAGCGTGAGGTAGCCGATGCCGACGTCACACAGGTATTTCACGCGCGTCTGGATTTCCTCGAACAGCGACTTGAGCGCCTGCAGTTCGGCGTCGTCGCCCATCACATCGAGCGACAGGCCGCTGAAGAACTGGCGCAGCCTGTCTATGGGCAGGCGCATCAGGTCGTGCAGCGCCAGGCCCGGCAGGGCTTCGAGCTGCTCTCGGCTCCACTGCACGCCCACCGGCATGAAGCGCTGGCCGGGCGGCAGCACCGCGTCGGCGGCTTCTTTGGAACCCAGGCGCCAGAGCAGCGACTCGAGCTTGAGGCGCGCGCCGCCGCAGGTCTCGCAGGGCGTGTAGCTGCGGTACTTGGACAGCAGCACACGGATGTGCATCTTGTAGGCCTTGCTTTCGAGGTATTCGAAGAAGCGCTTGATGCCGTACCACTGCTTGTTCCAGTTACCGTCCTTGTAGCCCGGCGTGCCGTTGACGACCCAGCCCTGCTGCTCGGGCGTGAGCTTGTACCAGGGCGTGTCGCGCGGGATGCCGGCCGCCTCGGCGTGGCGCATCAAATCGTCCTGCGCTTCCTTCCACGCCGGGGTCTGTATGGTCTTGATGGCGCCGGCGCGCAGCGTCAGCTTGTCGTTGGGGATCACCAGGCCGTAGTCGACGCCGATCACGCGGCCGAAGCCGCGGCAGGTTTCGCAGGCGCCCATGGCCGAGTTGAAGGAGAACAGCGAAGGCGTGGGGTTGGTGTAGCGCAGGTCGCTGTCGGGACAGTGCAGGCCCGTCGAGAAGCGCCACATCACGTCGGGTTGTCCATCCTCGGCGTGCTGCACATAGACATTGAGCCTGCCGCCGCGCTTGAGCGCGGTCTCAATCGCATCCATCACGCGGGATTTTTCCACCGCATGGGCGCGGAAGCGGTCGGCCACCACGTCCAGCAGCTTGTGCGGCCCGGCCGGCGTGGCGACGTCACGCTGGGCATGCACACGCGTGAAGCCGCTGACGGACAGCCACTGCTCGACCTGCTCGGCGCTGGTGTTGCCCGGCAGCTCGACCGGGAAGGTCAGCACCATGCGCGGATCACCCACTTTGGTGCGCGCCATGATCTCAGCGTAGATCGATTCGGGCGTGTCGTGGCGCACATTCTGCGCGGTCTGTTTGTCGAACAGCTGCGCGGCGCGCGCGTAGAGCAGCTTCAGGTGGTCGTTGAGCTCCGTCATGGTGCCGACGGTGGAGCGCGAACTGCGCACCGGGTTGGTCTGGTCGATGGCGATGGCGGGCGGCACGCCCTCCACCTTGTCGACGGCCGGCTTGTCCATGCGGTCCAGGAACTGCCGCGCATAGGCCGAAAAAGTCTCCACGTAACGGCGCTGGCCTTCGGCGAACAGGGTGTCGAACACCAGGGAGGACTTGCCCGAGCCGCTGGGGCCGGTGACCACCGTCATTTCACCGGTGCGGATGTCGAGGTCTATGTTTTTGAGGTTGTGCTGGCGAGCACCGCGGATGCGGATGGTTCCCTGGGACATGGGTGAGGTCTTTCCTGAAGAGGTCAAACATTCTAGGCAAAGCCCCCGGCACAGCATGGCGTAGGGATTAATGGCCTTTTTACCGGGTTTCGTCGCGCCAATCAGGGCGAATTCTGGTTTTCCTGCTCGCCGTTTTCACGTGTTTATGTTTAACTTGGGAGGTCTGGGTTGATTCATCAAGGAGAGAGCGCATGCAAAAAATACACCGCTTGTTCGCGGCCGTCGCGATCGCTGCCGCAAGCCACCTGAGCCAGGCCCAAATCCTGATCGGGCAGACCGCCGGCTTCACCGGCCCCGTGGGCGCCGGCGTCAAGGAAACCACCGACGGCGCCAAGCTCTATATCGACGCCGTCAACGCCAAAGGCGGCGTGAACGGGCAGAAGATAGAGTTGATCTCGCTCGACGACAAATTCGAGCCCAAGCTCGCGGCGGAAAACGCCCGCAAGCTGGTGGAAGAGCAGAACGTGGTGGCCCTGTTCCTCAACCGCGGCACGCCGCACACCGAGGCCATCATCCCCATCCTCGAGAAAAACGGCGTGCCCCTGATAGGCCCGTCCACCGGCGCCATGGTGCTGCACCAGCCGGTCAAGAAATACGTCTTCAACGTGCGCGCCACCTACCAGCGTGAAGCCGAAAAAGCGGTGACCCACCTGAACTCCATGGGCATCACGCGCATCGGCATCGTCTATGCCGACGACAGCTTCGGGGCGGACGGCGTCATGGGCGCGCAGAAAGGGTTGGCCACGGCCAAGCTGCAACCCGCCGTGCTCGAAAAATTCGACCGTTCCAAACCCGACTTCGGGCCCATCGCGCCCAAGGTCGCGCAGTCCAACGCGCAGGCCCTCATCATGGTGGCCTCGGGCCAGGCCGTGGTCGACGGCATCAAGGCCTTCCGCGCGGTCGGCTCCACGGCGCAGATCGTCACGCTGTCCAACAATGCCTCGGGCGGTTTTGTGAAAAGCCTGGGCGAAAACGCGCGCGGCGTCATCGTGACCCAGGTCTTCCCGTACGAGCGCTCCATCGCCTACCCCATGGTGAAGGAAGCGCAGGAACTGGCCAAGGCCAAAGGGCAGAGTGAGGTCAGCCCTGCCATGCTGGAAGGCTTTGCCGCCGCCAAGGTGCTGGTGGAGGCCCTGCGCCGCGCCGGCGCCAAGCCCACACGCGAAAAAATCCAGGCGGCGCTCGAAGGCCTGCGCAAGCTCGACATAGGCGGGCTGGAAGTGAGCTAC
The DNA here is from genome assembly GCF_943369415.1 of Polaromonas sp. YR568. GTDB lineage: Bacteria > Pseudomonadota > Gammaproteobacteria > Burkholderiales > Burkholderiaceae_C > Polaromonas. The sequence continues at coordinate 32,907 of NZ_CALRNF020000028.1, forward strand.
AGCACCGAGGACCACACCGGCCTGGACTTCGCCGACCTGTCCATCATCGGCACGGACGGCAAGTTTAAGAGGTAGCCCCCCTGCCGACGCTCACTTCGTGTAGCGTCACCTCCCCCCGGGGGGACAGGCGCCTTGCGCCCGGCGAAGCCGGATCGCGGCCCCTGCTTGTGGATCCGCAGCCCCCCCCCTGCTGACGCTCACTTCGTGTAGCGCCCCCTCCCCCCAGGGGGACAGGCGCCTTGCGCCCGGCGAAGCCGGTTCGCGGCCCCTGCTTGTGGATTCGCAGACCTCGCGGCGTCAGGCCGTCGGGCCGTGCAGGTTTGCTCAGAAGTAGAGCGCGTTTTCGAGTTCCCTGAACTTCTCGGGGCCCACGGCTTCCTTGATCTTGGGCGCCAGTTCCTTGAGCTTGTCGATGTCGCCCGCGGCTTCGACCGCGAGGTTGAGCCTGAAGCCCCTCAATCCCAGGCCGGCCGTGAGCCGCGTGGCGATCGGGTAGGCCCTTGAATAATGTTCCTGCGCGGTCAGCGTGGGCGAGCCGTCGGCGTTATGCGCGGACACCGGTGCCGCGGCGGCAACCGGCGCCTGCGTCGCCGCGGGTGCCAGCATGCCCAGTGCGATCAGGTGGCTGATGTCTTCCGGCGTGACGCCCAGGCCGGCGGTGGCCTTGACCACTTCCTCCATGCTGCGTTTGCCGTCAAACATGATGAACGCCGAGCGTTGCTTCGGCGTCAGCGGAATGGAACGGTCCTGAAATGCGGATTGCCCTGCTTCCGTCTTGGTGTAAATCATCGGCTGGTCTCCAGTAAATACGCCGGGGTAAAACCGCCAGCTGTGCTTAGCGCAGAGACATTTGTTAATACTTTTTTGTTGCCCCCGATTCAATTTACCCCATTTCAGCCCTCATTGCATCTGTTTCGGGCAAGGTGGCGGCGAGTTCCCGCAGCCGGAAATGCAGGCGCGGCGCTGCGCCGGGTTCAGGCGCGGGCCGCAGGCGCCGGATGCGCGCCGTGTTTTTCACCGCCCATGTCGATGTCCCCTCCCTTGTTCAGCAGGTACAGGGCCAAGCCTGCGATCACGATAAATCCGAGCACGAGTTTCCACATCTTTCTCTTCTCCAAAAAAAGTCCAAAAAAAAGCCCCCGGCACATGAATGACGAGGGCCTGCAAATATCACAAGTATCGAAAAAATATTCACCAGGCTGTCGAGCCCGGTGAAGCCGGCCCGAGCCGGCGATCAGCGCGATCAGTCCTTGGCGTAGATGTCCACGTCCTTGGTCTCGCGGATGAACAGCGTGCCGACCACGAAGGTCACGCCGGCGATGATGATCGGGTACCAGAGGCCGTTGTACATATTGCCGGTCTGCGCGACGATGGCGAAGGCGGTCGTCGGCAGCAGGCCGCCGAACCAGCCGTTGCCGATGTGGTACGGCAGGCTCATCGAGGTGTAGCGGATGCGGGTCGGGAACAGTTCCACCAGCATGGCGGCGATCGGGCCGTAGACCATGGTCACCAGCAGCACCAGGTAGAACAGGATGGCCGTGACCATGACCTTGTCGATCTTGGCCGGGTCGGCCTTGGTCGGGTAGCCGGCGGTCTTCAGGTCGTCCGCCACGAGCTTCTTGAACTCGGCGTCCTTCTTCTTGGCGTCGTCGGCGCTCAGGCCCTTGGCGGTGTAGCTCGAGATCGCGGTTTCGCCGATCTTGATGCTGGCCACCGTGCCGGCGGGTGCGGCGACGTTGTCATAGCTCACCGAAGCGCCTGCCAGCACCTGCTTGGCGATGTCGCACGAGCTGGTGAACTTGGCGGTGCCCGTCGGGTTGAACTGGAACGAGCATTCCTTCGGGTCGGCGGTCACGGTCACCTTGTTCTTGGCTTGCGCGGCGGCGAGGTCGGGGTTGGCGGCCTTGGTCAGCGCGGTGAACACCGGGAAGTAGGTCAGCACGGCCAGCAGGCAGCCGGCCATGATGATGGGCTTGCGGCCGATCTTGTCGGACAGCGTGCCGAACACCACGAAGAAAGGCGTGGCCAGGATCAGCGAGTAGGCCACCAGGATGTTGGCGGTCGGGCCGTCCACCTTGAGCGCCTGCGTCAGGAAGAACAGCGAATAGAACTGGCCCGAATACCAGACCACGGCCTGGCCGGCCGTCAGGCCGACGAGCGCCAGGATCACGATCTTCAGGTTCTTCCACTGGCCGAAGGACTCGGACAGCGGTGCCTTGGAGGTCTTGCCTTCGGCCTTCATTTTCTGGAAGGCGGGCGATTCATTCATCGACAGGCGGATGTAGACCGACACGGCCAGCAGCAGGATGGAGACGATGAAGGGAACGCGCCAGCCCCAGTCGGCGAAAGCCGCTTCGCCGATCGCGGTGCGCACGCCCAGGATCACCAGCAGGCTCAGGAACAGGCCCAGGGTGGCCGTGGTCTGGATCCAGGAGGTGTAGGCACCGCGCTTGTGGTGAGGCGCGTGCTCGGCCACGTAGACGGCAGCGCCGCCGTACTCACCGCCCAGCGCCAGGCCTTGCAGCATGCGCAGCGCGATCAGGATCACCGGCGCGGCGACGCCGATGGACGCGTAGTTGGGCAGCAGGCCCACGATGAAGGTCGACAAACCCATGATCACGATGGTGACCAGGAAGGTGTACTTGCGGCCGATCATGTCGCCGAGGCGGCCGAACACCAGCGCGCCGAAGGGGCGCACGATGAAGCCGGCGGCGAACGCGAGCAGCGCGAAGATGAAGGCCGAGCCGGCGTCCAGTCCGCTGAAGAACTGCTTGGCGATGATGGCGGCCAATGAACCGTAGAGGTAGAAGTCGTACCACTCGAATACCGTGCCGAGCGAAGATGCGAAGATCACCTTTTTCTGCTCGGCACTCATGGGTCTGTTGTCGACGGCTGTTGACATGATGTTTTGTCTCCAAATAGTGAGGCCTCCGGTATGGAAGCTACCCCCATTATTTTTGGAGTCCCTGACCTAGCTCTGACGTGAAAATAACAGGAGCTTGCGTGAAACTTATGCGTGGCTGACAACTCAAGGGGAAACCCTTGAGAAACTTTTCAGCATGCGAAGCCTCTCCGGGAAAACGCGTAGAACCTTCTTACGCGCCGCAAAAAGTTTGCTGACGCCCCGATCACGCCTTGCGCGTGATGCCGACGGAGATTTTGCTCACGCCATTCCAGCCTTCGCCCTCAAACCAGGCGTTGCCCAGCAGGTATTCGCGCAGCATGGGCAGTGCGTCGAAGCCCCAGAAAATTTTCCCGTCGACTTCCATCGCGGGCACACCGAAGACCTTGAGCGCAATCGCCTCATCGGTGTTTTTTTTCAGCTGCGCTTTGGCCTCGTCGGCACTCAGGTGCTGCTGCGGCGCGAGCAACGCGGTGAGCGCGGCCAGCCGCTGTTCGTCGCCGGCCTCGGCGCCGCCCTGCCACACATGGCGGAAGATGGTTTCGCACACATAGCGGTTGATGCTGGCCGGGTCTGCGGGCAGGCCGCAGGCGGCCGCCAGGCGCAGCAGCGGCAAGGGATTGAAGGGATGGCTGGCCGGCATCTTCATGTCTATGCCCTTGCTGTGCGCATGCCACAGCGCCTGCCGGTAGGTCCAGTCGCGCTTGGGCGCGATTTCCGCCGGGCCCAGCTGGCCGTGGTGCTTGAGCATGGCGGCGAACAGCACGGGCCGGTAGCTCACGCTGTAGCTCAGGCCCTTGAGCGCTTCGGGCAAGTGCTCGAACGCGAGGCAGGCGTAAGGCGAGATGAAGTCCAGGTAAAAAGTGATGTGCTTCATGGGCCCTCTCCCGTTTGCTGTCTTAAACCCGCGCAGCCGCCATGCGCCGGCCTATGGTGCGCCAGAGTTCGCGCTGCGCGTCCGGGCCGGAACGCGCCCAGCCCGAGATCTCGCCCAGCGTGCGGAAGCAGCCTTCGCACATCCCGCTGTCGGCATTGATGCGGCACACCGAGATGCAGGGCGAAGGCACCACGTCGCCCGCGGCCTCCACCGTGCGGCCGCGTTCCGTCACCTGGGCGATGGCCTGCTCGCGCGCGATGTGTTCCGCGTCCAGGTCCACGGCCACGTCGACGACGGGCGCACCGGTCAGCAACTCCAGCTCCTGCGGCATCAGCTTGAAGACCGCATGCGGGTGGCCGGCCGCGGCCCAGATTTCCTCAAAGCGCATCAGGCTCAGGTCCATCAGCACCACGACCTCGGTCGCATGCGCGAGCGGCGAGACACCGCCTATCGAGAAACCGGTCCTGGCTTTCACGAATTCGGCATCAGCCCGGCCCACGCGCTTGCCGTCGGTGCAGACCAGGGCCTCGACCTTGCGTTCATCGACACGCCTGTCGCCCGAGGTCACCACCATGATGGCGGCATCGTCAGACTTGCGGCGGAAGATGATGCTCTTGGCAATCTGCCCCAGGCGCACGCCCAGCGCGTCGGCCGCCTGCTGCGCGGTGCGGGCCGCGTCGTCGAGCATCACGGGCATGTGCGGGTGGCCGCTTTCCTGCAGCACGGCAATCACTCTCTGCACACCCTCGGGCAAGGTCTTCAGTTCAGCACCACACATACATGAGCCCCCACGTTCGCTCACTGCGTGTAGCTCTCTGCCCCCCGAGGGGGCGCTGCGCCTGCGGCCCGGCAAAGCCGGTTCCGCGGCCCCTGCTGGGTTGTACGTCATTGCACATCTAGTTCACTCGTTTATTCAGAAGCGCCGTCGCGGCGCGGGAATTCGGCTTGCGCCCCAGGAAGTCGCTGATGAATTGTCCCGCATCGATGAGCTTGTCCAGGTCTATGCCGGTGCTGATGCCCATGCCGTGCAGGAGGTAGACCACGTCCTCGGTCGCGACGTTGCCGGTCGCGCCCTTGGCAAAGGGGCAGCCGCCCAGGCCGGCGCAGGAGGTGTCGAACTGCCAGATGCCCATCTGCAGCGAGGCCAGCGTGTTGCCCAGGGCCTGGCCGTAGGTGTCGTGGAAATGGCCTGAGACGTCGTTGATGTCGAAGTGCTTCAGCGTGGCCTCCAGGGCGCGCTGCACCTTGAGCGGCGTGCCCACGCCTATCGTGTCGGCCACGCCCACGTGCTGCACGCCTATGCCCTTCATCAGGCCGGCCAGCATGTCGACGCGTTCCGGTGCGATCTCGCCTTCGTAAGGGCAGCCCACGGTGCAGGACATGGCGCCGCGCACATAAATGCCCTTCTCGCGCGCGGCCTCGACCACGGGGCGGAAGCGTTCAATGCTCTCGGCGATCGAGCAGTTGATGTTTTTCTGGCTGAAGGCCTCGCTGGCCGCGCCGAAGACCACGATCTCGTCGGGCCACAGTTCGCGCGGCGGTGCAATGGCGGCCTCAAAGCCCTTCATATTGGGCGTCAGCACCGAATAGCGCACGCCCGGCTTGCGCTTGATGCCGGCCATCACCTCGGCGGCGTCGGCCATCTGCGGCACCCATTTGGGCGAGACATAGCTCGTGACCTCGATCTCGGTCAGGCCCGCGTCCTGCAGGCGATGGACCAACTCGATCTTGACGGCGGCCGGCACCTGGGCTTTTTCATTCTGCAAGCCGTCGCGCGGGCCGACGTCGACGAGCTTGACTTTGGAAGGTAGTTTCATGGGGCTCTTTCAGGAGATGGCGTGCTCGCGCGCACGCACCGGGTCAGTATCCCTTTTTCGGGTCAACCACGCCGGCCAAGGTGCTTATGGGTGCACCGCCCGCCAGGCTGCGTATTTTCCCGGCAATCTGGGCAATGCTCTCCTCGCGCAGCGTGCGCGCCGAGGTGTGCGGCGTGATGGTGATCCTGGGATGTTTCCAGAAGGGATGGTCCGAAGGCAAAGGCTCGGTGCGGAACACATCCAGCGTCGCCCCCGCCAGGTGGCCGTTGTCGATCAGCGTGATGAGGTCGCCGTCCACCAGGTGGCTGCCGCGCGCCACATTGATGACGTAGCCGCCGGGCTGCAGGCGCGACAGGGTGTCCAGGTTCATGATGCCCATCGTGTCGGGCGTCAGCGGCAGCAGGCAGACCAGGATGCGGCTGGCCGCCAGGAAATCCTGGAATCCCTGTCCGCCCGCATCGCCCGAATAACACCGCACACCCTCAATCGTCTTGGCGGAGCGGCTCCAGCCATTGACCGGGAAATCAAACTGCGCGAGCGCCCGGCTCACGCGCTCGCCCAGCACGCCCAGGCCCATCACGCCGATCGGAAAGTCCGTGCGCAAACGCGGCTTGCGGTAGGACCACTTGCCTCCCGCCATGTCGGCCTCATAGGCGTCGAGTTCGCGAAAGTGGCGTATCACCGCATGGCAGACATACTCGGCCATCTGCGCCGACATGCCGGCATCGTCCAGCCGCACCACCGGCACACCGGCCGGCAGGCGCAGCTTCATGAGCGCATCGACACCCGCGCCTATGTTGAAAATGCCCTTGAGCTGCTTCTGCTCGTCAAAGAACTGCTGGGGCGGCGCCCAGACCACCGCATAGTCGGCCGGCGCCGCGCCCGCTGCCCACAGCGTCACGTCGGCATCGGGGAAGGCGGCCTTGAGGCCGTCCACCCAGGGCTGGGGTTTGGTGTCGGAGCAGCAAAAACTGATGCGCATGAAAAATCCCGTTTGAGTCAATAACAAAATCAAACGGCTATTTTCAACAATTCCGCGCCCTCGTTGACCTGGTCGCCCGGCGCATAGAGCAATTCCTGCACCGTGCCGTCGGCCGGCGCGGCGATGGTGTGCTCCATTTTCATGGCCTCCATCACGGCCAGCGGCTGGCCTTTGCTCACCTTGTCGCCGGCCTTGACGGCGAAAGACACGACCTTGCCCGGCATGGGCGCGGTCAGTCGCCCGCCCTCGGCCTGGGCCTCGCCGGCGTGGGCCAGCAGGTCTATGGAGAGGATTTGTGTCGCGCCTTTGGCGGTGAACACATGGTCCAGTTCGCCCTGCGCATACACGGCCGCCGTCATACGCTGGCCCGCGAATTGCACGTCTATGCCCTGCGCGGTTTCGGCAAACACCAGCGGCCCCGCCACGTCGGCCAGCGCCAGGTGCAGCGAACCGTCATGCCCATAGGTCAAAGCGGCCTTGGCCGGCTCGCCGTGGAATTCAAACTCAAAACGCCGCTGCACCACGCCATGCGAACGCCAGCCGTCGCGGCGGCTGAAAGGGTCGGCGCCTTCCGCCGCCCGCTCGTCGAGCAATTGTTTGGCCACCGCCGCGGCGGCCGCCATGGCTAGGCCCACCGGCTCCTGCCTGAAGAGCACGGCTTCTTCGCGCTGGATCAGCGCGGTGTCCAGGTTGGCTTTGGCAAACGACGGGCTGCGCACCACATAACGCAAAAACTGCACATTGGTGCTCAGGCCCACGATGCGGGTCTGCGCCAGCGCGTCGTCCAGCCGGGCCAGCGCCTCTTCGCGCGTGGCGCCGTGCACGATGAGCTTGGCCACCATCGAGTCGTAATACGGCGAGATCGCATCGCCTTCGCGCACGCCGTCGTCCACCCGCACCTGGCCGCGTTCGAAGGCCGTGTGCGCCGGCTTTTTGTAGACGTGCAGGGTGCCGGTGGCCGGCAGGAAATTGTTGTCCGGCGTCTCGGCGCAGATGCGCGCCTCGATGGCATGGCCGGTGATGCGCAGCTGCTCCTGCGCCAGCGGCAGCTTTTCGCCCGAGGCCACACGCAACTGCCATTCGACCAGGTCCAGGCCGGTGATGGCTTCGGTCACCGGGTGCTCCACTTGCAACCTGGTATTCATTTCCATGAAGAAGAAATTCATGGAACCGTCCGCCCGCTGCTCGACGATAAATTCGACAGTACCCGCGCCCACATAGTTGACGGCACGCGCCGCGGCCACGGCCGCTTCCCCCATCTGCTTGCGCATGGCTTCCGTCATGCCGGGGGCCGGCGCTTCTTCCAGCACCTTCTGGTGGCGGCGCTGCACCGAGCAGTCGCGCTCGAACAGGTAAACGTAATTGCCGTGCGTGTCGCCAAACACCTGGATCTCGATGTGGCGCGGGCGCTGCGCGTATTTTTCGACCAGCACCGCGTCGTCGCCAAAGCTGTTGATGGCCTCGCGCTTGCACGATGCCAGCGCGGCCTCGAAGTCTTCGCTTTTCTCGACCGCGCGCATGCCCTTGCCGCCGCCGCCCGCGCTGGCCTTGATCAGCACCGGGTAGCCGATGCGGTCCGCCTCGCGCTGCAGCAGCGCCGGGTCCTGGTCGCTGCCGTGGTAGCCGGGCACCAGCGGTACGCCGGCTTTTTCCATCAGCTGCTTGGACTCGGCCTTCAGGCCCATGGCCTTGATGGCCGAGGCCGGCGGGCCGATAAAGACCAGGCCGGCGCTGGCGCAGGCCTGGGCGAATTCCTCGTTCTCGCTCAGGAAGCCGTAGCCCGGGTGGATGGCCTCGGCGCCCGTGGCCTTGGCCGCTTCAATGATGCGCTCCCAGCGCAAATAGCTGTCCTTGGGTGCGCTGCCGCCTATGTGCACGGCTTCGTCGCAAAAGCCCACATGCTTGGCGCCGGCATCGGCGTCGGAATACACCGCAACGGACTGGATAGCCATGCGGCGCGCAGTCGCAGCCACCCGGCAGGCTATTTCACCGCGATTGGCAATGAGGATTTTTTTAAACATGGTTAACTTTCGCGGTGAAATACCCTGCGCACGCTTCGCGTGCCACGCAATTTAGCTTCGCTGCTGCGCGGCTTTGCCGCTGGTCACCTCTGTTAGCGATCAGGATTTTTTTAAACATGGTGGTCGTTCTGTTTGGAGAAAGGAGACTTCAAGGTAAAAGCGGCGGCAGTGCCCGGGTCCGGCCTGCCGCTGAAAATTCGCGCCACGCGCACAAACAGCTGGCGCAAAAACCGCCAGCACACGCGTATCAGCCAGACGCTGAGCGCCAGCACGAGGGCCAGCAGCACCACAAAAATCAAGGGGTGCGCCACCGCCAGCCACAGGCCCAGCGGCACCATGCCGTCTTCCAGCAGCGAGGCGCCTATGTTGCTGAAGGGCTCGGGCGAGGTGTTGATGGCCGCGCGGCTGGTGGCCTTGGCGGCAAAACTGGTCGCCGCCAGCGTGCCGCCCAGCAGGGCCGCCACCAGCGCGCCCAGGCCGTTGTCGGCGCCGAACACGGCAGCCGCCAGCGCCGCGCCCGCCGGGATGCGGATCACGCCATGCACCACGTCCCACAAAGAATCCAGGCCCGGGATCTTGTCGGCGAAGAATTCAATGAACACCATAAAGCCGCTGACGCCCAGCACCACCGGGTGCGCCAGCAGCTGCAGGCCGGCCGGCAGCGGCACCCAGCCCATAAAGCCCGCCAGGCCCGTGAGCAGCACGACGAGGTAGAGGCGCACGCCGCTGGCCCAGCCCAGCGCGCCTGCGAGGGCGATCAGTTGTGCGGTGTCCAGCGTGTTCATGGTTGGTCCCCTTATGCGGGTTTGGCAGGCAGCCAGTTGGGCTTGCGCTTTTGCAGGAAAGACTGCACGCCCTCGCGGCCCTCGGGGCTCACGCGCACGTCGGCAATGGCTTCCACTGTCATCTTCACGAGTGCCGGCGTGATGGGCTGGCCGGCCACGTCCTGCACCAGCTTTTTGCACAGGCGCATGGCTTCGGGCCCGGCATTGACCAGCGCCTGCGCGAGTTCGGCGACCTTGGCGTCCAGCGCCTCCGCCTTCACCACCTCATGGATAAAGCCGATGCGCAAGGCCTCGGCCGCATCAAAGCGCTCGGCCGTCAGGAAGTAGCGGTGCGCCGCGCGCGCGCCCATGGCGCGAATGACGTAAGGGCTGATGGTGGCCGGGAGCAGGCCCAGCTTGACCTCGCTGAGGCAGTACTGCGCCGTGTCCACCGACACCGCCATGTCGCAGGCCGCCACCAGGCCGGTGCCGCCGGCATAGGCATCACCCTGCACTTTGGCAATCGTGGGTTTGGGGCATTCGTAGAGCACCTGCATCATGCTGGCCAGATGGCCGGCATCGTCATGGTTTTGCGCGCGCGTGTAGTCGGCCATGCTGCGCATCCAGTTCAAATCCGCGCCCGCGCAAAAGGCCGGGCCGTTGGCGGCCAGCACGATGCAGCGCACGTCGCTGCGCGCGCCCAGTTCGGTAAAGGCCTGCACCATCTCCAGGATGACTTCGTCGTTGAAGGCGTTGCGCACCTCGGGGCGGTTCAGCGTCACGGTGGCGATATGGCCGGCGACGTCTATCAATAAATGCTTCATGGTTTTTTCCAGGCGACGATGTCATCAACGGCGTAGAGCACGCAGGTTTCATTGTTGTTCTTCGCGCAAAGCTCCAGCGCGCGTGTCATGGGGTTGTCTCCGCCCCAGGCATAGTGTTGCTTGCCCGCTTTGGGCGCGATGGCAAACGCCCGCGGAAGCCTCTTTTTCAGAAAGGTCTTGTAAGCGCTTTCGGAGCCGCGGTTCGCGGCCTTCAGCGCGGCGATATCCGCGATGTCCGCATACCCCGTCGCGGCGGGCGCGCCGTCCACGCGGCCGTATTGCGGCAGCACCACTTCCACGGGAAGTCCCGCGTCTTTCATTTTTGCCAGCACCTTGTCCAGCCAGATGTCCAGGCCGTCGGCACTGCCGAACATGGCGTGCGCATCCACGCCGAAGGGGCCATAGGCCACCATTTCACCGTTGCCGCCGGCCTCCACAAAGGCCTTGAACGCCGGCGCGATGACAGGCGGCGGAAAATAGCTGTCGTTCTCGCCGTAGAACCAGATGGAAGGTGTTTTGCTTTTTTTGCCGTAACTCGCGTAGGCATCACGCAGCGCCAGTTCCCACTGGCAACTCGTGGTGTACCTGAGCCCGCCCGCAAAATTCACAAACAGCTTGAAGCCCGGGTCAGGCGCCTGCGAGTAAGCCATGGTGGTCAGGCCCCCGTGGGATTGCCCCATCATCATCATCCGGCTGCTATCCGCCCAAGGCTGGCTTCCCAGCCACCGGACCATGGCAACCACATCTTCGGCCTGAGCCTGCCCATTGCCTTCAATATTGCAGCCCTCGCCCACGGCCGAGCCACCCGAGCCGGCAAAGCCCTGGCGCATGGGCGCCACAACGGCATACCCCCGCTTGAGGAATTCGCGCACGGCGGGAATGGGTCTGTTCCGTCCCTGCAGGTGGTTGTTGCCGGTGGCCTTGCCATGGTTCAGCATCACCACGGGAAAAGGCCCGGGGCCTTTCGGCTGGAACACGGTGACCTGCAGGCTGACGGGAATGAATTTGTCGTTCTTGACGAATTCAATGCGCTCGTCCAGCGACGCATTGAGGATGTCGGCATCCTGCGCCGCCGCGCAAAAGCACCACGCGGACAGCAGCGCGGATGCGCCCAGGACCAAGGCCCTGCGCGAAAATTCAGATTGGATGGAGTTCATAAGTCTCTCTTTTGGATGCGGGTGAAATTCAATACCGTTTCGCCACTTCTTCGAGCATGACTTCGGTCGCACCGCCGCCTATGCCCAGCACGCGCGCGTCGCGCCACAGGCGTTCGATGGCTGTCTCGCGGATAAAACCCATGCCGCCGTGGAACTGCTGGCAGGTCTGCAGCACTTCGTTGACGAGCTCGCCCGTCAGCGCCTTGAGCATGGAGACCTCCTGCACGATGTCGCGCCCCTGGGTGACAGCCCAGGCGCAGTGGTACATGAACTGGCGCGCCGCGCGGGTCTTGGCGTCCAGCATGGCGATGCGCTGGCGAATCGTCTGCTTCTCCCACAGCGTGGCGCCGAAGGCCTGGCGCTGGCGCACGTAGTCCAGTGTCATCTTCAGCGCCTGGGTGCAGTGGCCCACCGCCATGGCCGCCAGCGCGATGCGTTCGGTCTGGAAGTTTTTCATGACCGAATAAAAGCCCTTGCCCTCCTCGCCCAGCAGGTTGCCGGCCGGGATGCGGACGTTGTCGAACACCAGCTCGGCCGTGTCGGACGACAGCCAGCCGGTCTTCTTGAGCGCGCGGCCCACGGTAAAACCCGGCGTGCCTTTTTCGACAATGAACATGGACACCTGGTGGCGCGCCGTGCCGGTCTTGGCCGCGACGAAATAGAGGTTGGCGTGCACGCCGTTGGTGATGAACATCTTGGTGCCGTTGAGCACCCATTCGTCGCCATCACTTCCCTTTTCCAGCCTGGCGGTCATGCGCATGCCGGCTACGTCCGAGCCCGCGCCGGGCTCGGTGATGCCGACCGCGGTAATCGTCTTGCCCGCAATCACGTCCGGCATGTAGCGCGCCTTCTGCGCCGCATTGCCCGCGTGGAACAAATGCGGGCTGGCCATGTCGGTGTGCACCAGCACCGTGATGATGAAGCCGCCAAAGGTGGACTGCGACAGCGCCTCGGCAAACACCAGGTTGGTCAGCGCATCGGCCTCGCCGCCGCCGTATTGCTCTTCATACATCAGGCCCAGCAGGCCGGCCTCGCCCATTTTTCGCAGCACCTCGCGCGGCACGCAGCCTTCTTCTTCCCAGGCAGAAGCATAGGGCTCGACCTCGCGCGCGATAAAGCGCGCGACCTGCTCGCGCAGCAGTTCGTGCTCGGGGGTGACGTAGATGTTGTCCATGGGGGTTTGTCTCTTGTTTGTCTCGTTTTGATGTTTTTCAGGGCGGCCGCATTTACATACGGAACACGCCAAACTTCGTCTCAGGGATAGGCTGGTTCAGCGTGGCCGACAGGCCCAGCGCCAGCACACGCCGCGTGTCCGCCGGGTCGATGACGCCGTCGTCCCACAGCCGCGCGCTGGAGTAATAAGGGTGCGACTGGTGGCCGAACTGGTCCAGCACCGGCTGCTTGAAGGCGGCCTCCTCCTCGGCGCTCCAGCTGCCGCCCTTGGCCTCGATGGCGTCGCGCTTCACCGTGGCCAGCACGCCCGCGGCCTGCTCGCCGCCCATCACGCAGATGCGCGCATTCGGCCACATCCACAAAAAGCGCGGCGAATAAGCCCGGCCGCACATGCCGTAATTGCCCGCGCCGTAGCTGCCGCCAATGATGATGGTGAACTTGGGCACCTGGGCCGTGGCCACCGCCATCACCATCTTGGCGCCATGGCGCGCAATGCCCTCGGCCTCGTATTTTTTGCCGACCATAAAACCCGTGATGTTCTGCAAAAACACCAGCGGGATCTTGCGCTGGCAGCACAGCTCGATGAAGTGCGCGCCCTTCTGCGCCGATTCGCTGAACAGGATGCCGTTGTTGGCGATGATGCCCACCGGCATGCCCTCGATGTGCGCAAAACCGCAGACCAGGGTGGTGCCGTAACGCGCCTTGAACTCGGCGAACTCGCTGCCATCGACGATGCGCGCGATGATTTCGCGCACGTCATAAGGCTTGCGCGTGTCGGTGGGGATCACGCCATAGAGCTCTTCCGCCGGGTACAGCGGCGGCACGGGCGTGCGCAGCACCTGCTCGGGCCGCTTCTGCCGGTTCAGGTTGGCCACGGCGCGGCGCGCCAGCGCCAGCGCATGCGGGTCGTTCTGCGCCAGGTGGTCGGCCACACCCGAGAGGCGTGTGTGCACGTCGCCGCCGCCCAGCTCTTCAGCCGTCACGATTTCGCCGATGGCCGCCTTCACCAGCGGCGGCCCGCCCAGAAAGATGGTGCCCTGGTTCTTGACGATGATGGTCTCGTCGCTCATGGCCGGCACATACGCGCCGCCGGCCGTGCAGCTGCCCATCACCACCGCGATCTGCGCAATGCCGGCGGCGCTCATATTGGCCTGGTTAAAAAAGATGCGGCCGAAATGGTCGCGGTCCGGAAACACTTCGTCCTGGTTGGGCAGGTTGGCGCCGCCCGAATCGACCAGGTAGACGCAAGGCAGGTTGTTCTGCTGCGCGATCTCCTGCGCGCGCAAATGCTTTTTGACCGTCATCGGGTAATAGGTGCCGCCCTTCACCGTCGCGTCATTGCACACGATCATGCAGTCCACCCCGCTGATGCGGCCTATGCCCGCGACCAGGCCCGCGCAGGGCGCGCTGTCCGTCCCGTCACGGTCGGGGTACATCGCGTAGGCAGCCAGCGGCGCGAGTTCGAGGAAAGGCGTGCCCGGGTCCAGCAGCATCTGCACCCGGTCGCGCGGCAGCAACTTGCCCCGCGCCGTGTGCCGAGCACGCGCGGTGTCGCCGCCACCGTGGGCGGCCTTGGCCACCACGGCGGCAAGGTCGTCAACAACGGCGCGCATGGCGGCAGCATTGGCCTGGAAGTCGGCGGAACGGGCGTTGAGCTGGGTCTCAAGAGCGGACATGGATTTTTCCTGATGGGGGCGCCGGAAGACATGGCGGGGCGTACTGGCCCTACCTTAGCGCCAAACAGCCAGCTTAGCGAAAACCCGCCCCCGCCATGCCGCCAACAAGGTTGCAAATCCTGCCAACGGCGCGGAGAATCACCGGATGCCTTCCCGCAGCCCCGCCAGCCCACCCGTCGCCGCCACGCCCATGGCCTTTGCCAGAAGCATCGCCGCCGCCTACCAGCGCTACGGCCAAAGCCCAGCCCATGCCCTCAAGCTGGCACAGATCACGCCAAACCAGCTCAAACAGCCCACAACCCACATCACCGCCCGCCAGATGGAAATCCTCTCAGGCGCCGCCATGCAGGAACTCGACGACGAAGGCCTGGGCGCCTTCAGCCGCAAACTGCCCTGGGGCAGCTACGGCATGCTGGCCCGCGCCTCCATCAGCTCGCCCAACCTGGGCGTGGCGCTCAAACGCTGGTGCCGCCACCACGCGCTGATCGCTGGTGACATCACGCTGCGCCTGACGACCAGCGGCGACACGGCCGCGATCACGGTGGAAGAGAAGACGCCGGGCAAGGTCGGAGAGTTCGGCCTGGTCCACGTGCTGCGCAATATCCACGGCCTGGCCTGCTGGTATGTGGATTCGCGGATTCCGCTGCAAGGCGCGCGCTTCCCGTTTGAGGCGCCGACCCACGTAGCTGCTTACGCGCTGATGTTCCCCGGCCCCAATCTGCAGTTCACGGCCGCACAGGCCGAGATCCGTTTTGATGCGCGTTACCTCGCCTTGCCTTTGCGGCGCGACGAAAAAGCCTTGCAGCAGATGCTGCAGCGGGCTTTGCCCTTGACGGTGTTGCAGTACCGGCGCGACAGGCTGCTGGTGGAGCAGGTGCGGCAGGCGTTGGGAAACCCTGCGGTCGCCTCACACAATGCCGAAACCCTGGCCGCGGCTTTGAACATGTCGCCGCGCTCCCTGCATCGCCAGCTTCAGGAGGAAGGCGCTTCGCTGCAAAAACTCAAGGACGGGGTGCGGTTTGAGAAGGCCAAGGACTTGCTGTTGCGGACGTCGAAGCCGATCAAGCAGGTGGCTGAGGCTTCGGGGTTTCGGAATGAGAAGAGTTTTATTCGGGCGTTTCGTCAGGCGGATGGAACATCACCGAACGAGTTCCGCAAAACGGGTCAAGACTGAGAGCATTCACCAGGACGTTGCCTGTTTCCAGTTCACGCCATCGACCGAACGGTAAACACCCCCCGATGCGCAACAGCCGCCCGCACCAAATGCCTGGCGGCCTAGCTCTACGGTCACCACGCCTGCATTGACCTTGAGCGACTGGCGGACACACATCGTCCACATGGGGTAGAAGTCAGGCTCCAATACCCTTGTCCACTTCACCCCGCCGTCCTTCAGGAGCTCGACCTGAAAGACTTCACAATCGTAAACAAGCAGGTAAGCCGGCTTTTCGGCCAGTTGCCCCTTAAAGACAAGCTCAGGCGGAGCCTCGCGGGTGGCAATGGCCTCTTTGCTCATCGACGCGGCAGAGGCCTTAGACGATTCACTGAAGTCGCAACCCGGCAAGCTCGTGACGATCGCCACGGCCAGCAAAAACGAAAGAGCGCGGCCCAGCCTAAATTTATTCGAAGGCACGAATAAACTTGTCAAACGATCCGTGGCTGTGCTCGAGCGCTTCATTGATGGTTGCCATCTGTGTAGCCAAACGGTAGCGCCTTTGATTTCCCCGTCCGTCCCAAGTAACCTCAGACAAAATTCCGTGCGAAATCAACAAAGGCAATATTTCTTCTAGAAATCCCGCAGCCACAGCGCTTCCTAGTCTCAAGCGAATCACATCCTCATTAACCTGCGTTGCGCGCATAAAAATTCTAAAGAAGCGATTTAGCAATTTCATACGATCATCATGGGCGACAGCTGCATCAGCAAGATAAACACGTGAATCAATGAGATCGGCACCGAAATATTTGAGTCTTTCATTAATCTGCACAGGATCAAAAAAATACTCTTCATCAAATACAACCAGAAGAGAGTCAATTTTGCAATCCACAAACTTGCAACCACTTGCGCCGCCATTTGCGCCAATGTCGATTCGCTCAAACTCCGATGCAAGAAAGACTACTTCATTCAATTTCGCACTTCCCAGCTCAAAGGGCTGGAAGTGACAACGCTCGAATGTCACGCCATGCAAACTACGCCCAGAGAGTGAGTTCAATCCAAAATACATGTCCACATACGCGATAACAACCCCGCTATTGCCCAAATATTCCGCCATACGTATTGCCAGCAATCCACAGTTCTCTTTGCAAAAAGAAAACCCCGATTCCCCCTGATTAATCGACTTAATGTTCTCGCAACACTTCGCCAAGTCGGCACCAACACGTACCAAATACTGAATACTCTGCTCGACAGTGGCCTTTGATAAGACATTGACAGATAAGACCGAATACAGATCAGATATAACTCCCGCAGCGAGATATCGACCCAATCCCTCTCCAAGATAAAAATCTTGGAAATCTTCGTGGTCGAAAGATATCGCAAGCCCCTTATTCGAATCCACTGCCAGCAAAGAATGCTGCTTAATGCGTTCTCGAATCTGCCGAGTAGCATTTGCTGGCTTCTTTCGACTCTCAGAAAATATATCAACCACAAGGTCAATAACATCGGGCCTCAACGATCTCGCTGATGCTTGCCACATTTCCAGAGCAATTTGCGCCAGCAATTCATGATGCTCCACTGCGGGCAAAAGTGGCTCCATGACCTCCCCCGACACTCTAGAAAGCCATTTTTCAGTGGCTTCGCGTTTAACAATGGCATCAACAAAAGTAAAGAAGTAGTCATGAGGATTTGCCCCGAGAAGTTCTGCTAGCCTCATGCGATCGTCATCCGAAGACATGACGTCAAACAATCTTCGAACCAACACTGCACGCGTCAGTAGAGGGTGCTCTGCTCCCAACCTCGTAGCGACGGTTCCATAAATTGCTTCTGGAGAGGCAATTCCTCGTTGGTTACCGTAGTCAATAAACTGATCTTTGGTCCAGCGAGTAATTTCCATTTTGAAGAATGAAGCCGAATGGTTCCCAACCGCATCAAGCAACTTTGCCTGTGACTTGAAGCTCAAATAGTCGAAAAAAGCCTTTCTAGCCGCAACAATCAAAGTGCCCGATGAATCTAATGATTGAACAATGCCACCCAAAGCTGAAACGGCCTCGCCCTTTGATCCCTCGACCAGCATCTCTTCATATCCGTCGAAAGCGGGAATGATGGCTCCGATACGTATCAACGCTAAAAATGCATCAAAGTAGAAATAGTTGAATCTAAGTTTATTTACCAGTGCGGCAATTACTGCATCGTCAAACGTTAGAAAAGCTCGCCCACTTAAGGGTATTGGGACTATTAATGTTGTTGCAGTCCTAGCCTTAAATTTTTTTGCCTGAATAACTGCAATTCGGTTTATTACTGTCGTCTTTCCCTCACCGGCATCAGAAGTTAGATATAAGACAGATGTCGCACCAGGAATCTTACGATCTGCAAAATTTGCCAGGTAATCAACCGCGTCTGAGACAAACTCTAAGCCGTCACTACTACTCCCAATATCGGGAGAGTAATTGCCCGATGGAGTCACGAAAGGTTCAGCCGGCTTTGTCGAAAATGTATTTATGATTTTTTCGGCGAGTTGAGGCAGGTGCGCTACACGGGTAAGAAGCCAAGTGCGAGCAGCAATTTCTCTATCGTTCTCAACCACCACTAATGATTGATGTTCATCTGCAGAGAGTTTTAATCGAACATCGTAGACCTCCTCCCGCACATGGAAGGTAGCCTGTCCCAATCGAATATCCACGTCAGACGGGTCATCGGCAAACGCCATAAGCAAATTTTTAAACTCATTGATGTTCACTTTGGATCCCTTAGACTAAGTTCTCTGTAGAGCTGCAATAGAGGCTGGTTTAATGTTTGAAGGAGATGACTCGGAGTTCTCCAGCCAGGTTTTGTGTGGAGGTGCGTAATCCTGCACTGAGACTGAAGAGCAAGATAAATTCCCGGCCAAATATCAGCATCTGAACAAACTACTACAACCTCGTCTGCTTTGGACACAAAGCTCTCATAGGCGATATCAGCAACCATCATCGTATCGACCATTTTTTGCTCATCTCTCACCAAGACATCCCCAAGCTGCACATAACAGTTAGAAGATTGACAAGGCGTAGCGTTGTGACAGCTACGAAGAATTGAAAAGCCGCATGATTGGCTGTTTACGCAACTTGCCCAAGCATTAGCGCCAGTACGGAAGTACCGTAGCGGCCGGTTTCGAACTAGCGTTTCCGAAAACACTTTTCTAGAGCCCAACGGAGATTCCGCGAGGTTAGTAACGACCTTAACGGCCTTGTTCTTGCCCAAGTAATTAACGTTCCACACTGCAGGGGAGTTAGCTCTTATATCTGGTACTAATTCTTGGGCCGAGGTAGTTAGACCTGTTGCAGATCTCCATCCTCCGTAGAGACGAAAACTCACGGAGTCATAGGGATGAAGCAGGTTGGCAGGTAGCTGATTCAGAATCATGAGCGCCATTTTCACGGGCCCTTGAGGCCGATGTTTTTGCTCAATATTGTCGTAATCAACCAAAATAGTTAGGTTGTGCAATTGCCCTCCGTAAACGTATGCTCTTATTGTTAGTCCAGCGACTGCATTGGAAATGACGTCCTTGGCTTATCTGATTGTTCTGCAGCCTATATCTGTTTTCGCATATATACGGATTTATCGCAAGTGGTTTGCCTCCACTCTGCATTCACCTAGCCCCACAAATCAATAATTTCTTCGAACGTCGACAATGGCGCATCCGCACCCGGAATTTCGCCATCCCTTAAGTCTGAGCAACCTACTACACTCTGCGGCTGATACGCCAATAGCATTGCTGCATGGACGATGATGCGACTTTCTGAGCGGGGTCGTATCGACTTCTGTGAGTTGCGGGTAAGCCTTGGCACGCGATAGACAACTTCCGCATCGCCTCCCCACAGCACACAACCTCAGCTAAGCCCCCGCCCTAAGGCCGCTGTGGCAGGCGGCATCAATGACGAATTTTCCTGGGTGGAGACCTTGAAGTGCTCCTTGCCGAGTATCTCTTTGAGGGCAGCGCCCCTTTCACCACGCGACAGTCTCATCGACGGGCTCTTTAACCCCAATCCGGTCGAGTGCCCCCTCCAAATTGGCGACGGTCTTGTCCACGTTGTGCCACTTCTCCAGCCCGAACAGCCCCACACGGAAGGTCTTGAAGTCGGGGCCTTCGTCGCATTGCAGGGGTACGCCGGCGGCGGTTTGCAAACCTTCATTCAAAAACTTCTTGCCTGACTGGATGTCGGGGTCGGTCGTATAGCTGACGACCACGCCCGGGGCCTTGAAGCCTTCGGCGGCCACGCTGGGCAGGCCGCGGCTTTCGAACAGGGTGCGCACCTTGTTGCCCAGGTCTTGCTGCTCGGCTTTGACTTTGGCAAAGCCATAGTCCTGCGTTTCCTTCATCGCGGCGCGCAGGCGTGTGAGAGCGTCTGTCGGTAGCGTTGCGTGGTAGGCGTGACCGCCGTTTTCGTAGGTTTCCATGATCTGCAGCCACTTTTTGAGGTCGCAGGCGAAGCTGGAGCTTTGGGTGGTTTCAATCGCCGTGCGGGCGCGTTCGCTGAGCATGACCATGGCGCAGCAGGGTGAGCTGCTCCAGCCTTTTTGCGGGGCCGAGATCAGCACGTCGACGCCGGTGGCTTTCATGTCGACCCACATGGCGCCGGAGGCGATGCAGTCGAGCACAAACAGCCCGCCGACGGCATGCACGGCGGCGGCGACGGACTGGAGGTAGCTGTCGGGCAGGATCATGCCGGAGGCGGTTTCGACGTGCGGGGCGAAGACCAGGGCGGGCTTTTCTTTGGCGATGGCCGCGACGACGTCGGCGACCGGTGCAGGCACCCAGGGCGCCTGGGCGCCGGCCGCTGTCTTGCGGGCCTTGAGCACGGTGTGGGAGGCGGGGATGTGGCCCATCTCAAAAATTTGCGTCCAGCGGTAGCTGAACCAGCCGTTGCGAATCACCATGACGTGTTTGCCGGCGGCGAACTGGCGCGCGACGGACTCCATGCCGTAGGTGCCGCTGCCGGGCACCAGCGCGACGGAGTGGGCGTGGTAGACCTCCTTGAGGATGGCGGAGATGTCGCCCATCACGCCCTGGAAGCTGCGGGACATGTGGTTGAGCGCGCGGTCTGTGTAGACGACGGAGAATTCGAGCAGGCCGTCGGGGTCGACGTTGGGGAGGAGTCCAGGCATTTTTTGTCTCGCAATCATTGTTGAAAGTCGGGCTGGCAGCTTAGCACCGCAACCCGATTCGGGACAGCCCCGGCCCGGGGAAACCGTTTCAGCCTTGGGGCGACATGTCTTTGGCCAGCGCGCGCGCCGCATTGGCGTACACCAGCACGTCCACGCCCACCGCCACAAAAGTACAGCCCAGCGCCAGGTAGTGGCGCGCCTGTGTTGCATCACCGGTCAGGATGCCGGCGGCCTTGCCGCTGGCGGTGATGGTCTTGATGGCGCCTTCGATGGCGGCCAGCACCTCGGGGTGGCTGGCGTTGCCGCGGTGGCCCAGGGAGGCGGCCAGGTCGGCCGGGCCTATGAAGACGCCGTCCACGCCGTCGACGGCGCAGATGGCGGCGAGGTTGGCGAGGGCGGTGGTGCTTTCGGCCTGCACCAGCAAACAGGTTTCATCGTTGGCCACGGCCAGGTAGTCAGTGCGGGCATTCCAGCGCGAGGCCCGGGCGATGGCGCTGCCGACGCCGCGCACGCCCTGGGGCGGGTAGCGCGTGGCGGCGACCATGTGGGCGGCCTGGGCGGCGGTGTCGACCATGGGGACCAGGATGGTTTGCGCGCCTATGTCGAGCACCTGCTTGATGAGGTGCTCGCTGCCTTCGACGACACGGACGATGGGGTGTGAGGGGTAAGGGGCGATGGCCTGCAGCGCGGCGAGCGTGCTTTGTAAATCGTTGGGCGAATGCTCGCCGTCTATGAGCAGCCAGTCAAAGCCGGCGGTAGCGCTGACCTCTGCCATATAGGGCGAGGCCATGGAGAGCCACAGGCCGATTTGCGGTGTGCCGGCCTTGAGGGCGGCTTTGAAGGGGTTGCCTGCGGGGGTCATGGGGTTTTGTTTCCTTGTCGCTTTCTTGTCGCCGGAGGGCCTGGGTCCTCCGGCGACTTTAACCCCGGCGGTGCGTTCAGGCCGGCTTGCCTTCGTACTGTTCAAAAAAGCCGATGGGATGGATATCGATGTTCCAGCCCACGTCTTCGCCCAGCGTGGCGGCCGGGTGCAGCGAGGCGATGCGTACGGCTTCGTCGCGGCTGGGGGCCTCGATGATGAAAAACCCGCCCACCAGCTCTTTGGCCTCGGCAAAGGGGCCGTCGGCCACCTGGGTCTTGCCGCCGCGCGGCTGCAGGCGGATGGCGGGCCCGTCCAGCGAAGCGCTCAGGCGCAGCTGCCCGGTGGCCTTGAGCTCGGCATCCTTGGCGGGGCACTGGCTGACCAGCGCCTTGCGGTCGGCAGGCGGCAGGGCAGCCATGTCGGCGGGTTTGTAGTTGGCGAGGCAGAGGTATTTCATGACGTTTCCTTGAGTTAGGTTGGTTGGCTGACACCTCTACGACGAACGGGGCGGGCCGGAATCGACACGCCCCGCCGAAAAAATTCAACTTAACAGCGCCGCCAGGTCCGCCATGTCGGTAAAGACGCGGGTCGCGCCGCTGGCCCTGAGCGCATTCGGCGCGTCGTGGCCCATTTCGGACGGGCTGTAGCCGAAGACGGTGCAGCCGGCCGCGACGCCGGCGGTGGCGCCGGTGACGGTGTCTTCGACGACGGCGCAGCGTTTGGGGTCCACGCCCAGGGCCGCGGCGGCCGCCAGGTAGACGTCGGGGAAAGGCTTGGAGCGCGGCAGCTCGTGGCCGCTGAAGACGCGGCCTTCAAAAAAGGGCATGAGGCCGCATTTTTTGAGCTGCAGCTCGACCTTGAAGCGGTCGGCGCCCGACGCGCAGGCGATGCGGCCCTGGCAGAGCGTATGGATCCGGCTCACGGCCTCGACGGCGCCGTGCACGGCCAGCACGGATTCGACCAGCCCTTCATTGCGGCGGGCCCGAAACTCGTCCAGCCAGGCTTTGGTGAGGGGCTTGCCGGTATGGGCCGCTATGGTGGCGGCCTCGTCGCTGACGGCCTTGCCGACAAAGATGCGCATGCACTCGGCCGAACTGAGCTTCCAGCCGAGTTCTTCGAGCATGTCGCGCAGCACGCCGTTGGTAATGGGTTCGCTGTCGACCAGCACGCCGTCACAGTCGAATAACACCGCGTCAAATTTCATGGCTCTCTTTCATTTCCGGTTTGCAGGTTTGCGCCGCCCAGGGTGAAGGTCACCCACTCAGGCCGCATGTTGAAACGCACCGGCAGGATGCTGACGCCCAGCCCGCTGGTGATGTACATGCGATTGTCGCCGTGCCCGACCCAGCCGTAAGCCCATTCGCGCGGGCCGGCACCGGGCACCACGGGCGGGCCGAAGAAGGGGATGCTGACCTGGCCGCCGTGGGTGTGGCCGGCGACGGCGAGGCCGCGCACGGGCGGCAGGGTGCGCAAGCTTTCAGGCCCGTGCATGAGCACCAGGGCCTGCGCACCCGCTGGCAGCTTGCGCGTGGCGAGTTGGGGTTGTGAATGGTCGGTGTAGTCGTCGCCTATGCCGACGACCCACAGCGCGGTGCCGGGCAAGGGTACGGCGTCGTTCTCCAGCACGGTGATGCCGGCGCGTTTGAAGGCGGCCGTCATGGCCTTGCCTTCGTGCCACCAGTCGTGGTTGCCCAAAACGGCATAGACGCCCAGCCGCGCCTTGAGGCCGCCCAGCACGTTGGCGATTTCATCTTCGGCGGTGGCGGCGTCGTCGGGCGCGTAGTCGCTGTCGGCGATGAAGTCGCCGGGCAGCAGGATGACGTCGGGTTGGGAGGCGTTGATGTCGGCGACGATGGCGCGGGCGCGTTCCACCGTCATGACGCGCCACAGCGCGCGTTTGCTGAAGTGCCAGTCGGAGGCGACGGCGACCTTGAGGCCGGGCGGGCCTTTCCAGTTCGGGACGGTCTCGCTGATGTCGCGGTGGGCGACCCAGCGCGGCTCTATCAGCGTGGCCCAGATGAAGAGCAGCACCACCAGCAGCCGCACGGACCAGGCGGCGATTCGCCAGCGCCGGCTCACACGGTTTTCTCTAACAACACCATGGACGCCCTCTTCACGCTTGCCTTGCTCTTTATGCAATGTCGCCGTCCACATAGTACCAACGGCCCTCCTCGCGCACGAAGCGGCTGCGCTCGTGCAGGCGCACGGCCGGGCTGCCGGGGGATTTCTGGCGCGCGACAAATTCGACTTCGGCGTGGGTGGCGTCGATCCGGCGGTGGCTGCGCACTTCGAGGCCCAGCCATTTGACGCCCGGATCAAACTCAATCGATGCCGGCCTGTGGCTGGTGTGCCAGGTGGCGAGCAGGTAAGCGGCGCGCTCGGCGACGAAGGCGGTGTAGCGCGAGCGCATGAGCGATTCGGCGTCGGGCGCGGGCGCCGTTTCAAAGTGATCGAGGTAGCGGCCGCAGCAGCCGGCAAACGGCAGGGGCTTTTGGGCCGCGCCTGTGCGGCCGCAGGGACATGGCTGGGACGGTGGCAGCGTGGCCATCAACCGCAGCTGTAGTCGCGGCGGGACTTGCGCTCTTCGCGTTCTTCCAGCGTCTCGGTGGGCGCGCCCTGCTTGACCCATTCGGCGTAACCGCCGTCTATGTGGGCGACGTTGGTCATGCCCATGTCCTGCAGGGTCTTGGCGGCCAGGGCGCTGCGCCAGCCGGCGCCGCAGAACAGGATGAACTCCTTGCCCTCGTCGGCAAACAGGGGCTTGTGGTACGGCGAGGCCGGGTCTACCCAGAACTCCAGCATGCCGCGCGGTGCGTGGTAGCTGCCCACCACGGTGCCGGCTGCGAGTTCGCGCACGTCGCGGATGTCGACGATCTGCACGTTAGCATCGGCCAGCTTTGCCTTGGCCTCTTCGACGCTGTAGGTCTTGACCTGGGCCATGGCCTCGTCGACCAGGGCGCGGAATCCTTTGGTGATGGGCATCTGCTTCTCCTCAGGCCAGCGCGCGCTGGATGATGATTTTCTGCACGTCGGAGGTACCTTCATAGATCTGGCACACCCGCACGTCCCGGTAGATGCGTTCGACCGGGAAGTCGCTGACGTAACCGTAGCCGCCCAGGGTCTGGATGGCGGCGCTGCAGACCTGTTCGGCCATTTCGCTGGCGAAGAGTTTGGCCATGGCGGCTTCTTTCAGGCAAGGCAGGCCGGCGTCGCGCAGGCTGGCGGCATGCCAGATCAGCTGGCGCGCGGCTTCGATCTTTGTCGCGCAGTCGGCCAGGCGAAAGCCGACGGCCTGGTGGTTGAAGATGGCGGTGCCGAAGCTTTGCCGCTCCTTGGCGTAGCTGAGCGCGAACTCGAACGCGCTGCGCGCCATGCCCACGCTTTGCGCGGCGATGCCTATGCGCCCGCCTTCAAGCGCGCCCAGGGCGATCTTGTAGCCCTCGCCTTCGCTGCCGATGAGGTTCTCTGCCGGGATGCGGCAGTTGTCGAAATTGATCTGCGCGGTGTCGCTGGAATGCTGGCCCAGCTTGTCTTCCAGCCGCGCGACCACATAACCGGGCGCGCTGGTGGGCACGATGAAGGCGCTCATGCCTTTTTTGCCGGCGCCCTTGTCGGTGACGGCGATGACGATGGCGGCGTGGCCGTTCTTGCCGCTGGTGATGAACTGCTTGACGCCGTTGAGCACGTACTCATCGCCCTCCTTCACCGCCGTGGTGCGCAGCGACGACGCATCGCTGCCGACGTGCGGCTCGGTCAGGCAAAAGACGCCGAGCATCTCGCCCTGCGCCAGCGGCGTGAGCCACTGCTTTTTCTGCTGCGCATTGCCGTAGCGCATCAGGATGGCGTTGACGGGGCAGTTGGTGACGCTGATGGCGGTGCTGGTGCCGCCGTCGCCGGCGGCGATCTCTTCGAGCACGAGTGCTAGCGTGAGGTAGTCGAGGTTAGCGCCGCCGAACTCTTCAGGCACGCAGATGCCGTAGGCGCCCAGCGCGGCCAGGCCTTTGTGCGCCTCGACGGGAAAGTGGTGCTCCTTGTCCCAGCGCGCGGCATGGGGCCAGAGCTCTTCCTGCGCGAAGGCGCGGACCGCGTCGCGGATCATTTCCTGGTCCTGGTTCAGCAGCATGGTGTGGCCTTGCGAGGGGTGTCAAAAAAAAGGAGAAGGCGCGGTGCAACTCACCAGGCGCCGAAAGGCTGGCCGTCGTAATTGAGGAAGGCGCCCTTGTGTTCAGGCCCAAGCCCGGCCAGCGCGGCGCGCATGGCGGTGACGCTTTGCGCGGTGGTGAGCGTTGCGCCCTGCCCGCCCATGTCGGTCTGCACCCAGCCGGGCGACATGGCGACCAGGATGGCCTTGGGGTAGTCGTGCTGGGCCGAGGCGACCACCATGTTGAGCGCGGCCTTGCTGGCGCGGTAGACCCAGCCGCGGCTGTTTTCCACGCCGGCGATGCGGGCCATGGCACTGCTGATGAACACAAAGCGACCCTTGCCGCCGCCGTCCAGCCTGGAGGCCTCGACCAGGGGCGCGACCTGCGGGATGGCCTGCATGGCGCCCAGCACATTGGTGCGCATGGCGTGGTCGAAGGCCTCCTGTGTGGGCGGCGTCAGCGCATCGCCGTGCGGGAAAACGCCGGCCACGTAGAGCGCGACGTCAATCACCTCGCCGTCGAGCTGCCAGGCCAGGCCACTGATGCTGGTGGGCTCGGCCACGTCCAGCCGCAAGGCCCTGGCGCCCAGGCCGGTGAGGCGTTGCAGGCTGTCGTCGTCGCGCGCGGTGGCGATGACTTCGGCGCCTTCGGCCAGGTACTGGGTGGCGAATTCAAGCCCTATGCCGCGCGATGCGCCTATGACAAGAATTTTCATGGTTCAACCTGCAAATTCAAAGTATCTGGCCCATGAGGGGTCGAATTCACTGTTTAGCCCGACTTCTGCCAGGAAGGCGTTGCGCACGCTGCCCTGGATCAATTCGAGCGCTGCCGGCAAATCGCCGACATAGTAGTTGGCCATGCGCTCGCCGTTGCGCAGGATGGTGTGAGACAGGATGCCGGCATGCTGGACTTCGAGGCGGGTGGCGATCTGGTCCTGCAGGTCGCGGGCGGCGTCGAGCGTGGCATGGTCGTGCGCGGGGAGACGCAGCTCGACGGCATGCCCGAGGTCGGGCCTCGCGGCCACGGCATTGGCGCCGTCGTTGACGGACACGATCGCGTGGTTGCCTTCGCCGTCACCCTCAAAGGCAATGGTCAGCGTGGTCCAGTTGTCCTCACCACTGGGGAACAGCCCTGTGTGGCCCAGGTCGCCCGTCCAGAAGCTGTCGAGCACGGTGCCGAACTGGTGCAGCGGTGTGGAATGAACGACCTCGCCGGAGAAGCCACCCACAAAATCCACGGCGCCCACCTTGATGGCGAAATCGTATTCACCGAGTACATGGTCCAGCATGATGAAGGCCATGTTGCGGGCGTGGTCCTGCATGTCGCTGGGCAGTTCGCGGTCGAACATGACTTCGATGCCGACCTGACCCTCGTCGGCGAAATGGCCTATCAAAATATCGGATGTCGCGAGTTCGAAGTTCCCCATGCGCATCGGAAAATCGGGTTCATCGGTGCGGGTGCGGAAAGCGCTGAGGCGGTAGTGCGCCAGCGGCGGCGCGCGCTTCACAAAATCCATCAGCAGCGGAAAGCGCTCTTTGGCGCCATGGGCCGTGGCGATCATGTCTATGGGGTCGTCGCCGTCATTGGCCGACATCTCGAGCGCCAGCCCGTCCAGGCACGCATCAAGCACCTCGTTGATCTCCTCCACCTGCTCGCGCACCGGCTTGCGGATCAGTTCCGTCTCGCCCTCGCGAAAGCGGAACCAGAAGCTGTCGATGCGCTCCGCGAGTTCAGCGGGCGAAAGCTCCGCCTGGTCCCCGCTCACACCAGTTCCACCGCCATGGCCGTGCCTTCACCACCGCCTATGCACAAGGTGGCGATGCCCTTCTTGAGGCCACGCGCTTGCAGCGCGTGGATCAGCGTGACGATGATGCGGGCGCCGGATGCGCCAATCGGGTGACCCAATGCGCAGGCGCCGCCGTTGACGTTGACGATGTCGTGGCTGATGCCAAGTTCCTTCATCGCGGCCATGGGCACGACGGCGAAGGCTTCGTTGACTTCCCAGAGGTCCACGTCCTTGACGGCCCAGCCGGTTTTCTTGAGCAGCTTGTTGACGGCGCCCACCGGTGCGGTGGTGAACCATTCGGGTTCCTGCGAGAAGGTGGCGTGGCCGACGATGCGGGCGATGGGCTTGGCGCCCAGTGCTTTGGCGGTGGATTCGCGGGCCAGCACCAGCGCGGCGGCGCCATCGTTGATGGAGGAGCTGGAGGCGGCCGTGATGGTGCCGTCTTTCTTGAAGGCGGGCTTGAGCGTGGGAATCTTGTCGAGCTTGACCTTGCCGGGGCCTTCGTCTATAGAAATGACGGTTTCGCCGGCGCGGCCCTTGACGGTGACGGGCGTGATCTCGGCCTTGAAGGCGCCGGACTCGGTGGCGGCCTTGGCGCGCTGCACGCTGGCGGTGGCGAAGGCGTCCTGCGCCTCGCGCGTGAATTTGTACTTGTCGGCGCACTGCTCGCCGAAGGTGCCCATGGCGCGGCCGGGTTCGTAGGCGTCTTCCAGGCCGTCCAGCATCATGTGGTCATAGATGCGGTCGTGGCCGATGCGGATGCCGCTGCGGCCCTTGAGCAGCAGGTGGGGCGCGTTGGTCATGCTTTCCATGCCGCCCGAGACCATGACGTCGCGGCTGCCGGCGACGAGCTGGTCGTGCGCGAGCATGGTGGCTTCCATGCCGGAGCCGCACATTTTGGACAACGTGACGGCGCCGACGCTGGCGGGCAGGCCGCCCTTGAAGCCGGCCTGGCGCGCGGGCGCCTGGCCCTGGCCGGCCATCAGGCAGTTGCCGAACAGCACTTCATCGACTTTTTCAGGGGCGATGCCCGAGCGTTCGATGGCGGCCTTGATGGCGGCGCCGCCCAGGTCATGGGCCGAGAGGCTGCTGAAGTCGCCCTGGAAGCCGCCCATGGGGGTGCGGGCTGCGCCGAGGATGACGATGGGGTCTTGGTTAGAGCTGGACATGGTCGTGTTTCCTTTCAGTGGGTTATTCAGTGGGGCGCGGCATTTTTGCCTCCAGCGCCTTGACGAAAGCCGGGTCAATCGCCGCCCGTTGCGGCGTGTTCTCCGCGAGCTTCAAATGCGTCCAGGCCATACGGTAATTGCCGCTGGTGTAGTCGGCGATGGCCCAGTTTTGCAGGTTGAGCGTGTGGCCCGGTGCTTTTTTGTAGATGGCCTCATAACGCCTGACAGCCTCGGCCATCATGGTTGGGTTGCTCACCACGCCTGCCGCAATACCGATGGTTTTGGCGTAATCAACGGCAAGATCGATGTCGTCGGGCGCCAGCTTTTCGGCTTCCGCAAACAGGCTCAATGAAGCGAGAAGACCCTGGTCGCTGTAAGAAGACACTGCGGCCATTCCCCATAGCGAGGGCACGCTCTTCGGGTCAATCAACCAGGCCTGGTTGAATCGGCGCATGGCATCTGCCAGATTGCCCTGGCGCAGCAACTGCCAGCCCCGATCCGAGACCTCTTTCGCCGCCTTTGGCCTGTCACCCGGGTAGCGGGCGTCAACCTGGCTCAGGAATTCGGCGTCTGCCGCTTTTTGCTGTTCGCTCTTTTGTCCATTGCCGTATTTGGGTAACAGCGAGATGTCCTGCGAGAAAGCGAAACCGCAGAAAAAGGCCAGCGCCGCAAAAAGCGCCCAAGCCCTGATGAGTGGGGTTGATATCGTCATGACTTTCTTGCCTCGCTGTTTGTTCCGGTTACTGTTGGCCTGATTCAGGGCGTCAGGCCGCTGAGGCCTGTGAGGACAGGCTCGGGCGGCAATTGGGTCAGCACCTCGTCGTGGGCCTCGCCGGGGCTGTGCAGCGCGATGAAGCGTTTCTCGCGCTCGTAGGGGAAAACGTCGTGCACGTGGCCGGCCTGGATGCGGGCCTGGTGTTTCTGCCAGAAGCCGGCGTCCAGCAGGTTGGCGTGGTGTTTCATGAAGACTTCGCGCACCGCGTCGTTGCCGAGTAAAAAGGGCTCGAAGGTTTCGGGGAAGACGTCTTTGGGGCCGACGGAGTACCAGACCTCGCCGCTCATTTCTTCTTCCTCGTTGCGGGCGGTGGGCACCTTGCGGAAGTTGCAGTCGGTGATGTATTCGATCTCGTCGTAGTCGTAGAACACGACCTTGCCGTGGCGGGTGATGCCGAAGTTCTTCCACAGCATGTCGCCGGGGAAGATGTTGGCGGCGACCAGGTCCTTGATGGCGTTGCCGTATTCGACGACGGCGCGCTCGATCTGGTCCCTGGCGCCGGGCTCGTGCATGCCGGCGTCGAAGGCTTCCTGCAGGTAGATGTTGAGCGGAATCATGCGGCGCTCGATGTAGACGTGCTTGATGATGACCTCGGTCTGGCCGTCGCCGTCGCGGTCGCTGATCTCGAGCTGGCTGGGGGCGAACTTTTCGATCTCGGCGATCAGCTCGTCGCTGAAGCGCTCGCGCGGGAAGGCGACCTCGCTGTATTCCTGGGTGTCGGCCATGCGGCCGACGCGGTCGTGCTGCTTGACCAGCAGGTACTTGCCCTTGATCTGCTCGCGCGTGGTGTCTTTCTGCGGCGGGTAGTAGTCCTTGATGACCTTGAAGACATAAGGAAAGGACGGCAGGTCGAACACCAGCATGACCATGCCCTTGATGCCGGGCGCGATGCGGAACTTGTCGGTGGAGTGCCGCAGGTGGTACAGGAAGTCGCGGTAGAACAGCGTCTTGCCCTGCTTGGCCAGGCCCAGCGCGTTGTAGATTTCGGCGCGCGGCATGTGCGGCATCATGCTGCGCAAGAACTGCACGTAGGCCGATGGGATGCCCATGTCGACCATGAAGTAGGCGCGTGCGAAGCTGAAGAGGATGAGCAGGTCGTCTTCACCGAACAGCGCGGCGTCTATGACCAGCTTGCCGGCCTTGTTGTGCAGCACGGGCAGCGCGAAGGGCACTTCGTTGAAGCCGTTGATGATCTTGCCGACGAGGTAGGCGCCCTTGTTGCGGAAGAACAGGCTGGTCAGCACCTGGATCTGGAAGTTGGCGCGCAGCTTGACGTCGGCAAGGCGGCCGCTGATGGCTTCGAGCACATAACCGGCGTCGCGCTCCAGGTCGTCGAAGGGCAGGCGCAGGTCGAAGTCGCGCACCACCTGGAGCAGCACCTCGCGCATGTTGTCGCGGGTGGGGTAGTAGGCGCGGTAGGTGGGCTGCGAGGCCAGCTCGTCGTTCTCGATGTACTCGGTGCTGACGGCGGGCCGCACGAAGATGAAGTCGTTCTGGAAGTAGCTGCGGTGCAGTATCTTGGTGGTGACCGAGTTGAAGAAGGTCTCGGCCAGCTCGGGCTGGTGGTGGTTGACCAGCAGGCCTATGTAATGCAGCTTGACCTGCTGCCAGACGTCCATGGGCTGCTCGCCGGCCTTGAATTCGCGCTCCAGCCGGGTGGAGGCTTCGCGCACGCGCAGGTCGTAGAACTCGATGCGCTCGCGCTGGGCGCGTTGCTGGCCGTGCCAGTCGGCCGTTTCAAAGCGGTGCTTGGCACGCGCGGACTCGGTGCGAAAGAGCTGGTAGTGGCGGTTGAAGCCGTCCATCATCGCCTTGGCGATGTCGTAGGCAATGCTCGAGTCCAGGCGCTGCGGGAACATGGCTTGCCCTGGGCCCGCTCAGACCAGCTGCTGCTGCTGCGCGCCGCCGCCGACGCGGGCCATCCACACATCCCAGACGCGGTCTATGGCCTTGCTGTAGAGCACATCGAGCTGCTCGGGCCCGGTGACGCTCATCTGCAAATCCTGCAGCAGGCCGTCGTGCACGCCGAAGGCCCAGCCGTGCACGGTGACCTCCTGGCCGCGCGCCCAGGCGTCGACCATGACGGTGCTGACGGAGACGTTGACGACCTGCTCGATGACGTTGATGTCGCACAGGGCCTGCGCGCGCACTTCCTCGGGCAGGCTGTCGAGCAGCTGGCGGTGGCGGTGGCGCACGTCCTGGATGTGGCGGAGCCAGTTGTCGGCCAGGCCGATGCGCGCGCCTTCAAGCGCGGCCTGCACGCCGGAGCAGCCGTAGTGGCCGACGACCATGATGTCCTTGACCTTGAGGCGCTCGACGGCGAACTGGATGGCCGAGAGCGCGTTGAGGTCAGAGTGCACGACGATGTTGGCGACGTTGCGGTGCACGAAAACCTCGCCGGGCTCCAGCCCGGTGATCTGGTTGGCGGGCACGCGGCTGTCGGAGCAGCCTATCCACATATACCTGGGCGTTTGCTGCTTCACCAGGCCGGTGAAGAAGCCGGGCCGTTCGGCTTCCATCTGCGCGGCCCAGGCGCGGTTATGGGCGAAGAGGTCTTGGAGCGAGGTAGTCATGGCCGTATTTTCACCTGAGCGCGTCACATCGTCTCGGCGAAGAGTTCCCGCCCTATGAGCATGCGGCGTATTTCGCTCGTGCCGGCGCCGATTTCATAAAGTTTGGCATCGCGCCAGAGGCGGCCCAGCGGGTAGTCGTTGATGTAGCCGTTGCCGCCGTAGATCTGCACGCCCTCGCCGGCCATCCAGGTGGCTTTTTCGGCGCACCAGAGGATGACGGAGGCGCAGTCCTTGCGGACCTGGCGCACGTGCTCACTGCCCAGCATGTCGAGGTTTTTGGCGACGGTGTAGGCGAAGGAGCGGCCGGCCTGCAGCACGGTGTACATGTCGGCGACCTTGCCCTGGATCAGCTGGAACTCGCCGATGCTC
Source organism: Polaromonas sp. YR568 (assembly GCF_943369415.1). Classification (GTDB taxonomy): domain Bacteria; phylum Pseudomonadota; class Gammaproteobacteria; order Burkholderiales; family Burkholderiaceae_C; genus Polaromonas. The sequence continues at coordinate 65,071 of NZ_CALRNF020000028.1, forward strand.
TGGCCGAACTGCTTGCGGTCGTGGATGTAGGGCAGGACGTTGTCCATGACGGACTGCATGATGCCCAGCGGGCCGCCGGTGAGCACGGCGCGTTCGTAGTCGAGGCCGCTCATGAGCACCTTGGCGCCGCTGTTGAGGCCGCCCAGGATCTGGCCGGCGGGCACTTCGACGTTGTTGAAGACCAGCTCACCGGTGTGGCTGCCGCGCATGCCGAGCTTGTCGAGCTTTTGCGCGACGGAAAAACCCTTCATGCCTTTTTCGATCAGGAAGGCGGTGACGCCGCGCGCGCCGAGCTCGGGCTCGGTCTTGGCGTAGACGACCAGGGTGTCGGCGTCGGGGCCGTTGGTGATCCACATCTTGCTGCCGTTAAGCAGGTAGTAGCCGCCCTTGTCTTCGGCCTTGAGCTTCATGCTGATGACGTCGCTGCCGGCGCCGGGCTCGCTCATGGCGAGAGCCCCGACGTGTTCGCCGCTGATGAGCTTGGGCAGGTATTTTTTGCGCTGCTCGTCGGTGCCGTTGCGCTTGATCTGGTTGACGCAGAGGTTGCTGTGCGCGCCGTAGGACAGGCCCACGGAGGCGCTGGCGCGGCTGATCTCTTCCATGGCGATCATGTGGGCCAGGTAGCCCATGTTGGCGCCGCCGTATTCCTCGCCGACGGTGATGCCGAGCACGCCGAGCGCGCCCATTTTTTGCCACAGGTCCATGGGGAACTGGTCGCTGCGGTCGACCTCGGCCGCGCGCGGGGCGATTTCGGCCTGGGCGAATTCGCGCACCGCGTCGCGCAGGGCGTCTATGTCTTCACCGAGCTGGAAGTTGAGTCCGGGCATGTTGGTCATGGGGGTCTTTCTGGGGGCGGGATTATTGGGGATGAAGATCAGTAGGTCTTGGGCACGGGCACCAGGGTCTGCTGCATCAGGGCGCAGGCGCTTTCCTTGCCGCCGGCGGCAATGTGCGTGACTTCGGCGGTGGTGACGATGATGCGCTTGCCGGCCCTGGCGACGCGGCCCAGGGCGCGCAGCTCGCCGTCATTGAAGCCGGCCATGAAGTTGATCTTGTATTCGACGGTGGTGACCTCGGAATCCTCCGCGGCGACCGTGAGGGCGGCATAGCCGCCGGCGATGTCGGCCAGCGCGCCCATGGCGCCGCCGTGAAAGCCGCCCTGCTGCTGCGTCACGCGTTCCGAATAAGGCAGCGCCACCTCGCACAGGCCGGGCTCCACGCGCAGCAGCCGGGCGCCCAGGTGCTGCATCATGCCCTGGCGCAGAAAGCTGGCCTCGATACGGCGGAACAGTGCGGTCGGGGTAGCGGGTGCATCCATGGGAGCCTTTGCGAGGTGTGGAGAGGCCGTTTTTTGATTGACGTTTACGTAAACGTCAATTATGGCGTATTTGCGGGCCGCGCGGCTTTGACCCGGCCGGGCCTAGGGTTTGCCGGCCTTGGCCTTCTCGGTCTTGGCGAGCAGGGCCCTGGCTTCTTTTTCGTGGGTGCGGATTTCGTCGAGGTTGGCCTGCAGGTCGAGCATCTGGGCTTCGAGTTTCTTGCGGTGTTCCGTCAGGATGGCCAGGAACTTTTTGAGCTGCGGCGCGGTGTCGCGCGGGCTGTCGTAGGAGTCGATGATTTCCTTGGCCTCGACCAGCGACAGCCCCAGGCGCTTGGCGCGCAGGGTGAGCTTGAGCCGGGTGCGGTCGCGCGCGGTGTAGACGCGGTTGCGCCCGCCCGCGCCTTCGCGCTGCGGCTGCAGCAGCCCCATGTCTTCGTAAAAACGCATGGCGCGCGTGGTCAGGTCAAACTCTTTTGCCAGGTCGCTGATGGTGTAGGTGGTGGCCATGGTGATGAGTGAGGTCTTGTGCGAACGCGGTTGGAAGCGGGTGAACCCGGGTGACAGCGCGAAACGGGCGCCGTCCCTACAATGCCTGTGTATGACGTTTACGTAAACGTCAAATATACCGCGAATGATGACATGAACCTCCTTGAGCAGCAACTGGACTACCCCTTCGCCGACACCCTGCCCGCCTCGGGCGCGACGCTGGACGTGGCGCCCGGCGTGAAGTGGATACGCATGGCGCTGCCCTTCGCGCTGGACCACATCAACCTGTGGCTGCTGCGCGATGAAATGGACAACCCGGACCGGCCGGGCGACAAAATCCAGGGCTGGACCATCGTGGACTGCTGCATCAGCCGGGAGGAATCGAAAGCCCAGTGGGAGGCGATTTTTGCGACGCAGCTCGAAGGCCTGCCGGTGCTGCGCGTGATCGTGACGCACATGCACCCGGACCACATCGGCCTGGCGTACTGGCTGTGCGAGCGCTGGACGACTGCGACGCATGTCTGCCGCCTCTGGATCAGCGCGACCGACTACCACTCGGCGCGCATAGGCTCGCAAAGCACGACGGGCTTCGGCGGCGAAAGCGCGGCGCGCTTTTTTGCAGCGCACGGGCTGGTGGACCCGGAGGCCATCGAGAAAATCCGCGGCCGGGCCAGCTACTACCCCGGCATGGTGCCCGCGGTGCCTGCGAGCTATGTGCGCATCATGGACGGAAAAACCGTGCGCATAGGCGGGCGCGACTGGCGCTGCATCAGCGGCTACGGCCACGCGCCCGAGCACATCGCGCTGCACTGCGAAGATATATCAGCCCCCACGGTGCCTACGGCACCTGCCCCCCAAGGGAGCGCAACCGGCCTTGGGGCGGCCCGGCGCCCGGTCGGCACGCTGATCAGCGGCGACATGGTGCTGCCGCGCATTTCGACGAATGTGAGCGTCTACGACCTGGAGCCCGAATCCAACGCGCTGACGCTGTTCCTGGAGTCCATCGACAAATTCCTGCCGCTGGACAAGGACACGCTGGTGCTGCCCTCGCACGGCAAACCGTTTCGCGGCCTGCACACGCGCATAGGCCAGCTGCACGACCACCACCGCGACCGCCTGGCCGAAGTGATGCAGGCCTGCGAAGCGGCGCCCTGCAGCGCCGCCGACATCCTGCCCATCATGTTCCCCCGCAAGCTGGACCTGCACCAGACCACCTTCGCCATGGGCGAAGCGGTGGCGCATTTGCATGCGTTGTGGTTTCAGGAAAAGCTGACGCGCCGGCTGGGCGCTGACGGGGTTTACCGCTTCAGTTCCGTCTCAGCGTAACGGCTCCCCACACCAGCAGGGGCCGCGGAACCGGCTTTGCCGGGCCGCAGGCGCAGCGCCCCCTCGGGGGGCAGCGCATTACACGAAGTGAAAAGCGTGGGGGCCTACTGCCGCCACTTGCGATTAGCCGTCACCAGCGCGGTGACGTAACCATGCAGCCAGTCAAAGTTGATGGGCTTTTGCAGCAGATGGGCTTCGGGCGGCAGGCCGCCGCGCGCCTGGACGGCTTCGGGCGCCAGGCCGCTGATGACCACGATCTGCATGTCGTGGAGTTGCTGGTTGCGCTTGCAGGCCTTGAGCATCTCGATGCCATCCACGCCGGGCATGGACAGGTCGGTGATCAGCAGGTCGGGCCGCATGCTGGCGATGTCCATCATGGCTTCCAGCGCGGAAGGCATGAAGGTGCAGTCGACAGGAAGGTCCCAGTCCTCGAACTGGTAGCGGTAGAGCTCGCGGGTGTTCTCGTCGTCTTCCACCATCAGCACGCGCAGGCGGTGCTTGGGGTCGGTGTCCACGCGGGTGACTTGGGGATTGTTTTTCGCGAGGTAGGCATTGATGGATTGAAGCGCGATGCGGCGATGGCCGCCCAGCGTCTTCCAGGCCTCAATCTCGCCTTTTTCCACGAGGGACTGCACCGTGGCCACGGACAAGCCCAGCAACTTGGCCGCATAGCTGGTGCCGCAGTAATCCTCGCTCGAGAAATCCGCGGAGGTGATGGCGGCCTCGAAGGACTTGGGTTCACGCATGGTCGCTCTCGTAAAAGATTGTTTTTTTCACTTTTCTCATTTTAATCAATTCATGCGATCAGGCCCTAATAAAAATAGGTGAAAAGAGGGCAAACAAGCCTTCTGTGAGGGTAATTAAGGCCATTTTTGACACATCAGGACACAACACGACACATTACGACGCATTTGGCGTTTTGGGAAGGGTGAAGAAGAAGGTCGCGCCCTTGCCGGGCTCGGCCTCGGCCCACAGCCTGCCACCATGCCGCTTGATGACCCGGCTGGAGGTCGCCAGGCCTATGCCGGTGCCGGGGAATTCCGATGCGGCATGCAGGCGCTGGAAGGGGTTGAACAGCTTGTCGACGTAGGCCATGTCGAAGCCGGCGCCGTTGTCGCGCACGAAGAATTCGGGCTGCCCGGCGGCATCGAGGGTGTGGCCGACGGTGATCTCGGTCACCGCCGTGTGGGAACTGAACTTCCAGGCGTTGCCCAGCAGGTTTTCCATGACGACGCGCAGCAGCCGGTCGTCGCCGTGCGCCTTGAGGCCCGGCTCGATGTTCACCACCGCCTTGCGGTCGGGGTCGCGGGACTGGTACTCGTCGGCGATGCCGCGGGCCAGCGCCGAGAGGTCCACCACCTTGTTGCTCAGGGGCGCGCGCGAGACCTGCGCCAGCGACAGCAAATCTTCGATGAGTTGCCCCATCTGCGCCACGCCGGCCTGGATGCGCGACAGGTAATGCGTGACCTTGTCGCCGGCCTCGCTGCCCAGTTGCTTGGCCAGCAGGCGGCTGAAGCCGTCCACGGTGTTGAGCGGCGAGCGCAGGTCGTGCGAGACGGAGTAGGAAAACGCCTCCAGCTCGTGGTTGGACAGCCGCAGGGCGGCTTCAATGGCCTTGATCTCGGTGATGTCGGCGTCTATGCCCACCCAGAAGGCCACTTCGCCCTGTTCGTCGAGCACGGGCGAGGCGCGGTAGGACATGGTGTGGGAACTGCCGTCGAGCGCCAGCACGCGGCGTATGCCCATGTACTGCGACTGCGCTGCCTTGGCGGCCTCCCACTTGGCCTTGACGTCGGGAAGGTCTTCGGGGTGGATGACGGAAAACCACTGGGTGCCGGTCCAGTCCTCGAGCTTGCCGCCCACCAGGTCGAACCAGGCGCGGTTGAAATAGGTGGCCGCGCCGTTGGGGTTGATGGTCCACACCACCTGGGGCGCCTGCTCGGCCAGCGCGCGGAACAGCGCCTGCTGGCGTTCCAGCGCCAGCGTGCGCTCGGCGACTTTCTGCTCCAGCCCGGTGTTGAGCTGGCTGACTTCCTCGAGCAGGCGGGCGTTCTCGATGGCGATGGATGCCAGCTGCGCGAGTTCAAGCGCCACGTACTCGTCCTGCTGCGTGAACTCGCCTTCGTATTTGTCGGACAGCTGGAGCAGCCCGATGTTGCGGCCGTCGCGCCCGGTCAGCGGCACGGCCAGCCAGCCGCGCATGGCGGGGTGCTTGCCGGCATAGCTGCCGAAGCCGCGCCAGCGCGGATGGGCCTCAAGCTCGGCCTGCGTCATGCGCATGGAGCGGTTGTTCTGGCAGACCATGGCGTAGATGCCGGTGCCGTCGGGCGGCTCGAACTGGTCGCGGTACCTGGCGTATTTGTCGGAGAAGGACAGCGCGTTGACGGCCTGCTTCCAGTCGCCGCCCAGGGTCAGGCTGACGCTGGACTGGTGCGCGCCTATCACGCCCCTGGCCTGCTCGGCCACCTCGCGCATGGTGCCTTCGAGGGTCTGGTGCCAGGTGATGGCCTGGGCCGCGTCGGCCGCGCGTTGCAGGGTGAAAAGGTGTTCCTGCACGTCGCGCTCGGCCTTGAGCTGGGCCGTGATGTCCATCGCCACCACAAAACGCGCCGGCACGCCGCCATACTGGATGGGCCGCGAGACGGCGTGGACGGAAAAGATCGAGCCGTCCTTGCGCCGGTGCCGCCAGGTGCCTTTTCTTTCGGGCGACTCCTCGCCGAGCTGCCGCTCCAGGCGCGCGTGCTCGGACTCGGGGCGGATGTCGAAGAGCGTCATGGCGCGGAATTCGGCCGCAGAATAACCGTAGCTGTCCACCGCCGCCTTGTTGACGTTGAGGAAGCGCCGCGTGGCGTCGGCGAACACCCACATGGGCACGGGCGCCATTTCGAACAGGGCCGCGTAGCGCTGCTCGCTGTCCACCAGCGCCTGCTCGGCCCGCTTGCGCTGCGTGATGTCGCGCTCCACCGCCACCCAGTGCGTGTACCAGCCCCTGGCATCGGCGATGGGGACGATGTCCATGTCCACCCAGAACTCCTCGCCGCTCTTGGTGTAGTTGATGAGCTCGGCGCGCACCGGCTGCCATTTTTCCAGCGCGGCGCGTATGCGGTCGAGCTCGGCCCGCTGCGTCCTGGGGCCCTGCAGCAGGCGCGGCGTCCGCCCCAGCACCTCTTCACGGGTGTAGCCGGTGCGGCGCTCGAACGCGTTGTTGACGAAGACGATGCGCGGGCCGGGCGCGTCTATGGGCTGGGCCTCGGTGATGAGCACGAGGTCGTTGAGGCGGGACACGCAGGACTCCAGCAGGCGCAGGTGTTCCTGCGCCTCGTGCTGCTCGGTGACGTCCTGCAGCACGCCGACCAGGCTGACGATCTTGCCGTCGCGCTGCAGCACGCGCCCCTGGGTGCGAACCCAGATGCGCCTGCCCGTGGCGGTGACGAGCGGCAGTTCCAGGTCCCATGGTGTGCCGCTTTGAAACGCGGCTTCGGCCGCCGCCCTGATGACGGGCTGCGCGTCCGGCGCGTAGAACCGGATCGCTTCTCCAACGCTCAACGAGATGGTGGGCGCCAGCTCATGGATGCGATAGACCTCTTCGGACCAATAGGGCGTCATGGTCTCCACCTGGATTTCCCACCCGCCGACCTTCGCCAGTTCGCCGGTGCGGTTCAGCAGTTCAGTGCTGCGGACCACCACGAGTTCGGCGCGCTTGCGGTCGGTGATTTCCTGGATCACGCCGGAGCGCAGCGGGCCCGGCCCCGGCTGCCCGTCCTGCCGACCATGGGAGCGGCCCACCAGGTGCACCCAGCGCGTTTCCCCGGCGGCCGTGATGACGCGGAACTCAGCGTCCAGCGGCAGGCCGCCGGTGACCGCCGCGTCCCGCCGCACCCTGAATTCCTCGCGGTCGGCGGGATGGATCAGCTCCAGCAAGGCCTCGCGGCTGCTGGCGACCACCGCCTTGTCCACGCCCAGCACGTCATAGACTTCATCGGACCACCAGGTCTCATTCGTGCGAAGGTCGAGCTGCCAGTAGCCGATGCGCCCCAGCCGCTGCGCGTCCTGCAGCTTGCCCTGGATGGCTTCGCTGTTCGCCAGCTCGGCCTCCAGCGCGCCGCGGTGCTTCTGCAGGGACTCGGCCATGCGGTTGAAGCCGGCGGATATGCGGTAGAACTCCCCGCCGTCGTCGGACGCGCCCAGCGGGATGCGCACGTCCAGGTGCCCGTCCTGGATTTTCCGGGTGGCGTCCAGGATCTTGCGCGTGGGAACCACGATGGCGCGGCCGCCTATCAGCCAGGCGAGCAGCGCGCCCAGCAAGGCCAGCAGCGTCAGCACGGCCAGTTCCAGCCCCAGTTGCCGGCGGCTGTCGCCGACCACGAGGTTGTGGTCCAGGCTGACCGAGACAAAAAAAGCCTCGCCGGGGTTGACGCTGGTGGGCAGGTAGGCCCACAAGCGGCGCTGGCCCGTGCCGTCCGGGCCGTCGGCCGTGCCCGCGCGCATGGTTTTCACGGCCTCCTTCAGCACCGGGCTGCGCGGCTTCTGGCCGATGCCGACGGGCAAAGCCGGCTTGCCCGCCAGCAGGACGCCGTTGCGGTCGTGGATGCCGAGCGCGGCGCCGGGCGGCAACTGGATCTCCACCGCCGACTTCGCCATTTCGCCCAAGTCGACCGAGGCATAGGCCACGACGATGACGCGCCCGTCGCTGTCGAGCAGGGGCAAGGCAAAGCTGATGGAGGGTTTGCCCGAGGCGCGGCCGACGATGTACTCGCCGGCCACGAAGGCGCGGCGCGCCATCGCCTCGCGGAAATAGGCGCGGTCGCCGAGGTAGCCCAGCGGCGTGTTGGGAAGCCCGTTGCACAGCGACTGGCCGTTCGCCGCCACGATGCCGAGGTTGGCATACAGCGGGAACAGGCGGTTCAGTTCCGACAGGTAATTGTTGCAGCGGGCGCTTCCGCCGCCGTTGGCATCACGCAGGTCCGGCGCATGAATGATGGCCGTGAGTACCTGGCGCGCCGTTTCGGCCAGCTGCTGCTGGTTGGAGGCCGCCAGCGAACCCGCAAACTGCAGGTCGGTCATGGCCCGCCCGACGGCGGCATCGGCGTTGTAGACGGCCTTGTAGATGGACAGGCCGAACAGGGGAACAATGGCGGCCAGCACCAGCATGACCAGTCGGGTCCGCAGCGTGATGGGAACCTTCATCGCATCCCTCTTCCAGGAGCACGCCGGATGATAGGGACGCCCCGCGTCCTTGAAATATTAACCGGCCGCGATGGATTCATTGACGTCCAGCCAATAGGCCTGGAGCCGCTGGAGTTTTTCCGTCAAGTCCCCGAAATCGACGGGCTTGCGAACGAAGCCGTTGGCGCCGGCCTGGTAACACGCCACGATGTCGGAACGCTCGCTGGACGACGTCAGCATGACGACCGGCACCAGCGCGGTGAGCGGGTTGGCGCGCAGGCTGCGCAGCACGTCCAGCCCCGACAGCTTGGGCAGCTTCATGTCGAGCAGGATGAACGAGGGTTGCCTTTGCGTATCGCGTCCCGCATGGCTTCCCTGGCCGAAGAGATAGTCGAGTGCCTGAACGCCGTCCCGTGCCACCGCGATCTCGGCGGTGACGCCTTGCTCCTCCAGCGTCAAGACCGTCAACTCGAGGTGGTCGGGATTGTCTTCAACTACGAGTATCAGCTTGTCGTTCATGGAGGTGCTTAAGGAGTACGACATCAATTCCCTGGGAGTTTTGGCAATTTTGGTGTTTTTGTCATATTAACAAGTAACGCTGCTTTCCACCCGCCGATTTGCGCCGGACAAGGGTTTCTCCGTGCGCTATTGCACGCCGCGTGGACATACCGCTGGTGCCTACCAGCGGGGGATCGCCTCGTCCTTGAGCTGGCCGCGCAATTCGGCGTAGTCGGGCACGATGGTGCGCACCGTGTCCCAGAAGCGCGGGCTGTGGTCCATGACGCGCAGGTGGCTCAGTTCATGCACCACCACATAGTCGATGACGGACTGCCTGAAATGAATCAGCCGCCAGTTCAGCCGGATGGAACCATCGGCACTGGCGCTGCCCCAGCGCGTACCGGCGCTGGACAGGCTGAGCTTGTGCCACTGCACGCCGAGCTGCGGCGCGAAGTGATTGAGCCGCTCGATGAAAATCCGCTTGGCCTGGCGCATCAGCCAGGCCTGCACGGCGTCGCGGATCTGCTCGGCCGACGCATTTTGCGGCAGGCCGACGTGCAGCGTCAGCTGCGCCACGCCGGGCAGCGTGTCGTTGGCCGCGTCGTCGTTGCCCTGCAGCAGCACCTCGGGGGCGCGGCTCTTGAGCTCGGCGCCCACGCCGCCGAAAGCATGGCGCGGGTCTATCACCACGATCACGGGGTCGCCCAGGAAAGGCAGCGTCGTGCCGTCCTTCCACTCGATGCGCGCGGACTCCATGCGCTCGTGGCGTGCGCGGGTTTCCTGCAGCTTGGCGAGAATCCAGCCGGACTTTTCGAGCACGGCCTTGTCGATCTCATACAGCGGCACCCATTTGGGCGCGCTCACCGTGAGGCCCTCGGCGCCGGCCGAAAAACCTATGGTCTTGCGTTTGCCGCGCCGGAATTCGTAGGCCACCAGGATGCCGTCCAGCACAGTCTCGCGCGTGGCGCGCGGGTGGCGAAAGGTGGCCGGGGCCAGCGCCTGCTGCAGGGTCTGGGCGGGAAGCCGCGGCCCCATGAACTCCGCCTCGGCGGGGGCGTCGGCAAGCGCTTGCGGGCGCGGAGTGGGAGCCACCGGTTTTTTGGCACGGGGCTTTGCGGGAGTCTTGCGGCTTTTCGGGTTCGCGGCGCCCGGAGGCGGCGCGGAGGGCGCGGGATGGGCGTCAAACAGGTCGAGCGTGAACTGGAGAAGCCGTTGCATCATGGCAGTTTAGCGCGGCAGGGCTGGCGCGGGGCGCTGGCGGGTATTCAGGGATTCGCCGCGGCCGGCGCCGTGCCGGGGGCGGCATAAGCCTCGGGATCCAGCCGGTGCATCTCGGACTCGATCCAGGCTTCCACCTCGCGCATCAGCTCGTCCGGCTGGCGGCCGGCGCTGGGGATGGGCTTGCCGATGGAGATGTCGACGATGCCTGGGGTCTTGATGAAGGCCTTGCGCGGCCAGCATTTGGCCGAGGTCACGGCAATCGGGATCACCGGCGCGCCGGTTTCGATGGCCAGGCGCGTGCCGCCGGATTTGTAGGTGCCCTTCTGGCCGCGCGGGATGCGCGTGCCCTCGGGAAACATGATGACCCAGGTGCCCTGCGCCATCAGGCGCTTGCCCTGCACCACGACCTTGTTGAAGGCCTGGGAACGCTGGCTGCGGTCGATGTGGATCATGTCCATGCGCGCCATGGCCCAGCCGAAGAAGGGCACGTAGAGCAGCTCTTTCTTGAAGACGTAGGCCAGCGGGTGCGGCATCAGCGTGGGCATGCACAGGGTCTCCCAGGTGCTCTGGTGCTTGAGCAGCAGCACCGCGGCGCTGGTCTGGCCCGTGGGCAGGTTTTCCATGCCGGTCACCCGGTTTTCAATGCCGAGGATGAAAGTGCCGCCCTTGACCGCCACGCGCAGCCAGCCCGCGCACATCCAGTACATGGTGGTGCTGCTGACGAACAGCGACGCGATGACCACAAAAGTGGCCCACGGAATGATGGTCACGGCCATCCATAGAAGGTGCAGGACGGAGCGGATAAAGGGCATGGGGGTTCCGGCTATCGGTCAGGTTGTTTGTTATATCGCCACCGGCAGCGGCCGCGCGCCGCGCTCGAGGATGAAGTCGGCGAAGGCCGGCAGGTCGGCATGCAGCAGGGTGCCCGCCGGCAGGCCTTCGGGCTGGCCGCCGCCGCGGTAGCGGGCCGACTTGCCGGTGAGCACCAGGTGCGGCTCGCAGCCGGCCGCAGCGCCGGCCTGCAGGTCGCGCAGCGAATCGCCGGCCGTGGGCACGCCCGCGAGCTGCACGCCGAAGCGCGCGCCTATCTGCTCGAACAGGCCCGGCAAGGGCTTGCGGCAGGTGCAGCTTTCCTCGGGGCTGTGCGGGCAATAAAACACCGCGTCGATGCGGCCGCCGACGGCGGCCAGCATCTTGTGCATCTTCGCGTGCATGGCGTTGAGCGAAGCCACGTCGAACAGGCCGCGCCCCAGGCCCGACTGGTTGGACGCGATCACCACATGCCAGCCCGCATGATTGAGCCGGGCAATCGCCTCGAGCGAACCGGGCAGCGGCAGCCATTCATCGGGCGTCTTGACGAAGTCGTCACTGTCGCTGTTGATGGTGCCGTCGCGGTCGAGGATGACGAGTTTCATGGTGTTTTACCTTACCAAAACGAGCGGCCGGCCGCCGGGCCGTCCCAAGGCCGGCCAGCCCCCTTGGGGGGCAGCGACGGCACGAAGTGCGGAGCGTGGGGGCTCATCATGCCGCTAGCTTGGAAAGATCGGCTACGCGGTTCATGGCCACATGCAGGCTTCTAAGCAGGCCCTGGCGGTTCAGGCGCAGGTCGGCTTCTTCGGCGTTGACCATCACGCCATCGAAGAAGGAGTCGACGGGCGCGCGCAGGGCGGCGAGGGTCTGCAGTGAAGCCGTGTAGTTGCCTTGCTCGAACTGCGCGTTGGCTGTCGGCACCAACTGCTGCATCGCCTGGTAAAGCCCCTTTTCAGCGTCTTCAGGCAGCAAAGCGGGATTGACGTGCGCGTCGACTTCGCCGGCTTTCTTCAGGATATTCGCAATGCGCTTGTTCGCCGCGGCCAGCGCGGGCGCCTCGGGCAGCGCGGCAAAGGCGCGCACGGCCGCCAGGCGCTTGGCGACGTCGCCCAGGCGCTGGGGTTTGAGCGCGAGCACGGCGTCGACCTCCTGTGCGCTGTAGCCCTGCTCGCGCAGGGAGCCGGCGAGGCGGTCGTAAATGAAATCCACCAGGGCTGCGGAGGCATCCTGGATCTTGTCGCCGAACACCGGCTGCGCGCCTTCGACCAGTTCCACCAGGCCCAGGGGCAGGTCTTTTTCTACCAGCATGCGGATCACGCCCAGCGCGTGGCGGCGCAGCGCGAAAGGGTCCTTGTCGCCGGTCGGCAGGTTGCCGATGCCGAACATGCCGACCAGGGTTTCGAGCTTGTCGGCCAGCGCGACGATCACGCCGACGCTGTTGCGCGGCAGTTCGTCGCCGGCAAAGCGCGGCTTGTAGTGGTCTTCGATCGCATCGGCCACGTCGGCGCCGAGGCCGTCGTTGAGCGCGTAATAACGGCCCATGGTGCCCTGCAGTTCGGGGAACTCGCCGACCATGTCGGTCACCAGGTCGGTCTTGGCCAGTTCGGCGGCGCGCTGCACGTCGGCAACCCGTCCGACGTCGATGCGATTGGCAATGGATTCGGCAATGGCGCGAACGCGCTGCGTGCGCTCGCCCTGCGTGCCCAGCTTGTTGTGATACACCACTTTATCGAGCCCGGCGACGCGCGAGGCCAGCGTCTTCTTGCGGTCCTGGTCGAAGAAGAACTTGGCATCGGCCAGGCGCGGACGCACGACGCGCTCGTTGCCGCCAATCACCGCGCTCGCATCGCTGGGGCTGATGTTGCTAACGACCAAAAACTTGTTGGTGAGCTTGCCCGCGGCATCGAGCAGCGGGAAGTATTTCTGGTTGGCCTTCATCGTGAGGATCAGGCATTCCTGCGGAACACCCAGGAATTCCTTTTCGAACTCACAGACCAGCACGTTGGGGCGCTCGACCAGCGCGGTCACTTCGTCGAGCAGCGCGTCGTCTTCAATCGCTTTGACGCCGCCGCCGACCTTGGCTGCGGCCGCCGCCAGCTGGCTGGCGATCTCGGCCTTGCGATCGGCAAAGCCGGCGATCACCGCGCCGTCTTTTTTCAGTGTGGCGGCATAGCTGTCGGCATCCTTCAGCACCACCGGGTCCACCGCGGCTTCAAAGCGATGCCCGTGGGTGCTGTTGCCGGCCTTCAGGCCCAGCGCCTCGATGGCGACCACGTCGCTGCCGTGCAGCGCGACCAGGCCGTGGGCCGGGCGCACAAACTTCACGTCGCTCCAGCCGTCGGCCAGCTGGTAGGTCATGACCTTGGGGATGGGCAGTTTGGCGATGGCTTCAAGCAAGGCCTTTTGCAAACCTTCCTGCAGCGTCGCGCCCTTGGCGGTGCTGTCGTAGAACAGCGCCTCGGCCTTGCCGTCGAGCGCACGCTTGAGGCCGGCCACGGCCGACGCGTCGGCGCCAAGCGCCTGCAGCTTCTTGAGCAGCGCGGGCGTGGCATTGCCGGAGGCATCCAGGCCCACAGCTACCGGCATGAGTTTTTGCGAAACGGCCTTGTCGGCGGCCTGGCTGGCCACTGCCGTGACATGCGCGGCCAGGCGGCGCGGCGAGGCAAAGGCCGTGAGCGCCGAACCGGCAGCGGTGAGGCCCTGGGCCTTGAGCTGCTCGAACAGCACGCCGGCAAACGCGTCGCCAAGCTTTTTAAGCGCCTTGGGCGGCAGCTCTTCGACAAACAGTTCCACGAGAAGGTTTTGGGTCGTCATCGTCATCGCTCTCACGCTGCCTTCTTCGTCATCGGAGTCATTTGTTCCACCCACTCGCGCGGCGCCATCGGGAAGCCCAGGCGTTCGCGGCTTTCGTAGTAGCTTTGCGCCACGGCGCGGGCCAGGTTGCGGATGCGGCCTATGTAGGCGGCGCGTTCGGTCACGCTGATGGCGCCGCGGGCGTCCAGCAGGTTGAAGCTGTGCGCGGCCTTGAGCACCTGCTCGTAGGCCGGCAGGGCCAGTTGCACCTCGATCAGGTGTTTGGCCTGCTTTTCATGCGCCGTGAAGGCGGTGAAGAGGAAGTCGGCGTCGCTGTGTTCGAAGTTGTAGGTCGACTGCTCGACCTCGTTCTGCTTGTAAACGTCGCCGTAACTGAGTTTCGAGCCGTCGGCGCCTTCGGTCCAGGTCAGGTTGTAGACGTTGTCCACGCCCTGCAGGTACATGGCCAGGCGCTCCAGGCCGTAGGTGATTTCACCGGTGGCGGGCTTGCAGTCGATGCCGCCGACCTGCTGGAAGTAGGTGAACTGCGTGACTTCCATGCCGTTGAGCCAGACTTCCCAGCCCAGGCCCCAGGCGCCCAGCGTGGGGTTTTCCCAATCGTCCTCGACGAAGCGGATGTCGTTTTTCTTCAGGTCAAAGCCCAGCGCCTCGAGCGAGCCGAGGTAGAGCTCCAGGATATTGGCGGGCGCGGGCTTGAGCACCACCTGGTACTGGTAGTAGTGCTGCAGGCGGTTGGGGTTCTCGCCGTAGCGGCCGTCCTTGGGGCGGCGGCTGGGCTGCACGTAGGCGGCCTTCCAGGGCTCCGGGCCCAGCGCGCGCAGAAAGGTGGCGGTGTGCGAGGTGCCGGCGCCGACCTCCATGTCATAGGGCTGCAGCAGCGCGCAGCCCTGGGCGTCCCAGTAGGACTGCAGCTTCAAGATGATTTGCTGGAAAGTGAGCATAGGAATGGATTGAGGGCAAAAGCGCGGCGCCTGTGGAGGCGCCGGGGAGGCAAGGCCGCACCGGGCGGCAGTGCTAAACGGCTCATTTTACGCGGCGGCGTGCGGGCGCCGGGGCCGGCGGCGTGTACCAGGGCGGCGCGGCCTTGAAGGCATCGACCAGGAAATCGACCATGACGCGCACTTTGGCGCTCAGGTGGCGCCGGCTGGGGTAGACGGCCAGCACATCGATGTCGGGCATGCGGTAGCCGGGCAGCACCGGCACCAGCCGGCCCGCGCGCAAGTCGTCCCCGATCAGGAAGGCCGGCTGCCAGATGATGCCCTGCCCCGCCAGCGCCGCCTCGCGGGCCGTGTCGCCGTTGTTGGTATGCATGACGTAGTTGACCCTGACCATGTGCGGGCGCGCCTGTTCGTCGACGAAATGCCACTCGTTGGCGGTGGCCGCATAGGTGTAGCCGAGGCAGCGGTGCGCCTCCAGGTCGGCGGGCACGCGGGGCTCACCGTGCTGCTTGAGGTAGGCGGGCGACGCGCAGACGATGTTGTTCGAGGCGGCCAGCTTGCGCGCCGCATGGGTGGCGGGGCCGGCGCGCGAGATGCGGATGGCGAGGTCGTAGCCCTCTTCCACGATGTCGACCAGGCGATCGGTGAGCGAGATGTCCAGTTCCACCTCGGGATAGCTTTGCATGAAGCGCGGCCACAGCGGCGCCAGCTGGTGTATGCCGAAGCTCAAGGGCGCGTTGATGCGCAGGCGCCCGCGCGGCTGCAGCGTGGCCGAGGAGGCCAGCGCCTCGGCGTCGGCGACTTCCTCGAGGATGGACTTGCTGCGCTCGTACAGCGCCTCGCCGCTTTCGGTCAGCGAGAGCTTGCGCGAGCTGCGGTTGAGCAGGCGCGTGCCCAGGTGCGCCTCGAGCTCGTTGATGTAGCGCGTGACGTTGGCCGGAGAGGTGTCCAGCGTGTCAGCCGCGCGCGTGAAACTGCCGCGCCCCACGACGGCGGCAAACACCTCAAAAGCACGCAAACGGTCCATGGCAACTTCTCCCAGCGCTTGATGTTCATAAAACCTGAATGATTAAAACACTTTCCAGGCCTTTTTCCTGAAGAACATGAACCGTACATTGGACACATCGGCAGGCGAACAACACAGGCCGAACCCGGAAAACCTTATCAACTCACGCAGAACAGGACACTGAAATGACCACGCAAGCCATCTCCTCCCCTTCCACCGCAGCAAGGCGCTTTGACAACAAGACCGTGCTCGTCACCGGTGGCAACAGCGGCATCGGTCTGGCCACGGCGCTGCAATTCGCCGCCCAAGGCGCCCGCGTCATCATCACCGGCCGCGACCCCGCCACGCTGGACCAAGCCAAGGCCCAGCTGGGCGCCGGTGCCATCGCGCTGCGCAACGACGCCGGGGAGCAAGGCTCCGCCAAGGCGCTGAGCGATGCGCTGGTAGCCCAAGGCATCACGCTGGACGCGGTGTTCATCAACGCCGGTGTCGCCAAATTCGCGCCGCTTGAAGGCGTGGATGAGGCGCTGTGGGACCACACCTTCAACGTCAACGTGAAGGGCGCTTACTTCGCGATCCAGGCGCTGTCGCCGCTGCTGAACACGGGCGCGGCCGTCATCCTGAACGGCTCCATCAACGCCCACATCGGCATGCCCAACTCCAGCGTGTATGCCGCCAGCAAGGCCGCGCTGATTTCGCTGGCCAAAACGCTGTCGGCCGAGCTGGTGACGCGCGGCATCCGCGTCAACGTGGTGAGCCCCGGCCCGGTGACGACACCGCTGTACGGCAAGCTGGGCGTGCCCGCCGACCAGCTCGATGCGCTGGCCGCCGGCATCCAGGCGCAAATCCCGGTCAAGCGCTTCGGCACGCCCGACGAAGTGGCCAGCGCCGTGGTCTACCTGTCGTCGCCGGACGCCGCGTTCATCGTGGGGACCGAGCTGATCGTGGACGGCGGGATGAGCCAACTCTAAGCCGGCCCGCATTCACGCGCCAATGAAAAAGGGCGATGCCGGAGGCGGCATCGCCCTTTTTTCCCAATGCGGGACGTCAGCGGCGGCGGAACAGCAGCGCCAGCACGGCAATGCCCAGGCCCAGCGCCCACAGCGGCCACAGGCCGTAGCGCGAGACCCAATCGGCATAAGGCGTGATGCCGTTGCGGCCCTCGACCTCGCCGACCAGCACGCCGCGTGTGTGGCGTTCCAGCGAATGCGTGACCTTGCCGGCATGGTCGATGATGACGGTGGCGCCGGTGTTGGTGGCGCGGATCATGGGCCGGCTGAATTCCAGCGCGCGCATGCGGGAGATCTGCAGGTGCTGGTCTATCGCGACGGTGTTGCCGAACCAGGCGATGTTGCTGACGTTGACAAACACCGTGGGCGCCAGCGCCGGGTCGATGAAGCGCGCGCCCAGCTCTTCGCCGAACAGGTCTTCGTAGCAGATGTTGGGCGCCAGCCGCTGGCCCTTCCATTCGAAGGAAGCCTGTCCGACCGCGCCGCGGTTGAAGTCGCCCAGCGGGATGTGCATCATGTTGATGAACCAGCGAAAGCCCGGCGGAACGAATTCGCCGAAAGGCACGAGGTGGTGCTTGTCGAAGCGGTAGGGCTCGGGCTGGCCGGGCTTGAAGCCGAGCACGGAATTGGCATAACCCGCCTGGGAACTGCCCACCGGGATACCGACCAGCGCCGCCTGCTGACCGGTGGCAAAACGCCGCTGCAACGCCTGCCAGTAGCCCTCGGGCAGCTGCATGGGCAGCAGCGGGATGGCAGTTTCAGGCGCCACCACCAGCGGCGTTTTCGCGTCGCGCAGCTGCTCGCCGTACCAGCGCAGGGCGGTGGCCACGCCGGTGCCGCTCTGGAATTTTTCGTTCTGCGGGATGTTGCCCTGCAGCAGCGTGACCTGCAGCGGCTCGCCGGCCGGTGTAAAGGCCGCCGAACCCGGAAGCGCGCTTTGCACCGGCAGGTAGGCGCCCACTATGCTGAGCACCACGATGGCCACTGCGGTCACCCAGCGCGTGCGGGAGGCGCGCAAGGCCATTGCCAACCAGGCCGCGGCCAGCGCCGCGAGGAAGGTGATGCCGTGCACGCCTATCCAGGCGGCCAGCGGCCTGGCCCAGCCGTCCACGTGGGCATAACCGCCCTCGCCCCAGGGAAAGCCTGTGAAAAACTCGACGCGGGCCAGTTCGGCCAGCAGCCACAGCGCGGCGAACACCACGGCGCGCGGAAACTTGCGGGCCGGCGCCAGCCGCACGAAAAGCGCGCCGCCCGCGGCGTAATACAGGGAAAGGAAGGCGGCCAGCAGCACGATGGCCAGCACCGTCAGCGGCGCGGCCAGCCCGCCGTAGAAATGCATGGAAATGAACATCCACCAGAAAGTGCTGCACAGCATCGCCGTGCCGAAGAGGCCGCCCAGCCAGGCGGCGCGCTTCCAGGAACGGCAGCTGTCGACCTGCGCGGCGAACAGGAACATCGCCAGCAGTTGCATCCACCACACCGGCATGCCCTGTGCGAAACCGAAGTCAAACGGCCAGGCCATGCTGGCCGCGTGCATGCAGCCGGCAATCAGGACAATGACGGCCTGGAAGGGGGAGAAGCCCTTGCGCGGCGGCAGGTTGCGCGCGTGTTCGAGCAAGGCGGGCAAGGTCGGCAGATGGGACATCATGCTGTGAATGGAGTCCCGTGCCATGGTTGCCCTCTCTTTGTTGTGTGTCGTCAGACGCCGGCGGAAACCGGCGATACCTTGAACCAGCGCACCGCGCCACCCTTGGTGTGCAGCACCGTGAATTGCAGGCCGGCCAGCGCGTAGTGTTCGCCGCGCTTGGGGACGTGGCCCATCTCGTGCGCCACCAGCCCGCCTATCGTGTCGAAATCGGTCTCGGGCAAGGTCACGCCGAAAGCCTCGTTGACACGCTCTATCGAGGTGTCGCCGCTGACGCGGTAGGTGTGGTCGGTCAGGCCGAAGATGTCGCCCTCGTCTTCGGCGATGTCGAACTCGTCCTCGATCTCGCCGACGATCTGCTCGAGCACGTCCTCAATCGTGATCAGGCCGGCCACGCGGCCGAACTCGTCGATGACGATGGCCAGGTGGTTGCGGTTGCCGCGGAACTCGCGCAGCAGGTCGTTCAGGCCCTTGCTTTCGGGCACGAAGACGGCCGGGCGCAGCAGGGCCTTGATGTTGAGTTCGGGCGCGCGCTGCAGCTTGAGCAGGTCCTTGGCCATCAGGATGCCGAGGATGTTTTCCTTTTCGCCCTCGTAGACGGGAAAGCGCGAGTGGGCGGTGTCGATGACCAGGTGCAGCAACTCGTCGAAAGGCGAGTCGATGTTGATCACATCCATGCGCGGAGCCGCCACCATGACGTCGCCGGCCGTCATGTCGGCCATGCGAATCACGCCCTCAAGCATTTCACGGCTCTGGGCGCCAATAACGTCATTGTCCTGGGCTTCCACCAGGGTTTCGATCAACTCGTCTTTAGAGTCGGGACCGGGGTGGAGCATTTCAGCGAGCTTTTGCAGAAAGCCTCGCTTGTCTTCCGGCCTGGAAGACCGACTGGGGGGAACGTCGGACACGTGATGGCGGTCGGTAGTTGTGAAGGGGGTAAGGATAGCTGAAATCTTTGACGGTGCGGGGCATGGATTGGGCGGAGACTGGTTTAAAGCCATTCTCCGTTGCCAGTCCATCGCAACTCAACTTCCGCAGCTATTTATTTGATAGCGAACAAGCGCGTTTATCCCGGCGCATGAAACCTTTGGTTGTATTGGTTGCCAGGGTACTCAAGCCCCGGGGCCGTTACTGGTATTCGGCTGTCCGGTATTCCGTCCCCATCCCTTGTGGATGCGCCGAGGAGCGCAGAGACAAGCGGATCAGGGCTGGCGTTGTCTGAGGTTCTATGGTTCGCGTCAAGCCATCGCGCGGGCAATCAGGGCTTCATCGAACGGTTTGCCGCTCTTCCACACCGCAAACGCCACCCGCAACAGCTTGCGCGCCATGATCACCAGGGCCTGCGTG
>NZ_CALRNF020000029.1:0-81944 GCF_943369415.1 Polaromonas sp. YR568
TGCACCGCCACCTGCCCGACCTACCAGCTGCTGGGCGACGAGCTCGACGGACCGCGCGGGCGCATCTACCTGATCAAGCAGGTGCTCGAAGGCGAGGCGCCCACGCGCAAGACCCAGCTGCACCTGGACCGCTGCCTGACCTGCCGCAACTGCGAATCCACCTGCCCCAGCGGCGTCGAATACGGCCACCTGGTCGACATAGGCCGCAAGCTGGTCGACGAGCGCGTGCCGCGCCCGGCCGGTGAAACGGCGCTGCGCTGGGCGCTGAAGGAAGGCCTGCCATCGCCGCTGTTCGCCCCCGCCATGAAAGCCGGCCAGGCCGTGCGCGGCCTGTTGCCCGCGGCCCTCAAGAACAAGGTGCCGCCAAAGCAGGACGCGGGCGCCTGGCCCCAGCGCACGCACGCGCGCAAGATGCTGATGCTCGAAGGCTGTGTGCAGCCCGCCATGATGCCCAACATCAATGCCGCGACGGCGCGCGTGCTCGATGCGGCCGGCATCCAGACGCTGGTTGCGCCCAAGGCCGGCTGCTGCGGCGCCGTCAAGTTCCACCTCAACGACCAGGAAGGCGGCAAGGCCGAGATGCGGCGCAACATCGACGCCTGGTGGCCGCATGTGGCAGGCGAGGGTGGCGTGGAAGCCATCGTCATGAACGCCTCGGGCTGCGGCGTCACCGTCAAGGAATACGGCCACATACTCAAGGACGACCCGGCCTACGCCGCCAAGGCGGCCCGCATCAGCGAACTCACGCGCGACCTCAGCGAGCTGATGCCCGAGCTGGTCGGCGAGCTGCAGGGCAAGGTCGGCGCCAAGGCCGGCGCGCTGGTGTTCCACCCGCCCTGCACGCTGCAGCACGGCCAGCAGCTGCGCGGCGGGGTCGAGACACTGATGCATGCGCTGGGTTTCAAGGTGACGCTGGCCGGCGCCGAATCCCATTTGTGCTGCGGCTCGGCCGGAACCTATTCGGTGCTGCAGCCTGACATCGCCTACCAGCTGCGCGACCGCAAGCTGGGCAACCTGCAAGCCTCTGCGCCCGACACCATCATCTCGGCCAATATCGGCTGCATCACACATTTGCAAAGCGGCACGGCGACGCCGGTGCGGCATTGGGTGGAAGTGCTGGATGAAGCACTGACGCCCTGAAAGGAGGGAGCATCCCAGGCAAGCCGGGGCCGCGGAACCGGCTTTGCCGGGCCGCAGGCGCAGCGCCCCCTCGGGGGGCAGCGCATTACACGAAGTGAAAAGCGTGGGGGCCGACATCCTGCTGACATGACGTTGTCAGTAGCAGGTCTGCATCATCAAGGCTTCTTTCACACAAGGAGCCTTTCATGAAAAACGCCATCAGCTGGTTTGAAATCCCCAGCACCCAACTGGACAAAGCCCAGGCCTTTTACGAAACCGTGCTCGGCTGCAAGATGCGCCGCGAGGCCATGGGCCCGTCCGAAGGCGCGGTGTTTCCCTATGAAGCAGAGGAGGGCGTCGGTGGCGCGATCCTGGCTGGCCCCACAGCGCCGGCCCCGGCATCGGGTGGCACGCTGATCTATCTCGACGCCTCGCCTTCGCTCGACGCCGCCCTGGCACGCGCCCTCAAGGCCGGCGGCAAGGTCGCGTTGCCGCGCCAGGCGCTGCCGCCCGGCATGGGATTTTTTGCGCACATCACCGACCTGGACGGCAACCGCGTCGGCCTGCACGCACTGGCCTGAACCGCAATGGGCCGCAAGAACTGGATTGCCGTTGCCAGCGCAGAGCATGCGCGGCGTGGGTGTGAGAATCCGGCCACGGGTTACATGCAGGTGTGCCACGGCAAATGCGCGCCGCTCAAGCGCGTGTTGGCCGGGGACCGCGTGGCTTATTACTCATCCACGCTGGCCATGGGCGGCAAGGACAAACTCCAGCGCTTTGTCTCCATCGGCGTGGTGCAGCCCGGCGAGCCCTATGCCGTCGACATGGGCGGCGGTTTTGTGCCTTTCCGCCGCGACGTGGCTTATGTGGCCGCGCAGGAAGCGTCCATCCTGCCGCTGCTCGATGACTTCGAGTTTGTGGAGAACCGCCAGCGCTGGGGCTACAAGTTCCGTTTCGGCCTGTTTGAGATCAGCGACCATGACATGCGGCTGATCGCGCAAGCCATGCGGGCTGACGGCGCGCTGCTGGGGTTTTGAAGCGCCCGGCCCCTCAAGCCTGGAGCGCGTAATCCAGGGGCAGCGCGGTGGTGTGTTTGACCACCTCCATCACAAAGCCCGAACTCACGTCCTGCAGTTCGGCGACCTTGATCAGGCGCTTGTACACACTGTCATAACCGGCGATATCGGGCACCACGACCTTGAGCAGGTAGTCGATGTCGCCCGTCATGCGGTAGACCTCCACCACCTCGCGGATGGCCACGATGCCTTTGACGAAGCGCTGGGTCCACGCATCGTTGTGCGCGCTCGCGCGGATGCTCACGAAAGTGGTCAAGCCCAGATTGAGTTTGGCCGGGTCGCACAAGGTGACCTGCTGCTTGATGACGCCTTCGTCGCGCAGCTTCTGGATTCGCCGCCAGCAGGGTGTCGGCGAAAGGCTGACCGCCTGCGCCAGATCGTTCAGGCCCATCGAAGCATCGGCTTGCAACAGCTCCAGAATCAGAACGTCTTTTTTGTCCATATGGCCAGATTATTAGAAATTAATTCTAATTATGAGGGGATTCATAGCCGTATTTGCAAGTTATTTCTCGATCGGCAGGCCTATGATTCCGGCCAGGCATCAATGCAAGCGCGGCGCGCACACCCCGAAAACCTACGGATACGACCATGGAAAAAATTCTCCAGCTGTTCAAGGAACACCCTGACTCCGTGGGGGAGAGCTATTTCGAGCACATGTCCGCGTCTTTTTCATTTGCCGTGCCGCTGCTGTCGGCCGCCATCGCTGCGTTCATCCATGGCCTTTTCCCCTTTTTCTTCGTCAGGACGGGAAGCCGCATCGTCACGCGCCTGCATGAGCGCATGGTTCTTCATCGCGCCGGCAAGCAAGCCCAGCAAACCCAGCAAGCCCGGCAATAGCGGCGGACGCGCCCGTCAGGCCAGCTCGCGGCAGAACACCGTCGTGCCCACCAGCCCGCCGCGCGGCAGCAGCGCATAGCCGGGAATCACGCCCACACGTTGCCAGCCCAGACGCTGGTACAGGCGCTCGCCGCTGTCGCCGGTCACGGTGTCCAGCACCAGCAAGGTCTTGCCGCAATCGCGCGCCATGCTTTCAGCCGCGCGCATCAAGGCCTCGCCCATTCCCTGGCGGCGCACGCGGCGGTGCACCAGCATCTTGGCCAGGTCGGCTCGGTGGGGCTGGTTCTCGGGCTGGGCCAGCACCAGCTGCACCGTGCCGCAAATGCCCTGCGCGTCTTCGGCGACCAGCAGCGCGCGTTCACCCGCCGCAACGCCCTGGGCCACGCCGTGCCAGAACGCTTCGGCGTGCTCCCGTGAAAGCGGGTGCATAAAACTGACCGAGGCGTCGCCTTCGACGCAGTCGATGAGCACGCCGGCGAGTTCGGCGATCTGTGCATCGGTCACGGGTTGCAGGCGCCGCAGCGACCAGGGTGGGGTGTGTGTCGTCATGGTATTCAGGCGGGTTTGAAGAAAAAGTAGCAGGCCGTTGAATGCTCAAACCGGCTTGAGCCGCACAACAGGCCGCTGCGGCTTGCGTCGCGCCACCTCTTCAAAGCCGGCGTTGTCGTACATGGACTTGGCGCCGAACCACATGAAGTCGTCATGCGAGCGTCCGGGCTTGTCCACGGGGTAGGCCTCCAGCAGCGTCGCGCCCTGCTTTTTGGCATAGGCGATGGCCCCGTCCAGCAGCGCCCGCGCGACACCCTGGCCGCGATATTCCGAGGGCACGACAAAACAGATGATGGACCAGACGGGCAACTCGTCGACCGGCTTCATCACCGGTGAGCGTTTGAGTTTGGCGTAATCCTCACGCGGACCCAGCGACACCCAGCCGACCGGCACCTTGCCGCGATAGCCGATCAGGCCGGGCGGCGTATCACCATGGGTGAGTTTCTTGAGGTCGGCGCGATTGGCCTGCGCTGCCGTGGTGCCCGCGGGCAACGGCCCGCGCTCACCGCTTCGCCGGTAAAACATGCACCAGCAGCCGCGCGCGACCGAGCAGCCCTTGGCGTTGAACAGCGCTTCAAGATCGGGCCAGCGCTCGGGCGTGAGGGGGCGGACGGTGAGCTTCATGGGGGTGGGGGGGCGAACCGGTGTTGGCACTATAGCCAAAGCGCCGCTGCCCGCAAACACTAAGCTGCATTGGCTTTGCACGGGATGGCAAAGTCCACATGGTAGTGCTCGTCATGGCGAACCCAGGGCTTGCCCTTCATGAAGTTCAGGTTCTCTTTCAAGTAAGCACCGCGCGGCGTGGCGAACAGCCTGGGCAGGAAGGGCGCGTCAAAGATGACCAGGGCGATGCCGACACCGCGCGCTTTCGCGGCCACATGCAACTGGTACAGGTGTTCGGCAATGGCGGGGAAGTCGATGGCGTACTCGCCGTGCTTGGCGTCGGCGTTGAACTCAAGGTCGTAGCCGAAGCGGTTGCTGATGCTGCCCGGCAGCGCTGCGGACTTTCCCTGCGCATTGCGGACTGGCACAAAGAAGTCAACGGACAGGCCGTTCTGGTGCGTGCGATGCGGCCGGAAACGCCCGCCCGAAGGCCAGCCTGTCTCTCCGTACACATAGGTGGTGGAGGCGCTGGCGGTATACAGCGCCGCATAGGATGCGGCCATGATTTCCGCGACTTTGGCGTGCACATGCGTGCGGCCCGCCGTGGCCGCCAGGCTGCTGTAAGCCGAGAAGTTGGGGCCGCTGGTGGGCAGCTTGACGCTGCCTTCGATATGCCCCTTGCTGACCGTGCCGAAGCATTGGCTGTCGGCGACCGCGGTTTGCGCCGGCAGCGCCGCCAGTGCCGCCAGCGCAACGGCGATCAGTGAAACAAGCTTTTTCATCTATGGATTGCCAATTCCCAGCACCGCGTACATGACGCCAATGAACAGCATGGAGCACAGCGCCCAGAAAAGGCTGGACAAGAAAAGCCTTCGATGGACGTTGCCTTGTTCAGTAAAGAACTGTGGCGCAAAGGGCACCAGAAAGGCGAAAAAATTCGCTGCGAATTGGTGACGGCCACTGCGGTAGTGGCCGAGCATCGCAACGAAGTGATACATGCCACGGAGAAAGAAAAAGATGGCGGGCACGAACGCCGCGATGGCGAGGATTCCGCCCGAAATCATCAGATAGCGCTCCACCGGACCCTCCCATCGCTAATTGCTGCTTGCACTATAGCCGGGCATCCAGACGTTTGACTGACCCGCATGCGGTCTTCACCATCCATTGCCCCCTATCATTCACCCACCATGCGCCGCGCCGACCGCCTCTTCCATCTCGTCCAGCTGATACGCGGCCGGCGCCTGAGTACGGCGGAATTTCTCGCCAAGCGGCTCGGGGTATCCGAGCGCACGATTTACCGCGACGTGGCCGACCTGCAGCACCAGGGCGTGCCGATTGAGGGCGAGGCCGGCGTGGGTTACCGGCTGGGTGCGGGCTTTGACTTGCCGCCGCTGATGTTCACGCAAAAGGAAGCCAATGCGCTGGCGGCTTCGGTACGGCTGGCGCAGGCCTGGCTGGACCCGGCCATGGCCGGTGATGCGGAGGCGGCCTGGAGCAAGATTGTGTCGGTGCTGCCGCCGGCCGCGCGTGCGGCGGCAGAGGGCGTGCCTTTGTATGCGGTGGTGATCAATCCCGATGAGGCCACGCAGCGCAGCCTGCAGCTGCTGCGCGAGGCCGTGCATGCGCGTTGCAAGGTGGATGTGCGCTACCTCGATGGGGCGGGGCGCGAAAGCCGGCGCGTGCTCTGGCCGCTGGGTTGTTTTTACTGGGGCAGCGTGTGGACGCTGGGCGCCTGGTGTGAAGCCCGGCAGGACTTCCGCAGCTTTCGGGTGGACCGTATGGCCGAAGTGCAGGTGCTGGATGAGCGTGTGGGGCATGAGGCCGGCCGCACTTTGGCCGACTATTTGCGCTCGGTGAAGTCCCAGCCCAAGCCGGCCTGAGCCGCAATCAAGCTCAGGCGGCGAGCGCGGCTTCGATGTCTTTGCCAAGGTCAGCGGGCTTGTCGGAAGGCGCATAACGCCGGATGACTTTCCCGTCCTTGCCGACCAGGAACTTGGTGAAGTTCCATTTGATGGATTTGATGCCGAGCAGGCCGGGCGCTTCGGCCGACAGCCACTGGTACAGGGGGTGCGCGGCGGGACCGTTGACGTCGATCTTGGACATCATGGGAAAACTCACGCCGTAATTGACCTGGCAGAACTCGGCGATCTGGTCGTCGCTGCCGGGATCCTGCGAGAGGAACTGGTTGCTGGGGAAACCTACCACTGCAAGGCCCTTGCCGGCGTACTGCTTGTACAGCTCTTCGAGTCCGGCGAACTGCGGCGTGAAGCCGCATTTGCTGGCGGTGTTGACGATCAGCATGACCTTGCCCTTGAAGGCGTCCAGCGCGACGTCTTTGCCGGTGATGTCCTTGGCCTGGAAGTCGTAAACGGTTTTGCCTGCGCCCATGTGTGTCTCCTGGTTGAATGCTGTTTCAGTGCGATTCTGCGCCATTCGTTGCGCTTTGTGGCGACGCCGAGGGCGCCATGGCCGCCAGCACCGCGGCCAGCACAATCAGGGCCCCGCCCAACAGCACGCGCGGTGTCAGCTCGGCGGCGCCCAGCGCGGCCGAGGACAGGCTGGCGAACAAAATTTCGGTCAGCATCACGATGGCCGTGGTGGCGGAGGCCAGGCGCGCGGCGCCGTACTGAAGGCCGGCGTTGCTGGCCATAAAGGCCACCGCGAGCCCCAGCACGATGGGAATGCCTGCTGCAGCCAGCGCCGGCGCGGGCACGATGGCCTGCGACATGCCGGCCAGCGCGGCGCAGGCCGCCATCAGCCCGCTGCCGCCGAACATCGCGAGCATGCGCGATTCGCTGGGTGTGTGTTTGTATTTGCGCAGCACGCCATTGGTCACCGCGAAGCTGAAGCCGCCCATGATGGCCAGCCAGTCGGCGCCGCTTTGCGGCACGGGCCAGGGCGAGTCGGGCGACTTGAGGACCACCAGCACGCCGGCCATGGCCAGCAGCAGGCGCAGCAGCGAAGCCGCCGTGGGTTTTTCACCCAGCATGACCCAGGCCACCAGCACAGCCCAGGCGGGCATCAGGTAGAACAGCAGCACCACGCGCACCACGTCGCCCACGGTCACGGCCCAGTTGAAGCCGACGTTGGTGAGGCCCGAGGCCGCCGCCAGGAACCACAGCTGCGGATGCGCCAGGAAACCGCGCCAGGCTTGCGGGCGCAGGGTCAGCAGGCCGGCGACCACGACCGCATAGACCAGCGCCGTGGTCCACAGCGGGTGCAGGCCGTGGCCTTGCAGCTGGCGCAGCGGCCACCAGGACACGCCCCAGATAAAGGCATTCAGGGTCAAGGCGAGAACGGCTTTGGACGTGCCGCTGCGTGCGGCGGTCCCGGGAGCTTCGGCCAACATCAGTGCGAGTTATCGCTGCGGGCGATGCTCAGCAGGTGGTCGACCTGCTCTTTGTGTTTGACAAGGTTGCTTTTGTGCCAGCGCTGGATCAGCCACATGAAGCCGGCCACGACGATGCCGAAGGCGGTGATGGCGCCGAAGGCCGACAGCCCCATGCCGGTGGACAGGCTGTAGAAAGCGCCCAGGCTCAGGATGCAGGCCTGCTCGTTGAAGTTCTGCACCGCGATGGAGCGGCCGGCGCCCATGAGGTTGTGGCCGCGGTGCTGCAGCAGCGCGTTCATGGGCACCACCAGGAAGCCGCCCAGGCCGCCCAGCAAAATCAGGAAAGGCGCGGCCACCCAGACGTTGCCGATGAAGTTCATCAAAATCACCAGCACGCCCATGGCGATGCCCAGCGGCATCACGCTGGTGGCCTGGTCCAGGCGCATGCGCATGGAGGCCAGCACGGCGCCCACGGCCGTGCCGATGGCGACCACACCGACCAGCGAAGAGGCTTGCGTGGTGCTGTAGCCCAGCGCGGCGGCGCTCCAGGCCAGCACGATGTAGCGCAGGTTGCCCGACACGCCCCAGAACAGGGTGGTGGTGGACAGCGAAATCTGGCCCAGCTTGTCGCGCCACAAGGCCGAGTTGCAGTTCCAGAAGTCGGGCAGCAGTTCGAGCTTGTTGCGCGGCATGGGCCGCATCTCGACGCCGGTGTCGGGGATGCGGGTGTTGAACCAGGCGGCGATGATGTAGAGCAGGATCAGCACGGCAATCGCCGCTTCGGGCGCGCTGTCGATGCCGGTCTCGAAAACCGGGAAGTCGAAGGACAGCAGCAGGTTGGACACCGTGTGGCCGACCAGCTGGCCGCCCAGCAGCACACCCAGGATGATGGAGGAGATGGTCAGGCCTTCAATCCAGCCGTTGGCCTTGACCAGTTGCGAGGCCGGCAGCAGTTCGGTCAGGATGCCGTACTTGGCGGGAGAGTAGGCGGCGGCGCCCAGGCCGACGATGGCATAGGCCAGCAGCGGGTGCGAGCCGAACAGCATCATCAGGCAGCCTATCACCTTGATGGCGTTGCTCACGAACATGACGTTGCCCTTGGGCCGCGCATCGGCGAAAGCCCCCACAAAAGGCGCCAGCACGACGTAGAACAGCGCAAACATGGGCACCAGCGCCGCCGGCTGCCACTTGGGCGCGCCGCTGGTCTTGAGCAGCTCCACGGCGGCCACGAACAGCGCGTTATCAGCCAGCGAGCTGAAAAACTGGGCCGCCATGATGGTGTAGAAACCGCGCTTCATTAAACTGTTGTGGTCATTGCGGCACTGCATCAGCCGATCTGATGCGGCAAGATAAGGGTGAATGTCTCCGGACGATTCCGGTTTATAGCATGGGGGGCGGTGCCAGAATGCGGAAAGACCCTCGGATTGCCGCTCCAGTTCGCTGAATCCCCGCCCACCCGCCGCCACCCATCCAACCTTCAGAGCGCCATGCCACGTCCCATTCTCGCCACCATCCACAGCGCCGCGCTGGCCCACAACCTGGGCCGCGCGCGCGAGGCCGCGCCCGACGCCAAGGTCTGGGCCATCGTCAAGGCCAATGCTTACGGCCACGGCATCGAGCGTGTTTTCGACGCGCTGCGCAGCGCCGACGGCTTCGCCCTGATCGACCTGGCCGAGGCGCAGCGCCTGCGCGCGCTCGACTGGCGCGGCCCCATCCTGCTGCTCGAAGGCTGCTTCGACGCGCGCGACCTGGAGCTGTGCTCGCGCCTGGGCCTGTGGCACGCCATCCATTGCAACGAGCAGATCGACATGCTGGCCGCGCACAAGACGCAGCTGCCGCACCGCGTGTTCCTCAAGATGAACTCGGGCATGAACCGCCTGGGTTTCCAGCCCGAGCGTTTTCGCGCCGCCTGGACGCGCCTGAACGCGCTGCCGCAGGTCGAGGAGATCACGCTGATGACGCATTTCTCCGACGCCGACGGCCCCAAGGGCATCAATGCGGCGCTGCAGGCTTTCGAGGCCGTCACGCACGACCTGCCCGGCGAGCGCACCTTGAGCAACAGCGCCGCCACGCTGCGCCACGGCGCGCTGCTGGCCGGGCGCTCCGACTGGGTGCGGCCCGGCATCCTGGTCTATGGCAGCGCACCCGATTTCCCTGAAAACACGGCGGCCGGCTGGGGCTTGCAGCCGACGATGACGCTGTCGTCCAGAATCATCGGCGTGCAGGAACTCAAGGCCGGCGAGACGGTGGGCTACGGCTCCAGCTTCACGGCCGACGGCCCGCTGCGCATAGGCATCGTCGCCTGCGGTTATGCCGACGGCTACCCGCGCCACTGCAGCACCGGCACGCCCATGCTGGTGGACGGCGTGCGCACCCGCATGGTGGGCCGCGTCAGCATGGACATGATCACGGTAGACCTCACGCCCGTGCCCGGCGCCGGCATGGGCAGCGAGGTGACCTTGTGGGGCCGCTCAGCCAAGGGCGCGGAATTGCCCATCGACGAGGTGGCGCAGGCCGGCGCCACGGTGGGTTATGAATTGATGTGCGCGATTGCGCAGCGCGTGCCGGTGCAGGTCGAATGAAGAACCTCTCCAACTGGCGCTCGGTCCGCGTGCTCGAGGGCCGGCTGGAGCGCGAGCTGCGCCAGCGCCACAGCCTCCGGCTGCACGGCGCCTGTATCGGTTTTTTGACTTTGGGGATGATGTGGGCGGTGTCCCACCTGCAGATGGTGATGGGCGTGGACTCGCTGGCACTGCGTTACCTCGTCACCCTGGGCGCCGGTTACTTCGCCTACTTGCTGGTCCTGCGCGTATGGGCCGCCATGCTGGTGCACCGGCGCGCGGAGCCGGATTCAACCGATGGTGCTTGGGGCGATCTTGTGCCGGGCGACCTGTCTTCCGGGGGCGTGAGGCTGCCGTCCATGCAGTCAGGCGGTGGCGGCAACTTTGGCGGTGGCGGCGCGAGCGGCGATTTCGGCGGCGCGTCTGACGCGGGCAGCGCGCTGGGCGACGTGGCCGGCGGCGCGGTTGACGCTTTGGGCAGCGCCGACGAAGGCGCCGTGGTCGTCATTCCGGTTGTGGCGGTGTTCCTGATAGGCGCGGCGATTTTCTTTGGCGCGGGTTCCTTGCTGCTGCTTTTCTTCGGTTGGGAAGTACTGCTGACGGTGGCTGTTGAACTGGCTTTCTCGTATGTGTCCGCACGCGCCGCGGTGCGTGTGGCGCGCGAAGGCTGGGCCTCGGCCGCTGTGCGCCTGACCTGGAAGCCCATGCTGGGCGCGCTGGCGTGCGCGGTGCTGCTGGGCGCCACGATAGACCATTTCATTCCTGCGGCCAATTCGTTGCCGCAGGCCGTCAAGCTGATCGGCCACCAAGCCCGGCGTTGAGCCGGGGCGATGATTTTTCAAACACAAGGAGGTTTGCCATGGTGTCGCAAGAACTGGAATACGCGGGCTTCTGGATTCGCGTCTGGGCCTCCATCATCGACACGCTGCTGATCTGCGTGCTGGCCTACCCGCTGCTGACCGCGATCTACGGCGACGCCTACTGGGACAGCACGGACTTTGTCCACGGGCCCATGGATTTCCTGATTTCCTGGGTGCTGCCCGCCGCGGCGGTGATGGTGTTCTGGCTGACGCGGCAAGCCACGCCCGGGAAGATGGCGATTGCCGCGCGCATCGTGGATGCCAAAACCGGCGGCAAGCCCACGACCGGCCAGCTGCTGATCCGCTACCTCGGCTACTTTGTTTCCTCCATCCCCTTCGGCCTGGGCCTTTTCTGGGTGGCCTTTGATTCGCGCAAGCAGGGCTGGCACGACAAGATGGCCGGCACGGTGGTGGTGCGCAAAAAGGCCGGCAGCACGCGGCCCGTGGAATTTGAGGCTTGAGCCACCCATGAGCGCCACTCCACCCATCACCGTCCGTCCCGTCATGCCATCGGACTTCAAGGCTTGGCTTCCCCTCTGGGCCGGCTACAACGCCTTCTACGGCCGCTCCGGCCCCACGGCGCTGGCGGACGGGATCACCGCCATGACCTGGTCGCGCTTTTTTGATGCGTACGAACCGGTGCATGCGCTGGTCGCCGAATCCGGCGGCGAACTCGTGGGCCTCACGCACTACCTGTTTCACCGCAGCACGACGCGCATCGTTCCTGTTTGCTACCTGCAGGATTTGTTCACCGCCGAATCAGTGCGCGGCCGCGGCGTTGGCAAGGCCTTGATCGAGGCGGTCTATGCCAAGGCCAAAGAAGCAGGTTGCGACCGCGTGTACTGGCAAACCCACGAAACCAATGCCACGGCCATGCGGCTGTATGACCAGGTGGCGGATAAATCCGGTTTTGTGGTTTACGCCAGGCCGCTGTAACGCCGCGCGTTTTACGTCACTGCGGCGCGATTTTTGCGCCCGTGAGTTTTTCCTGTGCCTTCACCAGCGCCGGCACAAACTCCTTGCCGTGGCCCAGCGCGCTGGCCGTCACCAGGCTCTGGTGCACGGCTTCGCCGACGAAGGATGGCACCTTCACCATCTCGGCCAGGTGGGTGTAGTAGCGCAGGTCCTTGCGCGCATTGTCGAGCTCGAACTTGATGCCGGCGAAGTCGCCGCCCAGGGTCTTGGCCATGGCCTGGAACAGGCCCGAGTTCACCGCGCCGGCCGACACCACGTCGACCAGCTTTTGCGGTTCAATGCCGGCCAGCGCGCCGACGGCGAAGGCTTCGGCCGTGGCCGTGCAGATGGCCTGGCCGATGAAGTTGTTGAGCAGCTTGACGACGTGGCCGGCGCTGGGGCCGCCGACGTGGAAGATGTTTTCGCAATAGGCCGCCAGCACCGGGCGGATCCTGTCGAACACCGCCTGCTCGGCGCCCACCATGGTGTTGAGCTTGCCGAGTTCGGCCTCCACCGGCGTGCGCGCCAGCGGCGCGTCGACCAGCGTGGCGCCGCGTTCGGCGCACAGGGCGGCCAGGCGGCGCGTGGATTCGGGCTCGCTGGTCGAGGTGTCGATCACGACCAGGCCGGCTTTGGCCTTGGAGAGCACGCCATTCGGGCCCAGCAGCGACTCCTCGACCTGTGGTGAGCCGGTCACGCAGATCACCACGGCATCGCAGGCGCCGAGTTCGGCGGGATTCGCCGCCTGTTTCGCGCCGGCGGCCAGCAGGTCGGCCACGCGCTCGGTGTTGCGGTGCACGGTCAGGCTGAGGTCAAAACCCTTGGCGAGGAGGTTGCGCGCGATGCCGTGGCCCATCAGGCCCGATGCGCCTATGACGCCTACGTGTTTCATGTGTGTCTCTCTCTTGGTGGTGTGCTGAGGGTGGATGGACGTATCAGGACAGGCTGGCCAGATGGGTTGTGGCGGCGGCGGCAAGCTTGCCGTCGAAAGTGGCCAGCGGGCATTTGAGTTCGGCTGCCAGCCAGAGGTAGGCGGCGTCGTAGGCCGACAGTTGATAGCGCAGCGCCAGTTCGGCCACGGCCACCGGGTCGACCGGGTGCAAATCAATGGCCATCTCGCTGGCTTCCACCAGGCCACTCAAAGCGTGGGGTTCGCCGCGCCGGCTTTTTTTGACCGCCACACTGGCAATCTCGCAATGAAAAATGTGGGGTGCGTGCAGCGTGCGGCCATCGATGCTCTGGCGAGCCTGCTCCTGCCATTCTTCCGCGAAAACAACGCCGGCCACGGTGCTGCAATCGACCACCAGCGGCGGGCGTGAAAGATAGTGCGCCGGTGGTTCGGCCACATGCAGGGTGCGCTGCGAGCCGCTCACCGGCTGTCCCTGTCCTGGCGAATGATGTCAATGCTGGAGAGCTGGCCGGCTACCGGCTCGGGAAATTTCTCTCGCATGGAAGCAACGACTTCTTCGGGCGTCTTCCAGCCTTGCCGCACGATGGGCCAGCCGCGCTGGTCATAAGCGACGATGCGCGGCCGGCCGCGTTCGCCGGGCGCTTCAGCTTGCTGAGCGGAGTCTTCGGTCACAGCTTGCTCCACCATGGCCATGAGCTCCCCCTGGAGAGACCGGTGATGGCGG
The DNA here is from genome assembly GCF_943369415.1 of Polaromonas sp. YR568. Taxonomy (GTDB): domain Bacteria; phylum Pseudomonadota; class Gammaproteobacteria; order Burkholderiales; family Burkholderiaceae_C; genus Polaromonas. Next base: position 13,525 of record NZ_CALRNF020000029.1, read on the forward strand.
GCAGCCCGCAGGCGCAAGGCTTGCGCCCAATCCTCGGGGACGTCTTTAATCGACAGATTTGGCATGTTTGGCTCCAAAGCAGAACTGGTTCCAGTTTGGCGCCGCTATGGCTCTTTGTCAATAAAGACCGCGTACTTTGGCGTGGAGCCTCGCCAAGCCCAGCAGCGCATCGGTGCCGGGCGTGGGCACGCCGGTCAGCTGGCCGAGCTCGCGCACGGCCGACACCAGTGCGTCGAGCTCCACCGCCTTGCCGGCTTCCACGTCCTGCAGCATGGAAGTCTTGAAGGCGCCCAGCTTGAGCGTGATCGCGTGGCGGTCTTCGGGGCGCTGGTCTATCGTGATGCCGATGCGCGCGCCTATCTCCTTGGCTTCGAGCATGACACTGGAGATAAAGCCGCGCACCAGATCGTCGCCCATGATGAGGTCGGTGGTGGCGCCGGTCAGCGCGCTGATGGGGTTGACCGTCATGTTGCCCCAGAGCTTGAACCAGATGTCTTTCTGGATCTGCCCGGACAGCACCGTCTCGAAGCCGGCTTTTTCGAGCAGCGCGGCGAGTTGCTGCACACGGGCCGTCTTGCCGCCCGAAGGCTCGCCGATGATGAGCTTGTTGCCGAAGTGGTGGTGCACCTGGCCGGGCTCGTCGAGCGAGCAGCTCACGTGCACCACGCAGCCGACGATGTGCTGCGCCGGGATGGCCTGGGCCAACTCACCGCTGGGGTCGACCGAACTCAGGCGCTGGCCGGCCAGCGCACCGCCGAAACCCTGCAAAAACCACCAAGGCACGCCGTTCATGGCCGTCAGCACCAGGGTGTCCGGGCCCAGCAGCGGCGCGATGTGGCGCGCGACCTCGGGCAGCGAAGGCGCCTTGACGGCCAGCACCACCACGTCCTGCACGCCGAGATCGGCCGGCACGGCGCTGGAGGCCACCGCCTGCGCCGTGACCTTGCCGCCCTGGTTTAATCTGAGGCCGTGCATCTGCAAGGCCTGCAGCGTGGCGCCGCGCGCCACCACGCTGACGCTGCAGCCGGCACGCGCCAGCCCGCTGCCTATCCATCCGCCTATGGCGCCCGCGCCGTAAATGCACACTTTCATCGTTTCATGCCTCTATGTCCAAATCCCAAAAGCGAAAAGCCAGCCGGGGCCGCGGAACCGGCTTTGCCGGGCCGCAGGCGCAGCGCCCCGAGGGGCTGAAGCCCGCGGCTCCAAGCGTGCCTGCGCAGGCTTGGACGGGCGACAGAGGCGAAGCGTCTCGCAAGCCGCGGCCTGCAAGGCCTCGCGCATTACACGCAGCCGAAGGCGAAGTGAAAAGCGTGGGGGCTCAACCCTCTGGCGTGAAGCCAACGGCCTTGACCAATGGGCCCCACAGTTCCGTGTCGGCCTTGAGCATCGCGGCCAGCTGCGCCGGCGAGGTCGGCGCGACTTCCAGGTAAGACACCGCCAGCCCGTCGATCACCTCCTGCGAGGCCAGCGCGCTGCGTATGCTGGCATTGAGCCGCTGCACCACGTCCTGCGGCGCCTTGGCGGGCAGGAAGAAGCCGAACCATTCGGTGAAGGCCATGTCCTTGAAGCCTTGCTCCACCAGCGTGGGCGTGTTGGGCGTGAAGCGGCTGCGCCTGGGACCGCTGGTCGACAGCAAACGGCATTTGCCGGCTGCCACGTGCTGGGTGAATTCGCCGGTGGGGCCGGACACGGCGGCGATCTGCCCGCCAATCATGTCCAGCACCGCGGGCTGGGTGCCGCGGAAGGCGACGTGGCGCAGGTCCACGTTGCCGGCGCGGCCCAGCAGCGCGCCTATGAAGTGCGGCGAGGAGCCGGCCGCCGGCGAGCCGAAGTTGGCCTGGCCGGGGTTGGCCTTGCACCAGGCGAGGAAGTCGGGCACGTTCTTCACGCTGGCCGGCACCATGGGGCCGACGGCAAAGCCGTAGTCAAAAATCGCCGCAGCCGAGACCGGCGTCAGGTCGGCCACCGGGTCGTAGGGCAGCTTCTTGTAGGTGTGGGGGTAGATACCCAGCATGGACATGGGCGTGAGCAGCACCGTCGCGCCGTCGGGCGCGGCGGTCTTGACGAACTGCACGGCGATCTGGCCGCCCGCGCCGGTCTTGTTTTCGACCACGGCGCTTTTGGCATAGCCGGGGTGCAGCTTGTCGGCCACGCGGCGCGAGACGATGTCGGCAGTGCCGCCGGGCGCGAAGCCGGCGATCACCTTGGTGCTGTCAAGGGCCTGGGCCCAGGCTTGCCGGCCTATGCCGGCGAGCAGGGCGGCGGCGCCGGAAGACTGGATGAGTTGGCGGCGGGAGATGTCCATGGTGTGTCCTCGAGAAGGCGATGGGGGAAGGCAAAAAGCTATTGTCTGTGCAAGCGCGTGTTTGTGCACGCCATGGTATTCAGCTGAGGTGAGCGGCCAGGGTGTTGCGCTTGCCTTCGTAGGCGGGCGCGGCCTCGTCGATGTGCAGCGTCATGCCGACGGCATGCTGCGCGAACACCGCTTCCAGGTGCGTGTTGGCGGCGGCCAGCAGGGCGTCGCCGGCGCGCTTTTTGAGCGCCTCGCTGCGGCCGGGGTTGATGAGCAGGTTCAGGTAGATAAAAGCCCGGCCGGGCTTTCCGTCGGCCACCGCGAAATGCGGCGCCGGCCAGGCCATGACGCGGGTGCCGGCGACCGGAAATAGCGGGGAGGCGCCGTCTTCGCCGCGCAGCGCCACCAGGGTCGCGGCCAGGGTGTTGCAGAGCCCGCCCATGTCGGTGAGGGCGTCGAGGTTGGAGGTGTATTGAATGTTCAGGTGCGGCATGGCAAGGTGCGGGTGTGGATGGCGGTGGAACGGCGGAGTTCGCCATCATGACGAAAACCCAAAGACTGGTTATTTGTACAGTAACATCACGCATGGCCAAAGACAAAACGATTTACACCTGCACCGAATGCGGCGGCACCAGCCCCAAATGGCTGGGCAAATGCCCGCATTGCAACGCCTGGAACACGCTGATCGAATCGGCCGCCGAAAGCAGCGCGCCGGTCAAGAACCGCTACAGCAGCCAGTTCCAGTCGCTGGCCAAGGCCTCCGACGTGACCGCGCTGGCCGACATCGAGGCCACCGACATGGAGCGCACGCCCACCGGCCATGAGGAGCTGGACCGCGTGCTGGGCGGCGGCATCGTCGAGGGCGGCGTGGTGCTGATAGGCGGCGACCCGGGCATCGGCAAATCGACGCTGCTGCTGCAGGCGCTGGATTCGCTGCAGCGCGCCGGGCTCAACACCCTTTATGTGACCGGTGAAGAGAGCGGCGCGCAGGTCGCGCTGCGCTCGCGCCGGCTGGGGCTGGACGGCTCGCAGGTCAAGGTGCTGGCCGAAATCCAGCTTGAAAAAATCCTCGCCACGCTGGAAGCCACGCAACCGGCCATCGCTGTCATCGACTCCATCCAGACGGTGTATTCCGACCAGCTGACCTCGGCCCCCGGCTCGGTTGCGCAGGTGCGCGAATGCGCGGCGCACCTGACGCGCGCGGCCAAGTCCAGCGGCGTGTGCATCGTGCTGGTGGGCCATGTGACCAAAGAGGGCGCGCTGGCCGGCCCGCGCGTGCTTGAGCACATGGTGGACACCGTGCTGTACTTTGAAGGCGACACGCATTCGAGCTTTCGCCTGGTGCGCGCCATCAAGAACCGCTTCGGCGCGGTCAACGAGATCGGCGTGTTCGCGATGACGGAAAAAGGCCTCAAGGGCGTGGCCAATCCCAGCGCCATCTTTTTGAGCCAGCACAGCGAGCCGGTGCCCGGCAGCTGCGTGCTGGTGACGCTGGAAGGCACGCGCCCCATGCTGGTCGAAATCCAGGCGCTGGTCGACAACGGCGGGCCCAGCCCGCGCCGCCTCTCGGTGGGCCTGGACCGGGACCGCCTGGCCATGCTGCTGGCCGTGCTGCACCGCCACGCCGGCGTGGCCTGCATGGACCAGGACGTGTTCGTCAACGCGGTGGGCGGCGTGCGCATCAGCGAACCGGCCGCCGACCTGGCCGTGATGCTGGCCATCACCTCGTCGCTGCGCGGCAAGCCGCTGCCCAAGGGTTTTATCGCCTTCGGCGAAGTCGGCCTGGCCGGCGAAGTGCGCCCGGCGCCGCGCGGCCAGGAGCGCCTGAAGGAAGCCGCCAAGCTGGGCTTCAGCGTGGCGGTGGTGCCCAAGGCCAACGCGCCCAAAAAGCCGATTGAAGGCCTGACCATCCACGCGGTGGAACGGGTGGAAGAGGCAATGAACGTGGTGCGCGGCCTGGGCTGATCGCTGCCAGAATACGCGTGAGGGCCATGCCATGAAACTCGCCGCCATCTCCGACATCCACGGCAACCTGCCGGCCCTTGAGGCCGTGCTGGCCGACATCGCGCGGAAAGGCGTGGACCAGGTCGTGAACCTGGGCGACATCCTGAGCGGGCCGTTGCAGCCGGCCGAAACGACGGACCTGCTGATGGTGTGCAACTTCACCACGATTCGCGGCAACCATGAGCGCCAGGTGCTGGAGCTGATCGACCAGGGCCAGTACCTCGACCCGCTGGGCTCCGACGGCTACACGGCCGCCCAGTTGACTTCCGTGCACCTGGACTGGATACGCTCGCTACCCGCCAGCCTGGCGCTGGCCGGCGGCGACGTTCTGCTGTGCCACGGCACGCCCGCCAGCGACCTGATCTATTGGCTGGAAACCACGGTTCCGGGTTTTACCGGTGGCGGCGCGGGCCACGCCACCGGCATAAGCCCGGCCACGGCCGGCGAAGTGCGGGAGCGCCTGGGCGCCACAGCGCAAGCCGGGCATTCGCTGGTTCTGTGCGGCCACACCCATGTGCCGCGCTTGGTGCAGTGCGGCGACGTGCTGGTCGTCAACCCCGGCAGCGTCGGCCTGCAGGCCTATGACGACGCGCACCCGCATCCCCACGTGGTGGAAAACGGCGCGCCGCACGCGCGCTACGCCATCCTGGAAAAGGGCGCCCAGGGCTGGCGCGTGGACCTGCGCGCCGTGCCCTACGACCACATGGCGCAATCACGGGTGGCGGCGGGCCGCGGGCGTGCCGACTGGGCGCATGCGCTCGCCACGGGCTGGGCGGCACGGGCGGCCTGAGCCGGCCTGAACCGGCCTACGCACTCCCCGCAGTCCGGCCGGCCGCCGGGCCTGCGAAAATAGCGCCATGAACTTCCAGAAAATCCTCGTTCCCCTGGCCGGCATCGCCATCGTCGTGCTGGCCTATCGCGCCTACGGCTGGGCCGGCGTCGCCGCGGTCGCCACCGGCCTGGTCATGTGGGTACTGCTGCATTTCACCCGCATGATGCAGGTCCTCAAACGCGCGGCCAACCGGCCTATCGGCTATGTCGACAGCGCGGTCATGCTCAATGCCAAGCTCAAGCCCGGCATGACGATGCTGCACGTGGTGGCCATGACGCGGGCCCTGGGCGAGCGCCTGTCCGACAAGGATGAGCAGCCCGAGATCTTCCGCTGGGGCGACGCCGGGCTGTCGCATGTCACCTGCACCTTTGTGGGCGGCAAACTGACCCACCATGAGCTTTTCAGGCCCGCGCAGGACGCGGCGCCGCCCGCCCCGTAAAATCCATCATTCAGGTTTTCCGGGCGGCGCCCCGCGCCGCGCCCATGACCTGCTTACCCGCATCACCCCACTCAGAACAAGGATCCCATCATGTCCCCAGTAGCACCCTCCATGGCAGACCGCGACGGCAAAATCTGGATGGACGGCCAGATGGTCGACTGGCGCGACGCCAAGATCCACGTGCTGAGCCACACCCTGCACTACGGTTGCGGCGCCTTCGAAGGCGTGCGTGCCTACAACGCCACCGGCGGCACGGCGATTTTCCGGCTTGAAGAGCACACCGAACGCCTCTTCAACAGCGCCAAGATCCTGCGCATGAAGATTCCCTTCACCCAGGACGAAGTCAACGAAGCGACGAAAGCCGTCGTGCGCGACAACAAGCTTGAGTCCTGCTACATCCGCCCGCTGACCTGGATCGGTTCGCAGAAACTGGGCGTCAGCCCCAAGGGCAACCAGATCCACCTGATGGTCGCGGCCTGGCCGTGGGGCGCCTACCTCGGTGAAGAAGGCATGAAGCGCGGCATCCGCGTCAAGACCTCCAGCTACACGCGCCACCACGTCAACATCACCATGACGCAGGCCAAGGCGGTGAGCAACTACACCAACTCCATCCTGGCCAACATGGAAGCGCTGGACGACGGCTACGACGAGGCCCTGCTGCTCGACGCCTCGGGTTTCGTCAGCGAAGGCGCGGGCGAGAACATCTTCGTGGTCAAGGGCGGCGTGGTCTACACGCCCGACCTCTCGGCCGGCGCGCTCAACGGCATCACGCGCAACACCATCCTGCACATCTGCAAGGACCTGGGCCTGGAGCTGGTGCAAAAGCGCATCACGCGCGACGAGGTGTATATCTCCGACGAAGCCTTCTTCACCGGCACGGCGGCTGAAGTCACGCCGATTCGCGAACTCGACCGCATCGAAATCGGCGCCGGCTCGCGCGGCCCCATCACCGAAAAAATCCAGAGCGCCTTCTTTGACATCGTCAACGGCCGCAATCCGAAATACGCCCACTGGCTGGCGAAGGTATGAGGCCCCCACGCTTGTCACTGCGTGTACTGCGCTGCCCCCCGAGGGGGCGCTGCGCCTGCGGCCCGGCAAAGCCGGTTCCGCGGCCCCTGCTTGGCAGGGAGCCCTCTGCGCTCGTCTCTCTCATTGATCAAGGAACGTATGAGTAATTCTTCCAACGTTGAACTGCTGGCCTCCGACCTGAACGCGCAAGGTGGTGTTTACTGTCCCAGCCCCAAGGCCGACATGAAAATCTGGAACAGCCACCCCAAGGTCTACCTGGACGTGGCGCGCACCGGCCACGCCAAGTGCCCATATTGCGGCGCCGTTTACGCGCTGAAGGCCGGCGAACACTTCGGTGGAAGCCACTAAAAACGCCCTCGTCATTGCGCCGCAGTGGATAGGCGACGCAGTGATGACGGAGCCCTTGCTGCGCCGGCTGCATGGGCGCGGCGAGCGCCTCACGGTGGGCGCCTTGCCCTGGGTGGCGCCTGTCTACCGCGCCATGCCGCAGGTGGCCGAGGTCATTGAATTCCCGTTTGCGCACGGCGGCCTGCAGTTCCGCGAACGGCGCGCCATCGCCAAACGCATTGAAGGCCGTTTCGACAAGGCCTACGTCCTGCCCAATTCGCTGAAAAGCGCGCTGCTGCCCTTCCTGGCCAGCATTCCCGAACGCATAGGCTATTTCGGCGAAGCGCGCGTGGGCCTGCTCACGCACCGGCTCAAGAATCCCAAGAACAAGCCGCCCATGGTGGCGTTTTATTCAGCGCTGAGCGGGGGCACGGATCTCGACCAGGACAAGCCGCAACTACGGATGGCGGCGGCCGACATCGACCAGGCGCTGGCTGAACTGGGCCTGCAGCGCGGCGGTTACCACGTGTTCGCGCCCGGCGCCGAATACGGGCCCGCCAAGCGCTGGCCGGCGCGGCATTTCTCGGAGCTGGCCGCGGCGCTGGACCTGCCGGTGGTGCTGCTGGGTTCCGGCAAGGAAGCGGCGCTGTGTGAGGAAATCGCCGCGCCCGTGAATGCGGAGCAGCCCGGCAAATGCCTGAACTTCGCTGGCAAGACCTCGCTGGTGCAGGCGCTGTGCCTGATTGCCGCCGGCAAAAGCACCATCAGCAACGATTCGGGCCTGATGCATGTGGCCGCAGCCTTCGGCGTGCCGCAGGTCGCGATCTTCGGCTCATCCAGCCCGCTGCACACGCCGCCGCTGAGCGACAAGGCAACCGTGTTGTGGCTCAAGGCCGATGCGGACTACCAGCCGCCGCTGGACTGCGCGCCCTGCTTTGAGCGCGAATGCCCGCTGGGCCACACGCGCTGCCTCAACGACATCAGCGCCGGCCGCGTGCTGGCGGCACTGGCGCCAAGGTCTTAAGCGGGGAAGGGTGACAGGGGCGCGAAGCCCGGCTTGCCCTGCGCCGGCGTGCGTGCCACGTTCATGACCCAGCACACCATCACGAAATAGCCGACTAGGCTCACAAGCTCGACCACACCCTGCTCGCCGAAGGTTTTCAGGGCGGCGTCATAGCTGGGGTCGCTGCAGCCGTGCTGGCGCAGCACTTCAAATGCGAGGTCCAGCGCGGCGGCCTCGTCGTCGGCCATGCCGCGCGGTTGCCGGCCTTGCGCGACCGCGTCTATCGTGGACTGCGCCACGCCCGCAGCCAGCGCCAGCGGCGCGTGCATCAGCCACTCGAACTGGTTGGCGGTGTGGCGCGCGGCGGCGCAAATCGCCAGTTCACGGATGCGCGCGTCGAGCACGCTTTCAAAGCGCAGGTAAGCCCCCACGTCGCCGATGCGGCCCATGAGTTGCGGGCTGCGCAGCAAGGGGATGAAGGGGCCGAAAACGGCTTTGCGCGGGCCGGCGATCAGCGCGTCGGCGGCTTCGCGTTGCGCGGGCGACATGGCGCCCGGCGGCATCAGCGGCATGCGATCTGTGGTGGAGGGGGAAAAGCCCTGGGGAATGTCGGCGGCGGTGCTCATGGCTGATGTCCTGTGGAGGAATGGATTCGCTAGGGTATCAAAGCCGGGGCGGCCATAAAAAAAGGCCACCTCGCGGTGGCCTGTTGAAAGCTCTCCCGGAAGGGAGAGCGTCGTTGGGAGATCATTTCAATGCATCACCGACGCGTTGGTTGTTTTACCTTGGTTCCCTCAAACTCTGACGTTGTGACAGCAACCCGGGAACTGTCGGTGATAAAGCGCGGCTTGACCATTCTCCAAATGGAGGAGGCGGCGGCATTTCCGCGCTGATTTCGTGATTTATGTCACGGTAACGCCGGGGCCATCGCATGGGCCACGGGCAATTCCACGATGAAGGAGGCGCCGCCGCCGGGCCGGGCCTCGCAGCGCACGCTGCCGCCGTGGCGCTGGCTGATGGATTTGACCAGCGCCAGGCCCAGGCCCACGCCGCCTTCGCGCTCGCTGGCGCCGGGCAGGCGGTAAAAGGGCTCAAAAATCCGTTCGCGCTGGCCGGCCGGCACGCCCGGGCCGCGGTCATGCACCTTGACCACGGCCAGCTGCTTGCTGCCGACGCGGGTCTGCGCGAGTTCGAGGTTGATGTCGCCGGTGCTGTAGCGCCTGGCGTTTTCCAGCAGGTTGCGGATCAGCCGGCGCAGCAGGCGCGGAGAACCCTGCACGGTCAGGCTGTGGCTGGTGGCGTCCATGCCCAGCCCGGTGTCGGGTGCCTTGCCGAGTTCCGCGCTCAGCTCGGCGTTGACGCGCGCGCATTCTTCGGCCGCCAGGCCCGTGAGGTCCAGGGTTTCAAAGGGCTCGGCATCGGCCTGCTTGGCGTCCAGCCGGCTGGCCAGCAGGATTTCGTCGATCAGCTGGTCGAGTTCGGTGATGCTGCGCGAGATTTCCTGGCGCTGCGGCGAGGCGGCGTCTATGCCCATGAGTTCCAGGCCCATGCGGATGCGCGCCAGCGGCGAACGCAGCTCATGCGAGGCATTGGCCAGCAGCGACTTGTGCGACTCCATCAGGGTTTCGATGCGCTCGGCCGCGTTGTTGAAGCGTTCGGCCAGGAAGGCCACTTCGTCCTTGCCGTCGGCATTGACGCGCGCCGACAGGTCGCCGGCACCCCAGCGTTCCACGCCGCGCTGCAGGGCTTCCAGCCGCAGCGTGAGGCGGCGCATGACCGGGTAGGCGCCCAGCGCCACGGCCAGCCCGACCAGGCCCAGCATCCAGCCAAAGCCGAAACCGAAGGGCGGGCGCATCCAGGGGTTGCTGGGCGGGCGCTTGGGCCGGGGCAGCAGCAGGCTCAGGGCCTGGCCGTCCTTGGTGACGACGTCAAACTCCAGGTCGTCGCCGAGCTTGCGGTCGGGCTTGGTCTGCGCCGTGCCTATGACTTCGCCCTTGTCGTTGTGCACCAGCACTTCGCGTATCGGCAACTGCGGCGGGTCCGCGCTCAGGCGCCAGGCTGCGCCGACCAGGAAAGTCAGTATGACCACGGTGGCGACGACCGCCAGCCAGATCCGAACGTACAGATGCGAAGTAAAACGGCCCCACATATGGAACTCCTATAAATCCAATTTTCGGGCGCATGGCTTCGTTGCGCGCTGCTCGGAATCCTCATGCACCGGAGTGCATTCCGGTGTCCTGCGCTCCGGGCGCCTCGCCCTGCATCCCGACAATTGAATTTCTAGAAGTCCCATGGTCATTTCCTTGTCAGTCCTGCTGCTTGGCGAACACATAACCCACGCCGCGCACGGTGAGGATGCGTTTGGGGTCCTTGGCGTCGGCCTCGATGGCGCTGCGGATGCGGCCCATGTGCACGTCGATGGAGCGGTCGAAGGCTTCCAGTTCGCGGCCGCGCACGGCTTCCATGATCTGGTCGCGGCTGAGCACGCGGCCGGCGCGCTCGGCCAGGGCCACCAGCAGGTCGAACTGGTAGGAGGTGAGTTCGCAGGCATTGCCGGAGACGGAGACCGTGCGCGCGTCGCGGTCGATTTCCAGCGAGCCGAAGCGCATCACCTTGTGGCCGCCGTTTGCGGCGGAGGCGCCGGTTTCGCCGCCGCGGCGCAACACGGCGCGTATGCGGGCCAGCAACTCGCGCGGCTCGAAGGGCTTGGGCAGGTAGTCGTCGGCGCCGATTTCCAGGCCGACGATGCGGTCCATGGGGTCGCCCTTGGCGGTGAGCATCAGCACCGCGGTGTTGGCGGTCTCGCTGCCCTGGCCCTTGATGCGCCGGCATACTTCCAGGCCGTCCATGTCGGGCAGCATCAGGTCCAGGATGACGAGGTCGGGCGTGCTGCCCTCCAGCGCGGCCAGCCCGCTCGCGCCGTCGGCGGCGTGGGTAAAGCCGTAGCCGGACTGGCGCAGGTACTCGCCCACCATGTTGGCCAGTCGGGCGTCGTCTTCGATCATCAGGAGTTGTTGGGTCATGGGTGGGTCCTCGGTTGCAGGGTGTGTCCCCCGGGGTGGATCACAATGAACTCATGGTGCGCCGCACGCAACAATCGCACTTGAAGCCATCGTAAAGTTAAGGTAAACCGGGGCGGAAGCCCACCAGCATACTCCCGCGCGCGCGTGTCCGGCGGCTGTTTTATTGCTATCTGTTTGATAGCGAAAGGCGCCTGCCCCTATTGGGGTTTTGGGGCTTGCAGCCGTGAGGCCAGCGCCACCAGAACCAGAACCGGCAGGCCCAGCAGGGCGGTGGCGGTGAAGAAATGGGTGTAACCGAAAGCATCCACATACTTGCCCGAATAGCCGGCCAGGAACTTGGGCAGCAGCAGCATCATGGAACTGAAAAGCGCGTACTGGGTGGCCGAATAGTTGACGTTGGTCAGGCTGGAGAGGTAGGCGATGAAGGCGGCCGAGGCGATGCCGCTGGACAGGTTGTCGGCCGAGATCACGAAGATCAGCGCGTTGACGTCGTGGCCGCGCGTGCCCAGCCAGGCAAACAGCAGGTTGCTGGCCGCGCTCAGCACGGCGCCCAGCATCAGCACGCGCATGACGCCGAAGCGCATGGCCAGCGCGCCGCCCACAAAGGCGCCGACCAGCGTCATGACCACGCCGTAAATCTTGGTGACCGCCGCCACTTCGTCCTTGGTATAGCCCATGTCGACGTAAAACGGGTTGGCCATGATGCCCATGACGACGTCGCTGATGCGGTAGACCGCGATCAGCGCCAGGATCAGCAGTGCCTGCTTGCCGTAGCGGTGCAGGAAATCGGCGAAGGGGTCGACCAGCGCGGTCTTGAGCCACTCGGCGGCGTTGCGCGAAGGTGCCATCGCGCGGGCGACCGGCTCGGGCGACAGCAGCACGGTCGCCATGCCCAGCAGCATGGACGCGGCCATGGCCAGGTAGGCCACCTGCCAGGCGCCGTGCTGGTAGGTGGCGGCGTCGCCGACCTCGGCGCGCGCGGCAATCCACAGCGCGCCGGCGCCGGCCCAGATCATCGCGATGCGGTAGCCGGTCTGGTAAGCGGCTGCCAGCGCCGCCTGGCGCGGCGTGTCGGCCGATTCGATGCGAAAGGCGTCCAGCGCGATGTCCTGCGTGGCCGAGCCGAAAGCCACGGCCAGCGCGCACCACACCACGGGCTGCAGCGCCAGCTTGGGGTCGGTCAGGGCCATGCCGACCAGCGCCGCCATGATGACCCCCTGCGACAGCAGCAGCCAGCTGCGCCGGCGCCCGAGCAGGCGCGTCAGCAGCGGAATCGGCAGGCGGTCCACCAGCGGGGCCCAGACCCACTTGAAGCCGTAGGCCAGCCCGACCCAGCTCAGGTAGCCGATGGTGGTGCGGTCAATGCCGGCCTCGCGCAGCCAGAAGCTCAGTGTGCCGAACACCAGCAGCAGGGGCAGCCCGGCCGAAAAGCCCAGGAACAGCATGCGCAGGGTGGCCGCCTCGGCATACACATGCCAGACGTCGCGCCAGGAAGCTTTGGGGGTGGGAGCAGGAGGAGAAAGCGGGAGTTCTGCGGAGGGGGTTTTGTCTGACATGGGCATTTGGATTTGTGACTATTATTCACCCATGTGCTTTATATGCGACGCCAAACACCCCTCCTGGCCCGGCCGCCGGGCTTTTTTGCTGGCGGCCGCCGGCACCGCGGCCACGGCGGCCACCACGCCGCTGCTCGCGCAGGTGGACGTCGGGCCGTCCTCCCAGCTGCGCAACCTCGTGCCCGCCGACGAGATTGAAGCCGCCGCCACCCAGGAATACGCCAAGCTGCTCGCCGAGGCCCGCGCCAAGGGCGCGCTCGCGCCGCAGGGCAACCCGCAGTTGCAGCGCCTGCGCGCCATCGCCGCGAAGCTGGTGCCGCAGACCGCCCAGTGGAACGACCGCGCCAGGCAGTGGCGCTGGGAGGTGAACCTGCTGGGCAGCAAGGAAATCAACGCGTTTTGCATGCCGGGCGGCAAGATCGCCTTCTACACCGGCATCCTCGAACAGCTCAAGCTCACTGACGACGAAGCCGCGATGATCATGGGCCACGAAATGGCCCACGCGCTGCGCGAACACGCTCGCGCGCGCATCGCCAAAAGCCAGGGCACGGGCACGCTGCTGTCGCTGGGCGCGCAGCTGCTGGGCCTGGGCCAGATGGGCGACCTGGCCGCCAACATCGGCACGCAGCTGCTGACGCTGCGTTTCAGCCGCGAGGACGAAACCGACGCCGACCTGGTGGGCCTGGAACTGGCCGCGCGCGGCGGCTACAACCCGCAGGCTGCCGTCAGCCTCTGGGAAAAAATGGAAAAAGCCGGCGGCGGCGCGGGCGGCCCCAGCTTTTTGTCGACGCACCCTTCGGGGCCCGCGCGCATCCAGCAGTTGCAGGCCAACGTGCCGAAGGTACAGGGTCTCTACCAGCGCGCGCGTAGCTGATCCGCTGAGCCGCTCAAACAAGCCTCCTGGCGTTGTTGTCGTCGCCTTGCCGTGCCTTCAGCACTGTCTGCGGCGCCACGCCTAGCCAGGACCGCTTCGCTGGCTTGTGTGAGCGGCTCAGCTCCATCGCGCTTTTTTCTGACGTCCAGTTCACGGTGTGTCAATGACCTTTCCTTCCCCGCGCGACACTCTTCCTGACGGCCGCGCGCATCCCGCCGCATTCTTCTCGCGCGCCTGGTGGCGGGCCTTTCGACCCGCGCGCACCGGCATCAACACGCGTGAGCGGCTGCGCCTGGTGGCGGGGTCGCTGCTGGGAATTTTCCTGACGGGGTTGCTGTGCCACCTGGCCGGCTGGGTGGTGCCCGGCCTGCCCTGGCTGGTGGCGCCGCTGGGAGCCAGCGCGGTGCTGATCTTTGCCGTACCGGCCAGCCCGATGGCGCAACCCTGGGCGGTGGTGGGCGGCAACACCTTGTCGGCGCTGGCCGGCATCGCGGGTGTTCACGGCGTGCACCTGCTGGGCTCGCCCGAGCTGGCCGCGGCCCTGGCGGTGGCCACCGCCCTTGCGCTGATGCTGGCCTTGCGCTGCCTGCATCCGCCGGGCGGCGCCACGGCGCTCATGATGGTGCTGGGCGGCATCTCCAGCCCGGTGTTCGCCTTCTACCCGGTGATGCTCAACTCGGTGCTGCTGGTGGCCGCCGGCATCCTCTACAACAACGCGACGCGACGGCCGTATCCGCACACGCAACTGCCGTCGCGCGCGGCGCCTTCCGACCAGGACCGGCAACTCGACGCGGACCTGGACGCCGTGCTGGCGCGCTACAACCAGGTGCTGGACGTCAGCCGCGACGACCTCAAGGCGCTGCTGGCCGAAACCCGGCTGCGCGCCTACGACCGCAAGCTGGCCGAGGTGCGCTGCGAAGACGTCATGTCGCGCGAGCTGGTGACGGTGGAATTCGGCACGCCGCTTGAGGACGCCTGGGCGCTGCTGAGGGAGCGCCGCATCAAGGCCTTGCCGGTGGTGGACCGCGGCTTTCGCATCGCGGGCATCGTCACGGTCGCCGATTTCATGCGGGCCGCCGACCTGGACCTGTATGAGGGTTTTGACGCCAAGCTGAGAAAGCTGGTGCGCAGCACGCGCAGCGTGTATTCGGACAAGCCCGAGGTCGTGGGGCAGATCATGACCCGCAAGGTGCGCGTGGCGGGCCGGCAGCGCCGGCTGGTGGAACTGGTGCCGCTGTTCGGCAGCACGGGCCACCACCACATTCCCATCATCGGGGAGGGCGAGCGGCTGGTCGGCATTATGACCCAGTCGGACCTGGTTGCCGCGCTCGGGCGGGCTGCGGATCCTGCGGCTTGATGTTTATGCGGCCGGGCGATAAATATGAATTCAAAAGAATTCGATTCAAGCAAAATTTCCCGCGCATGCCACCAGAATACAAGTACATAAGTTTTAATATTCGCTCGGCATAAACGGCCGCGCCCAGCGGTACGGGGACCCGGCCACGCAGCCTTATCTCGTACTTGTCCTACGCCGTATTCCCGCACCCGCACCTTAAGATGACCCGCATGCGTCTTCATCTTTCCCCAACGCAAGCTGCCAGCTCATTTTGCGGCGGCTTGGCTGCGGTGGGCGCATCGCCGGCGCCATCGTCCCTGAGCTCATGACGCGCAACGACCCGGCCCTGCTCGCATTCATGGAGGAGCAGCGCGCCGACTACACGCGGTCCCTGCCGCTTCGCCTGGCGCAAATCGCGGCCTTGTGGCAGCAGGTTTTGAACGGCGAGGATGTGGCCCAGGCCCTGCCGACCCTGGAACGCCACGCGCACGGCATCGCGGGCTCCGCGGCCACTTTCGGCTGGGCGGAGCTCGGGCTGGCGGCGCAGGCGCTGGAGCTGGCCGTGCATCCGTATGTGGAGGCCGGCCAGGCCCCGCCGCACCAGGACCAGGCCGGGGTGAGCCTGGCCGTTGAAGAACTGCAGCGGCGCTTTCATGGCGCGGCCTGAGCGGCCTGGCGAACGAATGCCCATGTCTTCTTCCGGCGCTTTTCTGACCAAGATCAAGATCGCGGTGGCGTCCGGTTTCCTGCTGATGGCGGTTGTGGGCGCGGCCTCCTACGTCACGATTCGCCAGCTGATCGAAACGGCGCAATCCCGCGTGCGCACGGAAGACACGCTGGTGATGCTGGAGCGCGTGGCTTCCGGCGTGAGGACGGCCGAGTCCACGCTGCGGCAATACCTGCTGAGCGGCAGCCCGCAGGACCTTGAGGGCTTTGAGCGCGCCCGTGCCGATCTGCGCGCGGTCAGGACCCGCACGCGCGAAGCCAAGGTGCTGCGGGAGTCCGCTGAAATCGACGAACTGATAGGCCGGCGCGCCGTGATTGCCAACCAGGCCATCCTGGCGCGTAAGGAGCGCGGCCCGGAAGCTGCGGGAGCCGTTCTGGGCGGAGAAGCCAGCCGGCAGCTGAGGCAGCGCACCGATGAGTTGCTGGAGGGCGCGCGCAACCGCGAGGCGCAGATGTGGCGCAACGCGCAGGCCGTGGCCGAGCGCAGCGCGCAATGGGCGCAGGGCTTCATCATCGCGGGCAGCCTGCTGTTTTTCGGCATGCTGGCCTGGGTGGTGTATGTGGTCAAGCATTATGAAGACGTGCGAAAACGCGGCGAAGCCCGCTTGCGCGACAGCGAGGTCATGAGCCGCAGCATCACAGAAGGCATGGCCGAAGGCGTGATCACCGCGAACTTCGACGACGTGGTGGTCGAGGCCAATGCCGCCGCGCTGAAACTGTTCGGCTACAGCAAGGAAGAAATCATCGGGCTGGACGTCGGCCTGCTGATACCGCAGCACCTGCGCAAACAGTACAAGGATTTCGCGGCCATGCTGCGCGCGGAGTCGAAGCCGCTTGTCGTGTCCGGCCACGAGATGCGCGGCCTGCGCAAGGACGGCGTCCAGTTTGCCGTCAGCGTGTCCTTCGGCGAAGTACAGGTCGGCGGGCATCGCCTCTTTACGGCGCTGATCCGCGACATCACCGAAAGCAGGCGCATCAGCGAGGCTTTGCGCGCCAGCGAGTCCCAGCTGCGCCAGGTCACCGACACCGTGCCGGCGCTGATCGCCTACCTGGACACCGACCAGCGCTTTCGCTTCCACAACCGGGCGTATGAAGAATCTTTCGGCCTGAACTCCGAACAGATCGCGGGGCGGCCGCTGGCCGACGTGCTGGGCCCGCAGGTCTATGAAGCGGTGCGGGACAGGGTGGCCGAGGTGCTGGCCGGCCACACGGTGCGTTACGAGCGCACGCAGGTCACCCCGGAGGGCGAACGCCGGCACTACGCCATGCAGTATTTCCCCCGCTACGGTGAGGGTAACGATGCAGCCAGGGTCATCGGCTTTTTCTCGCTGGGCACGGACATCACCGAACTCCGGCGCATAGACCGCATGAAAACCGAGTTCGTCTCCACCGTCAGCCACGAGCTGCGCACGCCGCTCACCTCGATACGCGGCTCGCTGGGCCTGATCTCCGGCGGCGTGGCCGGCGAGTTGCCCGATGCCGTCAAGACCCTGGTGGCCATCGCGAAAAACAACTGCGAGCGGCTGATCCGGCTGATCAACGACATCCTGGACAGTGAAAAAATCGAGTCCGGCAAGCTTCGCCTGGACCTGCAGGTCACGGACCTGCGGCAGCTGGTGCAGCAGGCACTGGCCGCCAACGAAGGCTTTGCCACCCAGCACGGCGTGAGCCTTGTGATGCGGGCGCCGGACGAGCCCCTGCATGTGCGCATCGACGGTGACCGCATGACGCAGGTGCTGACCAACCTGCTGTCCAACGCGGTGAAGTTTTCACCGGCGGGCAGTCCGGTGGAAGTCAGGCTCTCTCGCACGGCACAGAAGGTGCGCGCCGAAGTCGTCGACGCGGGCCCGGGCATTCCGGAAGAGTTCAGCGGCCGTATCTTCCAGAAGTTCTCGCAGGCCGACTCCTCCGACACGCGGCAGAAAGGCGGCACCGGGCTGGGCCTGAACATCTCCCGCGCGCTCATTGAAAAAATGGGCGGCACCATAGGATTCAGCAGCAAGGCGGGCGTGGGCACCACCTTCTTCTTTGAAGTGCCCGAGTGGGCCAATCCGGTTCCCCTGCTGCAACCTCCACGCCTCCACGCGATGACCTCGCGACCACGCATCCTGATCTGCGAGGCCGACCCCGACGTGGCGAAACTCATCAGCATGATGCTGGGCAAGGCCGGGTTTGATTCCGACATGACTTTCAGCGCCGAGCAGGCGCTGGCCAGCCTGGCATCCAACAGTTACGACGCGGTGACGGTGGACATGAAGCTGCCCGGCCAGAACGGCGCGGCTTTCATCGGCCGGCTGCGCGCGGACGAGAAGACGCGCCACTTGCCTGTCGTGGTGATCTCGGCCATGGCCGAGCAAGGCCAGTTGCAGTTCAACCGCAAGCCGTACACCGTGTCGGACTGGCTCAAAAAGCCCATCGACGAACAGCTGCTGATTCACAGCCTGCGTCGCGCCGTCGCCGGCGTGGACTGCGGCAAGCCGCGCATCCTGCACGTGGAAGACGACCTGGACATCCAGCGCATCACCGCCGCCATCGCGCATGACTTTGCCAGCTTCGAGTTCGCCGCCACGCTGCATGAGGCCCGCGCCCGCCTGCGCGAGCAGCCCTTCGACCTGGTGCTGCTGGACCTGGCGCTGGGCAGCCAGTCGGGTTGGGACCTGTTCGAGGACATCGACGCGCTCGATCCCCGCCCGCCCGTGATCGTGTTTTCGGCCGGCGAGGTGGACCCGGCGGACGGCCTGCAGGCCGACGCGGTCCTGGTCAAGGCGCATACCTCGAACACCGAGCTGCTCAATACAATCCAGCGAGTACTGCAGATTCCCGGAGATCCGGGCCCCACCCGTCCCCAAGCCTTGAGTTGAACCACCATGACCACACCACTGAACCGCATCCTGTACGTCGAAGACGAGCCCGACATCCGTATGGTGGCGCAGATGGCGCTGCAAGCCGTGGGCGGCTTTACCGTGATCGCCTGCGCCTCCGGCCAGGAAGCCCTGAACGCCGCGCCGGGCGCGGCCGCCGACCTGTTGCTCCTGGACGTCATGATGCCCGGCATGGACGGGCCCAGCACCCTCAAGGCCCTGCGCGCGCTGCCCGCCACGGCCAACACCCCGGTGATCTTCATGACCGCCAAGGTGCAGGCCGCCGAGGTCGCGGTCTACAAGGGCCTGGGCGCGCTGGAAGTCATTCCCAAGCCCTTCGACCCGATGGAGCTGTCGGCGCAGATCCAGCGGATCTGGTCAGAACAGTAGCCCCCACGCTCTCCCACTGCGTGTGGGTCGCTGCCCCCCGAGGGGGCCGCGGAACTTGAGCCCCACGGTCGTTCGCTTCGCGTAACTCCCTGCCCCCGAGGTGCCGCCCGCCTGCGGTCTGGCAAAGCCAGTCCCGCGGCTCATGCTGGCTTGAAGATTCAGGGCGTATGCGGTGGGGTATTTCACCAGCGGGGGCCGAGGGTCCGGCTTTGCCGGCCTAAGGCGCCGCCCCCTGGAAGGGGGGAGCAGACTACACGCAGTGAGTCTGAACGGGGGTCAGAGCTTGAATTCATAGTCCACGCTCATGGGCGCGTGGTCGGAAAAGCGCTGTTCCTTGTAGATGTGTTCGCTGCGGGCCAGCGCCGCGAAGGCGGGCGTGGCCAGGTGGTAGTCCAGGCGCCAGCCCACGTTCTTCGCATAGGCCTGGCCGCGGTTGCTCCACCAGGTGTAGGCCGCGTCGGTCGTCGTGGGCTGCAGCTTGCGGTACACATCGACCATGCCGCCGCCTTTGACCGAAGGGCCGGTGCGTTCCGTCAGTTCCTCGGCAGCTTCATTGGCCAGCTCCGCGTCGCGCAGCAGCTCGGTCATCCAGGCGCGTTCTTCGGGCAGGAAGCCGCTGTTCTTCTTGTTGCCCTTGAAGTTCTTCAGGTCGATCTCCTGGTGCGCGATGTTGACGTCGCCGCACAGCACGAAGTCGCGTGTTTCCTTCAGGGCCAGCAGGCGCGGGTAGAACTCGGCCAGGAAGCGGAACTTGGCGGCCTGGCGCTCCTCGCCCGACGAGCCGCTGGGAAAGTAGCAACTGATGATGGAGAGCTTGGGGCTCAGCTTGCGCCCGGGCCTGTCAAAGCGCAGCTCGATGTAGCGCCCCTCGGCGTCGAATTCGCTCGAGCCGTAGCCGACGATCACGTCGCTGGGCTCGTGGCGCGTGTAGATGCCCACGCCGGAGTAGCCCTTTTTCTCGGCGAAATGAAAGTGGCCTTTGAGGCCGGCGATTTCCTCGAAGCGGCCGCTGATGTCGGCGGCCTGGGCCTTGAGCTCCTGCACGCAAATACAATCCGGCATGGACTGTGCAACCCAGTCCTGCAGGCCTTTGCTGGCCGCGGAGCGGATACCGTTGAGGTTGAGGCTGGTCAATTTAAACATGGGACTTCCAATGAGCACGGCAGGACAACAACAGGACAACAGGGACGGCGCAACTCCCGCGGACGGCGCGCTGGCACAGGAATTCGTGCAGTTTGCCGTGGAGTCGGGCGTGCTGCGCTTCGGGCAATTCAAGACCAAGGCCGGGCGGATGAGCCCGTATTTTTTCAACGCCGGCCTGTTCGACGACGGGGCCAAGCTCGGGCGGCTGGCGCAATTCTATGCGCGCCATTTGCTGGCCGAGGAAAAGCGCACGGGCCTGGCCTTCGACATGATTTTCGGCCCGGCCTACAAGGGCATTCCGCTGGCCGCGGCGGTGGCCGTCGAGCTCGCGCGGCTGGGGCGCAACTACCCCTTCGCCTACAACCGCAAGGAAGCCAAGGACCATGGCGAAGGCGGAACGCTGGTCGGCGCGCCCGTCAAGGGCCGCGTGCTGATCATTGACGACGTGATGTCCGCCGGCACCGCCGCGCGCGAGTCCATCGCCATCATCCAGGCCGCGGGTGCCGTTCCCCACGCCGTCGCGCTGGCGCTGGACCGCCAGGAGAAGGCCACCGAAAACGGCGTGGATGTGAGCCATAGTGCCGTGCAATATGTTACGAAACAGCTGGGCTTGCAGGTTTGCGCGATTGCGCGGCTGACCGACTTGCTGCAATATCTCTCCACCCAGAGCGACGCGCCGGAGTCCAGCGGACCCGGCACGCTGTCCCTGAAGACGCACTACCAGGCCGTGCTGGCCTACCGGGAACGCTACGGCGTGGATTAAGGAGTCGATTTGTTTTTGCGAACAGCGCTTACGGTCACCTGGCTGTCGCTGGCCTTCATGGCGAGCCATGCCCATGCCCAGGCCATTTACACCTGTGTCGACGGCAAGGGCCGCAAGATCACGGCCGACCGTCCCATTGTTGAGTGCATAGACCGCACCCAGCAGGAGCTGAACCGCTCGGGCACGGTCAAGCGCGTGGTGGGCCCCTCGCTGACCGCGCAGGAGCGCGCGGTGCAGGATGAAAAAGACAAGGCCGCCGCCGAGGCCAAGGCCCGCGAAGCCGAAGACAAGCGCCGCGACCGCGCCTTGCTGCTGCGTTATCCCAGCCGCGCCGTGCACGACCAGGAGCGCGTCACGGCGCTGGCCCAGGTCGACGAGGTCATCAAGGCCTCCAGCAAGAGGACGGCCGAACTCGCCGAGCAACGCAAGGCCATACAGGCCGAATTCGAGTTTTATGTGAAAGATCCCGGCAAGGCCCCGCCGTCGCTCAAGCGCAAGCTCGAAGAAAACGAAAACAGCTCGGCCGTGCAGAAGAAATTCATCCAGGACCAGGAGCAGGAGAAAAAGCGCGTCAACGTGCGCTTCGACGAAGAGCTGGTCAAACTCAAGCAGCTGTGGGCGATGAGGGAAGCGCCCGCGGCCCCGGCTGCCACCGCCGCCAAAAACTGAAGGACCGGGCTGCTGCCCGGTTTCGCTTCAAGCCCCCAGTTTCTTCTTCAGCAGCTCGTTGACCTGCGCCGGGTTGGCCTTGCCCTTGGTGGCTTTCATGGCCTGGCCGACCAGCGCGTTCATGGCCTTGGCGTTGCCGGCGCGTACTTCCTCGACGTTTTTGGCGTTGGCGGCCAGCACGCCGTCGATGATTTTTTCGAGCTCGCCGGTGTCGCTCATCGGCTTGAGGTCCTTGGCCTCGATGATGGCGTCGACGTCCGAGCCTTCGCCGGTCCACAGCGCATCGAACACCTGTTTCGCGGCATTGTTGGAAATCGTGCCGTCGGCGATGCGGGAGATCAGGCCCGCCAGCTGACCCGCGCTGACGGCGGAGGCCTCAATCGATTTTTCTTCGCTGTTCAGGCGCCGCGACAACTCGCCCATGACCCAGTTGCTGGCCAGCTTGGGCTGTTGGCTGGCCTCGGCGACCGCTTCAAAAAATACGGCCGTGGCCTTGCTTTGCGTGAGCTGGCCGGCGTCGTACTCGGGCAGTCCGTAGTCCTTGACGAAACGCGTCGCCATCACGCGCGGCAGTTCGGACATTTCCGAGCGTGTTTTTTCCACCCAGTCGCGCGCGATCACAAGGGGCGGCAAATCGGGGTCGGGGAAGTAGCGGTAGTCGGCCGCGTCTTCCTTGGTGCGCATGCTGCGCGTCTCGCCGGTGTCCGGGTCGAACAACACGGTGGCCTGCTGGATGGTGTGGCCGTCTTCAATTTGTGCGATCTGCCAGCGAACTTCATAGTCGATCGCCTGCTGCATGAACTTGAAGCTGTTCAGGTTCTTGATTTCGCGGCGCGTGCCCAGCGGTTCGCCCGGCTTGCGCACCGACACGTTGGCGTCGCAGCGGAAGCTGCCTTCCTGCATGTTGCCGTCGCAGATGCCTATCCAGGTGACGATCTTGTGCAGTTCCCTGGCATAGGCCACAGCCTCTGCCGAGGAGCGCATGTCGGGCTCGGTCACGATCTCCAGCAGCGGCGTGCCGGCGCGGTTCAGGTCTATGCCGCTCATGCCGATGAAGTCTTCATGCAGCGACTTGCCGGCGTCTTCTTCCAGGTGCGCGCGCACCAGGCGAACGGATTTTTTCTCACCCTCCAGGAAAAACTCGACGCTGCCGCCCTGCACCACCGGAATCTCGAACTGGCTGATCTGGTAGCCCTTTGGCAGGTCGGGGTAGAAGTAGTTCTTGCGCGCGAACACGCTGTGTTCGGCGACGTGCGCGTTGACGGCCAGGCCGAACTCGATGGCGCGTTGCACCGCGCCTTTGTTCATCACCGGCAACGCGCCGGGCAATGCAAAGTCCACCGCGGAGGCGTTGGTGTTGGGTTCGGCGCCAAACGAGGTGGACGCGCGGCTGAAAATCTTCGACTGCGTGGTGAGCTGCGTGTGGGTCTCGAAGCCGATGATGACTTCGTAGCCCTGCACCAGCGGCCCGGTGGGGCGGCCGGCTTGCATCTGGGCGAAGGGGTTGACGGTGGGTTGGGTCTGGCTCATGTCAAATCATTCAAAGGCTGGGGGGCAGGCGCAGGTGCCAGTCGGTTGCGAGCTGAAACTGGTGGGCGGCGCCCAGCAGTTGCGCTTCCTTGAAGTAGTTGCCGATCAGCTGCAGGCCCACGGGCATGCCGCCGGCGCCAAAGCCCGCCGGCACGCTCATGCCCGGCAGGCCGGCCAGGCTGGATGAGAGGGTGTAGATGTCGGCCAGGTAGCTGGCCACCGGGTCGTCGGATTTTTCGCCGATCTTCCAGGCGACGGTAGGCGAGACCGGGCCGGCAATGATGTCGCACTGCGTGAAGGCGGTCTGGAAATCCTGCGCGATCAGGCGGCGGATTTTCTGCGCCTTCAGGTAGTAGGCATCGTAGTAGCCGTGCGACAGCACATAGGTGCCGATCATGATGCGGCGCGTGGCCTCATCGCCGAAGCCTTCGCTGCGCGACTTTTTGTACATGTCGTCGAGGTCGGTGTAGTGCGCCGCGCGATGCCCGTAGCGCACGCCGTCAAAGCGGCTCAGGTTGCTGCTGGCCTCGGCCGGCGCGATGACGTAGTACACGGGGATGGACAGCTCGGTCAGCGGCAGGCTCACGTCCACGAGGGTGGCGCCCAGCTTTTCATACTCGGCCAGCGCGCCGCGCACGGCGGCCAGCACGTCGGGTGCGCAGCCTGCGCCGAAGAACTGCGTGGGCAGGCCTATGCGCAAGCCCTTGAGCGGTTTGTCGCCGGCGGCTGCGGGGCGTGCGGCGAGCAGGTCCGCCGCGTAGTCGGCGGCGGGCAGGTCCAGCGAAGTGGAGTCGCGGTCCGGGTCCGGCCCGGCCATGGTCGACAGCAACAGGGCGCAATCAAGCGCGCTGCGTGCCATCGGGCCGGCCTGGTCCAGGCTGGAGGCGAAGGCCACCATGCCGTAGCGTGAGCAGCGGCCGTAGGTGGGCTTGATGCCGGTGATGCCGGTCAGCGACGCGGGCTGGCGTATCGAGCCGCCGGTGTCGGTGCCGGTGGCGGCGGGCACCAGGCGCGCGGCCACGGCCGCAGCCGAGCCGCCCGACGAACCGCCGGGAATGCGGCTGGTGTCCCAGGGGTTTTTCACGGGCTTGTAGGCGCTGTTTTCATTACCCGAACCCATGGCGAATTCGTCGCAATTGAGCTTGCCCAGCGTGACCATGCCGGCGCCCTGCGGCCCCAGCTTGCCCACCACCGTGGCGTCGAACGGGCTGCGGTAGTTTTCCAGCATCTTCGAGCCGGCCGTCGTCGGGAAATCGAGCGTGACGAAGACGTCCTTGTGCGCCAGCGGCACGCCCAGCAGCGGCGTGCGCTCGCCGGCGGCCAGGCGCGCGTCGGCGGCCCTGGCCTGGGCCAGCGAGACTTCGGTGTCGGTGGCCAGGAAGGCGCCCAGTTTTTCCTGCTGGATGCGGGCCAGGAAATGCTGCGTCACTTCGACGCTGGAGACTTCGCGCGCTGCCAGTTTCGCGGCCAGTTGCGCGACGCCCAGGTCATGCAGGGCGGTGTTGTTTTGGGTGCCGCTCATTCGATCACCTTGGGGACGAGGAAGAGGCCGTTTTCGACGGCGGGCGCGCTCACCTGGCTGGCCTCGCGCTGGTTGGGTTCGCTGACGACGTCCTCGCGCAGGCGCAGGGCGACTTCGCCGAGCACGGCGGCCGGGTGGGCCAGCGGCTCCACGCCCTCGGTGTTGACGGCGTCCATCTGCTCCACCAGGGCGAAAAAGCCGTTGAGCTGGCTCAGGGTGCGTTCGGTTTCGTCAGGGCGCAATTCCAGCCGCGCCAGGTTGGCGACGCGGGCGATGTCGTGGGGTGTCAATGCCATGGGTAGGTGTGAAGGAAAAATACGGGGAAAACGGGAAGGAATACAGCAAGAATACGGGAGGAAATACCGGTGAAATGCGGGGCTGAAACGAGGTGTAAAGCTGAAAAAACGCCCCTGCGGGACCCATCGATCCACAGGGGATGCGTTATTATCCCGCCTTTGGTGTGAAATCAAGGCCGGATGCACTCTTTAGGCGCTTTTTAGGTGCCGGAAGCAAGGTTTCGGACGCCTCCGGCCCAACTTCCCCATAATGGCTTACTCAATAAAAAGGCGATGGAGCAGCGAAGTCTGTTCATGCCCTAACCGGACTCTTGCATATGTTTGAAGCATTCCGTCGGTATTTTTCCACCGACCTGGCCATCGACCTCGGTACCGCCAATACCCTGATTTTCGTCCGCGACCGCGGTATTGTGCTGGATGAGCCCTCGGTCGTCGCCATCCGCCACGAAGGCGGCCCCCAAGGCAAAAAAACCATCCAGGCCGTGGGCCACGAAGCCAAGGCCATGCTGGGCAAGGTCCCCGGCAACATCGAGGCCATACGCCCGATGAAAGACGGCGTGATCGCCGACTTCACCGTCACCGAGCAGATGCTCAAGCAGTTCATCAAGATGGTTCACCCGCGCAGCCTGCTCAAGCCCAGCCCGCGCATCATCATCTGCGTGCCCTGCGGCTCCACCCAGGTCGAGCGCCGCGCCATCCGTGAAAGCGCCCTGGGCGCCGGCGCCAGCGACGTCTACCTGATTGAAGAGCCCATGGCCGCAGCCATCGGCGCCGGCCTGCCGGTCTCCGAAGCCAGCGGCTCCATGGTCGTCGATATCGGCGGCGGCACCACCGAAGTCGGCGTGATCTCGCTGGGCGGCATGGTCTACAAAGGCAGCGTGCGCGTCGGCGGCGACCGTTTCGACGAAGCCATCATCAACTACATCCGCCGCAACTACGGCATGCTGATCGGCGAGCCCACCGCCGAGGCCATCAAGAAAAGCATTGGCTCGGCCTTCCCCGGCTCCGAAGTCAAGGAAATGGAAGTCAAGGGCCGCAACCTTTCCGAAGGCGTGCCGCGCAGCTTCACGATCTCCAGCAACGAAATCCTCGAAGCCCTGACCGACCCGCTCAACAACATCGTGAGCGCCGTGAAGAACGCGCTCGAGCAGACGCCGCCCGAACTCGGCGCCGACATCGCCGAGCGCGGCATGATGCTGACCGGCGGCGGTGCCCTGCTGCGCGACCTGGACCGCCTGCTGGCCGAGGAAACCGGCCTGCCGGTGCTCGTGGCTGAAGACCCGCTGACCTGCGTGGTGCGCGGTTGCGGCATCGCCCTGGAGCGCATGGATCGCCTGGGTTCCATCTTCACCTCGGAATAAGCGCAACGCCGTACTTCATGCCGCAGGCCGGGCATGAGGCGGGGCCAGCCTGACAGCGAACCATGCCCTTAGGAACCCTTGACAGATCCCCGCCGCCCTTTTTCAAGCAGGGGCCGTCGGCGCTGTCCAAGCTGATGTTTTTCAGCGCGCTGTCGCTGTTCCTGATGGTCGCCGACACCCGTTTTCGTATCACCCAGCCGGTGCGCGCCGCGCTGGCCACCGCGCTGTACCCGGTGCAATGGCTGGCGCTGCAGCCTGTGCGCGCCGTCAGGGGCGGCGGTGAATACTTCACCACCCTGAACCAGGCCAAGGTCGCCAGCGAAGAGGCCGGCAAGAAGCTGGCGCTGCAGTCGCTGCGCGCCGGCCAGGTCGAGCAGCTCCTGCAGGAGAACAACCGCCTGCGCAAGCTGCTGGGCCTGCGCGAGCAGCTCAACACGCCGGTCATGGCCGCTGAGGTGCTGTACGACGCGGCCGACCCTTACACCCGCAAGGTGATCATCGACAAAGGCATGGCGCAGGGCGTGGACCTGGGCTCGCCGGTGCTGGACGAGTCCGGCGTGCTGGGGCAGGTCACGCGCGTGCACCCGCTGGTCAGCGAGGTCACCTTGCTGGTGGACCGCGACCTGGCGATTCCCGTGCTCAATGTGCGCACCGGCGCGCGCAGCGTGGCCTTCGGCGACCCCACGGTCTCGGGCAGCGGGCTGGAGTTGCGTTTCATGGGCAGCAACTCGGACGTGCAGCAGGGCGACCTGCTGACCACCAGCGGCGTGGACGGCGTCTACCCGGCCGGCCTGCCGGTCGCCAGGATCAGCCGCATCGAGCGGCGCGCCGAGTCGGCTTTTGCGAAAATTTACTGCACGCCGCAGGCGCTGGTGACGGGGGCGCGGCACGTCATGGTGGTCAAGCCCGGCACCGGCCAGATCCCGCCGCGGCCCGAACCCGACGCGCCCGAAGCCACGCCCAAAAAGAAAGGGGCCGCCAAATGATCATGCCCTCCGGCCAGCAACTGCTGCTGCCCGCCAATCCCGTATTTATCTGGAGCAGCCTCATCGTGGCGCTGCTGCTGGACATGCTGCCCCTGGGGCGCGTGCCCTGGATGCCTGACTTCCTGGCGCTGGTGCTGGTGTTCTGGAACGTGCACCAGCCGCTGCGCGTGGGCATAGGCGTGGCCTTCATGTTCGGCCTGGGCATGGACGTGCACCAGTCATCATTGCTGGGACAGCATGCGCTGTCGTACACGGCGCTGAGCTTTTTCGCCACCATGATCCATCGCCGCCTGCTCTGGTTCACGGTGCCTTCCCAGGCGCTGCAGGTGCTGCCGCTGTTCGCCCTGGCGCACGGCGTGGAGCTCGTCATACGCATGATTGGCGGCGGCATCTTCCCGGGCTGGATCATGCTGCTGGCGCCTTTGGTCGAAGCCGTGCTGTGGCCCGTCGTGAGCGTGCTGCTGCTGGTGCCGCAGCGGCGCGCGCCCGACCCTGACCAGAACAGACCTCTGTAATGCCCCCACGGTCGCTCACTGCGTGTAGCTCCCGAGGCCTTGCAGGCCGCGGCTCGCGAGACGCTTCGCCTCTGTCGCCCGTCCAAGCCTGCGCAGGCAGGCTTGGAGCCGCGGGCTCCAGCCCCTTGGGGGCCGCTGCGCCTGCGGTGTGGCAAAGCCAGTCCCGCAGCCCCTGCTGGCCTGGGCGGCTCGCTTCGCATCGCCTTTGCTTTTTCGGGGGTAATCACGCGCCTTGCCGGCACTTTGCGGCGGTTGTAGAGTCGCACCACCATGACTGAGTTGCGCAACGTTGAAGCTGACCTGTCGCGCTTTCGCGCGCGGGTGCTGGTGGCCAGCCTGGTGGTGTTGTGCGCGTTTGCCTTGCTGGCGGCGCGGCTGGTGTATCTGCAGGTGTACCGCCATGCCGACCTGAACGAGCAGGCGGAAAGCAACCGCACGGCCATCGTGCCCATCGTGCCGAACCGCGGCCTGATCCTGGACCGCAACGGCATCGTGCTGGCGACCAACTATTCGGCCTACACGCTGGAGATCACGCCGTCCAAGGTCGAGAACCTCGAGGAAACCATTGCCGCGCTGGAAAAAATCATCGACATCCAGCTGCGCGACAAGCGGCGCTTCAAGCGCCTGCGCGAGGAGTCGAAAAATTTCGAGTCGCTGCCCATACGCACGCGCCTGACCGACGAGGAAGTGGCGCGTTTCGCGGCGCAGCGCTTTCGCTTCCCGGGTGTCGACATCAAGGCCCGGCTGTTTCGCAGCTATCCGTATGGAGAGCTGGGCAGCCACGTGGTGGGCTACATAGGCCGCATCAACCAGGCTGAAAAAGAAAGCATCGAGGACAGCGACGACGAGGGCAACTACCGCGGCACCGACTACATCGGCAAGCTCGGCGTAGAGCAAAGCTTCGAGCAGCAACTGCATGGCACCACCGGCGTCGAGCAGGTGGAGACCTCGGCGGGCGGGCGCGCCGTGCGCAAGCTGGCCAGCAACCCGGCCACGCCCGGCAACACCGTGATGCTGTCGCTGGACATCCGCCTGCAAAAACTCGTGGAAGACATGTTCGGCGACCGGCGCGGCGCGCTGGTGGCCATGGACCCGAAAACCGGCGACGTGCTGGCCTTCGTCAGCAAGCCCACCTTCGACCCCAACCTGTTCGTCGACGGCATAGACACCGAAAGCTGGCAGGCGCTCAACGAGTCCATCGACAAGCCGCTGCTCAACCGCGCGCTGCGCGGCACCTACCCGCCGGGCTCGACCTACAAACCCTTCATGGCCATGGCGGCCCTGCAGACCGGCAAGCGCTCGCCGAGCTTCATCATCAACGACAACGCCTCCTGGACCTTCGGCGGCCACACCTTCCGCAGCCACGGCGACATCGCGCTCGGCTCGGTCGACATGTACCGCGCCATCGTCAAGTCCAGCAACGTGTACTTCTATTCGCTGGCCAACGACCTGGGCGTCGACGCCATGCACGATTTCATGAAGCCGCTGGGCTTCGGGCAGATCACCGGCATCGACATCAACGGCGAGGTGCGCGGCGTGCTGCCCAGCCAGGAATGGAAGCGCAAGGCCTACAAGCGGCCGGAGCAGCAGAAGTGGTACCCGGGCGAAACGATTTCGCTGGGCATAGGCCAGGGCTACAACACCTTCACCATGCTGCAGCTGGCGCAGGCCACGGCGACGCTGGTCAACGGCGGCGTCAAGCACAAGCCGCGGCTGGTCATCGGCACGCAGGACCCGGTCACGCGCGTGATGCACCCGCTGCCGGCCGACCCTCCCGAGGACCTGGGCTACAAACCGGAAAACGTGGCCATCGTGCGCAAGGCGCTGGTCGGCGTGACGCAGGAAGGGACCTCGGCGCGGGTGTTTGCCGGCGCGGGTTACCTCTCGGGCGGCAAGACCGGCACGGCCCAGGCCGTGACCATAGGCCAGAAGGACAAGTACAACGGCGCCAAGATGGAAGAGCACCAGCGCGACCACGCGGTGTACATGGCCTTCGCGCCTGCGGACGACCCCAAGATCGCGCTGGCCGTGATCGTGGAAAACGCCGGCTGGGGCGCCGGGGTGGCCGCGCCTATCGCGCGCCGCGTCTTTGACTATGTGCTGCTGGGCCAGTACCCCAGCGAGGAAGACATGGTGGCGGTGCAAAAAGGCCTGGCCGCCGCGCCCATCGGCCAACCGCGCCAGGCGGCCGAGATGGCCGGTGTGATGTCGGGCAGCAACCCCGCCCCCGGGCCGACCACCGCCGCGGCGGCGGCCGCCGCCAAGGCCAAGGCGGCGGCCATCGCCGAAGCCCTCAGCAAGCTGCCGCCGCCCATGGCCGCGGCCGGCATCAATCCGGACTGAGCCGTCCGGCGCCGTACAAAGGCGGCGGGCATAAAAAAAGCGCTGGGGTTACCAGCGCTTTTTGCAACAGGGCATCTTGTGGAATGCCTTGCCGCTTGTGTACTTATTTCTAGTGGCTCTCTCGTGTCTCCTCGGCTCCTCGCGTTGCGAGCAGCAAGGCTCGTCAGCAAGTCGTCCAATGTAGCCCGCGCACTGACATAGTGCATTGGGGGTTTCCCGCCCCCGGGATTGTGCGGATAGCGCAGGTGCCCTCTGGTGCAGCACGCAAGACCATGGCGCCCGCAAGCACCGTGTGCGCGCATTTGAGCCCAAAAGTACTCAACTACCCGTTTTTCAGCCTTGGCACGACTTATGCCTCTTGAGCCTGGTTGTTACGAATTGTTTGACTGACTGCAAGAAAGGCGGGCGTGTATGCACCGGAAGAGCTTTATGGCGTGGGGCTTGGCGATCTGGGTGGGCATGGCCTGCCAGCAGGCCATGGCGCAGGCTCCGGCAGCCGCGCCGGCCCCCGCCGCGCCTGTGGCAGCCGCCAGCGCGGCGCCTGAGGCCGCCGCGGCTCCCGCAGCGCCGCCGGCCGCCCCTGCGCCGGTGGTGGCCGCGCCTGCGCCCGCGGCAGCCCCCGCCGCGCCGGCGCCCGCGCCCCTCACGCACCCCGGCCTGGTGGGCGCGGAGACCCTTAACGGCGCCGACACCGCCTGGATGATGACGTCCACCGCGCTGGTGCTGCTCATGACGCTTCCCGGCATCGCGCTCTTTTACGGCGGCATGGTGCGCCGCAAGAGCGTGCTCAACGTGATGGCCTGCGTCGTCGCCATCTGCGCCATCGTCAGCCTCTTGTGGTTCGCCGTGGGTTACTCAATCGCCTTTACGCCCGGCAGCGGCGCCTGGGGCCACTACCTGGGCGGCACGGAGCGCTTCTGGTTCACCGGGCTGGACTACGTGAAGGACGCGCAGAAGGTCGCGGTCAGCCACATCGCGCCCAACATCCCGGAATCGGTTTACGCGATGTTCCAGCTGACCTTCGCCATCATCACCGCGGCGCTGGTGGTCGGCGCTTTCGTCGAGCGCATGCGCTTTTCCGCGATGCTGATCTTCATGTCGCTCTGGACGGTCGTCGTCTACGCGCCGATTGCGCACTGGGTCTGGGAGCCCAACGGCTGGCTGGCCCGCATGGGCGCGCTGGATTTCGCCGGCGGCTCGGTGGTGCACATCAATGCCGGCATCGCCGGGCTGGTCTGCGCCTATGCGCTCGGCCCGCGCCACGGCTACGGCCGTGAACCCTTCACCCCCTTCAACCTGGGCCTGACCATGGCCGGCGCCGGCATGCTGTGGGTGGGCTGGTTCGGTTTCAACGCCGGTTCCGCGGTGGCCTCCGACGGCCGGGCGGGCCTGGCCATGGCGGTCACGCACATCGCGGCCGCGGCCGGAGCGCTGTCCTGGATGGCCGCCGAGTGGGCGGTGCGCGGGCGGCCTTCGCTGCTGGGCCTGTGCTCGGGCCTCGTGGCCGGCCTGGTTGCCATCACGCCGGCGGCCGGTTTTGTCTCGCCGCGCGCGGCGCTGGTGTTCGGCGTGGCCGCCGGGCTGGCCTGCTACTGGGGCGCCACGGGCCTCAAGCGCCTGCTCAACGCAGACGACTCGCTGGACGTGTTCGGCGTGCACGGGGTGGGCGGCATCGTGGGCTCGCTGCTCACCGGTGTGTTCGCCAGCAAGACCATCTCCGGCTCGGAAGGCAGTGTGCTGACGCAGGCCATAGGCGCGGGCGCGGTCATGATTTACAGCCTGTTCATGACGGCGCTGGCCTTGTGGGTCACCTCGCTGATCGTCAGCCTGCGCGTCAGCGAAGCCTCCGAGAGCGACGGTCTGGACATCACACAGCATGCCGAACGCCTCGGCACCTGATACGCCGGCTTTTTTTCACCTCTGAAGGACACCCCACCATGCCTTCCAACGAGAAAATCGCCATCGCGGCCCACCTCCACGTCCTGCTGCGCCGCAAGACGGGGCGGGTGACCGACACCGAGTGGATGGCCAGCAACCATGAGTACGCGGCCGAGATCGCGCGCTTTGCGCGCGAGAAAGCGGCCGAAGACGGCCACTACGACCTGGCCGTCTGGGCCGACAAGCTCGAAGAGATCATGGCCGTGCCCGATCCCAAGCCGCGCGTGCCGCTGGTGCAGATGGTGACCGAGGTGGTGAAGGAGCGCACGGCGCCCGTCGTCGCGCCACCGCCCCAGCAAGACCGCCAGAGCGCGCGCTCGGTGGACACCGAGGAAGAGGTCTACCCGGAGTCGGGCTTCATCGAATCCACCTTCGGCGCGATCTTCGGCGAAGAGGGCCACCGCGAGCGCAAGCCGCGTGACCCGAACGCGCCGCGCTACGTGAAAAGCCTGCGCTAGGAGCCTGGGCGGCAGAAGGAGCATCGGCTGCAAAGTGAGCGCAGCGGTCCATTTTTTACCGGCTTTTTGCCCCATAGCTACGGCTATGGGTCTGCAAATCCGGCAAAAACTGTCCTCGCTGGGCTCGCTTTTCGCTTCGATTCCTTCTGCCGCCCAGGCTCCTAGGGTTGCGCTTCGCGCGCGCGGTTCAGCCCGTGCGCCAGCATGTTGCGGGTGCGCGCGCGTATGTTCGCACCGGCCTCCTCCGCAAACGCGGCCACATAGGGGTGGCCCGCGTTGTCCGCCAGGATGCTGCGCTTGACCTGCTCCAGCCCGGCATCGCAGGCGGCCAACGCGGCATCGGCCAGCACAAAGACGGACTGCGCGGGATCGTCTTTCATCGGCCGCAGGGCGTCGCCCGCGCAGCGCTGGTAGTCGTTGATGGCCGCCGCCACCGGGGCGCGGGCAATCGACAGCGGATCATGGCTGGCCTTGGGTGACGAGCCGCAGGCGGACAACACCAGGAGCAGGACGGCGGCCAAGGCGAGGGGCGGATGCTTCATGCGTCGCATTGTGTCATCGCCGCATGCGGCAAGGATGTAAGGAAAACCGATTAAGGGTAATCACAACTGGCCCGCCGCAAACGCAGGCCTTAGCATGCGAATCAATAACCACGAGGGAGCCTTATGTCGCGCACTGTCATCACATCCATGGCATGGACCCTGGCCCTGGCGGCAAGCCTGCTCGGGACCGGCCCCGCGCAAGCCCAGGCCCCGGCCCAGCAACTGGTGCTGGGCATCAGCGAGGGCACCTCGGGCGGCCTGGACCATGCCCAGGTGATCACCAAATACCAGGGCCTGGCCGAAGTGATAGGCAAGGCCCTGAAAGCCAAGGTCAGCGTGGTCTTCGCGCGTGAATTCAAGCAGCTCGAAGAAGGCATGCAAACCGGCCGTTTCGACCTCGTGATGGCCCGCCCCAGCGACTACCCGGCACGCGGCATGCGCGACTACGGCTACAGCTACATCGCCAGCACCAAGCCCGACGGGCAGTGCTTCGTCATCGTGCCCAAGGGTTCCGCGCTCAAAACCATCAATGACGTGAAGGGCCAGCGCATCGCCCTGCCCGAGCAGATTGCCTACATGTCGCGCTTCTGCGCCGCGGAACTGCGCGACAAGGGCATCCTGGTGGACAGGGAAAACGTGCAGTTCGTGCGCGAGCAGGCCGCCGTCGGTTTCTACCTGGACAACAAGTTCGCCGACGTGGGCGGCGTGGCCTCTTATTCAGGCATCGCCAAGAAGTGGGAAAAAGACGGCGGGCGCATCCTGCACAAAAGCGTGGCGCAGCCTTACTTTCCGCTGGTGGCCCACAAGCGCATCAAACCCGAGCAGCTCAAGGCCATCCAGGAGGAATTGCTGGCCCTGCCCGCCAGCGAAGCCGGCAAGGACGTGCTCAAGCGCATAGGCGTAGAGCAGTTCGACACCACATCGGAGCCGCGCATGCGCGAGCTGCTGAAGTGGCTCAACATCTGACCCTTTCCTGATTCAACGCGGTCTCGCTGCACGCGGTTCCGGCGTGCCGCAGAGCCGTGCATCGACCGGCGACGACATGGCGCGGGGCTGAATCCAGGCTGCGCCGCTTGAAGCCGCAGCTGCCTGCGCGTTCCTTTTTGTGACGCCGCACCCTCTCGCGCTCCTAGGGTTTTCACTGCAAAAAAGCCGCCCGGCCTCGTTGTAATGGTTATGATTCATAATCATAATCGGCCTCACTGAAAATTCCAAATGACCCAAAAACACCTTCATCTCGATCTCGATATGCGCGGCGACATTGCCGTGATTCGCCTGTCGCGCCCCGCCAAGCGCAATGCCCTGGGCGATGCCCAGGTGCTGGCCCTGCGCGACCTGTTTGAAAACCTGCCCGCCGCCGCCAGGGCCGCCGTTCTCTACGGCGAGGGCGATCACTTCTGCGCCGGCCTTGACCTCAGCGAACTGCAGGAACGCGACGCCAGCCAGGGCCTGCACCACTCGCGCATGTGGCACGCCGCGCTGGACCGCCTGCAGTACGGGCCCGTGCCTGTGATTGCCGCCCTGCACGGCGCGGTGGTCGGCGGCGGCCTGGAACTGGCCAGCGCCTGCCACATCCGCGTCGCCGACGAAAGCGCTTTTTACGGCTTGCCCGAAGGCTCGCGCGGAATCTTCGTCGGCGGCGGCGGCGCTGTGCGCATCCCGCGCCTGATAGGCACCGCCCGCATGACGGACATGATGCTGACCGGCCGCGTCTACGACGCCCAGGAGGGCGAACGCATAGGCCTGACGCAGTACCTGGTGCCGCAAGGGCAGGCCCTCGACAAGGCGATCGAGCTGGCCGGCCGGGTGGCGAAAAACGCGCCGCTGACCAACTACGCCCTGATGCACGCCTTGCCGCGCATTGCCGAGCAGCCCGCGGACCAGGGGTTCTTCACCGAGGCCTTGATGGCGGCGGTGGCGCAAAGCGCACCCGAGGCCAAGGACCGCGTCAAGGAGTTCCTCGCCGGCAGGGCCGCCAAGGTGAAAAAACCCTGAACGCCTCCGGAAGGCGCCCGGCATGAGGGCCCGCTGAAACAGCGGCGGTGAAGACAAAAGAGACAGAAAAAATAAAGAGACAGAAGAGACAACACCATCATGAGTGCCCCCAAATTTCGCCCCCTGCGCTTTGGCGTGACCCGTGTCGTCCTGCGCGAGGGGCGGCCCGGCGTCCGCTACCTGCGCGCGGACCAGGACCTTGAGAACTACCCGGCGCGGATCACCGACCGCCTGCAGCACTGGGCGCTGACGGCACCCGGCCGCAGCTTCATGGCGCGGCGCGAAAAGCAGGCCGACGGAACGGCGGGCGCATGGCGTCACCTCAGCTACGGCCAGGCCTGGGCGGCGGCCCGCAGTATCGCGCAAGCGCTCCTTGACCGCGGCCTTGGCGCCGAGCGGCCCGTGCTGATACTTTCCGGGAACGACCTGGAGCATGCGCAACTGGCGCTGGGCTGCCTGGTGGCCGGTGTGCCCTTCGTGCCGGTGTCGCCGCAGTACTCGCTGCTCAGCCAGGATTACGACAAGCTGCGGCATGTGATCAAGACGGTGACGCCCGGCCTGGTATTTGCCGCCGACGCCGGCTATGCACGGGCCATCCAGGCCACGCTCGGCGAGGAGGTCGAAGTGGTGCTGGCCGCGGGTCGGATGGACGGGCGTCCCGGCACGCGCTTCGCGGAACTGGCGGCAACGCCGGCGACGGCCTCGGTGGACCGCGCCATGCAGGCCACCGGGCCGGACACCATTGTGAAGTTCCTGTTCACCAGCGGTTCTACCAGGCAGCCCAAGGCGGTGATCAACACCCAGCGCATGTGGTGCGCCAACCAGCAGCAGATGGCGCAGTCCATGCCGGCGTTGCAGGAGGAGCCGCTGGTGCTGGTCGACTGGCTGCCGTGGAGCCACACCTTCGGCGGCAACCACAACTTCGGCATGGTGCTGTTTCACGGGGGGACGCTTTACATCGACGACGGAAAACCCACGCCGGCGCTGATGCACGAGACCTTGAGCAACCTGCGCGAGATCGCCCCCACGGTCTACTTCAACGTCCCGACCGGCTTTGAGGCGATCGCCCAGGCCATGAAGACCGACGCGCAACTGCGGCGCACGCTGCTGTCGCGCGTCAGGATGTTTTTCTATGCCGGCGCCGCGCTGGCCCAGCCGGTATGGGACAGCCTGTATGAATCTCAGGAAAAAGAAATCGGCGAGCGCATCGCCATGGTGACCGGCCTGGGCATGACCGAGTCCGCGCCCTTCGCCATCTTTGTCACCAGCCCCGACGTGAAAGCCGGCGACCTGGGCGTGCCCGCGCCCGGCATGGAGCTGAAACTGGCCGCCGTGGACGGCAAGACCGAGGTCCGCTACAAGGGCCCCAACATATCGCCCGGGTACTGGCGGGCGCCGCAGGAGACGGCGCAAGCTTTCGACGACGAAGGATTCTTCTGCACCGGCGATGCCGTCAGGTGGATTGACGAAGGCAACATCCACCTCGGGCTCAAGTTCGACGGGCGGATAGCGGAAGACTTCAAGCTCGCCACGGGTACTTTTGTCAGCGTGGGCCCGCTGCGCGCGAAGATCGTCGCGGCGGGAGCGCCTTATGTGCAGGACGTCGTCCTGACGGGCATCAACCTCAAGGAAGTGGGTGCGCTGGTTTTCCCAACCCCCGCGGTGCGCGCGCTGGCCGGGCTTGCGCCTGAAGCGCCTCTGCGCGAGGTTCTCGAATGCGAGCAGGTCACCAGGCATTTTCAGGAGTTGCTGGACAGGCTCGCGCAGAACGCCACCGGAAGCGCGAGCTGCGTCAGCCGGCTGCTCCTGATGCACGAGCCGCCTTCCTTCGACAAGGGCGAGGTCACCGACAAGGGCTCCATCAACCAGCGCGCCGTGCTCACGCACCGGGAGGCGCTCGTTGCGGCCCTGCACGACGACACCGCGCATCCCATCGTCAAACCCGCCAGGCGCTAAACCGGACACATAAACCATCATGCAGCCCAAAGGATTCTTCAGCGCTTTTCAGGACGTCTGGATGCTGGACGGCATTCGCACGCCCATGGTCGACTATTGCGGCGCCCTCGGCCATGTGTCGCCGACGGATCTCGGCATCAAGGCCGCGCGCGCCGTGCTGCAGCGCGCCGGCGTCGGCGCCGGGGACGTCGATTCGGTGATCGCCGGCAACATGGCCCCGGGCGACTTCGAGCAATTCATGCTGCCGCGCCATATCGGCCTGTATGCCGGGGTGCCCGTCGAGGTCCCGGCCATCATGGTGCAGCGCATCTGCGGCACCGGCTTCGAGCTGTTCCGGCAGGCCGGCGAGCAGATCCAGAGCGGCGCGGCCAGCGTGGCGCTGGTCGTCGGCGCCGAAAGCATGACCCGCAACCCGATCGCTTCCTTCGAGCACCGCACCGGCTTCAAGCTGGGCGCGCCGGTCGGTTTCAAGGACTTCATGTGGGAGGCCCTCAAGGACTCGGCCGCCGGCATCGACATGATCCAGACCGCCGAAAACCTCGCCAGGAAATACGGCATCACGCGGGAAGCAGTCGATGAGTTTGCGTCCGGCTCATTCGCCAAGGCCGTGGCGGCGCGGGAGGCCGGCTTTCACGCGGGTGAAATCGTGCCGGTGGTGAGTGAAAAGTTCGAGCTTCCCGGCTATGCCACGCGCGGCATCCGCCTGCAGGGCAAGGCCGTGGAAGTCGCGCACGACACCCATGCGCGGCTGTCTCCCGTTGAAGTGCTGGCCCAACTCAGGGCGGTTCATGCCGGCGGCGTGCAAACCGGCGGCAACAGCGCGGCGCTGGTGGACGCGGCCGCCGCGGCCGTGGTCGCCTCCGGCGCCTACGTGAAAGCCCGGAGCGCCAAACCCCTGGCGCGTGTGGTGGCCGCAGCGGTGGTCGGTGTGCCGCCCGAGATCATGGGCATAGGCCCGGCCCCCGCGATCCGCCTGCTGCTGGCGCGCTGCGGCCTGACGCTGGACCAGGTCGGCCTTTTTGAAATCAACGAAGCCCAGGGCGCGCAGACGCTGGCGGTCGCCCGCGAGCTGGAGCTGGACCTGCGCAAGCTCAACGTCAACGGCGGCGCGATTGCCATGGGCCATCCCCTGGCGGTGACCGGTGTGCGCCTGACGATCACCGTCGCGCGCGAAATGCAGCGGGCAGGCGTGCGCTACGGCATTGCCTCGGCCTGTGTGGGCGGCGGCCAGGGCATTGCCCTGCTGCTTGAAAACCCGCAAGCCGCATGAGCCTGCCGTGCCAATGGCTGCCAAGAAAACATCATCAACAGATTCTGGAGAGCTGACATGGACATTCAAGGACTCGCGGCACTGGTGACGGGTGGCGGCTCGGGGCTGGGCGAAGCCACGGCCCGGGAACTCGCGCGCCTGGGCGGAAAGGTCGCCGTGCTGGACATCAACTTCGCCAATGCGGAGAAAGTCGCCGCCGCCATCCGCGCGGACCATGGCCCCGGCGCAGCGATGGCCTGCCACTGCGACATCACCGACGGCGCCAGCGTGCAAGCCGCGCTGGACCAGGCCGCCGCCGCGCACGGCCCGGCGCGTATCCTGATGAACATCGCCGGCATAGGCTCGGCCAGGCGCATCGTGGCCAAAGACGGCACGCCGGCGCCGCTGGAGGATTTTGCGAGGGTGATCACCATCAACCTGGTCGGCAGCTACAACGTGAGCCGGCTGTTCGCCGCCGCCTGCGCCAGGCTGGCGCCGCTGGAGGGCGGCCAGCGCGGCGTCATGATGTTCACCGCATCGGTCGCCGCCTTCGACGGCCAGGTCGGGCAGCAGGCCTACAGCGCCTCCAAGGCCGGGCTGGCCGGCATGACGCTGCCCATGGCGCGCGACCTTGCGCAGCACGGCATCCGCGTCTGTACGGTGGCGCCCGGCCTGTTCGCCACGCCGCTGATGGCGCAGCTGCCCGAGGCGGTCCAGGCTTCGCTGGCCGCCAGCATTCCGTTTCCGCCGCGCCTGGGCAAGCCCGAAGAGTTCGCCCAGCTGGCCGTGCACATCGTGCACAACGACCACCTGAACGGCGAAGTGATCCGCCTGGACGGGGCGCTGCGCATGGCGCCAAGGTGAGCGGCATGGAAAAAACCGTGGTCTACGAAGTGGACGTCGCTTTCGGCGACTGCGATCCCGCGGGCATCGTGTTTTTCCCCAACTTCTCGCGCTGGATGGACGCCGCGTCGCTGAATTTTTTCGCCGCATGCGGCGTGCCGCCCTGGCGCGAACTGGTCAAGACCACCGGCATCATCGGCACGCCCCTGCTGGAGATCAACACCCGCTTCAGCCAGCCCGCAACCTATGGAGAGACCTTGCAAATCCACACCAGCGTGCAGGAGTGGCGGGACAAGGTTTTTATCCAGAACCACGTGATCCGGCGCGGCGACGAGCTGATTTGCGAAGGCCGGGAAACCCGCGCTTTCTGTATTCGCCACCCCGACAACACCGGCCGCATGAAGGCCATTGCCGTGCCACCCGACATCCGCCGCCAATGCAGTTGAACGGGCGCAACTGACGCGCCGGAGTGTCCGGCTTTGGTGCCCGGCGGTTTTTTGCTTTTCGACCCGTGAACTTACCTACCAGGAGACATCTCATGCAAACACGTCGTCATTTCATGCAGACCGCCGCGGCGCTTTCAGCGGCCGCACTCGCGCCTTTCCCGGCCCTGGCGCGGGCGCTCGAGCAGGTGAAAATCCTCTACGGCTTCCCGGCCGGCAGCGCGGGCGACATCTGCGCGCGCCGCGTGGCCGACCGCTTCGGCGGCACCGCGTATTCCAGGAACAACGGCGTCATCGACACCCGGACAGGCGCGGGCGGCCGGATCGCGCTGGAGGTGCTCAAGACGGCGCCGGCGGACGGCTCCGTGCTGGCGATGACGCCATCCTCCTGCCTGTCGCTGTACCCGCACATCTACAAAAAACTGTCTTACGACCCCTTCGCGGACTTCGTCGCGGTAGGGACCGCCTCCATGATCCACCACGGCCTGGCCGTCGGGCCGCTGGTGCCGGCCTCCGTCAAGACCGTGCAGGACTTTCTCGCCTGGGCCAAGGCCAATCCCAAGGATGCCAGCTACGGCTCGCCCGCCGCCGGATCGACCCCGCACTTCATAGGCGCCTTGCTGGGCCTGAACAACCAGGTGGAACTCAAGCATGTGCCTTACCGCGGCTCGGTGCCCGGCGTGACCGACCTGGTCGGCGGCCAGCTCGCCGCGATGGTGACGCCGCACGGCGATTTCATCCCCAACTACAAGGCCGGCAGGCTGCGCATCCTGGCCACCTCCGGAAAGCTGCGCTCGCCCTTCGTGCCCGAAGTGCCCACCTTCGCCGAGCAGGGGTTCGCCGACCTGACGGCGGAAGAATGGTTTGGCTTCTACGCGCCCGCGAAAACGCCCGCCGACATGGTGGCCGCGGCCAACGCCGCCATCAATGCCGCCATCCAGGACAAATCCGTCATCGACTCGCTCACGGTGGTGGGGCTGATTCCCTACGGCGGCACCGCGGACGACATGGCGTACAGCCAGAAGCGCGAATTCGAGCGCTGGGGCCCGCTGACCAAAAAAGTCGGCTTCACCGCGGAGTCCTGACGCGCGGCGGGGGGCGGCCGGTCGGGGCGGGCGGCATTGGCATAATCGGGGCTAGCCTGGCCGCATGCCTGTGCCAGAAGCGTCGCCGGACAAAGAAAGCGCCCCGATCTCCTATGCCTGTGTCGTCCAAACCCGCTCCGGCGGTAGAGGAGGTTGATACCTCCTACCTCGAAACCCTGGTGGGCTACAACGCCACGCGTGCATCCCTCAAGGTCATCGAGTTGTTCATGAAGCGCATGGCGGTCTATGACCTCAGGCATGTGGACTTCTCGATTCTGTCCCTGATCACGCACAACCCCGGCATCACCTCGCGCCAGCTGTGCGGCGCGCTGAGTATCCTGCCGCCCAATCTCGTCGGGAAAATCGTCACGCTCGAAAAGCGCGAGCTGGTGCACCGCAAGCCGCATCCGCAGGACGGCCGTGCCGTGGGGCTTTACCTCACCGACGCGGGCGAGGCCCTGATGCGCGAGGCCGAAGGCACCGCTTTCGACCTGGAATCCGAG
The DNA here is from genome assembly GCF_943369415.1 of Polaromonas sp. YR568. Taxonomy (GTDB): domain Bacteria; phylum Pseudomonadota; class Gammaproteobacteria; order Burkholderiales; family Burkholderiaceae_C; genus Polaromonas. Next base: position 54,358 of record NZ_CALRNF020000029.1, read on the forward strand.
GCGACCCAGCGCCTGAGCGCCGCGGAGAAAAAGACGCTCATGCGCCTTCTGCAGAAAATCTACCGCTGAACCTCGCGGCCCTGGTGAAGGCGCTTCGGCGCCTGCGCAGTCCCTGGCTCAGATCCCGGCCTGAATCCAGGCCGCCGCTTTCTCCGCGATCATCAGTGTCGGCGAGTTGGTGTTTCCGCTGGTGATCAGCGGCATCACACCGGCATCGACCACGCGCAGGCCGCGTATGCCGCGCACCCTGAGGTGCGAATCGACCACCGCCATCGGGTCGCTGTCCGGCCCTTCCGTGCGCCCCATCTTGGTCGTGCCCACCGGGTGGAAGATGGTGGTGGCGATGTCGCCGGCCAGCCGCGCGAGTTCCTCGTCCGTCTGGAACTGCACGCCCGGCTTGAACTCCTCGGGCTGGTATTTGGCCAGCGCGCTCTGGCCCACGATCCTGCGCGTCACGCGCAGCGAATCGGCCGCCACCTTGCGGTCTTCGGCCGTGCTCAGGTAGTTGGGCGCGATCGCCGGCGCGTCCTCGAAGCGGCCGCTCTTGATGTGCACCGTGCCGCGGCTGGTCGGGTTGAGGTTGCAGACACTGGCGGTGAAGGCGTTGAAGCCGTGCAGCGGTTCGCCGAAGGCGTCCAGCGACAGCGGCTGCACGTGGTATTCGATGTTGGGGTAGGGCTGGTCCGGCGAGCTGCGCGTGAAGGCGCCCAGCTGCGAAGGCGCCATGCTCATCGGGCCGGTCTGGCGCAGCGCGTATTCCAGCCCGATGCGGGCCTTGCCCCAGAACGAGGCTGCCATGGTGTTGAGCGACAGGCCCCAGGCCTTGGCCCCCGGCGCGCCCTGCACCTTGTAGACCGAGCGGATCTGCAGGTGGTCCTGCAGGTTGGCGCCCACGCCGGGCAGGTCCTGCAGCACCGGGATGCCGTGTTGCTGCAGCAGGGCGGCCGGGCCTATGCCCGAGAGCTGCAGGATTTGCGGCGAGCCTATGCTGCCCGCGCACAGGATGACTTCCCCCATGCGGCCCGAGTCGCGCGTGGAGCGCGCCGTGATCCGCTCGTCGCCGGCCCACACCTCCACACCGGTGCAGCGCTGGCCGCCGTCGGCCTGCGGCTCGATGACCAGCTTGCAGACCTGGGCGTTGTTCCAGAGTTCGAAGTTGGGCCGGCCGTAGCAGGCCGGCCGCAGGAAGGCCTTGGCCGTGTTCCAGCGCCAGCCGTTTTTCTGGTTGACCTCGAAGTAGCCCACGCCCTCGTTGTCGCCGCGGTTGAAATCGCCGGTGGCGGGTATGCCGGCCTGCTGCGCCGCTTCGGCGAAGGCGTCCAGGATGTCCCAGCGCAGGCGCTGCTTCTCAACACGCCATTCGCCGCCGGAATTGCGGTGCCGCAGCACCTGCTGGTAGGGCTGGCTCTTGTCCTGCATCAGCTCGGGCGCCACGCCGCGCGCGCCGTGCATCGCGTCGGCGCCCTTGTGGTGGTCTTCATGCAGCTTGAAATGCGGCAGCGAGTTTTCCCAGCGCCAGGCCGTGTCGCCGGTCAGCTGCGCCCACTGGTCGTAGTCGCGCGCCTGGCCGCGCATGTAGATCATGCCGTTGATGCTGGAGCTGCCGCCCAGCGTCTTGCCGCGCGGGTAGCGCAGCGCCCGGCCGTTCAGGCCCGCGTCCGGCTCGGTGTTGTAGAGCCAGTCGGTGCGCGGGTTGCCTATGCAATACAGGTAGCCCACCGGGATGTGGATCCAGTGGTAATCGTCCTTGCGGCCCGCCTCGATCAGCAGCACGCGCTTGGATGCGTCGGCGCTCAGGCGATTGGCCAGCAGGCAGCCGGCCGTGCCGGCGCCGATGATGATGTAGTCAAAAACCTGGCTCTCGTCTTGCATGAATGTCTTGTCTCTGGTGTTCGGCCGTTGTTCTTGGGGGCGCCGGGTGGCGGCAGCGGGCGGCGCCGCTGCCTGCCGCATGGTGCCAGCCCAGCCTAACGCGAGACTGACCGCCGCGCCTTGGCCCGATTGTGGCAAAACCCCGGCGGCCGCACGGCGGGGATTACCCCCGCTGGCCGCCCGGCGGCACGGCTCTGGCGTCTCTTCCAATACCGCTGTAGGACCAAGGCGACAGCGCTTGGAGAGGGCCATCATTTATGTTTTCAGCAGTTACCATGGCAATTTTGTGTTTCGCGCGTTTGAAGACCGCCGGCTCGCGCCTGGCTACACCGAATGCTTATGGAAGATTCCACGCCCCGCATCGAACAGCAGGACACGCCGCAGGGCCGGCTGTTTGTCGTGCAAGGTGCGTGGACGGCGGCCGGCCTCACCTCCAAGGATGTCTGGGAAGCGCTCACCGCACAGTTGCGGGAGCTGGGCGATGGCGCCGGCTCCCCGGCCGGCTGGAGCCTTGAGCAGATCGGCAAGCTGGACCACCTCGGCGCGCAAGTGCTGTGGAACCACTGGGGCCGCAACTGGCCGGCGCAACTGCAGGCCGAGCCCAGCCAGCGCGCGGTGCTGGAAACCGTCGCCAAATTCAACGCCGAACCGCCCAAACCCCGCAAGTCCGACTGGACCGAGCCCTTCATCGTGCTGGGCACCCGTGTGCTGCGGCTGGTCGACCACCTCAAGGGACTGGTGCGGCTGATCGGGCAATTGCTGCTGGACATCATCCGCCTGGTCCGGCGCCCGCAGGAGGGCCCATGGCGTGACCTGTCCGGCCACCTGTTCCACATCGGCGCCACCGCGCTGCCCATTACCGCGCTGGTGGGTTTTTTGATCGGCGTGGTGCTGGCCTACCTGATCTCGCAGCAGCTCAAGCAGTTCGGCGCCGACGCCTTCATCGTGAACATCCTGGGCATTTCGCTGATCCGCGAACTCGGCCCGGTGCTGGCCGCCATCCTGATCGCCGGGCGCAGCGGCTCGGCCATCACCGCGCAGATCGGCGTGATGCGGGTCACGGAAGAGCTCGACGCCATGCGCGTCATGGGCATTCCGCGCGGCTTCCGGCTGGTCATGCCGCGCGCGCTGGCGCTGGCCGTGGTCATGCCGCTGATCAGCGTCTGGACCACCATCGCCGCCTTGCTGGGCGGCATGCTGGCTGCCAACGTCTCCATGGACATCACGCCGTCCTACTTCATCAACTCGCTGCCGGCCGCGGTGGAGGTGGCCAACCTTTCGCTGGCCACCGCCAAGTCGGTGGTGTTCGGCGTGCTGATCGCGCTGATCGGCTGCCACTACGGCCTGCGTGTGAAGCCCAACACCGAAAGCCTGGGGCAGGGCACAACGGCGTCGGTGGTCACCTCGATCACCGTCGTAATTCTGGTTGACGCGCTGTTCGCCGTCCTGTTTAAAAGCGTCGGCATATGACTACGGCCCCCACGTTCGCCCACTGCGTGTGGCTCTCTGTCCCCCCGAGGGGGCTCGTTTTCCTTGGGGCGGCCCGGCGGAAAACTGCATTCTTCAAAACACCTTCGGCGTTTTCCTCATGAGTGATCCCATCGTCGAGATCAAAAAACTCTGGACCGTGTTCCCCAACGGCGAGAAGAAATCCGTGGTGCACAAGGACCTGGACCTCACTGTGGAGCGCGGCGAGGTGCTGTCCCTGGTCGGCGGCTCGGGCACCGGCAAGACGGTGCTGCTGCGCCAGATGCTGGGGCTGGAGAAGCCAACCCAGGGCGAGATCACCGTGCTCGGCCGGCCGGCGGCCGAACTCGGCAAGCGCGGCGCGGCCAGCCGCGTCGGCATGCTGTTCCAGCAGGGCGCGTTGTTCTCGGCCTTCACCGTGCTGGAGAACATCGCCTTTCCGCTGCGCGAACTCAAGACCCTGCCGCGCCCGCTGATCTACGAGGCGGCCATGGTCAAGCTGCAGATGGTGGGCCTTTCGCCCGAGACTGCCGACAAGATGCCCAGCGACCTGTCGGGCGGCATGGTCAAGCGCGTGGCGCTGGCGCGCGCCCTCATCATGGACCCGCCGTTGCTGCTGCTCGACGAGCCCACCGCCGGGCTGGACCCGGAAAGCTCCGACAGCTTCGTCTCGCTGCTGCGATCGCTGCACCGCGACATGGAGCTCACGGTGGTGATGGTGACGCACGACCTGGACACGCTGTTCGAGCTCAGCACGCGCATCGCGGTGCTGGCCGACCAGAAGGTCATCGTCAACGACGTTCCCAAGGAAGTGGTGGCCTTCCCGCACCCTTTTATTCACGAATTTTTTCTCGGAGAAAGGGGTCAGCGCGCAATGGAGCTATTGCGCGAATACCCTTTCACAGTCTAGAAAGGCATCACTATGGAAAACAAAGCCCATGCCATGGCCGCCGGTGCGTTTGTGCTGGTGGTCACCGCCCTGCTGGCCCTGCTGGCGATCTGGCTCACGCGCGACAATACCCAGCGCGACCTCTACGACATGAGCACCAGCGAAACCGTCTCCGGCCTGCAACCGCAGGCGGCGGTGCGCTTTCGCGGCGTGCCGGTGGGCAAGGTCGAACTCATAGGCTTTGACACCAAGGTCAAGGGCAACGTGCTGATCCGCGTCTCCATAGACCGCGACGCGCCCGTCACCAAGTCAACCTTCGCCACCGTGGCCTCGCAAGGCGTCACCGGCCTGGGCTTCATCCAGCTCGACGACGACGGAAAGTCCGCCGAGCGTCTGGTGGTCAACGACGACGACCCGCCGCGCATCCCGATCAAGACCGGCGGGCTGGATAAATTGCTCAAGCAAAGCGAGGTGATCCTCGACCACGTCGAGCAGGCCAGCACGCGCCTGAACAAGCTGCTGTCCGACGAAAACCAGCAGGCCGTGAGCGCGGCCATCAAGCAGATCGGCGATGCCGCCGGCAGCATGGACCGCGTGGCCAAGGGGCTGGAGCCGACGGTGGCATCCCTGCCGGCGCTGTCGCGCGACTCCACCGCCACGCTCAAATCCATCAAGACGGCGGCCGACGACATCAGCGCCACCGCCACGCGCCTGAGCGAAAAGGGCGGGCCGCTGGACAAGCTCTCCGAAGGCGGCACCGCGCTGGCCGCGGGCGTGGAAACCTTCAGCGCCGGCACGCTGCCCAAGCTCGGCGAGGTTGCCGACGAAACCGCGCGCGCCATGCGCCAGCTGCGCCGCACCGTGAGCGCGGTCGACGACAACCCGCAGTCGCTGATCTTCGGCAACGGCCCGCCCGTGCCCGGCCCGGGCGAGCCCGGCTTTTCCGCCTCTGGAGTGAAAAAATGACGACTTCTTTTTCCAAACCCTCTTCCAAAGTGTCTTCGCGCGCCGCCGGCCTCGTATGCGCGCTGCTGGCCGCGCTGGCGCTGGCCGGTTGCTCGGGCCTGCCCGACAAGCCGACGCGCGCCACCATGTACGACTTCGGCCCCGGTCCGCTGGCGACCCTGCCCACGACGCGCCAGGCGCCGCTACCGGCAATCGCGCTGGACGACATCTCGACCTCGGGCGGCGCGCTGGACAACATGGCGGTGCTCTACCGGCTGGGCTATGCCGACGCGCAGCAGCTGCGTCCCTATTCGCAGGCGCGCTGGAGCATGCCGCCCGCGCAGCTGGTGCGCCAGCGCGTGCGCGAGCAACTGGGCCAGCGCCGCGCCGTGTTCAACGCCGGCGCCAGCGTGGCGCTCAACCGCAGCCAGAACGCGGTGCTGCCGTTGCTGCTGCGCCTGGACCTTGAAGAATTCAGCCAGCTGTTCACCGCGCCCGAAACCAGCGTCGGCCTGATCCGCCTGCGCGCCACACTGGTGGAAGTCACGCCGGCCGGCGACAAGCTGGTCGGCCAGCGCAACGTCATCGTGCAGCGGCCCGCGCCCAGCAGCGACGCGCCCGGCGGCGTGCAGGCCCTGACGGCCGCCACCGACGCGGCCATTGAAGAGATAGACCAGTGGCTGCAGCAAGCCGCCGCGCGCTGACGCGCACCGCGCCATGAAAACGCTGGAAGAACAACTGGACGCCGCCGGGCTGCACGTCTTCGGCTGCTGCGAACGCCTGAGCGGCTACGGCCCGGACCTGCTGCAGACCTCGCAGCTGCTGCAGGACTTCACGCCCGCCGAAGCCGACATCCTGGGCGCGTCCATGCTGCTGGTCCGCGCCGAGCCCGGCCAGGTGATGATCCGCGAAGGCGAATTCGGCGACTGGATGATGCTGGTGCTCAAAGGCACGGTCGACGTGACCAAGCGCCTGGAGACGCCGGCCGATGCGGCGCGCACGGATGCGGATGAAAACGCGGAGCCCGTCGTCTCGCGCGTGGCCGTGGTGCGCGCCGGCGCGGCCGTGGGCGACATGTCCATGCTGGACAGCGAACCGCGTTACGCCACCTGCACCGCCATCGACGCCGTGGAGGTCGGCGTCTGGGGCCGCCATGAAATCGCTATTTTGATCCGCGACCATCCCGGCGTGGGCGCCAAGCTGCTGGTCAAGATCACGCAGATGATGGCGCAGCGACTGCGCAATACCAGCAACCAGCTGGTCAAACTGCTCAGAAAAAAATAGACCCCCGTCCGGGCTCACTGCGTGTAGCCCGTTCCCCCTTCAAGGGGGCGGCGCCTGCGGCCGGCGAAGCCGAAAAATTGGCACACCCCTATCGGGCTCACTTCGTGTAACCCTTTTCCCCTTGCAGGGGACGGCGCCTGCGGCCCGGCAAAGCCGGTTCCGCGGCTGCCCGCTGGTAAATACGGTCAATTCACCCTCGCTTCACACAGGCAGGCCGCAGCTCATCTTGACCTCACACAGGATTTGCACACTCCCCTTCGTTGTTCAAAAACGAAAGGAAGTCATGAAACAAAAAATTGGCGCACTCGCCCTGGTGATCTTGCTGCTGGTGCTTGCCCTGCTCAAAATCAGCGACGTGGTGCACGACCGCCAGAGCTACCGCCAGATTGCCATCCAAAGCATCGCCCAAAGCCTGGCCGGTTCGCAGACGCTGACAGGCCCGCTGATCCACCGCGCCTGCACCGAGGAATGGGACGTCAGGTATGAAGACAAGAAGGTGCAAACCGAGCGGCGCGAATTCACGCTGGTGGCCGCACCGGCTTCATTGACGCTCAAGGGCGCCAGCAAACTGGAGCCGCGCGCGCGCGGCCTGCACGCGACGCAGGTCTTTAACCTTAAGGCCGACATCGTGGCCGAATGGGCCGGCACTGAAGCGCTCAAACCCGTCGCAGAGCATGCCGGCTCGCGCATGAACTGTGGCCAGCCACTCTTGATGATGGCGGTCTCCGACTCACGCGGTATCCGGCACGCCAGCGTGAAGATCGGTGAGCAGGTGCTGGCGCTCAGACCCGGCACGTTCTACGGCAGCTACCCGCGTGGCGTGCATGCACCGCTGCCCATGGCCTTGATAGGCGCCCTGCCGCTGCAGGCGCAGATGGAACTGGAGCTGGTGGGCACCGAAAGCATCTCCATCGTGCCGCTGGGCGGCGACACCCGTGTGCAGATCACTTCCAACTGGCCGCACCCGAGCTTCAGCGGCCAGTTCCTGCCGGTGGACCGCAAGGTCACGGATGAGGGTTTTGAGGCCAGCTGGCGCGTCAGTTCGCTGGCCAGCACCGCGCAGCAGGACGTGACGCAAGTGGATGCGGGCAAGCGCAAGGCTGTTTGCCCGTCTTACAGCGACGGTTCGGCCAACAATACCTGCGTGGAGGCCTTCAGCGTGACTTTTGTCGACCCCTCCAACACCTATGCCCTCAGCGACCGGGCCACCAAGTACGGCCTGCTGTTCATAGGCCTGACATTCCTGGCGGTCGGCATGTTCGAGTTCATGAAGTCGCTGCGCGTGCATCCCATCCAGTACCTTCTGGTGGGCGCCGCGATGAGCATGTTCTTCCTGCTGCTTGTGAGCCTCTCGGAGCACATGCCGTTTGAAAGCGCCTACGCCATCGCCTCGGCCGCCTGCGTGCTGTTGCTCACCTATTACGCCAGCCACATGCTGGGCCGCTGGTCGCGCGGCCTGCCCTTCGGCCTGGGTATCGCCACCTTGTACGGCATGTTGTTTGTGCTGTTGCAACGTGAACAAACAGCTTTGTTGCTGGGTGCCATTGCCCTGTTCGCCGTGCTCGCAGTCATCATGATGCTGACGCGCCAGGTCGACTGGTATGCACGCTTCAAGCAGGTTGAAGCACCCAAGCCCGAACCTGTGAAGGCGGCAGGCTGATGGGCGCGGCCCGGTTAGAAATGCAGCTCGACCCGCAGCCCGGGCTGCGTGTTGCGCACCACCATGCGGCCGCCGTGCAGCAGCATGATCTGCCGCACGATGGCCAGGCCCAGGCCCGAGCCCTTGGTGTGGCCGTCGGGGCGCACGGTCGAGAAGAAGCGCTCGCCCAGCCGGGGCAGGGCGTAGTCCGGAACGCCCGGGCCGCCGTCCTGCACGGCGATGCGGTCGGGCCCGGCTTCCAGCGTGATGGTCGAGCCCTCGGGCGCGAAAGAGCGCGCATTTTCGAGCAGGTTGCTCAGCGCCAGGCCCAGAAGGCCGGGCTCCGCATGCACCCCGGCATGTTCCGGGCTGATTACGACTTCGACGACATGTTGGGCCCGGCCGCCCGCCGCCACCTCAAAGGGCTGGAGGACGCCGGACCACAGAAGGCGCTCACGCTCTACCTGTGCATGGCGCTGCTCCAGCTTCGTCAGCTCGAGCATGCGATCCACCAGCGCCTGCATGCGGCCGGACTGGGCCAATACCTGCCCGGAAAACTCGCGGCGCGCGTCTTCGGGAAGTTCGTCATTCAGCAGCTCACCCGCGCTGCGGATCGCAGCGAGCGGGCTCTTGAGCTCATGCGTCAGGGCGCGCACGTAATCTTCTATGTACTCGTGGCCCTCGAGCTTCAGGCGCATGGCATCGACTGCCATGGCCAGGTCGCCAAGCTCGCCCGGTATCTGCGGAACCGCGGGTTTCTCACCCTGGCCGACGGCGTTGGCATAGCGGCGCAGCTTGCGAATGCTCCACACCACCCACAGCGTCACGGCCACGCCGATGGCCAGCGACAGCACCAGCAGCAGTGCGCCGCTCAATAGTATTTTCCGCTCGGCCCGGTCTATGAAGGCCTGGATGGTGGACATGGGCTTGGCCACGGTCAGCACGCCGATGATTTTTCCGTCCCGCTGCACCGGCGCCGCCACGTACATCACCGACGTGCGGTCGTCCTGCTGCACCTCGCGGGTGGCGCGCGCGCCGTATTCGCCGCGCAGGGTCAGGGCCACGTCGCGCCAGCGCGAATAGTCCTGGCCCGTCGCCACGTTTTCCGAATCGAACACCACCTTGCCGGCGGCGTCGGTGACGTAGACGCGAAAGTCCAGCGACTGCTTGGCCATGCCCCAGATCTGCGCGTCGATGGGCCGCCTGGCGTAGTTGCGCACATGGCCGGCAAAGCGGCCCTCGGCGATGGCGCCCGCCGCCAGGTCGTCGCCGGCCAGTTCGGCCAGGATGTTGGCCGTGTCCACCATCATGTCTTCCATCACCTCGCGCACGCTGGGTTTGACTTCGGCCATGAAGACGCGCAGCGTGAAAAACGCCGCCAGCCCGGTGACCAGGAAAAAGCCGAACAGCAGGCGTATGCCCAGGCGCATCTCAGTTGCCTCTGACGCGGTCTATGTCGAGGGAATAACCCATGCCGCGGTGCGTCGTGATGCAGTCTTGCCCCGGGCTGGCCTCCTGCAGCTTGGCGCGCAGGGTCTTGATGTGGGTGTCCACCGTGCGGTCGGTGCTGTCAGAGCCGGCGCCCCAGACCGCGTCCAGCAGTTCATCGCGCGAGCGTATGCGGCCCCGGTGCCGCAGCAGGTCGGCCAGCAGCCCGAACTCGCGGCGCGTGAGGTTGAGCGGGCGGCCGTGCAGGCTGACGCGCTGGCCGGCGATGTCGAGCTCGAAAGGGCTGCCCGCCGGCGCCGGCGCGGGAGCCGGCATGCGCGCGCGCCGCAGCAGGCTGCGCACGCGTGCCAGCAGCTCGCGCGGGCTGAAGGGTTTGCTCACGTAGTCGTCGGCGCCCAGTTCCAGCCCCAGCACGCGGTCGATTTCCTCGCCCTGCGCGCTGAGCATCAGCACCGGCAGGCTGCCGGCCGCGCGCAGCTCCCGGCACAAGTCCAGGCCGCTGCCGTCGGGCAGGCCCACGTCCAGGATCACCGCGTCGGGCGGTTGCCGGCTGATTTGAATGCGCGCATCGCCCAGCAGCAGGCTGTGGGTGACGGTGAGGCCGTCACGCTCCAGCGTGTAGATGATGGAACGGGCAATCGCGGGGTCGTCCTCGACCAGCAGGATGCGCGCGCTGGTCATCCGTGTTCAGGACCTGAGGATGGGGAACAGCTTGCCCAGCCCGTCGGCCATCACCTCGACCGCCAGCGCGGCCAGGATCAGGCCCATCAGCCGCGTCATGACGTTGATGCCGGTCTTGCCCAGCACGCGGGCAATCGGTTCGGCCAGCGAAAAGCAGATGGCGGTGGCCAGGGCTATCACGATGCCGTAACCCACCAGCATCGACAGCTGCAGCGCCGTCTTGGCCTTTTCGGCGTAAATCACGACCGTGGACATGGTGGCCGGCCCTGTCAGCAGCGGGATGGTCAGCGGCACCACGGCGATGCTGGCGCCGCGCGCGGCCTTGGCGGCGCCGTCTTCCATTTCGTTGGTCTGGGGCTTGGCCTCGGCCGGCTGCGCGTTCAGCATGTTCATGGAGCTGATCAGCAGCAGCATGCCGCCGCCGACCTGGAAGCTGGCCAGCGAGATGCTGAAGAAGTCGAGGATCTGCAGGCCCAGCAACGCGCTGACGGCAATGACGACAAAGGCGGTGAAGGACGCGACCAGCACGGTGCGGCGGCGCTGCTCGTCGGAAAAGTCCTGCGTGTAGTGGATGAAAAACGGCACGATCGCCAGCGGGTTGACGATGGCCAGCAGCGTGACGAGCGGTTTGAAATCCATCGTTCCTCCTTAAAGACAACTCAAGAGGCAGACGCAAAAGTAGCTGCCTTGCACATTCCAGCAGGGGCCGCGGAACCGGCTTTGCCGGGCCGCAGGCGCAGCGGCCCCCTCGGGGGGCAGCGCATTACGCGAAGCGAAAAGCGTGGGGGCCACATCTACCTGCCGCCTGCGACATCGAGTAACGCGCCTGTTGTATAGCTTGCATTGTCGCCGAGCAACCAGACAATGGACTCGGCGATTTCCTCGGCGGTGCCGGGGCGCTGCATGGGCACCTGGGGCGCCAGCTCGCGGGCGCGGTCGGGCAGGCCGCCCGAGGCGTGGATGTCGGTGTCTATGATGCCCGGGCGCACCGCATTCACGCGTATGCCTTCGCCGGCGACTTCCTTGGCCAGGCCGATGGTGAAGGTGTCGATGGCGCCCTTGGCGGACGCGTAGTCCACATACTGGCCCGGCGCCCCCAGCCGCGCCGCCGCGCTGGACACGTTGACGATGGCGCCGCCCGCGCCGCCGTAGCGGGTGCTCATGCGCTTGACGGCCTCCCGCGCGCAGAGGAAAGAGCCGAAGACGTTGATCTCGAACATGCGCCGCAGCCGCGCCAGGGTCATGGCGTCGACGCGGGTGGTGCGGTCCACCACGCCTGCGTTGTTGACCAGGCCTTCCAGGCGGCCCAGCTTGGCGTCGATTTTTTCAAACATGGCCAGCACCTGCGCCTCGTCGGCCACGTCGGCCTGCACCGTGATGGCGTTGCCGCCGGCCTGGCGGATCTGCCGCACCACTTCGTCGGCGGCCAGCGAGTTGCTGGCGTAATTGACGGCCACCGCCCAACCCTGGCGCGCCGCCAGCAGGGCCGACGCTGCGCCTATGCCGCGCGAACCACCGGTAACCAGAACAACTTTTGACAAACCGCACCTCCAGCAGAAAATGGCAATCCCGGGTAAAAACGGGGACTTGGCGGGTCAATGTACCCTAAGCGGCCCCTTGCGCACCAGCCGCCCGCCCGGCGGCGCCACCCACCCATCCAGAGACCCAGACGGAGACAAACTTGAGCACCACCGTGGACTACTATTTCACCCCGCAAAGCCCCTGGACTTACCTGGGCCACGAGCGTTTTGCGCAGATCGCCCGCGCGGCAGGCGCCACCGTGCGGGTGCTGCCCATAGACCTGGGCGGCAAGGTGTTCCCGATCTCTGGCGGCTTGCCGCTGGGCCAGCGGGCGCCGCAGCGCCAGGCCTACCGGCTGCTGGAACTGCAGCGCTATTCGGATTACCTGCACGCGCCGCTCAACCTCAAGCCCAAATACTTCCCGGTTTCCGGCGACGACGCGTCGCGCCTCATCATCGCGGTGGATCTGCACGACGGCAGCGAAGCCGCGATGAAAATCGGCGGCGCGATCTTCAGTGCCGTGTGGGTGCGAGAGCGCCACATCGCCGACGAGAAGGTCCTGGCCGAGCTGCTTGCCGAATGCGGCCTGGCCGCGGAACGGCTGGAGCAATCGTTCAGCCAGGCGGTGCAGGAGCGCTACGAGGCCAACACCCAGCAGGCGATTGATGCCGGCGTGTTCGGCGCGCCCAGCTACGTCATTGACGGCGAGCTGTTCTGGGGCCAGGACCGGCTTGATTTCGTTGAACGAAAACTCATGGCGGGCGCCTGACGCGGCCGCCGGACTTACCCCGCATTCCCAATTACGCAAACACTGAAGGAGCATTCCCCATGGGCCAATTCATCAATCTCACCGCCGCCGACGGCTTTGTGTTTCCCGCCTACGTGGCCGAGCCCGCGGGCAAACCCAAGGCCGCCATCGTGGTCCTGCAGGAAATTTTTGGTGTCAACTCGCATATCCAGGCCGTGACGGACCGCTTCGCCGCCCAGGGTTACCTGGCGGTGGCGCCCGCGACTTTTCACCGCGTCAAACCCGGTGTTGACCTGGGCTACGACGAAGCCGGGGTGACAGAGGGCATCGCGCTGAAAGCCGCGGTCAACGGGTTGCCCGCGCCGGGCGTGCTGACGGACATCCAGGCCGCCATCGACCATGCGGCGAAAGCCGGCGGCAAGGTCGGCATCATCGGTTTTTGCTGGGGCGGCTTCCTGGCCTGGCGCGCCGCATGCCTGCTCACGGGCCTGAGCGCGGCGGTGCCTTACTACGGCGGCGGCATGACGGCGGAGGCCGAGGTCGCCTTGCAACCCAAATGCCCCGTGCTGGCCCACTTCAGCGACCGCGACCATTCAATTCCGCTGGACACCATCCACGCGTTCATCAAAGCGCATCCGGAAGTCGAGACCCATATCTATTCAGCCGATCACGGCTTTAACTGCGACCAGCGCGGCGCTCATGACGAAGCGGCGGCCAAGCTGGCGCGCGAGCGCTCGCTGGCCTTTTTCGCCGCCAAGCTGGCCTGACGGCATGCGCGGCGCATGGGCAGCCATCGTCCTGGCGGCGCTCGCCGCGCCGGGCTTCGCGGCCGACTATGCCGGGCCGCTGTTTGACGCGCACCTGCACTACAACGAGGAGGCCTGGAACGGTAACAGCGGCCCGCATTCACCGGCCGACGTGCTGGCGCGCATGCAGCGCAACGGGGTGAAAGCCATCGTCGCCAACTCGCGGCCCAATGACGGCACGAAATCGCTGGCCGCCATGCCTGAGACCCGCAAGGCCGGCGTCACCGTCGTGCCCTTCATACGCCTCTATCGCAACCGGGCCGACTACGACAACTGGTTTCGTGACGAAACGATTTACGAGATGGTGCAGGCCGAATTCGCGCGCGGCGTCAGCGGCGACCAGGCCGGGCCTTACAAGGGCATAGGCGAATTCCACCTCTACGACAGCGCCAATGCCAACGGGCCGGTGGCGCGCAAGCTGATGCAGTTCGCCGCGAAAAACAAGCTGGCCATCCTCGCCCACGTGGACGACACCGCGATAGACCTGTTGATGGCCCATGCGCCCGATGCCCGGCTGGTGTGGGCGCATACCGGCATAGGCGGCACGCCGGTGGCGCGGGTCGATGCGCTGCTGGGCAAATACCCGCAGCTGATGGGCGAGCTGTCTTACCGGCCGGGGTTGACCTGCGAAGGTGGCAAGCTTTGCCCGGAATGGCGCGCACTGCTGCTCAAATACCCGGGCCGCTTCATGATCGGCTCCGACACCTGGGTCAACCAGCGCTGGCTGTATTACGACGAGCTCATGAAGGGTTACCGCGCCTGGCTGGGCGACCTGCCGCCGGACTTGGCGCGCCGGATTGCGTGGAGTAATGCGGCGGGCATTTACGCAGTGGCGACACAATAGCGGCCATGTATCAGCTGCACTTTTCCCCAAGCTCTGCCGCCATGGCGCCCCACATCCTGCTGCAGGAACTGGGCGTGCCCTTTGAAAAAATCCTGGTCGACACCAGCACGGGCGCCCACCGTTCCGAGGCCTACCGCAAGCTCAATCCCAATGGCCTGATCCCGACGCTGGTGGACGGCGAGCTTGTGCTCTATGAGACCGCCGCGATCTGCCTGCACCTGTGCGACATGCATCCCGAAGCCGGCCTGGCCCCCGCGTTGGGCACGGCGGAACGCGCGCACTTCTACAAGTGGCTTGTCTGGCTGACCAACACCCTGCAGTCCACGCTGATCATCTACTTCTACACAGACCGCTGGATGGACGCCGGCAACAGCGCGGGTGTGGCCGAATTGAAATCGCACGCCGAAGCCAAAGTCGGCTTGATGCTGGACCAACTGGATGCCGAACTGGCGCGGCTGGAGAAGACGCATGCTGAGCCCTGGTTGCTGGGCGCGAACTATTCGGCAGTGGACATCTATGCACTGACGCTGTGCCGCTGGACGCGCAACTTCGCGTCCCAGCCCGCGCGTGACCGTGCCCACCTGGGCCCTTACCTGCGGCGCGCGCTGGCGCGGCCCGCGGTGATCAGGGCTTTTGAGGCCGAAGGCCTGGCACAGCCCTGGATCTGAGCGGCCTTTAGGAGGGTTGCGGGGCCGGATTTTCGCGCTGCGCCTGCTCGATCTGCGCCACCAGCTTTTCCGGGTCTATGTCTTCCTTGAGGATGCGCACGTCCGGGTCGCTCCCGTCGTCGGCGCCGACTTTTTTGGCGATGCGCTCCAGCATCTGGATCATCTTGGTGTTCTCCTGCTCGGTCAGCAGGTTGATCTGCAGGTCCAGCTGGTTGCGCCTGTCGCTGATGCGCAGTTCGTAGTTCTGGCTGATCAGGATGAAGGACGAGAGAAAGATCGCTTCCAGGGACACGACCAGCGTGAGGAAGGTGAAGGGGTAGGGGTCCCAGTGCGCCATCCCGGGCCAGGAGTTGACGCCTATCCAGCATGCGAAGGCGAGCACATGCAGCCAGACAAAAGACATGGAGCCGCAGAACCTGGCAATGAAGGCCGCCATGCGGTCGGCCCGGCTGCGGTTGGCCAGCGCGGCCTCTTCCACGCGCCGCATGGACTGCACGTTCTCGCGCGTCAGGTCGTCCGCGCAGACCTTGGGCGGGGTGTTTACACCGAAGCGTTTTTTCATGGATATCCTTTCGCGGGTGGCACGGGCCGGCGCGGTCAACGCTGTGCCAGGCCCCGCGCAAGGTACAACGCATCGGGCACCGCGGCGCCGTTCGCTGTATTGTCAAAGACGCACCAGACCGAGGCGTCAGACGCCGCCTCTAGTTCGAGCCGGACAATCAGCGCATCCAGCATGTCCCGCGCATAGGCCGAGTAATACATGCGCGGCGAGCCGTGCAGGCGGACATACACCAGCGAGGGCCAGCCGCCGGGATCACGGCCCGCGTCGAACAGCACCGGGTCGGCGAGCACACGGCCGACCTTCGCATCCTTGAGCGCCTCGTCGGCCGCCGCCGTGAACCAGCTCGCGTGGCGCGGCTCCAGTGCGACGCCGCCGGCATGGCGCTGGCGCAGTTCACGCAGGAAGGCCGTCGCCGTTGCCGCATCAAAGGCCAGGCTGGGCGGCAGCTGCACCAGCAGGCAGCCGAGCTTTTCGCCCAGGCTGGTGACCTGCGGCAGGAAGGCGTCCAGCAGCCCCTGGCAATCGCGCAGGCGTTTTTCGTGAGTGATGGTTTTGGGCAGCTTGGCGCAAAAGCGGAAATCCGCCGGCACGCTTTCGGCCCAGCGCGCATAGGTGGCCGGCTGGTGCGGGCGGTAAAACGAGGAGTTGATTTCAACGGCGTTGAAGCGCGCGGCATAACGCTGCAGGTGGGTGCCGTCCTGAGGAAATTCAGGCCGGGTCTCGCGCGGCAGGCTCCAGCCCGCACAGCCCACTTTCACACCGGAACCGCCGCTGGAGAGGGGGGCGGGCTGCATGGCGGCTTTGTCGGCTAGTACTGGCCGCGCTGGCGCATGTCGCTGCGCAGGCGGTCCAGCTGGTAGCCGGCGTCGCGCACCGCGTAGCGGGCCTCTTCAATGCGGCGGTCCGAGCGCGAGAGCAGTTCGCGCAGCGTGCGCTTGCGGTCGTCGGCGGTTTTGGAATCGCGCAGCTCGGCCTGCATCTGGTCTTGCTCGCGCTGCAGCCGTTCCAGGGTTTTGCGGGCGTCCTGCTCACGCCAGGCAATGCCGTGGATGTTGCGGAAGTTCTGGTCCAGGGGCGCTGGGCAGACACCTTCATAGCTGTTGCCGGCCAGGCCTTCGTTCAGGGCATTGGCCGGCTGGCAGTAGCTTTGCAGGCCCTGGACGCGGCCGGCGCGGTAGACGGCCACGTTCACGGGAATGCCGGCCTTGGCGCAGGATTCGTAGTAGTCGGCGGCGCGGTCGGTGCGGCCGCGGCTGCCGTCCTGCACGCCCAGCTGGCGCCAGTCGGCGGTGGCGCATTCGGCGGGGCTCAGGCTCTCGCAGCCGGCGAGCAACGCCGAGGCGGCGAGCAAGGCCAGGAAAGGCGCGCGCAGTAGCGAGGGGCCGGTGAAAAAGAAGCGGGCGAGGGGGGCGGTCATGGGATGGATCTCCGGCGGATGGTGGGCTGAACGCTTGCGGCGCGCCTAACGGCGCGTGCGTGCCAGGTATTGCTTGCGCCAGAACACGGTGACGACCACGACGACGATCAGCACCATAAAACCGGCGGTCCACCAGAAGCCGGCGCTGGTGTGCAGAAAGGGCATGAACTCGAAATTCATGCCGAAGAAGCCGGTGATCAGGTTCAGCGGCAGGAAGATGGCCGTCAGCGCCGTGAGCGTGCGCATGATGTCGTTGGTGCGGTTGCTTTGCGCCGAGAAATGCATCTGCACCGCGGTCTCGGCGCTTTGCTCCATGCGGCGCACGTGGTGGACCACGCGCTCGATGTGTTCCAGCACGTCGCGCGAGCGCACCTTGAGCAGCTCGCGTTCGCGTACCGCGGCGGGCGTTCCGCCCTCGGGCCAGGTCTCCAGGGAGTCGACCCAGTCCTGCACGGCCGAACGCTGGTCCTCGCAGATTTCGTCCAGCTGGTGCATGGCCAGGCGCGCGTCGAGCACCGAGCTCCAGTTGGTAAAACGCGTGCCGGGCCTGAGCAGCTCGGACTGCCAGTGGTCCAGCTGGCGCGTGAGTTCGCGCCGCAGTTCCAGGTAGCCGTCCACGATCTGGTTGACGATGCGCAGCATCATGTCGGCGGGGCTGGCGGGCAGCTTGACGCCGCTGGAGCGCGACTCGGCCGTCGTGGCGTTCAGCAGCCGCGCCGCATAGGCGTCGCGCACGGCGCAATCGGTGGGGTGCACCGTCAGCAGCAACTGGTCGAACACGGCAAAGCCGACCGGGCTGGTGTCTATGCGCTTGAGCACCGGCGGGCCGCTGCGTTTCATGCGCTCCTGCAACGGCTCGCCGGGCCGGCTGGGGTCGGTCTCGGTCTGGCCGGCGGCCAGGCGGCGGAACACCAGGATGTCGTACTGCGAGGTGTAGTCGTAATGCGAGGGCAACTGGTTGTTCAGCAGGTCGCTCACGTGCAGGTCGACCAGCTGGGTGCCGCACAGCAGTTGCAGGCTGGCCTGGATCTGGGCCTGCAGCACCTCGAACTCGCGGCGGGCGCAGGCGACCCAGACGAAACCCTGGGCGGGCAACTGGGTGGGCAGGGCGTCCGTCTCCATGACCCCCTGGCTGCCGGCGGTGATGTTGAAGACGCGCACCGCTCAGGCCTGGCGCAGCTTGCGGGCGGCGTCGATGGCGAAATAGGTCAGCACGCCGTCGGCGCCGGCGCGCTTGAAGGCCAGCAGGCTTTCCATCATGACCGCATCGTGGTCCAGCCAGCCGTTCTGCGCGGCAGCCTTCATCATGGCGTACTCGCCGCTGACCTGGTAGGCGAAGGTCGGCACCTTGAACTCGTCCTTCACGCGGCGCACGATGTCCAGGTAGGGCATGCCGGGCTTGACCATCACCATGTCGGCGCCTTCGGCGATGTCCATGGCCACCTCGCGCAGCGCCTCGTCGCTGTTGCCCGGATCCATCTGGTAGACCTTTTTGTCGGCCTTGCCCAGGTTGCCGGCCGAGCCGACCGCGTCGCGGAAGGGGCCGTAGAAGGCGCTGGCGTACTTGGCGCTGTAGGCCATGATGCGGGTGTGGATCAGCTTGCGGGCTTCCAGCGCCTGGCGGATGGCGCCTATGCGGCCGTCCATCATGTCGCTGGGCGCGACCATGTCCACGCCGGCCTCGGCCTGGCACATCGCCTGCCGGACCAGCATCTCCACCGTCTCTTCGTTCAGGATGTAGCCGTTGTCGTCCGGCAGGCCGTCCTGGCCGTGCGTGGTGAAAGGGTCCAGCGCCACGTCGGTCATCACGCCCAGGCCGGGGAAATTCTTCTTGAGCTCGCGCACCACGCGCGGGATCAGGCCGTCGGGGTTGGTGGCTTCCTTGCCGTCGTAAGTTTTGAGCGAAGCGTCCACCACCGGGAACAGCGCCATCACCGGAATGCCCAGCTTCACGCACTCCTCGGCCACCGGCAGTAGCAGGTCCAGGCTCAGCCTTTCGACGCCGGGCATGGACGCCACGGGTTGGCGTTGCTGTTTGCCGTCGACAACAAACACGGGATAAATCAGGTCGCTCGGAGTAAGCGTGTGCTCACGTACCAGGTTGCGCGTGAAAGCGTCGCGGCGCAGGCGCCGGGGGCGGCCCGCCGGAAAGGGGGCGAAGTTGGAGGCGTGAAAAGTCATGGGCAAATTGTGCCAAAGCTTTATTCAAACCCGCCAAGTATTTGGCGCGCAGCCTTAACCTGATGGCGCCTGCCCCAGCTTTACATGAAAGTTTCTTAGTTTACTTATGAAACCATTGCCAAGGCCCGAGCCCCTTGGTTAGAATTAATACGTGTAGTTACCAATTTGGTAGCCGCATCCCGCTTTTCCTCCCTGAGCGGGGCCTTTGCGTGTGACAGCAAAAAGGCTTAACAGCCCGGCTGGCCTTAGTGCCAACCGGGCATTTTTTTGCCCCGCGCATTCATAAATCCGTTTGCCGGGCGAATCGCGGCGTTGCGCGGTGCTCGGAATCCTCATGGACTCATGTCCATTCCGGTGTCCTGCGCTCCGGGCGCCTTGCGCTTCATCCCGGTAAACGGATTTCTGAACGCGCGGCTGTGTGCTGCCATCGTCTCAAGGTCTTAAACCAGCATGAGCCGCGGAACCGGCTTTGCCGGGCCGCAGGCGGGCGGCCCCCTTGGGGGGCAGCGACCACACGCAGTGGGGAGCGTGGGGGCTACACTTTGTCCATGCTCTGGGTCAAATCACTCCACATCGTTTTTATCGCCAGCTGGTTTGCCGGGCTGTTTTACCTGCCGCGCATCTTTGTGAACCTGGCGATGGTGCCGCCGGAAAGCGTGGCGGAGCGGGAGCGTTTGATCCTGATGGCGCGCAAGCTGATGCGTTTCACCACCATCCTGGCCGTGCCGGCGCTGGTTTTTGGCGCGTGGCTGTACCTGGGTTACGGCATAGGCCGCGGCCCGGGCAACGGCTGGATGCATGCCAAGCTGGCCGTGGTGGTGCTGGTGATCGGCTACCACCACGCCTGCGGCCGCCTGCTGGCGAAGTTCGTCGCCAACCGCAATACCCGCAGCCACAAATGGTTTCGCTGGTTCAATGAAGTGCCGGTGCTGCTGCTGCTGGCTGCGGTCATCCTGGTCGTGGTCAAGCCTTTCTGACAACCAGCGAACGCAGTGCCTTCCCCGAATTCACCAGCAGACGCGGACGAACCGGCTTTGCCGGGCGTGATGCGTCGTCCCCTGCAAGGGGAGGCAGAACTACACGATGCGTTGCATCGTGAGGATGTCAGGGGTGAGGTCGTCCCGAAGCGCAGTGAGAACGGCGGGGGTGTGCCAAATCCAAAGGGTGTTCATAAGACCACCGCCTGGCCGCTGGCGCTGGCCGCGATTTGCCTGATTGTTTACGCCAGCCTGTACCCCTTCGCCGACTGGCGTGACCAGGGGATTTCCCCTTTTCGCTTCCTGACGGCGCCGCTGCCGCAGTACTGGACGGGCTTCGACGTGGGCGCCAACCTTCTGGGTTACGCGCCGCTGGGGTTTCTGCTGGCGCTGGCGGCCCTGCGCAGCCGGCGGGTGTCCTGGGCCGTGACGGTGGCGGTGCTGGCCGGCGGCCTGCTGTCGCTGGCGATGGAAACGCTGCAAAGCTACCTGCCGTCGCGCATTCCCTCCAACGTCGACCTGCTGCTCAACACCGTGGGCGCCTGGCTGGGCGCCTGCTTTGCCTGGGCGCTGGAAAAAACCGGCGTGGTGGACCGCTGGAGCCGCTTTCGTGCGCGCTGGTTTGCCCAGGATGCGCGGGGCGCGCTGGTGCTGCTGCTGCTCTGGCCGCCGGCCCTGCTGTTTCCGGCCTCGGTGCCCATGGGGCTGGGGCAGGTGTTCGAACGGCTGGAAACGGCCCTGGCCGAGGTGTTGACAGATACGCCTTTCCTGGAATGGATGCCGGTGCGCGACGTGGAGCTGCAGCCCCTGGTTCCTATCGCCGAATTGCTGTGCGTGGCCCTGGGCGCGCTGATTCCCTGCCTGCTGGGGTATTGCGTGGTGCGCACGCTCTGGCAGCGGGCGGCTTTTTCGGCGACGGCCATCGCGGTGGGCATTGCCGCGTCGGCGCTGTCCGCGGCCCTGAGTTACGGCCCGGACCACGCCTGGGCCTGGCTGGACGTGCCGGTGCAGGTGGGCATAGGCCTGGCGGCGCTGCTGGCGGTGCTGCTGCTGGCCGTGCCGCGCCGCGCCGCGGCGGCGCTGGCACTGCTCGCGCTGGCCATCCACCTGGGGCTGCTCAACCAGGCGCCCGCCGACCCCTATTTCGCGCAGACGCTGCAAACCTGGGAGCAGGGCCGCTTCATCCGCTTTCACGGCGTGGTGCAGTGGCTGGGCTGGCTCTGGCCCTATGCGGCGTTGCTTTATGTGCTGGTGCGGCTTTCAGGCCGCCAGCCGCGGCCTTGACCCGGCGGGGAGTGGGGCCCGCCGCAATCCTCTAAAGTCTCGACATGCCTGAACAAAATTCCTATTACGAACGCCACATCTTCTTTTGCCTGAACCAGCGCGCCAACGGGGAAGACTGCTGCGCCGACCACCGCGCGCAGGACGGATTCGACCGCTGCAAGTCTCAGGTCAAGGCGGCCGGGTTGGCCGGGCCCGGCAAGGTGCGGGTCAACAAGGCGGGTTGCCTGGACCGGTGCGCCGGCGGGCCGGTGGCCGTGGTCTACCCGGAAGCCGTCTGGTACACCTATGTGGACGCCAGCGACATCGACGAGATCGTCGAGTCGCACCTCAAAAACGGCAAGGTGGTCGAGCGCCTGCTGACGCCGCCGCATCTGGGGCGTTAGGCCCACCGCGTGCGCCCGGCTGGGGTTGGCCACGTCCCTCTATATATATAGATAGCAGATTCCCGGAAATGAAAGAGTCCTCTTTGTGAACGCCCAAACCCGCAAATCCATCATCGAAGGCCCGGCGGGCGCGCTGGAAATCGCGCTGGACCTGCCCGCCGGCGATTCGCGCGGCGTGGCGGTCATCGCGCATCCACACCCGCTGTTTGCCGGCACCATGGACAACAAGGTGGTGCAGACGCTGGCCCGGGCTTTTGTGCATTGCGGCTGGACGGCGGTGCGCTTCAACTTCCGCGGTGTGGGCGGCAGCGCCGGCAGCCACGACGAAGGCCGGGGCGAACTCGAGGACTTCCTCGCAGTGGTGGAGCATGCGGCCCCGGCGAGTGCCGGGCAGACGTTGGCACTCGCCGGGTTTTCCTTCGGCGCTTTCGTCACCACGCACGCCTTCCAGCGCCTGGGCGCGAGCCGCAATATCGAAAAGCTTGTGCTGGTCGGCACCAGCGTCACCCGCGCGCCGGCCGCGCCGATTGACGAAGCCGCCCACCTCAAAACCCTGGTTGTGCACGGCGAGCAGGACGACACCGTGCTGCTCTCGGCCGTTCTGGATTGGGCGCGCCCGCAGGCACTGCCTGTTACGGTTGTTCCCGGGGGCGGCCACTTCTTTCATGGACAATTGCCCCTGTTGAAAAATCTTGTGGTTCGCCACCTGTCTTCGCCCTCCGCCTGACCCGCGCCGTCAGGCTTTTCCGTTCCATTCCCTACTTCCAGCGATACCCAATGCAAGCTTCATTCAAGGCCCTCCGCCCAGCCCATGGCCTGCGCGCCTTTACCGCCGCCGTCTTACTGGCTTTTTCCGCAGTGCTGCCCGCTGTGCACGCCCAGGTGCCGCAAGCTCCCGAAATCGCCGCGCGCTCCTACCTGCTGCTGGACGTGACCGCCAACCAGATCCTGGCCGCCAAGGACATCGATTCCCCGGTCGAGCCGGCGTCGTTGACCAAGCTGATGACCGAATACCTGGTGTTCGACGCGCTCAGGTCCCAGAAGATCAACCTCAAGCAGACCTTCGGTGTCAGCGAGCGCGCCTGGAAAATGCCGGGTTCGCGCATGTTCATCGACCCAAAAATGCAAGTGCCCGTCGAGGACCTGATCAAGGGCATGGTGGTGCAGTCGGGCAACGACGCCACCATGGCGCTGGCCGAAGGCGTGGGCGGCACGGCCGAGCATTTTGTGCAGCTCATGAACGAGCAGGCCAAGGCGCTGGGCATGAAATCGACGTCCTACAAGAATCCCGAAGGCCTGACGGAACCCGGCCACACCACCACGGCGCGCGACCTCAGTATCCTGGCCACACGCCTGATGACGGACTTCCCCGACTACATCGGCTACTCGGCCATCAAGAAATACCGCTACCCCGGCACCCCGGCGGCCAACGACACCAACCGCAACACCCTGTTGTTCCGCGACCCGACGGTGGACGGCCTCAAGACCGGCCACACCGATGCCGCCGGCTTCTGCATGATCGCCACCGCCAAGCGCGACTTTCCCAACCTGGGCGCCGCCGGCGCGCCCGGCGGCCGGCGCCTGCTGGCCATCGTGCTGGGCACGTCCAGCGACAGCGCCCGCGCCAACGAATCGCAAAAACTGCTGAACTGGGGCTACACCGCCTATGAAGCCGTGAAGCTGTTTGACGCCGGCCAGGCCGTGGTCACGCCTTCCGTCTGGAAGGGAAAATCGTCCACGGTGAAGCTGGGCCGTCCCCAGGCCATCGTGGTCGCCGTCGCTGCCGGCAGTGCGCCCAAGGTCAAAACCCAGGTGGCCCGGCCCGACCCACTGGTTGCGCCATTCGCCAAAGGGCAATCGCTGGGCACACTCAAGGTGATGCTGGGCGACAACCCGACGCCCGTGGCTGAGGTGCCGCTGGTGGCGCTCGAAGCTGTGGAAGAGGCCGGCATTCTGGGCCGCGCCTGGGATGCCATCCGGCTCTGGATCAAGTAAAGCGCTTGAACAGGCTCTGAGAGAGTGTGCGCTAACATTCGTGAATTCGAACTCCGCCGGGGAATGCCAGGTCTTCGGAAAAGGCTTGGTACTGTGGTGGTGCCGGTGAACTTGGCCGGCACTCGTCGCCTTTTGCTTGAGCGTTTTCCCTAACCGGTTTATACTAGAAGGCTTTTCCGCTTTTACAGCGGGAAATATTTGTGGCCGCATCAACGCGGTAAATTAGTTTTCAGACGTTTAGGGACGTTTTCAATGCCAACCATCAATCAGTTAGTCCGTCAGGGGCGCGAGGTCGAAAAGATCAAGTCCAAGAGCCCTGCGATGGAAAATTCCCCGCAGCGCCGCGGTGTGTGCACCCGTGTGTACACCACGACGCCTAAAAAGCCCAATTCCGCTCTGCGTAAGGTTGCCAAAGTGCGCCTGACCAACGGTTTTGAAATCATTTCCTACATCGGCGGCGAAGGCCACAACCTGCAGGAACACAGCGTGGTGCTGGTTCGCGGCGGTCGTGTCAAGGATTTGCCCGGTGTGCGTTACCACATCGTCCGCGGTTCGCTCGACTTGCAAGGCGTGAAAGACCGCAAGCAGTCGCGCTCCAAGTACGGTGCGAAGAAGCCAAAGGCCAAATAAGCCAACCGGCTCGGGTTTTCTCTTCACTGAGAGCTCGCGCCAGAAGAGTTGTCACGCAAGTCTGTGATAGTTCTTTAAAACAAGGTGTTTCATTCGCCCTGGCAGGTGTCTGAAACGGAGTGACCCAAGTGCAAATAGTTGCGCCGGTCGAGTAAGTGAGGGTTTGATAACTCTCGCGGTGTTGCCAAAAGCAATGCCAACTGAAGCAAAGAGGTGAAAAAATGCCACGTCGTCGCGAAGTCCCTAAACGTGAAATTCTTCCTGATCCAAAATTTGGCGATGTTGATCTCGCCAAGTTCATGAACGTGATCATGCAAGGCGGCAAAAAGGCCGTCGCAGAGCGCATCATTTATGGCGCGCTCGACTTTATCGAGAAAAAGAATCCCGGCAAAGACCCGCTCGAGGCCTTCCACATGGCCATCGGCAACATCAAGCCCATGGTTGAAGTGAAGTCCCGCCGCGTCGGCGGCGCCAACTACCAGGTGCCGGTTGAAGTGCGTCCTGTCCGCCGTATGGCCCTGGCCATGCGCTGGCTGAAGGAAGCCGCCAAGAAGCGCGGCGAGAAGTCCATGTCCCTGCGTCTGGCCAATGAGCTGATGGAGGCGACCGAAGGCCGCGGCGGTGCCATGAAAAAGCGTGACGAAGTTCACCGCATGGCAGAAGCCAACAAGGCCTTCAGCCACTTCCGCTTCTAATTTTTCGATTGCAGTATTTGCTGCGCTGAATTGACGGGTTGCCGGGCGGTTTCAGGGTGATGTCACCTTGATTGCCGGCGGTTCAACCCCAATTTCTGCCAGCCGATGTGGTGCACAACACCATTTCCGGCCGGCAGACGCGTAGAAAAAATGAAGGATGCCCGGGTGCCGGGCAGTCCTTCAACGAGTCTTTGTTCGTAACCCCGAACTGAAAGTAATTTATGTCCCGCGCTACCCCCATTTCCCAATACCGCAACATCGGCATTTCCGCGCACATTGATGCCGGCAAGACCACCACCACCGAGCGGATCCTTTTTTACACCGGCGTGAACCACAAGATTGGTGAAGTTCACGACGGCGCGGCCACCATGGACTGGATGGAGCAAGAGCAGGAGCGCGGCATCACGATTACCTCTGCCGCCACCACCTGCTTCTGGAAAGGCATGGACACGTCCCTGCCCGAGCACCGCATCAACATCATCGACACCCCGGGCCACGTGGACTTCACGATTGAAGTCGAGCGTTCCATGCGCGTGCTTGACGGCGCCTGCATGGTGTATTGCGCAGTGGGCGGCGTTCAGCCCCAGTCCGAAACCGTCTGGCGCCAGGCCAACAAGTACAAGGTTCCCCGCCTTGCGTTCGTCAACAAGATGGACCGCACCGGCGCGAACTTCTTCAAGGTCGTCGAGCAGATGAAGCTGCGCCTGAAGGCCAGCCCCGTGCCCATGGTGATCCCCATCGGCGCCGAAGAAAACTTCACCGGCGTGGTCGACCTGCTGAAGATGAAGGCCATCATCTGGGACGAAGCTTCGCAAGGCATGAAGTTCACCTACAGCGACATCCCCGCCGAGCTCGTCGAGCTGGCCAAGGAATGGCGCGAAAAGATGGTCGAAGCCGCCGCCGAGTCGTCCGAAGAGCTCATGAACAAGTACCTTGAAGAAGGCGACCTGACCGAAGCCGAAATCAAGCTGGGCATCCGCACGCGTACCATCGCCAGCGAAATCCAGCCGATGTACTGCGGCTCCGCATTCAAGAACAAGGGCGTGCAGCGCATGCTGGATGCCGTGATCGAATTCATGCCGTCGCCCATCGACATTCCACCCGTCAAGGGCATGGACGAAGATGAGGCGCCCGTCACCCGCAAGGCCGACGACGAAGAGAAGTTCTCCGCATTGGCCTTCAAGCTGATGACCGACCCGTTCGTGGGCCAGCTGACCTTCGTGCGCGTTTACTCCGGCGTCCTGAAAAAGGGCGACAGCGTCTACAACCCGATCAAGGGCAAGAAAGAGCGTATCGGCCGTATCGTGCAGATGCACGCCAACAACCGTGAAGAAGTCAGCGAAATCCGCGCCGGCGATATCGCCGCCTGCGTGGGCCTCAAAGACGTGACCACCGGTGAAACCCTGTGCGATCCCGATGCCATCGTCATGCTTGAGCGCATGGTGTTCCCTGAGCCCGTGATTACGCAGGCTGTGGAACCGAAGACCAAGGCCGACCAGGAAAAAATGGGTATCGCGCTGCAGCGCCTGGCGCAGGAAGATCCTTCTTTCCGCGTCAAGACCGACGAAGAGTCCGGCCAGACCCTGATCGCCGGCATGGGCGAGTTGCATCTGGAAATTATTGTCGACCGCATGAAGCGCGAATTTGGCGTGGAAGCCAACGTGGGCAAGCCGCAAGTGGCCTATCGCGAAACCATCCGCAAGACGGTGGAAGACGCTGAAGGCAAGTTCGTGCGCCAGTCCGGCGGCAAGGGCCAGTACGGCCACGTCGTGCTCAAGATCGAACCCAACGAAGCCGGCAAGGGCATCGAGTTCGTCGACGCCATCAAGGGCGGTGTGGTTCCTCGCGAATACATCCCCGCGGTGGAAAAGGGCATCAACGAAGCCGTCACGTCCGGCGTGCTGGCCGGCTACCCCGTGGTCGACGTCAAGGTCACGCTGCACTTCGGTTCGTACCACGATGTGGACTCGAACGAACTGGCGTTCAAGATGGCCGCCATCTTCGGTTTCAAGGAAGGCTGCCGCAAGGCCAGCCCCGTGATCCTGGAGCCCATGATGGCCGTGGAAGTCGAGACGCCTGAAGACTACGCCGGCAACGTGATGGGCGACTTGTCCTCACGCCGCGGCATGGTGCAGGGCATGGAAGACATGGTCGGTGGCGGCAAGGCCATCAAGGCAGAAGTGCCCCTGTCCGAAATGTTCGGTTATTCGACGACGCTGCGTTCGATGTCGCAGGGCCGTGCAACGTACTCCATGGAGTTCAAGCACTACTCTGAAGCACCGCGCAATGTGTCGGAAGCCATCATGGCTTCACGCGCCAAGTAAGTAACGTCAGCTGCCGGCCCTGCGTGGGGCCGGCAGCTTTTTTCCTTGTCTGCGATTGTGTGCCACTTTGTACCCGTGCGAAGTGAATCAGCAACACAGTGCAGACGTTAAACCGTACACGGGCATGTTCTTTATCTGGAGAGAAAAATGGCAAAAGGCAAATTTGAGCGGACCAAACCGCACGTCAACGTTGGCACGATCGGCCACGTGGACCATGGCAAGACGACGCTGACGGCGGCGATCACGACGGTTCTGGCGGCCAAGTTCGGCGGCGAAGCCAAGGGCTACGACCAAATTGACGCGGCACCGGAAGAAAAAGCACGCGG
>NZ_CALRNF020000030.1:0-80570 GCF_943369415.1 Polaromonas sp. YR568
ATCGGCGCGCTGACCAACGCCGGCGCCGCGGCCTCGCAGGCGGCGATGGCGGCCCAGGACATGCTGCAGCGCGACCGCGCGGCGGCGCGGCAGAACCTGCCCTCGGTGTTCACCGTGCGTGTGGTTGGCTTCGGCAACGAGCCCATGGAAGCGGGTCCGTCGGGGCCGCGCAAGGACGGTTCACGGCCAGTGAGTGCCAATCCGCAAGGTGTGGTGGAAGTGCTGGGCCAGATGGACCTGCCGCCTTCGCAGATGGAGCTGCTGACCGCCACGGAGCGGCGCAACCTCAAGCGCTGACGGGATGGGGTGGGATAAAGCAGTCCCGGCCCATGGCGTTGGATTAAAAATGGCGGTTTTGGGCCCGTCTATCCGTCTATACAACATGGCCTTCCCAGAAAACACCCCTGCCCAGGCGACCAGCCGGGCGCGCATTGCGGGCGCCGCCGCTCCGCGCTGGCTGCTCACACGGGATGGCTCAGCCACCGTGCCCGAACAGTGCAATGAAGTTCAAGACCCGCTGCCGCCGCAAACCCAAGCCCCGTTGTCCACGCCACTGCAGTGGAGGAGCCCCTGGTGGTTGTGGCAGGGCGTCGCCTGCGCAGCTTCGACTTTGCTGGCGCCGACCTTCCTGGCCATAGGCGGCTTGCTGCTGCGGGATGCCCACAGCGACCACCCGGTGTTCTGGCCCTCGCTGATGCTCAGCGTCGCGCTGGCCAACCTGCTGGCCATGGCGGCCATGAACCAGCTGCACCACCGCCGTCCCTTCAGCGGCCGCAAGCGGCTGGCCGCGGGCTACGGCGTGTTCAGCATGCTGGCGGGCGGCGTGCTGTTCCTGCTGCTGGGCTGGGCCAGCGGTTTTTTGCCCGATTTTGTGCTGCCCCTGTTCGGAGGTGGCGGTTCCCCGCTCAAGGCCCTGTTCTGGAGCCTGGCGTTGGCCCTCTTTTACAGCCTGCTGTCGTTTGCGCACGCGAGCATGTTGTATGCGTGCTTGTGTTTTCGAAATCCGGGGCAAGATGACGGGTGGCTCGACGGGATCGGCTGGCGCCTGGGTTAGCCGGAGCGGCTCAAGCAGGCCCGATGTCAAAATCGGCCCAGATCAGGTGATGGTCCGACGCCTCATCGGCTTTCCCGGTGACGGTGTCAAATGCCTCCCAGGTCCCGGGATGGTAGGAGCCTCTTCTTTCCACGCCCGTGCCCGTCAAGGCCGCCCGAAGTTCCGGTGACATGATGAGATAGTCAATCTTGTCGGAGGGGCGTCCCGTGCCGAAGGTACCCGGCCTGTCGACGGGGTATGACGCATGGTCCTGGATGTCGTGCCAGCCGTCCTGGAACAGCGGCTGGAGGGCCTCGCTTTCCGGCGTGTCGTTCAGGTCGCCGCCTATAAGGACGAATGGGCTGACCTGATCCTTCGCCGTTCTTGCAATCCCGGCCGCGCGGATTCCCTGGGCCCTTCGCCGCTCCTGCGCATCAAGGTCATTGCCGCCGCGTTTTGACTTGAAGTGGTTGGGGCACAGCACGATCAGTTGGCCGTTCGGCAACTGCACCACATACTCGGGACAGTCGCGTGAAAATATGAGTTTCCCGTCGGCCTGGTCGTCCACGTGAGAGCGAATGCCCGTGATAGGGAAACGGCTGAGGATGCCGACATCGATGCCGCGCGAGTCATTGCCGTCTATCACCATCACAAAGGGGAAATCATGGTGAAATTCCCCGCGCAGAACCTGTTCGTTGAAGCGCTGCAGCGCGGGCCGGTTCTCCACTTCCACGCATAGCAGGATGTCGGGATTGACCTCGGTCACCACCCGCGCGGTGTTGAATATCGCAGGCCAGCGCACATCCGTGCGCCTCAGTTCAAACCACCCCGTCCAGTCGCCGACCCCCGCGGCCACGACACTGACCACGCCCGCCCGCGTGCGTTTGAACAGCTGGCCGCGAACCTTGTTGAGATAGACGAGTGCGTTGGCCGGCGGGTTCAGCGAAGAGAATTTGTAGCGTTTGTCCAGCCGCAGCAATTCCGCCTTGTCGGCGTCTGTATACGATGGTTTGCCGGCAATCGCATTGAGGCGGGCATGGTCGTCAATGGCCTGCTGGCCGGTTTGCCCCGCACCTTCTTGCATGGCCGTGGGGCGGGTAAAAAGATTTTCGAGATTGTAGGAAGCTACCCGAACTTTCAT
Source organism: Polaromonas sp. YR568 (assembly GCF_943369415.1). Taxonomy (GTDB): domain Bacteria; phylum Pseudomonadota; class Gammaproteobacteria; order Burkholderiales; family Burkholderiaceae_C; genus Polaromonas. The sequence continues at coordinate 2,175 of NZ_CALRNF020000030.1, forward strand.
CGCTGTCCTCCGGCAAAAGGTGTTTCAAGGTCGAACCGTACCCGGCGGGCTGGTGAGGACACCGTCGCGGCGATGCTGCCGCCAAAAAATGTCCGCGTTATGACACGCGTGTGCGATCAGGACTTTGAAAGAACGGTGTCGCCGTCAACGCATCAGAGTTCGGTGACTTGAACCGCGAGGTCGTGCAGCCTGGCTTTGCCCATGTAATAACGGTCCAGCCGCCACGCCTTGAGTATGTCGATCGCCAGGTCGAAGGCGTCGTAGTCCAGCTGGTAAAGATCGTTCAACTCGAATTTTTCGTCCGACTCGAGGGCGCGTACCAGGCGCGCCAGCGCCGCGGCTTCCGCCGTGGTGGGGTCTTTGGCAATCAGCCTGCGGGCAGCTTGAAATTATGTCGAGCCCATGACGGCGCTGTCTATCGTGAACCGCCAGAAGTAAGGAAATACTTTGTATGCATGCCAATGCCAGTACCCGTCCGATGAGGTGCTATACGCGCACGAGAGAGGCAATCGCCGGTCAATTTCCACTATAGGGATCGAGTTTGCTTAGCCCGAACCCATGGGATCACCCAGGATGCGGATGCGTCGCTTGTTACAAACCCCGACAGACCCTATTCCACGGAGGCAATATTTGCGCGCACTTCGGAGGGCTTCCGACAGCCTTTCAGAACTTTCCGTAACTCGTGATTTCCTGGGCAAAAGTCCGACAGACCCTATTCCCACGGATCAGAATGCCGCCGGCGAAGCCGCCAGGTTTCTTGGTTTGGGGGACGCTCACTTCGCGTAGCGAAGTTATGCGGCCAAGCTCTGCCAGTGCCAGCGGCCTGTCAATGCGGCGGGAGATCGCGTAGCCCACGCCTCACATCCAGGCACCCGAGCGCGAGTTGGGCGTCGAGCTGTTCGAACGCGACCAAAGCGCCCTGAAGCTGAGGTCGGCAATCGGTGGCCGCTTGGTCTTGACTCCGTGTGGTCGAGTTCGGGGAGCTCACTCCAGGCCCGAGTCTGGCTTCAACGCGGCTCGACACGTTTGGCTTCTCGCCATGCGGCCGGAGTCGATCCCACTTCTCGCCGGAACACCGCGTTCAGGTACTGCACTGAGCGGAACCCGGAGGCCTGCGCAATCTCTGCGATGCCCGTGTCTGTGTGGGCCAAAAGCTCGAAGCAGTGTTCCAGTTTGCGCTGCAGGATTTGGTCGTGCACCGAGCGATTGAGGTCGCGGCGGAAATACATTTCCAGCGATGAACGCGACATGCCCATCATCTCGGCCACCTGCTCGGTCTTGATGCCCTGGCAGGCGTACTGGCGTATGTAATAGAGCCCCCGCATCACCGCCGGGCTGTGCTTGACGTCGCGGGCGGTCGACGCCCGGCTCTGGACACCGGCCGGCGGCACCACCACGCGGGTGCCGCGAACCGGCGAGCCGCTCAGCGCCTGATGCAGCAGCTGCGCCGCGCGGCGGCCCATTTCGGCCGTGCCCTGGCTCACGGAGCTGAGCTCGATGCGGGTGAGGTGCTGCCCCAGCGTATCGTTGTCGATGCCGATGATCGCCACCTCGTCGGGCACGGCGATGTCGGCGACGATGCAGGCCTGCAGCAACTGGCGCGCGCGCGCGTCGCTGACGGCGACGATGCCGATCGGCTTGGGCAGGCTGTCCAGCCAGGCGATCAGCTTCTTGGTGGCGCTCCCCCAGGTAGGTGCGCTGGTGGCGAGGCCGCGGTGAATCTCGCCCGAAGCGCCGTTGCGCAGCAGCCATGCCGAAAAAGCCCTCTCGCGCTCCTGGGCCCAGCGGTTGAGCGGGGATTCCGGGAGGCTGTAGCACGCGAATCGCGTCACGCCGGCTTCCACCAGGTGCTCCAGCGCGTGCGCGACCAGCAGCTGGTTGTCCGTGGCCACGTAAGGGACCTGGCCCGGGTAGCTGGAGGGATCCTCGTACGAGCCGCCGATGGCGATGACCGGGACATGGGCGCCCGTGAGCGCCCGCGCGACGGCGGGGTCGTCGTAGTCCGCGATGATGCCGTCGCCCTCCCACTCGTGGATGCCGTCCAGCCGGAAGCGGAAGTCCTCCTCCAGGAACAGGTCCCAGGCCACCCGCGTCTGTTTCACATAGTCGCCGATGCCGATCAGGATCTCGCGGTCGTAGACCTTGCTGGCGTGGAACAACAGGGCCACGCGCAGGACCGCGGGGCCGTTTTTCCGGCCGGGCCGGCGCGGGGTCGGGCTTTTTGTCATGGAGGGCCGATCTTGGCACATCAAGCCAATTGCTGCGATGCAGAAAGAAATTTCGTAAGCCGCACTCGGCAATTTCGCAAGCCGCGGCGCGGGCGCACCCGCTAGCATCGCCACTCTGCTTGTCGCGGTGGGGCACTCCTCCCATCGCGCGAAGGCGCGCCCTCCATGGGCGCGAAGCAGAAAACGGCTTCCGGGGAAACCAACGAGGAAATCGATGACTGAGCCAACCCGCTACCCGAGTCTCAACGGCAAGAGCGTGCTCATCTCCGGCGGCGCTACGGGGATAGGCGCTTGCCTCGTGGAGCATTTCGCCGCGCAGGGCGCCCGGGTGGGGTTTGTCGACATCGACACGGAAGGCGCCGTGGCTTTGCTGGCCAGGCTCGAAGGTGAAGGGCTGCGCGGAGTCCATTTCGAGGAATGCGATGTGACCGACATCCCCCGCCTGCGCGGCGCCATAGGCGTGCTCCGCCGGCACATCGGCCCCATCCAGGTGCTGGTGAACAACGCGGCGAATGACCAGCGCCACCTGATTGAAGAGACCACGCCCGAGTCATGGGATGCCGGCGTGGCAGTCAACCTCAAGCATTACTTTTTTGCCGCGCAGGAGGTTTTCAAGGACATGAAAGCCCTGGGCGGGGGCTCCATCATCAATTTCGGCTCGGTGAGCTGGATGGTCAAGACGGGCGGGATGCCTGTGTACACCACCTGCAAGGCCGCGGCGCAGGGACTCACCCGAAGCCTTGCGCGCGACTTCGGCCCGCATCGCATCCGCGTCAACACGGTGGTCCCGGGTTGGGTCATGACCGAAAAGCAGGTCCGGCTGTGGGTGACCCCGCAAACGAAGATCGAACTGGCGAAGGCGCAATGCCTGCCCGGCGAACTGGCGCCCGGGGACCTCGCGCGCGCCGTGCTCTTTCTTGCCTCCGATGACAGCAGCATGATGACGGCGCAGGACCTGGTCGTCGACGGTGGCTGGACATGAACGCTCCGGCGGCGCGCGATCTCATCCTGGTGACGGGCGCGGCCGGAAAAGTCGGGCGGGCCTTCATCGAGCGTCTGCTGGGCGATGCACGCTACGACGGGTTCCGGCTTCGCGCGCTGTGCCACAAGCGGACCTTGCCTCCGCATCCCCGGGTCGAATCGGTGCAGGGCTCCATCCAGCATAGAGACGACGTCCGCCGCGCGCTGGAAGGCGCCACGCACGTGCTGCACCTGGCGACCAGCAAGGAGACGCCGGACGATGTGATGGATGTGGCGGTCAAGGGCATGTTCTGGCTGCTCGAGGAATGCCGCGCCAGCAGCACATTCCGGCAGTTCCTGCTGGTGGGTGGAGATGCCGCGGTGGGCCACTTCTACTATCCGCACAGCGTTCCCGTCGTCGAGAGCCAGCCGCACAGCGCCTACCCGGGGTGTTATGCCCTGTCCAAGGTGATCGAGGAAGTGATGCTGGAGCAATACCAGATCCAGTACGGGCTTAACGGCTGCTGCCTGCGCGCGCCCTGGATCATGGAAAAGGACGATTTCCGTTATTCGCTGTCCTTCGGCGACGACGTTTTCGGCGGTCCCCGCTGGCACGAGCTGGTAGGGGCGGCGAGGGCGCTCGAATACATGGCCGCCGAAGCCATCCCTGTGATGCTGGATCCGCAAGGCAAACCGGTGAAGCGCAACTTCGTGCATGTGGACGACCTGGTGGAGGCGCTTGTGTTGGCGCTCGATGCGCCGCAGGCCAGGCACCAGCGCATGAACGTCTGCATGGATGAGCCCGTCGATTACGGGGCGCTGGGCGACTACCTGGCGCGCACGCGCGGAACGCCGCTGGTTCCCGTGCCCACCCCCTACCACTCGACCTGGCTGGACAACAGCAAGGCGAAATTTCTCCTGGGCTGGCGTCCGCGCTACGACATGGCGCGCCTGGTGGAGGCCGCGTGGGCCTACCAGCGTTCGGCCGGGGAGCCCCGGGTCGTCTGGTATCCCGGATAGGAACACCCGCTCCACCCGCCGCCGCACCGGGAGGAGCAGGGAAAGCAGAAAGATCGGGTGCCGGCGCGCTTAGCCCAAACCAATATCAGGAGACAAGACATGAGACTTCTTACGCGACGCACATTCACGGCAGGCCTGGCCGGCGCCGGCCTCGCGCTGGCATGGAGCCCGTTTGCCCGGGCCCAGGCCGCAGGCAAAAAACTGGTGATCGGCTTTGCCCAGACGGGCGCCGAGAGCGAATGGCGCACCGCCAATACCGACTCGGTCAAAGCCGCGGCCAAGGCGGCCGGCCACGAATTGAAGTTTTCCGATGCGCAGCAGAAACAGGAGAACCAGATCAAGGCGATCCGCTCCTTCATCACCCAGAAAGTGGACGTCATCATCCTGGCGCCGCTGGTCACGACAGGCTGGGACACCGTGCTGAAGGAGGCCAAGGCCGCGAAGATTCCCGTGATCCTGGAGAGCCGCAACGTGGTGGTGAAGGACCCGTCCACCTGGACCACTTTCATCGGCTCCGACTTCGTCGAGGAAGGCCGGCGGGCGGCGAAATGGCTTCTCGACAACACGAAGAGCACCACAGGCCCCGTCAACATCGTCGAGCTCCAGGGAACGGTCGGTTCGGACCCCGCGATCGACCGCAAGAAAGGATTCGACGAGGTCATCAAGACGAATCCGCGCTACAAGGTCATCCGCTCCCAGACCGGCGACTTCACGCGCGCCAAAGGCAAGGAAGTGATGGAAGCCTTCCTGAAGGCCGAGGGCAAAAAGATCAACGTCCTTTACGCGCACAACGACGACATGGCCATAGGCGCAATCCAGGCCATCGAGGAGGCGGGCCTCAAGCCCGGCAAGGACATCCTCGTCATCGGTGTCGACGCCGTGAAGGGCGCTTTCGAAGCCATGATCGCGGGCAAGATGAACGTCAGCGTGGAGTGCAACCCGCTTCTGGGGCCGCAACTGATGGAGGCAGCGGCGAAGGCCGCCGCGGGCCAGCCCCTGGAGCGCTGGATCAAGACCATAGAGGGCGTATTCCCCGCGGAAATCGCGGCCAAGGAGTTTCCCAACCGCAAGTACTAGTGAGTACCAGCGAAGTACTGGCGAAACGGTTTTGCATTCGTAGGGCGACAGGAAAGCGGCTGGCCTGGAAGTCGCGGCCCATTACGACCCACCCGCGCGGTTTCGCGATCGCGCGCATGCCGCCAGGCCGGCAAAAAAACGATCAGGAGACAGCCATGCATACAAGACGAGACGTCCTTGCCGCAAGCGCCGGTGCAGCACTGGTGGGTATTGCGGGGCGCGCGGCGGCGCAGACCTACGAACCCGCCTGCTTCAAGCCTTTTTCCGCCGGCACCAGGACCATCCAGTACCCGGCCAGGAAGGGCCCCTACCGCATCGCCCTGGCCAACGGCTACGCGGGCAACAGCTGGCGCATCCAGATGATCAAGTCGCTCAAGGCCTACGCGGCGACGCCTGAGATGAAGGCCCACATCAAAGAGCTGAAGGTGGTTTCCACCGGCACCGACGTCGCCGCGCAGCTGGGCGCCGTCGACAACTTCATCAACGCGGGTTTCGACGCCATCCTCACCATCGCGGTGTCGCCCACGTCCTTCAAGCCGGTGATCAAGCGCGCCAGGGACGCGGGCGTGGTGCTGATCCCCTTCGACAACGTGCTGGACACCGACGAGGTCATCCAGGTCAATGAGGACCAGTTTGAGATGGGCCGCCTCATGGGGCGATGGCTGGAGAAAAACGGCGTCACCAGCGGCAAGGTGCTTGAAATCCGCGGGCTCCCGGGAAACTCGGTCGACCGCGACCGGCATCTGGGTTTTCGCGAGATCATGGAAAAGCACAAGGGCGTGCAGATCGTCGAGGTGGTCGGCAACTGGGACGACGGCACTTCCCAGAAGGTGGCGGCGGACGCCATCGCCGTGCACGGCCGCTTCAACGGCATCTACACCCAGGCCGGCTCCAACGGCACGGTCCGCGCGCTCATCGAGGCCAAACATCCCTTCGTGCCTATCGGCGCCGAGGGTGAGAACGGCTTTCGCAAGATGGTCTACGCGCATAACAAGGACGGGCTCAAGGGCGCTTCGGCCGCGCAGTCGCCCGGCCTGGTGGCGGTGGCGTTGAAGGCGGCCATCGCCGCGCTGCAGGGGCAGAAGCTGCCCCAGTACATCTCGGTGCCCATCCCCTATGTGGAATACCAGCAGATGGAGCCGGGAAAGAACTTCTACCCCGAGCTGCCGGATACCTTCTATGTGGCCAATGAGTTCCCGCCGTGCAACATCAACATCACGGCGCCGGACATCATGAAGCAGAGCGAAGGCAACACCTGAAGGAAGGCGCCATGCTCGAGGCCTTGCTGCAGCTCCAGGGAGTCTCCAAGCGCTATGCGGGCGTGCGCGCGCTGGACGGCGCGGACCTCACCTGCCATGCCGGTGAAATCCATGCCGTTCTCGGTGAAAACGGCGCGGGCAAGTCCACCCTGATCAAGACCATCGCCGGGGTGGTGCAGCCCGATGCCGGCCGCATCCTCATGGAGGGAGCCGAACTGCGCCTGGTTTCGCCGAACGTGGCCCGAGACCACGGGATCGCCTGCGTGTTCCAGGAGTTGTCCCTGGTGCCTGACCTCTCGGTGGCGGAGAACATCTTCCTGGCGCGGCCGCCGCGCCGGCGCGGGCTGATCGACGCCAGGGCCCAGCAAGAGCAGGCGCTGGCGTTGCTGGACAGGCTGGGTTGCGGCGACATCCATCCCAGGGAGCGCGTGCGCGACCTGCCGCTTTCCAGGCGCCAGCTGATCGAGATCGCCAAGGCGCTGAGCCTTCAGCCGCGGCTGCTCATCCTCGATGAGGCGACCTCCGCCTTGAGCGGTGAGGACGTGGAGCGGCTCTACAAGCTCCTGTTCGAGCTGCGGGCGAGCGGTGTGGGCTGCCTGTTCATTTCACACCGCATGCATGAGGTCAAGGCGCTGGCCGATACCTGCTCGGTGTTTCGCAGCGGCCGGCGCGTGGACACCTTCCCCAGCGCAAGCCGCTCCGATGAGGAGGTGGTGCAGCTGATGATAGGCCGCGATGTCGCCAGGTCCTATCCGCCGAAAACCGGTCCCGCGCCCTGGGCCCAGCCCGCCATCAGCGTGGAGGGCCTGAGCTGGCCCCCCGAGCTCCACGACATTTCGCTGGAAATCAAGGCGGGTGAAATCGTCGGGCTGGGAGGGCTGGACGGGCAGGGCCAGCGGGAGCTGCTGCTGGCCCTGTTCGGTGTGCTCAAGGGCGTCCAGGGAAAGGTGCGGGTGTTCGGCGAACAACGCGGCCTGGCGCCGTACAGATGCAGGGATCCGGAGCTGGGCATCGCGCTGATCCCGGAGGACCGCAAGACGGAGGGGCTGATCCTGCCCATGAGCATCCGGGAGAACATGAGCCTGGCCAGCTTGCCGGCGCTCGGGCGCCTGGGCATCCTCAGCGCGGCGGCGGAGCACTCCGCCGTGGCGCGGATGGTGGAGCAGCTGCGCATCAAGATCGGCTCCACGCAAGACCCGGTGCAGACCTTGTCGGGCGGGAACCAGCAGAAGGTGGTGATCGCCAAATGGCTCATGACCCGGCCGCGCGTGCTGCTGCTCAATGACCCGACCCGCGGCATCGACGTGGCCACCAAGCAGGAGCTGTATGCGCTGCTGCGCCGGCTCGCCGGCGAGGGCGTGGCCGTGCTGCTGTATTCCACCGACTACGAGGAGCTGGTCGGCCTGGCCGACCGTGTGCTCATCATGTATGAGGGCCGGATCGCCCGCACGCTGGCCGGCGGCGAGATCAGCGAGCATGCGATCGTGGCCTCTTCGCTCAATGTTTCGCTCAACGACTCGCTTGACGTTCCCTCCGGCGGCCGGGAGGCCGCCATGGCATGACCCGCCGCGGCGAATGGGCCATGGCATTGCGGCGCAACGGCGGGCCGCTGGCCGCCCTGGCGGTGTTCGCCCTGATGTTTGCGCTGTTCCTGCTGGAGCATCCGCGCTCGATCTCCGTGGCCATCGTGACCACCGCCTCCAACAAGGCGGTGCTGCTGGCCATCGTGGCGATGGCGCAGACCTTGCCTGTCATCACCCGGGGACTGGACCTTTCCGTCGGCATGGTGATGGTGCTGACCGGATGCCTCGCCTCCACGGTGGTGAACGGTGCGCCCTGGCAGGTGGCCCTGGGCGTCGTGCTGGTGCTGGCCTGCGGCGCGGCGGCGGGCGCCCTCAACGGCGCCATCGTGGTGTTCGGGCGCCTTCAGCCCATCATCGTCACGCTCGCCACCGGCGCGGTGTACTTCGGCTTTGCGCTGCTGCTGCGGCCCGCGCCCGGCGGCGAGGTCAGCGAGGGGCTGGCGGACGCCCTGACCGGCCGGCTGTTCGGGGTGGTCCCGGCCACCCTGGTCCTGCTGGCCGCGCTGCTCGTGTTGGGGTGGATGCCTTTGCGGCGGACGGTGACAGGGCGCGCATGTTATGCCGTCGGCTCGTCGGAGCAGGCCGCCTACCTTTCCGGCGTTCCGTCCGGGCGCGCCAAATTCCTCGCCTACACCCTCGCCGGGCTGCTGTCGGGTGTCGCCGGGCTGCTGCTGTCGCTGATCGCGCTGTCGGGCGAGGCCAGCGGCCCGCAGGCGGGGCTCTATACCCTCAACTCCATCGCGGCGGTCGTGATAGGCGGCACCTCGCTGTACGGCGGCACCGGCGGGATGGTCGGCTCCATCCTCGGCGCCTTCGTGCTGCGCACCATCGGCGACCTGCTGTTCGTCTTCAACGCGCCGGCGCTGTGGCAGCCGCTGTTCGAGGGCCTGATCCTGCTGGGCGCCGTGTGCATGGGCGCGGCGCGCGTGCTGCGCGTCAGAAACCGCCTGGAGCTTTTCTGATGAACGCGAGTGAAGTGATCGCCGCACAGCATTCGTCCGTGGCCGGCGAGCGGCCCCTGCGGCCCTTGCGGCGGCTGCTGCTGAACCCGCCCGCCGTGGTCGCGCTGTGCTGCCTGGCGCTGCTGCTGGCCGGCAGTGCCGTGAACCGCAACTTCCTGATGCCAGCCTACCTGCTGCAGCAACTGCAGATCGCCGCTTTCCTCGGGCTTGCCGCGGCGGGCTTGATGGCCGTCATCCTGCTGGGCCACATCGACCTGTCCGTGCCGTGGACCATCACCACCGGCGCCATGATGGCCGCCGCCGCGGGGGCGGCCTTCGGGCCCGGGTGGGCCATTCCCGCCGGCCTGCTCTGCGGAGCGCTGATCGGATTGGTGAACGGCCTGGGCGTGGCTTTCCTGCGGATTCCCTCGATGATTTTCACGCTCGGCGCGAATGCCGTGCTGCAGGGCCTGATGGTGCTGTACACGGGCGGCCATGCACCGCAGGACGCGGCCACCCCGCTGATGCGCGACCTGGCCGTGGGCAGGACGGTGGGCCTGCCCAACGCGGTGCTGGCCTGGGCGGCCGTCTCGCTGCTGGTGTACCTGCTGCTGACGCGTACGGCGGCCGGCCGCTACGTCTACGTGATCGGCAACAGCGAGCGCGCCGCCTACCTCAGCGGCGTGCGCACCGCCGGGATGACGGTCGCCTGTTTCGTCGCCTGCGGCACGCTGGCCGCATTCGCGGGCGTGCTGCTGGCCGGGTATTCGGGCAACGCCTACCAGGCCATGGGCGATCCCTACCTGCTGCCGGCGATCGCGGCCGTGGTGCTGGGCGGCACCAACATTCTGGGCGGGCGCGGCAGCTACCTGGGCACGGTCGCCGGTGTGGTGTTCATCGTGTTGTTGCAAAGCATGCTGGCGGTCTTGCAGATGCCCGAAGCGGGCCGGCAGATCATTTATGGAGCGCTGATCCTGGCCATGCTGCTCTTGTATGGAAGATCGGCCAAAGTGAGATAAGGTGAGGTAAGGCAAGGTGAAATGAGCATGGGTGAACACTACGGCATTCGCGGCGAGTTCCGCCTGTACGACGCGCGCTTTCGCGGCGTGGCGCCGCCCAACGGCTTTGTCGAGAAGCTCTACACCGGCGCGCGCTGGGCCGAAGGGCCTGTATATTTCCCCGCGGGCGATTTCCTGCTGTTCAGCGATATCCCCAACAACCGCATCCTGCGCTGGGTGCCCGATGGCGCCGGGCCCGGATGTGTCGTGGAGTTCCGCAAGCCCTCTGATTTCACCAACGGCAACACGCGCGACGGCAAGGGCCGCCTGCTGAGTTGTGAACATGGCACGCGCTGCGTCAGCCGCACCGAACATGACGGGCGCCGCACGGTGATCGCCTCCTCGTTCCAGGGCAAGAAACTCAACTCGCCCAACGACCTGGTGGCAGGACCCGACGGGGCCCTGTGGTTCTCCGACCCGACTTACGGCATCCTTTCCGACTACGAGGGTTATACGGCGGAGCCCGAGTACGGAGGCCGCTACGTGTTCCGCGTCGATCCCGCCAGCGGCCGGGTGGACGCGGCCGCGACCGATTTTGTCCAGCCGAACGGGCTGGCATTCTCGCCTGACGGAAAGCGGCTGTACATCGCGGACTCGGGGGCCTCGCACGACCCTGGGGGGCCGCGCCATATCCGTTCGTTCGAGGTGGAAGAAGGCCGGTTGCGCGGAGGCGAAGTGTTCGCAACGGTGGACACCGGTATCCCGGACGGGCTGCGCGTGGATGCCCTGGGCAATGTGTGGACCAGTGCCGGCGACGGTGTCCACTGCTTCACGCCGCGGGGCGAGCTGCTCGGCAAGATCCTCATTCCGGAGCCGGTGGCCAATCTCGAGTTCGGCGGTCCCCGGGGTAACAGATTGTTCATCACGGCGACCACTTCACTGTATGCCTGCTACCTGGCGGTGTCCGGCGCCGGCGCCCACGCACCACGGCCCGGCTGAGGCGTGTTCCGGTGCCGGGCCAGGCACCCTCACGCCGATTTGCACAGGTTCACGTCAATTGCTGCAATGCAGAAAGAAATTTCATAAGCCGCGCTCGCCAAATTCGCAAACTTGCGCGGCGGCGCAGGGGCTAGCATCGCCACTTTGATTGTTCCGGCGCAGACATGACCTCCTTCGAATCCCTACCTCAGGTCCTCTATGAGGGCCCGCAGTCAACGAATCCGCTGGCCTACCGCCATTACGACGCCAAGGAGCGCGTGCTGGGCAAGACGATGGAGCAGCATTTGCGGCTCGCCGTCTGCTACTGGCATACCTTTGTGTGGCCGGGTAACGACGTGTTCGGGCAGGCGACCTTCGCGCGGCCCTGGCACGTGCCCGGCGACGAGCTGACGCTGGCGCGCCGCAAAGCCGACGCCGCCTTCGGCCTGATCTCGCGGCTGGGCGTGCCCTTCTACACTTTTCACGACACCGACGTGGCGCCGGAGGGCGCGAGCCTGGCGGACTACCGCGGCAACCTCTCGGCCATGGTGGACGTGCTGGCGCAGAAGCAGCAGGAGACGGGCATAGCGCTGCTGTGGGGCACGGCCAACCTCTTCAGCCATCCGCGCTACGCCGCCGGGGCCGCGAGCAATCCCGACCCCGAAGTCTTCGCCTATGCCGCGACGCAGGTCTTCAGCGCGCTCAATGCCACCCACCGGCTGGGCGGCGCCAACTATGTGATGTGGGGCGGCCGTGAAGGCTACGACACGCTGCTCAACACCGACCTGCGGCACGAGCGCCGCCAGCTCGGCCGCTTCATGCAGATGGTGGTGGAGCACAAGCACAAGATCGGTTTCCAGGGCCAGTTGCTGATTGAGCCCAAGCCGCTTGAGCCCACCAAGCACCAGTACGACTACGACAGCGCCACGGTCTACGGTTTCCTCAAGGAATTCGGCCTGGAGCACGAGATCAAGCTGAACATCGAGGCCAACCACGCCACCCTGGCGGGCCACAGCTTCCAGCATGAAATCGCCACGGCCGCTTCGCTGGGCATCTTCGGCAGCATCGACGCCAACCGGGGCGATCCGCAAAACGGCTGGGACACCGACCAGTTCCCCAACAGCGTGGAAGACCTCACCCTGGCGATGTATGAAATCCTGCGCGCCGGCGGCGTCGGCAGCGGCGGCTTCAACTTTGATGCCAAGGTGCGCCGCCAGAGCATGGATCCGGTGGACCTGCTGCATGGCCACGCCGGCGCCATCGACGCGCTGGCCCTGGCGCTCAAGAGCGCCGCACGGCTCATAGCGGCCGGTGAGCTCGAGCGCTTTCGCGCCGAGCGTTATGCCCGCTGGGAGGGCGACCTGGGCCGCGGCATCCTGGGCGGGGACATGAAGCTCAGCGAGGTCGCCGAATACGCGTTTGTGCAGGACCTCAGGCCCCGGCCGGTGAGCGGCCGGCAGGAGTGGCTGGAAAATCGCGTGAACGCCGCGATCTTCGATCCCGTCGCCTGAACGGAGCTCCCGCCATGAACCCGGCCGTCGGCTTCCAGCAGGTGACAAAGCGCTTCGGCCCCGTGCAGGTGCTGCACGGTGTGAGCTTCGCTTTCGCGCCCGGCCGCGTGTACGGCGTGCTGGGCGAGAACGGCGCCGGAAAATCCACGCTGATGAAGATACTGGCCGGCTACGAACAGGCCAGCGAGGGTTCGGTGGAGATCGCCGGCCAGGCCGTGAGTTTCCGCGGCCCGCGCGACGCCGAAGCCGAAGGCATCGTGATGATCCACCAGGAGTTCAACCTCGCCGACGACCTGACCATCGCCCAGAACATCTTCCTCGGGCACGAGTTGATACGCCATGGTTTTCTGGACGAGGCGGAGATGTCGCGCCGCGCCGAGGCGGCCATGCGCTCGGTGGGGCTCACCTGCAGCCCGGGCCGGCGTGTGCGCGACCTGATCGTGGCCGAAAAGCAGCTGGTGGAGATCGCCAAGGCGCTGAGCCGCAATGCCCGCGTGCTGGTGATGGACGAACCCACCGCCACGCTCACGCCGTCGGAAACCGACCGGCTGTTCGGCCTGATCGCGCAATTGCGCGGCCAGGGCGCCACGGTGCTGTACATCTCTCACAAGCTCGATGAAGTCGAGCGCATCACCGACGAGGTGCTGGTCATGCGCGACGGCCGCCTGGTGGCGCAGCGTCTCACGGGCAGCGTGAGCCGGCACCAGATGGCCAGCCTCATGGTGGGCCGTGAACTCAGCGACCTGTTCCCGCCGCGGCAGCCCGTGACGGCCGGCGCGCCCGTGCTGCTCAAGGTGGAGGGCCTGCAGGTGCCCGGCTGGGCAAAGGACGTGAACTTTCAGGTGCGCTCCGGTGAGATCCTGGGTTTCGCCGGGCTGGTCGGCGCCGGGCGAACCGAGTTGTTCGAGGGCTTGCTGGGCCTGCGCCCGTCGAGCTGCGCGGCGGTGGAAATCAAGGGCCGCACCTGGACGCGGCGCAGCCCGCGCTCGGCCGCGCGCCTGGGACTGACCTACCTGAGCGAGGACCGCAAGGGCCGCGGCCTGCACCTGCGCATGGGCCTGGCGGAGAACCTCACGCTGATGGCGCTGGAGCAATACGCCCGGCCCTGGCTAGCCCCCGCGGCGGAGCGCGCGGCCCTGAAGCAGGCCAGCGAGGCCTTCGGCATCCGCGCGCCGGCCGGTGTGCCGGCCTCGGCGCTGTCCGGCGGCAACCAGCAGAAACTGGCGCTGGCCCGCGTGCTGCAGCCGCAGCCGCAAGTCGTGGTGCTTGACGAGCCCACGCGCGGCGTGGACGTGGGCGCCAAGCGCGACATCTATTTCCTGATCCAGCGCCTGGCCGCCGAGGGCCGCGCCGTGGTCATCGTCTCGTCCGAACTGCTGGAGCTCATCGGCCTGTGCCACCGCGTCATCGTCATGCGCCAGGGCAGGCTGGCGGCCGAGCTGCCGCAGGACCAGCTTACCGAAGAACTGCTGATCGCCCATGCAACTGGAACCCACTAAGCCCATGGCCGGCGCAGCGCCGGCGCCTATGGCCGCGCGCCGGTGGTCCGGCCTGCGCGGCGGCGGCCCGCTGGCGGGCCTGGTCCTGGTGTGCCTGCTCGGCGCCATGCTGAACGAGAACTTCGCCAGCCTGGACAACATCATGAACGTCCTCACGCGCACGGCCTTCATCGGCATCATCGCCGTGGGCATGTGCTTCGTGATCATCTCCGGCGGCATTGACCTTTCCGTGGGCTCCATGGCGGCATTGATCGCGGGCACCATGATCCTGCTGATGAACGCCGCCGCGGGCGCCGGCTGGCCGCCGCTGGCCGCCATCCTGGCCGGCATGGCCTGCGCCATCGCGCTCGGTGCGCTGTTCGGCCTGGCCCATGGCCTGCTGATCACCAAGGGGCGCATCGAACCCTTTATCGTGACCTTGGGTACCCTGGGCATCTTCCGCGCCTACCTGACCTACTTTTCCAACGGCGGCGCGATCACGCTGGACGGCACGCTGGCCACCGCCTACGGCCCGGTCTACTACGGCAGCTGGCTGGGCGTGCCGGTGCCGGTGTGGGTCTTCATCGTGGTCGCGTTGCTGGGCGGTTTGATCCTGAACCGGACCGCCTACGGCCGCTATGTGCAGGCCATAGGCTCCAACGAGCAGGTGGCGCGCTACGCGGCCGTGGACGTGGACCGCGTGAAGGTGCTCACCTACATGCTGCTGGGCATCTGCGTGGGCATCGCCACCGTGCTCTACGTGCCGCGCCTGGGGTCGGCGTCGCCGGCCACGGGCCTGCTCTGGGAGCTCGAAGCGATCGCGGCGGTGATCGTCGGCGGCACGGCGCTCAAGGGCGGCGCCGGCAGCATCACCGGCACCGTGATCGGTGCGGTGCTGCTTTCGGTGATCAGCAACATCCTGAATCTCACCAGCATCATCAGCGTGTACCTGAACGCCGCGGTGCAGGGCTTCGTGATCATCGCCGTGGCGTTTTTCCAGCGCGGGCGCAAATGAGGCATTCCACCGGCGGCACTGCCGTCTTTTCAGCCAACCCAAAGAGGAGACAAACCATGAAACCGATCACCCAACTGCTCGCGGCAGGCGCCGCGGCCCTGGCCTTGTTCGGCACCGCGCCGGCGGCGCTGGCGCAGAACAAGCCGCACATCGGCGTGTCCATCCCGGCCGCCACCCACGGCTGGACGGGCGGGGTGGTGTACTGGGCCAACCGCACCAAGACGGAGCTGGAAAAGCAATACCCCGGCCTGAAGGTCACCGTCAAGACCGCCGGCTCCGCCGCGGAGCAGGCCAACCAGGTGCAGGACCTGCAGACGGCCAACAAGATCGACACGCTGGTCATCCTGCCCTTCGAGTCGGCCCCGCTGACGCAGCCCGTGGCCCAGGTCAAAGGCAAGGGCGTGTACGTGACGGTGGTCGACCGCGGCCTGACCGACCCCGGCGCACAGGACGCCTACGTCGCGGGCGACAACCCCGGCTTCGGCAAGGTGTCGGGCGAATACCTCGCCAAGGCACTGGGCGGCAAGGGTAACGTCGTCGTGCTGCGCGGCATCCCGACGGTCATCGACAACCAGCGCGTGGACGCGTTCATGGCCGTGATGAAGGGCCAGCCGGGCATCAAGGTGCTGGACGCCAAGCACGGCAACTGGAACCGCGACGACGCCTTCAAGGTGATGCAGGACTTCCTGACGCGCTTCAAGCAGATCGACGCCGTCTGGGCTTCCGACGACGACATGGCCGTCGGTGTGCAGAAGGCCATCGAGCAGGCCAAGCGGACCGACGTCAAGCTGGTGCTGGGAGGCGCAGGCTCCAAGGACTACATCAAGAAGGTGATGGACGGCGACAAAGTCGTGACGGCCGACGTCACCTACTCGCCCAGCATGATCGCCGACGCGATGAAGCTCACCGCGGCCGCGCGCGTCAAGGGCGAGAAGCTGCCGGCCTCCACCATCATCCCCTCGGTGCTGGTGACCAGGGACAACGCCAGGCAATACTATTTCCCCGACTCACCGTTCTGAGGCAGCCATGGCCAGACCCGTCACACTTTTTACCGGACAGTGGGCCGACCTGCCGCTGGCCGAACTCGCACCCCTGGCGCGCGGCATGGGCTATGACGGGCTCGAGCTGGCCTGCTGGGGCGACCATTTCAACGTGCAGGAAGCGCTGGCGAGCGAACGCTACGCGCAGGACAAGCGCGCGCTGCTGGAGAAGCACGGCCTGCGCTGTTTCGCCATCGGCAGCCACCTGGTGGGCCAGGCGGTGTGCGACCTGATCGATGAGCGTCACAAGGCCATCCTGCCCGCGCATGTCTGGGGCGACGGCGATCCGGAAGGCGTGCGCAAGCGCGCCGCGCGCGAGATGCAGGACACCGCCCTTGCGGCCGCCAGGCTTGGTGTGAAAGTCGTCACCGGCTTCACGGGCTCGTCGGTCTGGCATTCGCTGTATGCCTTCCCGCCGACCTCGCAGGAATACTGGGAGCAAGGCTTTCGCGACTTCGCGCAACGCTGGAAACCCATCCTGGACGCCTTCGAATCCGTGGGCGTGAACTTCGCCCTGGAAGTCCACCCCACCGAGATCGCTTTCGACACCGCCTCGGCGCAGCGCGCCGTCGAAGCCGTGGCGGGGCACAAGCGCTTCGGCTTTAATTTCGATCCCAGCCACCTGGGCTACCAGGGGGTGGATTACGTGAAGTTCCTGCGCACCTTCCATGACCGCATCTACCACGTGCACATGAAAGATGTGTGGTGGGGCAAAGGCGACGGCACCGTGGGCGTGTTCGGCGGCCACACCAGCTTCGGCGACGCGCGCCGCCATTGGGACTTCCGCAGCGTGGGCCGCGGCATGATCGACTTCGAGTCCATCATCGTGGCCCTGAACGACATCGGCTATGCCGGCCCGCTGAGCGTGGAATGGGAGGACAGCCGCATGGACCGGGTGCACGGCGCCACCGAAAGCGCCGCCTATTCCAGACGCCTGGACTTCAAGCCGGCGGCCGGCGCCTTCGACGCGGTCTTCGACAAGGCCAGGCAGGGCGGGATGGCCGGGTCATGAAAAAGCTGCGTTATGCCATGGTGGGCGGCGGGCAGGGCGCTTTCATCGGCGCCGTGCACCGCAAGGCCATGGCGCTGGATGGGCAGATGGAGCTGGTGGCTGGCGCGCTGTCGTCCGACGCCGAGCGCGCGCGCACCTCAGGCCGGGAACTCGGCCTGCGCCCGGAGCGCAACCACGGCCGCTGGCAGGACCTGCTGGCCGACGAGCTCAAGCGGCCGGCGCAGGACCGTATCGACTTCGTCTCCATCGTCACGCCCAACCATGTGCACTTCCCGGTGGCGCTGGCCTTCGCCGAGGCGGGCATCCACGTGGTCTGCGACAAGCCGCTGGTGCACAGCAGCGAAGAGGCCCAGGCGCTGGAGCGTGCCGTGCAGCGCAGCGGCTGCGTCTTCGGGGTGACCTACAACTACACCGGCTATCCCATGGTGCGTGAAGCCCGCGAGCTGGTGGCCAAAGGCGTGATCGGCGAAGTGCGCAAGGTCATCGTCGAATACAACCAGGGCTGGCTTGCCACCAGGCTGGAAGCGACGGGGCAGAAGCAGGCCGACTGGCGCACCGACCCCGCGCGCAGCGGCCTGGCCGGCGCCATCGGCGACATCGGCTCGCACGCCGAGAACCTGGTGGCGACCGTCACCGGGCTGGAACTGGACAGCCTCTGCGCGGACCTGACCGCCTTTGTGCCCGGGCGCCGGCTGGACGACGACGGCAATGCGCTGCTGCGCTTCAGCAACGGCGCCAGGGGTGTGCTTATCGCCTCGCAGATCGAGGTGGGGTGCGAAAACGACCTGCGCCTTAGGGTGTTCGGCACGCAAGGCACGCTGACCTGGCACCAGGAAGAGCCGAACCGGCTCATTCACTCGCCCATCGACGGGCCCGCGCGCGTGCTGACCCGCGGCTCTCCCTGGCTGGGCGAGGCCGCGCGCCGCGCCACACGCCTGCCGACCGGCCATCCCGAGGCCTTCCTCGAAGCCTTCGCGAACGTCTATCTCGGCGTGGCCGCGGACATCCGCGCGCTGCAGGCCGGCGTGGCGCCGGATCCGCTGGATGCCGACTATCCGCGCCTGGCCGATGGCGCGCGCGGCGTGCGCTTCATCGAAAAAGTGGTGGAGTCCGCCGGCAGCCAGGCCAAGTGGACGCCGATGCGCTGACGCATGTTCCTCGGCATCGATCTCGGGACTTCCAGCGTCAAGGCCGTCGTGCTGGACCGCCGACACCAGGTGTTGGCCGTCGGCACGGCGCCGCTGGCGGTCGACCAGCCGCAGCCGCTGTGGCGCGAGCAGGATCCCGATGCCTGGTGGCGCGCTTGTGATGGCGCCGTCCGGGAAGCGCTGGCCGGATTGGCGGCGGCGGGGCATAGCCCTGGCGATCTGGAGTGCATCGGCCTGACCGGCCAGATGCACGGTGCCACCCTGCTCGATGCGCAGGACCAGGTCCTGCGCCCCTGCATGCTCTGGAACGACGGGCGCTCCGCCGCGGAATGCGAGTTGCTGGAAAGCGAGGTGCCCCGGTCGCGGCAGATCACCGGCAATATGATGATGCCCGGCTTCACGGCGCCCAAGCTCTTGTGGGTGGCGCGCCATGAGCCGGCGGTGTTCGAGCGCGTGCGCCATGTGCTGTTGCCCAAGGACTGGCTGCGCTGGCGCATGACCGGCGAATACGCCACCGACATGTCGGATGCGGCCGGCACGCTGTGGCTTGACGTTGCCAGGCGCGACTGGAGCGACGAGCTGCTGGCCGCCTGCGGTCTGTCGCGCGAGCACATGCCGTCACTGCACGAAGGGCCGGAGCCGACGGGCAGCCTGCGTGCGGATATTGCGCAGCGCTGGGGCTTGCGCTCCATCCCGGTGGCCGCCGGTGCGAGCGACAACGCCGCCGGCGCGCTCGGCGCCGGTGTGTTCCGCGCCGGCGACGCCATGCTGTCGCTGGGCACTTCGGGCGTGGTCTTCGTCGCCACGCGTGAATTCGTCTCCAATCCCGCGCAAGCCGTGCACAGCTTCTGCCATGCCTTGCCGCAGGCCTGGCACCTGATGTCGGTCATGCTGTCGGCGGCTTCGTGCCTGGATTTCACCGCCTCCCTGCTCGGCGAGCGCGACGTGGAACGGCTGCTGGCCGAGGCCGAGGCGCGCGGCTTGAGACCGTCCACGCCGCTGTTCCTGCCCTACCTGAACGGGGAGCGCACGCCGCACAACAACCCGCAGGCCCAGGCCGTGTTCTTCGGCCTGAATGCCGGCACCTCACGCGCCGACCTGGTCAATGCCACCCTGGAAGGCGTGTGCCATGGGCTGGCCCAAGGCATCGCGGCCTTGCAGGCCACCGGCGCCGGGCTTGAGCAGGTCAGCCTGATCGGCGGCGGCTCGCGCAGCGCCTACTGGGCCCGGATGCTGGCCGACGCCACGGGGCTGGAAGTGATCCGGCGCGAGGATTCCGCCGTGGGTCCCGCCCTGGGCGCGGCCCGGCTGGCCTGGCTTTGTGTGGACAAGGCCGGCGCGCAGGATGTCCTCAAGGCGCCCGCGGCATTGGACAGCTACGTGCCCCGGCCCGCCGAGCAAGCACGATGGAAAGAGCGCGCGGCGCGTTTTGCGTCGCTTTACGCCGGTGTGGCCCCCTTGTACGGTTCGAGCGCGGCGCTGGATTGAGCCCGGTTTTTCGGGCCTTTCGCAGACGTGCTTCCATAAGTCGTGGCGCAACGGGTACCGGCACAGGACATGAATGCGTCTGTTGCAAAGCCCGACAGACCTTATTCCCGCGGAACACAATGCTGCCTCGGCGAAGCCGCCAGGCTTATTGATTTGGGCGGGGAACTCATATTGCGAGGTGATGTGATGTGGTCACCACACGCCCTCGTAATCTTGCCAAGTCTGTGACCGTCGAATGACGGTCCCCGGTGCGCGCCGGCACCCTGCAGAACTTGAGGGTCTTTAGGTATTTGCACCAATTTATTAAATTCAAGAAAATTGGTGTAAAAAAGACTTTTTGATTTTTGAATCAATATAAGTCATTGAAATTAAACAGTTTGCACCAATAATATGTAAATGAAAAATTTGGTGCAATTATGAAAATTCCGCGCATTCCGGCAGCCGCAGCCAAGCAGGTCGTGGATTCAGTGCGTGTATACCGGCAGTACATGCGCTTGCTGGATGAATTGAAGGAAGTTGAAGGCAGCATGCTCTGGAAACAGGCGGGTGCCTACGAATATCTGGCGCGGAAGGTAAAGGGCAAGTTTTCTTATCTGGGGCCGCGTAACGCGCAGACAGAGGCGCAGTACACGGCCTTCGCCCAGAGAAAATCAAAACTCTCGGAGCGCGCACGGGCACTCAAGCAATCGGTACTGACATGCCAGCGAATGAACAAAGCTGTGCGCGCCGGGTCGGTTCCCACACCTGTGATCAATGCCCTTGGCGCATTGGAAGACGCCGGACTTTCCCGCCAATGCGTGGTGTTGGGTGCGCCCGCGCTTTACGCCTACAGTCAAATTTCCGGCGTTCAACTGGAAAGCGCAATTGCAGAAGGCATGAACGATGTGCTCACTGACGCCAGGACCCACCTCGTCCTGATGCTGGAGAAAGGCGATACAAGTTCAGCCAAAGTTATCGCACAACTCCGCAAGGGCGCAGAAGCGGATGTACAAATCGACCCCGTAGGTACGGGCCAACACACGTGGCTGGCACTTGAGTTGAAATGGGCGGAGGATGTGCCTTCACGCCCGGCGAGTGACGGCTACTGGTTAGCGCTGGCTCCTTACCTGATTCCCATTCTGGAAAAATCCCCCCGATTCGAACAAGTCGTCATCGGCAAGACCGGCAAGATGGCGACCATGTCCACCGTCGATCCGCTGTTTTTTGCGGCACTCAACACGGCGATCGACCATGCAAATACGCAAGCCTCGGGGACGTCTTTTGCAGCGCACATTTCGGCAAAACTGGTCGAATCCATGATCACCGCGTACCTCGTCGAACCGAAGATGGACCCGGCAACATGCAGCGAAGCGGTGAGCACCATCGCGCGTCGCACAGACAACTTCAAGGAGATGTGATGCCGTACACCGACATGGACGAATCCACGCTTGAACATATCCGGGATGCCACCACGTCCTATCTCCAGCTTCGAGATGCCAAGGCCGCGACGGCAGGCAGGAATTTCCGGCTGGAGTGGGTCGAAACTAGCGGCGTCTCTCGTCTGCATAAGTACGGGCAAAGCGGGGAATTGATCAAGGACCTGGGTCCCAGAAACGACGTGTTGAGCGGGATAAAAGAAAAATTTGACCTGGGTGCTGCTAACCAACGCGAGTTGCTTGATCGGTCGGAGCAGGCGGTGCGCATCGCAACAGGCTTGAACGTAGCCCGCGGTATGGGCCGAGTCCCCACCATCGCCGTGAAGATCCTGGATGTGTTGTGGCAAAGGCAGCTCATGGCGTACTACCTGGTGATCGGCACCTACGCGATGTACGCCTATGAGGCGGCAGCAGGCGTGGTGTTTGATGAGCCAACCATGGCCACCAACGACGTTGACCTGCTCTACAACGTCGACAAGAAAATGAAATTCGCCGAACTCGTCAAGGATAAAACCACCATGCTGGAGGTTTTGCAGGAAGCCGATCCCACATTCGAGCGGGACGAGGAACAAAAAGAGTCCGCGAAAAACAGGGATTCTTTCGCTGTGGACCTGTTGCGCCAGGAAGCGTTTGAACGGTTTGGCGATGCATTCTCGATTTCAGGAATCGATGGCGACTTGTACCCCGTGCAGGCAAAAAGGGCCAAGCACTTATTGAGCGCACCGGTATTTGAACAGGTGGTTGTAGGAGTCGATGGCTCCATGACCCTGATGAAAACCATCGATCCCAAAACGTTTGCAGGCTTCAAAGGGTGGATGGCAAACCTGCCGGACAGGGAGCCGCTCAAGAAAATCCGCGACAAATTGCAGAGTGAAGCGATTCACGCATTGCTTGTAGAAGGGCGCCTGCAGTCGAAGATCTAGCCAGGGGCTTCAAGCCGAGCCCGCGGCGGCGTCCTCTACGTGCTGGCAGACGCCGACAGCCACATCGAAAGCAGCGAAGGCCTGCACGTGATCCGTATGTCCGAACACTACGGCGTACTCAGCCCGCTGCTGCACGTGGTGCCGCTGCAGCTGCTGGCGTATCACACGGCTGTGGCGCGAGGCTTGGGGGACGCCCACTTCGCGAAGCGAAGTTATGCGGCCACACAAACCTCTCTCCGCAACCTGGCTAAATCCGTCACTGTCGAGTGACGGATTTGCGCGGCATGAAATGCCGCGCGTCGCAGTCCCCAGGTTTCCTGGTTTGGGGAGCACTCATATCAGGAAGCCATGTCCTTTGGTCTGGCGGGTACTGGTGACGCGGATGGCAAAGGTTTCGAACGGTTTAAAGTCAAACGGATAAATCTCCCGTGGGGGAAATGGTCCACCCGGCGGGTTTCGTTGTATGGCGAACCGGTGGCGACGTTCATGACCGGGAATGGCGGGCGCCTGTTACGCCTGTCAACGTGACGCGAACCCACCAGCCCGGTCAATCAGGCAGTCAGGTCCACCAGGTCCACTTCCTTGTGGCTCAAGCGGTCGTCGAAGAACCCAAAGCCCGCTTGAGCTGTGTCTGGGCGATGGCAAGCCCGGATTCCCGGGCGCGGTCGACGACCGGCGCCAGGCGGCGCAATTTTTTCTGGGCATGGTCCTTGGCGATGTCGGCCAGGCGGTGCTCAAGAAAAGGGTTCAGCAGCCGGTCCCGCAATTCCTCCAGGTAGATCCGGGCCTCAGGGCCCGTCCCTTCTTTTTCAAACACCGGAAGGACCTCGTCGATCCACACGGCTTCCAGCGGCGTGCGCATCGCCGGGGTGCGCATGGCTTGCACCACCGTCATGTCAGCCGGCCCCTGCAGTGTCTGCCAGAGTTCGGCAAGCACCGTGTGCCCCAGATTCAACAGCCAGAGCTTGCGTTGCTCGAAGCCCGCGAGCGCGTCGGTGACCACCATGGCGGCATGGGTGCAGGGCAGGACCATGCGGGGCGTGCGTTCGATGGCCCACAGCGCATAGGGTTCCGCCACCGCACCGGCGGGCTCAAGCGGAGAAGACACAATGCGGTCGACGAGCGAGTTGACCCACACGCAATGCGCCTGCACATAGCGCAGAAAGGCAGGCGTAGCGCCCCATTCCCGGGCCAGTGCTGTGACCAGCGTGCGCAGGGTGTCGCCGTTGCGGCTCACCAGCTCGCACGGGTAGAGTGTGAGCGGCGCCTCGGGCTGCGCCTGCCAGCGGTGATGCAAGAGCGCCACCAGCTTGGCCGGGTAGCTGCGGGGTGTGCTGGCGGTTGTACGCAGCAGGTGCGCCGAGTCGCTGTCATCCCGCGCATAGCCCGCGTCTGCGGTGTTGGAGACGATGACCTGCACCGGTCCGGCCATGGCTTCGCGCATCAGCGCCCAGTCGCGGTCGGCATGCCAGACGGTGCGCACGGCGTTCGCCCGTACCGTCTCTTCGACGGGCTGCCCGCGCTGCATGCCGCGCAGCTCCACGCGGTAGCCCTGGGCAAGTGCCGCAGCGCGCGCGCTGCTTTGCGCACTGTTTGTGCTTTGCACCACCGTGATGGCGCCCAGCGCCTGGCCTTGGGCCAGCGCCTGGGACACAAACAGGTCCACATGCGCCTGCAAAAAACGCCCGGTGCCAAACTGCAGAATCGGGGTGCTCACATGTGCCTCGCGCTCAGCATTCAATCAGCGCCTTGACAACGCCCTGTGTCGGGTCGAGCAGCCTGGCAAAGCCTGTGGGCACCTCGGCCAGCGGCATGCGGTGGGTGTTGAGTGCGGCGGTCGGAACCTTCCCCGCGCGCATCGCGTCGAGAACGGTTTCAAAGTCCTCCATGGTTGCATTTCGGCTGCCCAGCAAGGTGGCCTCGCGCTTGTGAAACTCGGGGTCGGAGAACGTGATGCTGTCACGTACCACCGACACCATCACATACTTGCCGCCGTGCGCGATGAACTGGAAGCCGCGCTCCATGGCCCGCGCATTGCCGGTGGCATCAAAAACCACATCATAAAAGTCGCCGTTCGTCAGAGCGCCCAGTTCCGTCTGGTCGTTCGGCCCGATCAGCACGCCGGCGTGCGCCCCCAGGTGTTCCAGGCAAAACGCGACGCGCTCGGGCCGTGTGTCCAGCGCCGTCACCTGGCCGCCGCGAAGGCCGGCAAACAGCAGCGCTGCCATGCCGATGGGACCGGTGCCCACCACCAGCACACGCTGGCCGGGCTGCACATCTGCGCGGCGCACCGCGTGGGCGCCGATCGCCAGAAACTCCACCATGGCGGCCTGGTCCAGCGTCACGCCTTCTGCCTTGCGCACAAATTGGGCCGGGACGGCCAGGTATTCGGTGAAGGCGCCGTCACGGTGAACACCCAGTACCTGGATGTTCACGCAGCAGTTGGTTTTACCCTGGCGGCAAGCCACGCACCGGCCGCACGACAGGTAGGGCATGACAAACACGGCGGCCCCGGGCTGCAGCGTGCTGCCGGGCGGGGCCGCTTCCACCGTGCCGGAAATCTCGTGGCCCATCACGCGCGGGTAGTCCAGGTAGGGCTGGTTGCCGGTGAAGATGTGCAGGTCAGTGCCGCAAACGCCCACACGCCGTATGCGCAGCAGCACCTCGTTGTCGGCGCGGGCGGGTCTGTCCCCTTCGATGGCGCGCAGCACGCCTGGGGTTTCGCAAATAACAGTCAGCATAAAAATCCTTCGGTCAGGCAGGGTTGGTCGAGGTTCACGTCAGTCAAGCTGGTACAGGCGACGGGCATTGCCGCCGAAGATCGCGGCCATGCCTTCGGCGTCCATGCCCGCGTGGGCCTGGCACATGGCGTTGGCCATGCTCCACCAGGCCGCGTAGTCGGCGGCGAGCTCCAGCACCGGCCAATCGCTGCCCCATATCAGGCGCTGTGGGCCAAAGCTGTCGAGCAGGTGCTCGACATACGGGCCGAGTGCGTGGGCAGTGGGCTGGGTGCCAGCCTCCGTCAGCAGCCCGGAGAGCTTGCAGTGGACCTGGGGCAGGGCGGCAAGCGAGCTCATTTCGGTGCGCCAGGGTTCCAGCCGGCCACGCGCAATGTCGGGCTTGGCCGCGTGGTCAATCACGATGGGCAACGCCGGGTGGCGCCCGGCCAGCGCCAGCAACGCGCCCAGATGCCGGGGCAGCACCAGCGCGTCAAACACCAGCGCGTGGTCCTGCATGGCGCGCAAGGCCGGGTCCAGCGCCGGGTTGGTAATCCATTCGGTGTCGGGCAGGTCCTGCAGCATGGGACGCAGGCCCTTGAGCTTGCGGTGACGTGCGAGCTCTGCAATTTGTGCCGGGGCGTCATCGGCCAGCAGGTCCACCCAGCCCACCACGCCCAGCACAAAGTCCGTGTGCCCGGCAATATCGAGCAGGTCATGCGTGTCTGCTACGGTGGGCAGCGATTGCACCAGCACGGTGCCGGTGATCCGGGCCGCGGCCAGCGCCGCCTGCAAATCGGCGGGGCCAAAGTCGCGATGGATGGCGGCCAGCGTGGCTGGCGGCCAGTGCCCGACGCGGTCGGCCAGCTTCCAGAAATGCTGATGGGCATCGATACGCATGGTGGTCTCAGGCGGGCACGGGTGCGGCCGGGTTCAGCAAGCCACGGTCGCGCAGGGCCTGCCACAGGGCGGGAGGAATGTCCTGCGCCAGCCAGGCCACGTTCTGCTGCAGCTGCGCGGCGGTTTCGGCCCCGGTCACGCAGCACACCACGGCAGGGTGCGCCAGCGGAAACTGCAGCGCGGCCGCCTGCAGTGGCACGCTGAATTCCTCGCAGGTTTGCGCCAGCGCCTTCACGCGCGCCACCACTGCGGGCGGGGCTTCGGCGTAGTTGAATTTCGTGTTGCCGGCCAGGATGCCGGAATTGAATGGCCCGGCCGCCACGATGGCGTTGCCGCGGCGCCGGCAGTGGTCAAGCAAGGGCGTCAGGCAGTCCTGCTCAAGCAGGGTGTACCGCCCGGCCAGCATGGTGCAGTCCAGGTCGAATTCCTGCATGCCGTCCATCACCACCCGCCATTCGTTCACACCCAGGCCTACTGCCCTGGTGGCGCCGCTGCCGCGCAATTCGTCCAGCGCTCGAAAGCCGCCGCCGGTCGTCAGTTGCTGCCAATGGTGCGCATGCTGCTCGCCATGGGTGTCGCGCCCGATGTCGTGCACATACAGGATGTCGATGTGGGCCAGGCCCAGACGCTGCAGGCTGTCTTCGAAGGAGCGCATCACGCCGCTGTAGCTGTAGTCGTAAACGGGCCGGAAGGGGTAGGGATTGGCCCAGCCGCCGTCACCCGGCGCCACGCCGGCATCGGGGCGCAGCAGGCGCCCGACCTTGGTGCTGACCACGTACTCGTGGCGCGGCCGCTCTGCCAGCTGGGCACCCAGCCGGTGTTCCGAGCGTGTGTAGCCGTAGTAGGGCGCGGTATCAAAGTAGCGAACGCCCGCTGCCCAGGCACTGCCAAAGACGTCCTCCACCTCGCGTGCGCTGGTGGCGCGGTACAGGCCGCCCATTTGCGAGCAGCCCAGGCCCAGGGCGGTCAGCCGCAGGTTCACGCGGGGAAGTGTTTTCAGATCCGAGGTGTGCATATGCCCGGCCTCCGGCAGGCAGTGCCGGAAGTGTCCTTGGGTTGGAGTGGCTTAGTAGAGAACGTTCTTGGCGGCGGGGCTGTCGATGTTCTTTTTGGTGACCATCAAAACGCCGGTGTCGCGGAAGGCCGGCACCTTCTTGCCGGAGATGATTTCCGCCACGGTCTTCACTCCCAGGCTGCCCATCTCGAAGGCGCTTTGCACGGCGATCGCTTCGATGGTGCCGTCTTTCACAAAGCCTTGCAGGTCGGCGTTGCCGTCAAAGCCGATGGCCACGACCTTGCCGGCCTTGCCGGCTTGTGCCAGCGCGCGGCCCATGCCGATCGCGGTGGGTTCGTTGGCGCCAAAGATGCCCTTCAGGTCAGGGTTGGCCGCCAGCACGTCGGTGGTCTGGTTCAGCGCGGTACCCATCTGTGAGTTGGAATAGAAAGGCCCCACGATCTGCAGCTTGGAGTGCTTCTTGACGTAGTCGGTGAAGCCACCCACGCGGGCGATTTCGGAGCCCGAACCGGCGGTGTAAGACATGATGGCGATCTTGCCGGTGGTGCCCACCTTGTCGATCAGTGTCTTGGCCGACATCTCGCCGGCGGTCTTGTTGTCGGTCGCCAGGAAGGACTGGTAATAGGCCTTGGCGGCGTCGGATGCGGCGGAGTCGATCAGCACGACGGGGATTTTGGCTTCCCACGCTTTTTTGAGTGCGGGGGTCAGGGCGTCCGGGTCCGAGGGGGCGAGCACAATGCCGGCGACTTTGCGGTTGATGGCGTTTTCGACCAGCGCGACCTGGCCCGCAAGGTCTGTGTCGGATGCGCCCCCCTGGAAAGTGGCGGTGTAGCCTTTGAGGCCTCCGATGGCGCTTTCGGAGCCCTTCCTGACGTTTTGCCAGAAGTCGGAGTTGGCGGTCTTGACGATCACGGCAATTTCCTTGTCGGCGGCTGCGGCCATCGACGATGCGACCAGCAGGGTGGAGGCAATCAGGGTGGTGACGAGTTTTTTCATTTCATTCCTCTTGAGTTAGTCTTTACGGAGGTTGTCTCTTGAAGTCCCGGTAAGCCCTGCCGGTAGGGATCACTTGCGATGGCGCATCTGGTCAATCCATACGGCAAGCAGGATGACGACGCCAATCAGAATTTGTTGGGTGAAAGCCGAGACTCCGGCCATGTTCAGGCCGTTGCGCAGGATGCCGATCACAAACGCGCCGATCACGGTGCCCGAAACGGTGCCCACACCGCCGGTGAGCGACGTGCCGCCGATCACTGCGGCGGCAATTGCGTCCAGCTCGTACATCAGGCCCTCGCTGGGCTGCGCCGTCACGAGGCGCGACATCAGGACACAGCCGGTCAGCCCGGCCAGCAAGCCCGAGAGCACATAGGCAAACAGGGTCACACCTTTGACGTTCACCCCCGAAAGCCGGGCGGCCTCCATGTTCGAGCCGATGGCATAGAGGTGTCGCCCCAGCGTCGCGCGGTTCAGCAAAATGGACACCGCGACGGCCAGCACGACCATCAGCACCACGGGATAAGGGATGCCGACAAAGGTGACATCGGGAAAGCCGTCAGCCCCCACCTTGGCAATCCGGAACAGGGTGCCGTTGCCCAGCTCGCCAAAGCTGTCGCCCAGCCCGCCAATGGCGCGCGCATCGGTGATCTGCAACGCCACGCCGCGTGCCACCAGCATCATGCCCAGCGTGGCAATGAAGGGCGGCAGCTTGAGCACCGTGACGCAAAGGCCGTTGATGAGGCCGCACAGGCCGCCCACCAGAATTCCGCCCAACATGCCGAGTGGAACAGGCACGCCGGCCTTCACCAGCATCGCGGCCACCACACCGGCCAGCGCCAGAATGGCTCCCACGGACAGGTCGATGCCCCCGGTGATGATCACGCAGGTGGCGGCAATGCCCAGGTAGGCAATCGAGGTCACCTGCAGGGCCACGGTCATGCCATTGCCCACACTGAAAAACGCATTGCTGGTGAAGGAAAAAATCACGATCAGGCCGAGCAAACTTGCCAGCGCCGCAAATTTCTGGAACAGGTCTTTTTGTTGTTCAGTCATAGGTCTATTCGGAAAAATTCAAAAGGAATGTCAGAAAGCAGGCGGCACGCTGCGGCCGGAGGCGTAATGCATGACGTCCTCCTGGCTGGTCTCGCGGGTGTTGCGCACGGTTACCAGCCGGCCTTCATGAAAGACCGCGACGCGGTCGGTCATGCCCATGATTTCGGGGAGTTCGGAGCTGATCATCACCACGCCGATGCCCTCGCTCGCCAGGCGGTCCAGCAGCTGGTAAATCGCGTACTTGGCACCCACGTCAATGCCGCGTGTGGGTTCGTCAAAAAAGAGCACGCGCGATTCGCGGAACAGCCATTTGCCGATCACCAGCTTTTGCTGGTTGCCGCCCGACAGCAGGCGCACGACCTGGTCACTACCGGGCGTGCGGATGTCCAGCGCGTCGATGTAGTGGCGCGCAGCCTCCTGCTCTTTCGCAAACCGGATCATCCCTGCCGCGTTCGACACCGCGTCCATGTGGGCCAGCGTGACGTTCTGTGCCACCGTCATCTTCAGCGCCAGGCCGTCGTGCTTGCGGTCTTCCGACAGGTAGGCCAGACCGTGCCGCACGGCGTCGCGCGGCGATTTGATCGCCAGCAGCTGGTCACCGAGGAACACCTGGCCCGCGTCGATGGCATCGGCACCAAAGATGGCACGCGCCACTTCGGTGCGGCCTGCGCCCATCAGCCCTGCGAAACCCAGAATCTCGCCACGGCGCAGTTCGAAGTTCACGTCGTGAAACACCCCCTGGCGCGTCAGGCCCTGCACGCGCAACAGCACCTCGGTGGTGGGCACGGACCGGCGCGCGGGAAACACATCGTCCAGCGAACGACCCACCATCTTCGCTACGATCCGCTCCACGCTGGTATCGGCAAAACAGTCGGTGCTGACATAGCGGCCATCGCGCAGCACCGTCACACGATCCACGATTTGCGCCAGCTCGTCGAGCCGGTGCGAGATGTAGACGATGCCCACGCCTGCATGTTTGAGCTCGTGGATGATGGCAAACAGTTTTTCGGTTTCCGACTCGGTGAGCGACGAAGTCGGCTCGTCCATGATCAGCACCTGCGCGTTGAGCGAGAGTGCCTTGGCAATCTCCACCATTTGCTGCTGCGCCACCGACAGGGTCTTGACCATGGCGTCAGGCGAAATATTCACGCCCAGCCGGGTCAGGCATTGCTGGGCATTGCGGCGCAGCGCGGTGCGGTCGATCAGCCAGCCCTTTCGCGGCTCGCGCGCCAGAAAGATGTTTTCAGCCACCGAGAGGTGGGGCACCAGGTTCAATTCCTGGTGGATGATGGCAATGCCTGCGGCCTCGGACTCGGCGGTGGACTGGAACCGGCAAGCCTCACCGCAGTAGTGCAAGGCGCCGGCGTCGGGCTGGTACTGGCCGCTGATCACCTTCATCAGGGTGGATTTGCCCGCGCCGTTCTCGCCGCACACCGCATGCACTTCGCCGCGCCGGATCTCCAGGCTCACATCGTCCAGCGCAAGCACGCCGGGGAAGCGTTTGGTAATGCCCTCCAGACGCAACAGCACGTCTGCGGCCGCCTCCGGGCGGGTGGCTTGGGGACGGACGGGATCGGACACGGAAGGCAGCAATGCAAACTCCTGTGAGCGCTCAAGGGCTGGGCAGGAGCTTGTTTTGCAGTCTGCAAATTGGTAAGGCCACCTGACCCGAAAGTCGGTATTTGGCCTTACCGGGACAGGCCTGCGTATTGGTAATTACCCCCGATTCGCTATGCAATACCGAGAATCAACCGCCATAAAGCCCGGTACGCGGGCATTGCGCGCAGTCTCGCCGCGGCGGCGTGCCTGCGCGTCGGGTTCAACTCATGACCATTCGCTGCGGTTGTTCTCCACCCAGCGCTGTTCCGAGGCCTGCAGGTGCATGCGTACGGCGGTTTGCGCCGCCAGCACATCGCGGTTTTCCAGTGCGCGCAGGATGGCCTCGTGCTCTTGCAGCGCGGCGGCCCACGTCTGGCCCGATTCGGAATGCGCACGCAACCGCGCTGAAATGGGGCTGTGCCGCCCGTCAAACAGCTCGCCGATCAGGCGCTCCAGCACGGCGTTGCCGGTCATGGCCGCAATGGCGAGGTGAAATTGCCGGTCAAACGCCAGTGGGGAGCGGTTCTGCCCCATGGCGGCCAGCATGTTGTCCAGGATATGGCGCAGCGCCACCAGCGCGGCGGGTGTGACTTTGGCGCATGCCAGCAGCACCACGGTGCCCTCAATGGCGGCGCGGGCCTGCATCAGCTCGATCGGGCTTTCCCCCAGGGTGGGCAGCGCCTGCGGCTTGCGCTGCGCCACACTGCACACATACACGCCGGCGCCCATGCGCACTTCAACGCTGCCCTCAATCTCCAGCGCGATCAGCGCCTCGCGGACTGAGGGGCGCGAGACGCCCAGCTGCTGGGCGAGATCCCGTTCGGGGGGCAGGCGCGCGCCGGGTGCGTAGTTGCCCTTGTCGATGAAGGTGCGTATCTGGTCGGCAATTTGTTGGTACAACCGGCGGTTGTCGAGCTGTTTGAGTTGCTCCAGCATGGGATCCTCCGCTTGGGCTGCGGTTAGTGAGGGCCGGCGGGGCGCCGGGTTAAAGGCCCTCGTGTCAGGCCAATTTTGCATGGTTTCCACATTGGCCTTGCCAATTGGGCCCAATTCGCGCTATTGCTGCTGTGCACACATCACCGTTCAACCGCTTTCCACCATGGCTCGCGGGACCCGCAACTTTGCGGTTCAGGGCGTTACCGAGGTTGGCAAAGTGCGTGCGTAGCTTCATCGTCCTGGCCTACTTTGCAAGGTCCTCACGGTGGTGGGAATCCCCCTGATGCATACACCTGCCCGCCCCTGGTTGACCGGTATCGCTAGCGCTCCAGCCACCTGAAAGGCCTTGGCCAATTCCGTGGGCCGCTGCAGCTTTGCCGATGCGCATCCGGGATATGGACGCCCTGCCTGTTACAGATCCCGACAGACCTTATTCCGCGGCGGCAATCATTTGCGCCAACTTGGACGAGTTGCGTTTTCCAGAAAGGAATACCACAGGGAATATTTAGCGTTTGAATGCTTCAGGTTGTATCGACAGACTCAAGGTTCTCATAACTATTAGGAGGTTTTCATGAAATCAGCTGTAGTCAAGGTACTCACCCGAGCTCTTCCGCTTGCCATCGCGATCTGGGGCACTACGCCATTTCTCGCTAATGCGGCCCCTCTGTCCATTGGATTGGCCGCGGATGTCACGTCGATGGATCCCCACTTCCACCTGTATGTGCCTAATCAAAATATTGCTGATCACGTTTATGACCGACTAATCATCCGCGATGACAAGTTGGCAATGACGCCCGGCCTGGCGTTGTCGTGGAAGGCGATTGACGAACTCACATGGGAATTAAAACTTAGGGGAAACGTCAAATTTCACGACGGATCGCCCTTCACCTCTGAGGACGTGAAGTTCACCTTGGAGCGGGTGCCCACTGTCAAAGATAGCCCTGGTCTTTTTACGACTTACACCCGTGCATTTGCATCGGTCGAGGCCGTAGATCCGTTGACGGTTCGTATCAAAACGACGAAGCCGCATCCCCTCGCTCCGAACGATCTGGCAATCATTCCGATCATCAGCAAAAAGGCCGCCACCGGCGCGACAACTGCAGACTTCAACAGTGGCAAGGCCGCAATCGGGACGGGGCCTTACAAGTTGACTCGATTTGCTCGAGGTGATCGCATTGAACTTGCGCGAAACGATGCTTACTGGGGCGTCAAACCCAGCTGGGAAACAGTGACCTTCCGGATTATGACTAATGACGCAAGTCGAGTATCCGCTTTGCTTTCGGGGGACGTGCAGGCAATTGACAGCGTGCCTGTGGCAGACATGTCCCGAATCAAAAAAGAGCCATCGCTTCAAACTGTGGCGAGGACCGGCTATCGATTGATCTATCTGGCGGTTAACCAAAGTGAAGGTGCCAGCGTGCATTTTTCAGATAAGAAGGGTGCGCCACTGAATGTTAATCCGCTGCGTGACCTGAAAGTTCGTCGTGCAATCGATAAAGCCATTTCGCGTGAGTCGCTTCTCGGACGCGTGATGGATGGGGCTGCGACCACTACGGGACAGCTGATCAACTCTGGTCTGCCTGGCTACATATCGGATCTGCCAACTTCCAAATATGACCCGGAGGGCGCTCGAAAACTGCTGGCCGAAGCAGGCTATCCTGACGGCTTCAACATGACGCTGAGTGGCCCAAACAATCGCTATTTGATGGACGATCAACTTCTTCAAGCCATCGCCCAGATGCTTGCACGAGTAGGCATTACTGCCAAAGTCGAAGCGATGCCTGCGGCTACGTTCTTCCCGAAAAACAACAAAGGCGAATTCGCGCTGTCTCTAGTTGGGTGGGCCCCCGATTCTGCCGAGGCATCTTCTCCGTTGAGGGCATTGATTGCTTCCAAAGACCCAGCCAAGGGCTACGGAAACTTCAACGTGGGATATTCCAACAAAACCGTCGATGAGTTGATCGACCGTGCGATGGTTACCATCGTAGATTCGAGCCGCGAGAAGCTCTTGCAACAAGCAACCAGGATGGCGATGGATGATGTTGCGGTAATTCCGTTGCACCATCAGGCAACCATCTGGGGCATGAGCCGGACCGTCGCCTATCCCGGACGGGCAGATGAACGCACTTACGCGTTCCGCTTTACACCAAACGCCGTCGCTTCGAAACCCTAACTTCGGCGGCTTTCAAGAAGGCAAACCCAGCACTTCCCGCTGGGTTTGCTTCGCTTCTTCTACTAGCCATGAGCGAAGCGCTGCGACTGACTTCAACTCTGCTTGATGTTCCGGCACAACAAAGAAATAGCCGAATTTACTTTTAATACCTATCGATAGCGGGTTAACCAATTTTCCGCCTGCGAGTTCCGACGTTATCCAGATCCGCGGGACGAGCGCTAGACCTAGCCCGCCTACAGCTGCACGTATGAGGATATTGTAAAACTCATACATAGATGCCTGCGGCGCTTGCCCAAGTTTCGCCGAGGTGGCTAACTGAGGGATGGACTCGCTAAGTTCATCCCAGGCGTGGGGTACTTGAAAGTGTTGGAGCCAAGGAAATCTGATGATGTCCGCGGGCGTTGAAAGACCGCCCTTCCGTTCAAGCAGCTCCGGACTACCTACAAGGAGCATTTCCCGCCCAAAAAGGTAGTCGGCAACATAGCCCGGCCAAATTCCAGCGCCAATACGGAAATCACCATCAAGCTTTAGTTGTTTTTGTCCATCGCTGGAGAGCATGGGTGTGAATACAACTTCGATATCCGGATGTGCTCGAGCGAATTTTGGAAAGCGGTCCATGAGCCACCTTTCGCCTAATGTGGCGAACACATGCAGCGTCAGTTTGGTTACCCCTCCGCAATCCATCACATTCTCCGTTGCCTTTTCTAGGGATGTCAGCAATGGTGATATTTCACGATAGAAGGATTCACCGATAGGGGTAAGCATCAGCCCGCGATTGCCTCGCATGAACATTGCTCTCCCAAGCTGATCTTCGAGCGCTTTTATCTGTTTGCTTACTGCACTTTGCGTCAGAAATAGTTCCTCTGCAGCACGTGTAAACGACAGATATCTTGCGGTGGCTTCGAATACGCGAAGCATTGTCATGGACGGCAATGTGACTTTAGAGCGCGCCATCAGTGGGCATGAGTAAACAGCATGGTGCGACAACTATATGTCGTTCGACATTCCGTCGTCAATCCGAATAATCCTCCACAAGGAGACAAAATGCTATTTTCATTCTTAATAAAAAGAACACTTCAGGCCATAGTCGTCTTGTTCGTCATGTCGGTACTCGTCTTTGCCGGGGTGTATGCAATTGGCAATCCAGCAGAGATTCTTGTCAGCCCCAATGCAAGTGATGTGGAGAAGCTTGAAACTATCTCCCGACTAGGTCTTGATAAGCCTCTGCATATCCAGTACTTCAAGTTCGTTGGGAATGCGCTGCAAGGAGATCTAGGACAAAGCTTCGCATACGGCAGTTCCGCAATCGATTTGATCCTGGAGCGCCTTCCTGCGACCATGGAGCTGGCGTTCGGCGCGATGATCATTGCATTGGTGCTGGGCTTGCCTCTGGGATTATGGGCAGGCCTTCACCCCGAATCACCCAGCTCCCGGCTGGTCATGGGTTCGTCAATTGTTGGGTTTTCGCTCCCAACATTCTGGGTGGGTTTGGTTCTGATCATGCTGTTCTCCGTCCAGCTTGGTTTCTTGCCAAGCGGTGGACGTGGTCCTACGTCCCTACTGTTCGGCATTCCCGTCAGCTTTTTGTCATTCGAAGGTCTGCGGCATCTTGCGCTGCCCGCACTGAATCTCGCGTTATTCAACATCAGCTTGATCATCCGCCTCACTAAAGCTGGTACGCAAGAGGCGATGCTGACGGACTATGTCAAGTTCGCACGGGCTAAAGGATTGTCAAACTCGCGCATCGTTGGCGTCCACGTCCTAAAAAACATCCTTATACCCATCATCACTGTGGTAGCGCTGCAGTTTGGATCGGTGATCGCGTTTGCGATCGTGACGGAGACCATCTTCTCCTGGCCCGGCATGGGAAAGCTGATTATCGATTCGATAAACACGCTTGACCGCCCCGTTGTAGTGGCCTACCTCTTGATCATTGTGACGATGTTTGTGTTTATCAATTTGATTGTGGATCTACTTTATTCCGCCCTAGACCCGAGGGTCCGGCTCGCCTAGACGCTCGCCGCAATCGGAGGAAGCCAAATGAAAAAAATGCCGGCTGATTCCGTTCGACACGATCGCGATGGCGTTTTTGGCGGTCATCTGATTTTCACGGCCGTGCTGACTGCCTAACGCCGCCTTTCTTTACAGGTAAACACCATGTCTGAATCTCTTTACAACCAGATTGTTTCCAAATTTCTGGCCAACAAAGTGGCCATGACCGCATTGGTGGTTTTGTTGCTCCTTTCACTCGGCGCTCTATTCGCTCCATTCATCGCTCCTCAAAACCCCTATGACCTGGCGGCATTGAGTCTTGAGGATTCGCGCCTGGCACCGGCCTCTAGAGGCGCTACAAACTTCTGGTATGTCTTGGGGACAGATGACCAGGGTCGAGACATGCTGTCTGCCATTCTCTTCGGACTGCGTACGAGTCTGTGGATAGGCGTTACATCCACAGTCATTGCCCTCTTTTTGGGAGGAATTCTTGGACTTCTGGCTGGCTATCACGGAGGAAAGGTCGATGCCTTGATCATGCGGGTTGCTGATCTGCAGCTCTCATTTCCCGCCATTCTGATCGCGCTAATTTTATTGGCTGTATTGGGGCAAGGCGCCGAAAAAATTCTCACCGCACTTGTAGCTGTGCAATGGGCGTTTTACGCGCGAACGGCGAGAAGTGCCGCATTGGTGGAGCGAAACAAGGAGTACGTCGAAGCGGCTGTATGCCTGGGCTTCACAACCCGGCAAATTGTTTTCAACCAGGTGTTGCCAAATTGCCTGCCTCCGTTAATCGTCGTTGCGGCGCTCCAAGTCGCCTCCGCGATTTCGCTTGAGGCCACGCTCTCGTTCCTCGGCATAGGACTCCCGATCACCGAGCCTTCGCTTGGGCTGCTTATAGCGAACGGATTTCAATACATGTTGTCGGGCAATTACTGGATAAGTTTCTACCCTGGCATTGCACTACTCCTTACGGTTATGGCCATCAACCTGGTAGCCGACCACTTACGGGATGTATTGAATCCCAAACTCCAAACACTGTAAGGTGACGCATGAACACAACGGTATTAGAGGTTCATAACCTCACAACAGAATTTCGAACGAAGGCCGGTCCGGTTATCGCTGTCAACGACGTTAGTTTCAAACTTCTGCGCGGGGAAATTCTCGGGCTCGTAGGGGAATCCGGATCCGGGAAAAGCCAGACCGGCTATTCAATCCTGAATTTGGTCGACAGCCCCGGTCGCGTAGTTTCGGGGAAAGTGATTCTGAGGGGTCAGGACCTTAGCGGGTATTCCGAATCGCAGTGGCGACATATTCGTGGCAAGAGGATCGCGATGATCTTTCAAGACCCGATGCTGACATTGAATCCCGTACTCCGTGTCGATACTCAAATGATAGAGACGGTTCAAGCTCATCAAAAAGTGAGTAGATCCCAAGCCAGGCAGGCCGCACGCGAGGCGCTCGTCAAGGTTGGCATTGCATCGCCAGATGAGCGATTAGAGGCTTACCCGCACCAATTTTCGGGAGGCATGAGACAACGGGTCGCTATCGCTATTGCGCTTCTTCACGAACCTGAAGTCATCATTGCAGATGAGCCAACCACCGCACTCGACGTCACAATACAGGAGCAAATCCTAGCCGAAATGCAAGGCTTATGTCGCAACTCTGGAACGGCAATGGTCTGGATCACTCACGATCTTTCCGTCATCGCCGGCCTTGCCGACTCTGTCGCAGTGATGTACGCCGGTCGCATAGTCGAATACGGTCAGGTGCAGGACGTGATATCTCGTCCAGAGCACCCCTATACCGTCGGGCTGATCAACAGTGCGCCATCTCGCAACGAGCGAGGCGTCCCTATTCACCAAATTCCCGGAAATACACCTCACCTGGCGCAGCTCCCCCCAGGTTGCCCGTTCAATTTGCGTTGCAGCAAGGCAAAGCAGGAATGCTTTCGTATGCCTCCGCTGTCGCCGCGCGAGAGCGGGCGCCAACTAAGATGTTTTTTCCCCTATGAGTATCGAAAGAAGGAGGCAACATGAGCAACACCGTTCTTGAACTGCGTGAAGTCTCGAAGATATTCATTAAGCGGGTAGACCCCATCAGCCAATTCACAAATATGCTGGGAAAACCCCTGGGATTTAGACCAGTCACTGGTCACACCGTCAATGCAGTAGATAACGTGGATTTGGCTGTAGCTGAAGGTGAAGTTGTCGGATTGGTAGGGGAGTCCGGTTGTGGGAAATCCACACTAGGTCGGCTGATGGCCGGTCTTCAAGATCCTACGCGTGGTTCGCGGATTTGGCGAGGTATCCCCGTCGCTGAATTGAACGCGCAAGAGCGCAAAGCACAAAGAATGGAAATTCAGATGATTTTCCAAGACCCTTACGCCAGCCTAAACCCGCGGCTAAAGGTCATAGACATCATTGGTGACGCACCAGTGACGCAAAAAATCATCACTAAAAGCGACAAGGCTAACTACGTAAATAGCATTTTGCAAAAGGTCGGCCTCCCAGCTGGACTGCTGGATCGCTTTCCCCATCAGTTTTCAGGCGGCCAGCGGGCCCGCATCGGTATTGCACGAGCATTGGC
This sequence comes from Polaromonas sp. YR568, assembly GCF_943369415.1. Classification (GTDB taxonomy): domain Bacteria; phylum Pseudomonadota; class Gammaproteobacteria; order Burkholderiales; family Burkholderiaceae_C; genus Polaromonas. The sequence goes on from NZ_CALRNF020000030.1 coordinate 40,219, forward strand.
TGTGAATCCAAAGTTGCTTGTTTGCGACGAGTCTGTCGCGGCCTTGGATGTATCGATACAGGCCCAGGTCCTGAACCTCTTCATCAAACTGAGACAGGATCTCGGACTCACATATGTATTCATCAGCCACGACCTGGGAGTTGTGAAGCACATCAGCGATCGTGTCGTCGTCATGTATTTAGGGCGCGTTGTGGAAGTTGCACCGACGGTGGAGTTGTTTAGTCGACAACATCATCCTTATACGGCGGCCTTGCTGCAAGCAGCACCGACTTTGACCTCAGGGCGCAAGAAATTCATGCCCGTCCTGGGGGAAATTCCTAGTCCGCTCAATCCACCCACTGGCTGTCATTTTCACCCGCGATGCCCCCACGCGATGACCAGGTGTAAGACTGAGGCCCCGCAGTTGAGAATGATCGCAATGGGCCGTTTGACTGCTTGCCATCTGAATGATTGAAATGTATGAATAAAAAACCGTCTTCGCCCAAGCGTGAGCCAACTTCCCAGACAGTTTCGATCGTCAAAACACTCGTCGCTTTCGACACTGTTTCCCGTAATTCCAACCTGCCGCTGATCGACTGGATCAGCGATTATCTTTTGAAGCATGGCGTAAAGTCGCGTCTAACTTTTGATGAAGGGCGCAAGAAAGCCAATTTGTTTGCGACGCTGGGTTCGGGGACCAGTGGTGGTCTCATTCTCTCTGGGCACACCGATACCGTGCCGGTTGATGGCCAGAAGTGGAAAACGGCGCCGTTTGAAGCAATCGTTTCCGATGCCAACATATACGGCCGCGGTGCTGCCGATATGAAAGGCTTTATTGGAGTCTGCCTGGCTGCAGTACCCAAAATTCTTGCGGCCGATATAGACTCTCCCGTGCATCTGGCCTTGACTTTTGACGAAGAGACCTCAATGCTCGGCGTTCGTAGCTTAATAGCAGATTTACGCGATGCTGACATCCAGCCTCATGGATGCATCATTGGCGAACCAACCAGTATGCGCGCGGTGATAGGTCATAAGGGGCGACGGCATCTAAGCTGCAGCGTTCGCGGCAAGGCGGCCCATTCGTCTCTTGCCCCTCAAGGTGTTAACGCCATTGAGCACGCGGCAAAAATAATCGTCTACCTTAAAGGTATGGCCGACCGCCATAAGGCATTTGAACAACGTCACTACGGTTACGACGTGCCCTATTCGACAATACAAACAAACATGACCCAGGGTGGGCTGAGCGCAAATACGGTGCCGGCAGAGTGCACTTTTGACTTTGACATCAGAAATTTGCCATGGACGGACGTAGATAGCCTGGAAGCTGAAATCCGCGCTTTTGCAAAAGACCATGTACTCCCTGAAATGCGCAAGGACTTCGCAGAAAGTGCAATAACATTCAAAACTGAATCAGAGTTGCCCGCTTTCGGAGCCGCGTCACCTGAAGAGGGGCTTAATGAGGGGACGTCAAAACTTCTTTCACGTATGCGTCGAAAGGACACGCCACTGAGTTACGTAGGATTTGGTACAGAAGCAAGCTGGTTTCAAGACGCGGGCATCCCAACGGTGGTGTGCGGTCCCGGGTCGATTGAGCAAGCTCACAAGCCTGACGAATATGTGTCTCTCGATCAGCTAGCTCAATGCGAATCTTTCATTGCTGAGCTTCTTCTGGGCTGATGAAGCCACTCCCTCTTCGGCAGACAGAACTGGACAGCCTGCTCCAAAAAATTCACCTGCACGTCAATTCGGCACCACGTCGCGGACAGGTAGCGACCTACATTCCTGCATTAGCCTCTGTCGATGCCAATAAATTTGGGCTGGCAGTGGCGACTCTGGATGGAAATGTTTCATCGGTCGGGGATGCGGCGGAGCCGTTTTCCATACAAAGCATTTCCAAACTTTTCGCTCTGGTGCTTGCTTGCAAGACCATAGGGTCTGATCTTTGGATTCGAGTGGACCGTATGCCAAGCTCAAACCAATTCAACTCACTGATTGAGCTGGAGATCGAATCCGGCAAGCCACGAAATCCCTTTGTGAATGCGGGCGCCCTTGTTGTCTCAGACTGCCTCAGTAGTCGGTTTGTTCAAATGGAAAGCGCCGTTGTACATCTCATACGCGAGTTAACCGGCAACCCTGAGATCAATTACGATCGCGCGGTTGCGGCGAGTGAAATGGCAGTCGCTCATCGAAATATGGCGGCCGCATATCTCATGAAAAGCTTCAGCAACTTTGCAAATCCGGTAGATCAGGTTCTCAAAGCTTACTGTGCCCAGTGCGCAATTCGAAGCAGCTGTATTGATCTCGCGCGTGGCGCCTTGTTTTTGGCTAATCGTGGCGTGTGCCCGTCCACAAAAAAAGTGGTGATCAGCCCGACACAGACGCACCAAGTTTGTTCTCTTATGACCAGTAGCGGAACTTATGAGTCGTCTGGGGAAACATCCTTCACGATCGGCCTACCCGTGAAAAGCGGTGTAGGCGGGGGCCTCTTGGGAATCATTCCCGGATATGGTGCGATTTGCGCATGGTCTCCATCCCTTGATCAAAGTGGCACTTCCGTGGCTGGATTGGACGCGTTGCAGCAGTTCGTCGCCGAAACTGATTGTTCGGTGTTTCTGTAAATCCGTACCGCGGCACCATTGACCGAGGCGGTTCGAGAGGCCTTCACGCGGCAGGTGAAATCTCGGACGAATGGGACGGCGGGGACGCTTACATCGCTTGGCGAGGTGATGCGGTCACACGAACCTCTCTCCCCGCAATTTTGCAAAGCGTGACTGTCGAATGACAGTCACGGGTGCGCGTCAGCGCACTGCGTGTTGAACGCTGCTTGCCCGCCTACCTGCCCGTCGCCGGCGGCAGCAGTTGGCCTTCATGCCGTGGTACAGCGCCTGGGCGATGCTGTCGGCTTCGGTGTTGCGGTTGCCGAGGTCCAGGCGGGCCCACATCTGCTGAAGATGCTGTCCATCAATGCGACCGCACCGTCGCCGAAATCTGATCCACTTATGACTCGCTTTCCGTCTCCACTCTCGCGGAATGCAAGAGAATCGTTGCCGCCGGGCCCTCGTCCGGCAAACTAACCTAAAAAGCGACCCGCAAGCCGAGGTTGGCGCCCCAGGCGTCCGCGGCTCCCTTGCTCAAGCCCTTGCTGACGCTCAGGCCGGCAAACAGGGTGGTGTTTACGCCGACCTGGGCGTTGATACCGCCGCCCAACTGCGCGCTGGTGCCGAGGGAATCCGACGCGAATGAGACGCCCCCGGCCGTGATGTTGCGGTCTTTCAGAAATTCGTGGAGCAGGTTGCCTTCGGCGTACAGCGTCCACTGGCGGGGCGTGTTGGCATTGAAGGTTTTCTTGAGGCGGGCACCCACGCGCCCGCGCAGGCTTTCTCCGTCCTGCAGGTCGACCGTGACGCTGTCCACGTCGATGAACGTGTCGAATTTGATCTTCTGATAGGACAGCTGCGCCTGAGGCTCGATGACCAGGCCGCCACCGAGGTCCATTGGGTAGCCGCCTTCAACCGACAGGCCCAGGCCCAATCCATCGGGCGACCCCACACGGCCGCGCTCGCGGGTCTGGATCCTGGAGGTGTAGTCCGTGAGTTGCGCGACGCCATCGAGATACCAGCCCGCCGCCGACCGGTAGGTCGAGGTCAGGGCAAACGTCGTGCCCTTCAAGTCCACCTGGGCGCTGGATGCGGAAGCCCGCAATTTGGACTGGCCGCGGCTGAGCGCACCACCGATGCGCAAAGTGGCGCCGCCCTCCATGTCATGCCCGAACACATAGCCTCCGGCCTGGAGGTAGTCGATGTCCTGCTCATAGCCCGACGCGCGGTTACCGTCAACATCGCTGCGGGAGCCGTTCACACGCACAAAGAATGCACGCTCGCGCTCCTCGCTGCTGCTGCCGCGGGTCGTGGCCAGGTCGCGCAACTCGCCTTGCCGCGTGTGCACGGAGTCCATCAGTGAGGCCCCATAGCGCACGGCGCCGGTGGGCATGGCCTGGTAGCCGGCAATCTGCGGCACGGCAACGGGCCTGCCGCTGGCGTCCACCACCGATTGCAAGCGGTAGTCATAAAACGGCACGGCGCCGAGTGAAGGGTCTGCCTGGCTGGCAGCCGAACTCGCGGGGTTGAACACCCGCAGCTGGTACTGGTACGGCCCGGCGGCGGCATACCCACCGGCCAGCTGGAACGTGGTGGCCGTGCTGGTGCCGCCCACCTGGACGATGGAGATGCCGTCGGTGTTGCCCGATCCGGTCAGGGCACCCGCGCCGCCCGTCGTGATGATCTGTATGTTGGTCGTGCCGCTCGCGTTTCCCGTGATCACGAGCCTGTCCGCAGGGGAGCCCGTGCCTGCGAGCACGCCCTCGATTTCAAGCGTTCCGCCGCTTCCCACGTAGTTGCCCGCGATCAGCAGCGTGCCGATCGAGTTGCCCGGTGCGATGGTGCCGCCGGTGAAGTTCGTCGTGTTGCCGACCCTGCCCGTGCCCTGCAAGCGCCCGCCGAGCACGTTCACGGCGCCGGTGAGCGTGCCGTTGACGGAGAGGGTTCCGCCTTCAATCGCTGTGGTTGTGATCGTGGAGGTATTGCCGAGCACCAGCGTGCCGCCCTTCACGTTCAGGGTGTTGGCTGCCACGGTGCCGTCGAGCCGCACGGCACCCGAATTCATGACGATGCCGTTCATGCCGCTGATGGCATAGGCCGCGCCGTGGGTGAAGCTGTTCGTACCGAGGTTCAGGTTCAGGGCATCGGCGCCGTCGCCGGTGATGTTGCCGTTGATCGCCCCGCCGGTGACGGTAAGCGTGTCGGTGCCACCGCCGAGCACGATGGCGCCATTCAGGGTGCCTGCAGTGGTGATGACCGAATTGCCGCCGATTTCGTCGACACCATCGCGGTTCAAGTCGCCGTCCCGCAGTGCCACGCCGGAGGCGCCTCCATTGAGCACTACACCCGCGCCGATGTTGACCGTACCGCCTCCGGCGCCCGAGGTATGAACAGCGGCGCCGAAGCCGCTGCCGCCTGTCACGGTGCCGCCTGAAATGTCGACCGTATACGTGCCGGTACCGATCGAGGCGAGGATGCCGTCGCCGTTATTTCCGGTGGCGGCGACCGTGCCGCCGCTCATCTGGAGCAGGGTTGATCCTGTGCCGCCGTTTCGCGCCCATAAACCGTTGCTGTTGGTCCCCGAGGCTAGAACGGAACCGCCACTCATGGTGAGGCTCGACGTACCGATACGTGCAGCACTCGCGATCGACGATTGGGCGCCTGAGCCGACTGCCTGGATAGCGCCACCTGTGATCAGGACAGTGGTGTTGCCTGTCCCAGTGGGAGTCGTTAGCGTGGCAATGATCCCGCCGCCCGTTCCGGTATTCAGGACCTGTCCGCCGGTCAACGTCACCTGCGCACTCCCTGTCGTCTGGGCGACGCCCGCCGACACGGTGTTGGCCGCCCCGGTTGTGGTGAGCGTTCCGCTTTGGACGTTGACAGAGGAAATCCCGCCCACGCCTTGGTTGGTGATCGCCACGGCGGAGCCCGTGGTGGTGATCGTGTTGACGTTGGTCACATTGACGGTCAGCTGCGGAGCTATCGGGCCGACCACGGCTTGAAGTGATACCCCTTGAGCGCCCGTCACCACCATGGCCGGGTTGGCCAGATTGAGCGTCAGCCCGTTGGAGCCCGTATAGGCGATGCCGGCCGCATAGTTCGCGGCGGCGCAGGTCAGCGTGTCCTGGCCCGATACCTCTACACCGCACTCATTGGCGGCACGTGCGATCTGGGGAGAGGCGGCGAGCAGTGCGACTGCGAATGCTGTGGCTGAAATCGCAAACCCGGAGGCTTTGTTTGTAGCGGGGCCGCCTGGCGCGGCCGCTGGATATTTCTTCTGGCTGGACATGAGACGTTTGAGCCCCGGGTTGCCTTCGCGCAATTGCATCTGAAATCCCTCCAATAATGTTCGCGGATTATCAGAGTACATATCAGTTACAACAACCCGTCACATGTGCATAAAGTCCCGATCGCGGATATTTTTTCGACGGTTGTGGGTTGATAGAGACAGGAAACTGGGGCAGTGAATGGTCAATGTGAGATGACTCGACAGCAAGTCATCTCAGCACGCCAGGTATTTTTCGTCTTGCTATCGGTCGGATGCACTTTGCCAGTGTGCGCGAGGAAATGCTGTGCCCGCACGACCGCCCGCGGGAGCCTCTATTCGTGGTCATCCAGCAAAATGTCGTCGGGGCCCAGAGTCTCCGGTACAGCCCACGTTGCATCGCGCAGTGAACGTTGAACGTGGCCTTCCACTCCCAGGAGCGTTGCGAAAATCGCCATCCGGATCGGGACGCCGTTGTCGGTTTGCCGGAAGATTGCAAGGCGCGGGTCTCCATCCAGGTCGGTGCTCAGATCGTAGGCGCCCGGGCGACCGTCTCGCGGAAGTGGATGCATGACGACGACATCCTTCCTGCAGCTGGAATCCATGAGCTGCCGATTGACCTGGAAAGAGGCAAGGTAGTTGTCAACACTCTCTCCCGTAAACCGTTCCTTTTGTATTCTCGTGGTGTAGAGGACGTCCGCATCGCCCAGCGAATTCGCGAGCGAGCTCGCGAGCACGACTGAATGTCCGCGGCCTTCGATCAAGCCGCATATATCGTCCGGCATTTCCAGGGAGGGTGGCGCGATCAAGGTGAACTTCAAGTTCTTGTAGAGAGACAGCAGCTTGCTCAATGAGTGCGCCGTGCGCCCGTATTTCAGGTCTCCCACGATCGCGATGTGCGCACCGTCAACCAGCTTGCCGAGCCTGGAGAATTCCCGCTGAACCGTGTACAGATCGATGAGCGCCTGGGTTGGGTGTTCGCCGGCGCCATCGCCGCCATTGATCACCGGCACGTTCGTTGCCCGGGCGAACCCGCCGACCGACCCTTGCTCCGGGTGCCTGATGACAACGACGTCGGCATACCCGCTGACAACCCGGCTGGTGTCGTGCAGTGACTCCCCCTTTGCCATCGAAGAGAACGTGAAGCCCGTCGTATCGCAAACCGAGCCGCCGAGCCGGCTGAAGGCTGATGCAAAACTGAGCCGCGTTCGTGTGCTTGCTTCAAAGAAAAGATTTGCCAGGACGGCGCCTTCCAAAACGCGCGTCACTTTCCGGCGCCTGGCAATCGGTTGCATGGCGTCGGCCAGCGTGCACAGCGCCTCCGCCGACTCGCGCGAGAACTGGTCCACCGACAGAAGATGGCTGAGTTTCCCGAAGCGCTGAAGCTTGCCCGCCGCGTCATCGCCAAGGCCGGACGCGCCATGCACTGCGGCGTCACCTGCGGGCAACTCAAGCTTCCCCAGGATCTCTGAAACGAATCGTTTTGCGACTTCCGGCATCGCCCGGAATTCGCTGGATTCGTCCGGCAGGAGCCAGGTATCCAGAGCCCGCCGGGTGCAACCGATTCTCTGGGAGAAGGCCTCACGGGTCAGATTTAATCTACGCATTGCGTCGCGCAAGAGGGCTTGTTGGGGCATTAACATGGTCAAATAATATACGCAATGAGCGATAGTCGCAAGAGCTTGCTACGCATTGCGTATAATTTTCTGAATTGGCGCAAGGTGAATTTTCGAAGTCATTGCAAGGCTGCAGATCGCTCACTTCTCGCAGCGAAGTTGTGCGGCACACAAGCCTTCTCACCCCCCGCAATCCTGCAAAGAGCGTGATTGTCGAATGACAGTCACGCTGCGCGACAGCGCACTTATTCCGCGCAATTAAGGTCGTAAACACGGCTCCAGCATGTTGAATTCCGCTGAAGTCCGGCCCGGGTTTTCCCATCGGGCGTTGCGACGAGCCATCACGTTCCTTCGTGGAGGTCGCGTCCAAGACTCCACAGCCGCAGCGCGATATGGATTTCCAGCGCGCGCGTCGCATTGCCCCAATGCCCGATCAGGTCTTCGACGGTGGCCAGCCGCTGCCGCATGGTGTTGACGTGGATGCCCAGGCGCTCGGCCGCGGCCCTGGCGTTCTGGTTGCTGTCGAAATAGCTCAGCAGCGTGGTCGCCAGTTCCGAGCCGCGCTTCTGGTCGTGCGCCGTCAGCGCGCCTATGGTGGTGTCCAGGAAGGCGGCCAGGCTGGCCCGGTCGTGCGTTTCGAACAGGGTCGAATACAGGGCCAGCTCGTTTTGGCCGACGATGCGCCCGCGCACGCCCAGGCGCCCCAGCACTGGCAGGGCCCGCCGCAAGGTCAGGTGCGCGGCCGGTATGTCGGCGGGGCCGGCGAGGGGCCGCGACACCACACCGCGGTAGTCGGCGCCGAGGTTGGCGCTCGCCAGCCCGGCGACGGTGCGGCGCACGTCCTCGGCCTGCGTCGTCGCGCAGAGGATGGTGAGCACGCCTTCCATCTCGTCGAACACCGTGTTGGGCAGCAGGTTCGCCGCGCGCAGCCGCCTGGATTCCTGCGCGGCCTGCGGGTCGCCCATTTCCACCAGGATCAGGGAGCAGGGCTGCGACAACTCCAGGCCGAAACGGCCGGCGCGCTCGCAGAGGATGACGAGGTCGTCCTGGCGCGGTGAGGCCAGCGCCCGCAGCAGGGCCGACTGGTCGCGGCTCCGGGTCGCCTCCATGCGTTCCCGGGAGAGCAGCACGATGCCCACGATGCTGGTGCTGCGCTCGAAGGTGCGAACGGCCATTTCATCGAGCTCGCCGCGGCGGAACAGCAGGACGGAGCCGAGCACCCCGTCCCCCGCGATCACCGCGCTGGCGCGGCAGGACTCCCCGTCGATGTCGTAGGCGGCCACCGAGCGGCCGATTTCCCGGCTGCCCCGCAAGGCCTTCACCAGCACGCCGCTGTGGCTGCCATGCGCTTCGTAGCGTTCGGCCGCGGAGTCCGCATAGCCGGGCGCTGTGCCGCGGCCAATGACCTGGTCGCCGTCGTCGAGCACCAGCACGCTGCCCTGCATGAGCCGGGCGATCAATTCGCACAGTTTTCCCAGGGACGCGCCCTGGGCCAGCAGCGAGGTCATCTGCTCGTGCGCCTCGGCGGCCGCCTGCACCTTGGCCGTGTGCCGCTCCAGTTCGGCGCGCGCGGCCTCGGCGCTGGCAAGCGCCGCGCCGGCCTGTTCAAAAGCCAGGGCGTTCTTGATGGCCACGGCCGCATGCGTGGCCAGGGTGGAGAGCACGGAGATGTTCTGCGCCGTGTGCGTGCGGTGGTAGCGGTCGGCGACGAACAGCAGGCCTATCACTTCGTCCTCCCACAACAGCGGCACGCCGACCACCGCCGCAATGCCTTCTTCGCGAAAGCTGGCGTCCAGCGCCGGGTCATGGGGGAAGCGGGTGTCGTTCAGGTAGTCGGGCGTGGTGAAGGGCAAGCGTGTCCTGACGACGACGCTGACGATGCCGAGGTCGCGGCCGGCGACCATTTCCCCGGTGCTGCGCACCAGGGCGCCGTCGGCGGCCAGCACGTGGAAGGCGGCCAGGCCGGTGTCGTAGGCGGAGAGCCAGGCCAGCTGCGCGCCCAGCATGTTGCGCGCGCGCGAGACGATCGCGCCCAGCAGTTCCTTGACGTGCAGGCGGCTGGAGAGGTCGCGCGCCGATTCGATGACCGCCATCATGCCGCTCTCGCGCTGCTGCGACAGGTCGAGCCGGTTGCGAAGCGCCATCGCCATGCGCACGAGCTCGACCAGGCCCGATTTGGCCGGGTTGCTTTCCGGCAGCAGTTCCACCTGGGCGAGCTGGTCGGCGAAGTCCGCCGCGGCGGCTCCCTGGTGCAGCATCCTGACGAGGTCCCAGGCGGTTTCCTGGGCGGCCTCGGCCTCGAACTCGATCGTCATATCCGGCTCCTTGCCCGGCGTGCAATGCCGCCGGACCGCAGAGGCTAACAGACGGGCGTTGCGCGCGCTGCGCGTGCTTTCCCGGGGCAGCCTCGCGCGCGCGGGCCCATTCCCTTCGGGTTTGTACGGAGTCTTCCCCGCACATCTAAACACGGCATCCGGTGTGGGGGCGGCACATTGGATTCGCGGGTGCGATCCGCGACAGTCATGCCAACGCCAACCTGAACACGGATAACCATCGCATGACCATTCTCGACTCGCTCCGGCCCGCGCCCGGCCTGAGAGTCCTTGTGACCGCCGGCGCCAGCGGCATCGGGGCGGTGATCGCCCGCGCGTTCACCGAGGCCGGGGCGCATGTCCACGTCTGCGACATCGACCGCGCCGCGCTGGACCGCCTGTCCGTGCAGGCGCCGGGCATCACCAGCAGCGCCGCGGACGCATCCATCGAGCGCGACGTGGACCTCGTCTTCGACGACGTGCGCGGCACGCTGGGCGGCCTGGACGTGCTGGTCAGCAACGCCGGCATCGCGGGCCCCACGGGGCCGGTCGAAAGCATGGACGCGAGCCTGTGGGAGCGCACGGTCGCCGTCAACCTCCACAGCCAGTTCCTGTTCGCCCGCCGGGCCGTGCCCCTGCTCAAGGAGTCGCGGGCCAACCCCTGCATCGTGGCCATGAGTTCCGTCGCGGGCCGCCTGGGTTACGCGTTCCGCACGCCCTACGCGTCCACCAAGTGGGCGGTGGTGGGGCTGGTGAAGTCGCTGGCGATCGAGCTCGGCCCGCAGGGCGTGCGCGCCAACGCCATCCTGCCCGGGATCGTGGAAGGCGAGCGCATCAACAGCGTCATCGCCGCGCGCGCTGCCGCCACCGGCGTCAGCGCCGACGCGATGCGCGACGAATACATCCGCAAGACCTCCCTGCGGCGCATGGTGAGCGCCGAGGACGTGGCCGCCATGGCGCTCTTCCTGTGCTCGCCCGCGGCCCGCAACATCAGCGGCCAGGCGGTCAGCGTGGACGCCAACATCGAGTATCTGTAACAGCACTTCAACGCAGGAGACATCATCATGAAAAAAAGCAACCGTCCTTCCACTCTCTTCAGCCTGGCCGCGCTGGCCGCCTGCCTGGCATCCGGCGGCGCCCTGGCCGACCCGGTCAAGATCGGCGTGATTGAAACACTCTCGGGCCCGCAGGCCGCCTCGGGCCTGACCTACCGCGCCGCGGCGCGCTACGCCGTCGAGCGCATGAACGCGGAGGGCGGCTGGAACGGCCAGCCCGTGCAACTGCTTGAATATGACAACCAGGGCGGCCCCGGCGGCGCGGCCGACAAGCTGAAGGCGGCCGTGGCCGACGGCGTGCACATCGTGGTGCAGGGCGCCTCGTCCGCGGTGGGCGGGCAGATCACCGAGGACGTGCGCAAACACAACCTGCGCAACCCCGGCAAGGAAATCATCTACGTGAACGTCGGCGCCGAGGCGCTGGAGCTCACGGGCGAGAAATGCCACTTCCACCACTTCCGCTTCAGCGGCAACGCACAGGTGCGCACCAAGGCGCTGGTGCTGGCGATGAAGCAGGCCAACGCGCTGGGCTCGCGGGTTTATTCGATCAACCAGAACTATTCCTGGGGCCAGGACATGGAGCAGGCCATCGTCGACAACGCGCAGCTGGGCGGCTACCAGGTCGTGGAAAAGACGCTGCACGACGTGAACAAGATCCAGGATTTCGCACCCTACGTCGCCAAGATAGGCGCCGCCAAGGCCGACACCGTGATGACGGGCAACTGGTCCAACGACCTGCTGCTGCTGATGAAGGCGACCAAGGCGGCGGGGCTGAAGGCGCGCTTCGGCACCATCTTCCTCGACCAGCCGGGCAACATCGGCAACGCGGGCGACCTGGCGATCGGCCACTTCGTCGCCCACACCTTCAACCCGGAAGCCGGCGGCGCCGAGGGCGAGCGTTTCGTCAACGACTACAAGGCCAGGACCGGCCACCTGCCGGTGGCCACCGAGCCGCAGACCGTCTTCGGGATGGCCATGGTGGCCGATGCGCTCAAGCGGGTGAAGCCCGAGGGCGGCAAGCTCAACGTGAACCAGCTGGCCAAGGCCATGGAAAGCTCACGCGTGAAGACGCCGAACGGTGAAATGACCATGCGCGCGGCCGACCACCAGGCGCTGCTGCCCATTGTGGTGTCCACGGTCGCCAGGGACGCGAAGTACAAGGCCGACGACACCGACATGGGCTTCAAGCCGGTGAAGCTGTTCAGCGCGGCGGAAGCGGCCACGCCGGCGCAGGCCAGCTGCAAGATGCAGCGGCCTTCCTGAAGCCCCGCGGGCCGGCGCCCGGCGCCGGCCCGCATGCCATCAAGACACATGGACACTCTCATCGTTTCCCTGCTGAACGGGGTCATCTACGGCCTGCTGCTTTTTATGGTCTCGGCCGGCCTCACGCTGATCTTCGGGATGATGGGCGTGCTCAATTTCGCGCATGCCTCTTTCTACATGCTGGGCGCCTACTTCGCCTACGCCCTGCAGGGCGTGCTGGGTTTCTGGGGCGCGCTGGCCGTCTCGCCGCTGCTGGTCGGCTTTGTCGGCATGGCGGTCGAGCGCTTCTTCCTGCGCCGGGTGCACCACCACGGCCATGCGCACGAACTGCTGCTGACCTTCGGGCTTTCGTTCATCATCGCCGAGCTGGTCAAGCTGTTTTTCGGCAACTTCCCGGTCAACTACCGCATCCCCGCGTCGCTGGACTTCGCCGCGTTCACCATCGGCAGCGCGAACTACCCGGCCTACCGGGTGCTGATGGGCGGCGTGGCCGTGGCCATGTTTGCCGTGGTCTACCTGCTGCTCACGCGCACCCGGGCCGGCATCGTGGTGCGCTCGGCCATCTACCGGCCGCGCATGGCCGAGGCGCTGGGGCACAACGTGCCCCTGGTCTTCATGGGCGTGTTCGGCGTGGGCGCGGCGCTGGCAGGCTTGGCCGGCGCGGTGGCGGGCGCGTTCTACACGACCAATCCCAACATGGCGCTCGAGCTGGGTGTCATGGTCTTTGTGGTCGTGGTGGTGGGCGGGCTGGGCTCGCTCGAAGGCGCCATGCTGGCCTCGCTGCTGATCGGTGTCGTCACGTCCCTGGCGGTGGCGGTGGATGCGACGCTGGCCGACGCCTTCGCGCTGGTGGGCGCGCGCGCCTGGGCCGAAAGTGTGGGCGGCTTGCTCACGCTGAAGGTTTCCAGCCTGGCCGCCACCATTCCTTTCGCGCTGATGCTGCTGATCCTGCTGGTGCGCCCCACCGGCCTGCTGGGTGAAAAGGCCTGACATGAAATTCCGGTCTGTTCCCGTTCTTGCCGCGCTTGGCGTGCTGCTGCTCGCCGCCGCCCCGGTGCTGCTGTCGCAAGGGCTGTTGAACGCCGCGATCCAGATGCTGATCGCGGTCCTGTTCGCCAGCGCCTACAACGTGCTGTGCGGCCAGGCCGGCATGCTGTCTTTCGGCCATGCCGCCTACTTCGGCGTGGGCGCCTTTGCCACCGTGCACGCCATGAACGCCGTCGGCGGTGCCGGCCTGCTGCCGACGCCGCTGCTGCCGCTGGCCGGCGCGCTGGGCGGGCTGCTCATGGGGGCGGTCGCCGGCTGGTTCGCCACCCAGCGCACCGGCACCTACTTCGCCATGATCACGCTGGCCATCGCCGAGCTGCTGCATGCACTGGCGCCGCACCTCAAGGGGCTTTTCGGCGGGGAAGCCGGTGTCTCGGCCATGCGCATGCCGGCCATGGGCCTGAGCTTCGGCTCGACCTCGCAGGTCTACTACCTGACGCTGGCCTGGGTGCTGGCCTGCCTGGCGCTGCTGTACTTCTTCACCTTCACGCCGGTGGGCCGGCTGGCGCTGGGGCTGCGCGAGAACGGCCACCGCCTGGCCTTCCTGGGCTATGACGTGCACCGCCTGGGCGTGCTGGTGTTTGCCATCTCGGCGATGTTCTCCGGCGTGGCCGGCGGCCTGCAGGTGATCAACAACGAGGCCGCCAACTATGTGGTGCTCGACGCGCACCTGTCGGCTTCGGTCGTCCTCAACACCTACATAGGCGGCGTCAAGCTGTTCCTGGGCCCGGCGCTGGGCGCTTCGATCATGACTTTTTTCGGCTATGCGGCCTCGGACCTCACCCAGTCCTGGCTGCTGTACCAGGGCATCCTGTTTGTCCTGGTGATGATGTTCATGCCCGAGGGCCTGGCGGGCCTCTTCGGCGCGGCGGGGCGCTTGCGCCGGCGCATCGGCACGGCCCGCTTCGTGCCGGTGCTGCTCGCCTGCATGGCCGCCGCCGCGTTGCTGGCTGCCGGCACGGCCTTCACGGTGGAGTTGCTGCAAAGAATGTTTTCGCAGGACTACCGCGCGATGGCCAACGCCAACCCTTACGCGCCCTGGCCACCCATCGCCCTGTTCGGGCGGGCCTGGCCGCCGGCGGCCGTGCTGACCTGGCTGGTGCCCGCGCTGCTGCTGGCGCTCGGCGGCTCGCTGGTGTTGGGTGTGCGGCGCTGGCTCTGCGTGCTGTCGGCGCGCGACGAACAGGATGCAGCGCCGGGCGCGGCCGTGACCGGGACCCCAGGGAGCGCGGCATGAGCGAAGGCATCCTCAGCCTGCGCGGCGTGCGCAAGGCCTTCGGCCCGACCGAGATCATCCGCGGCGTGGACCTGACTTTGCGGCCCGCCGAATGCCACGCGCTGATCGGCCCGAACGGCGCCGGCAAGTCCACCGTGTTCCACCTCATCTCGGGCAACCTCAGGCCGAGTTCCGGCGAGATTGTCTTTGACGGCCGGCGCATCGACGGCCGCTCGCCGCAGGAGGTCAACCGGCTCGGCTTGTCGCGCTCGTTCCAGATCACCAACATCTTCCCGAAACTGACCGTCTTCGAGAACCTGCGCCTGGCCGTGATGCGGCCCTACGGCCTGCAGTACAGGCTGTGGTCGCTGGTCGGCAAGGAGCGGCGCATCAATGAGGAAACGGAGCGGCTGCTCGAGCAGGTGCGCCTGCAGCGGCGCGCGCAGGCGATTGCCGGCGAGATGTCCTATTCGGAGCAGCGCTCGCTGGAGATCGCGATGACGCTGGCCTCCGACCCCAAGGCCATCCTGCTCGACGAACCGATGGCCGGCATGTCCAACGAAGAGACGGCCTACACCGCGGAACTGATACGCAGCGTCACGCGGGGGCGCGCGCTGCTGATCGTGGAACACGACATGAAGGTGGTGTTCTCGCTCAGCGACCGCATCAGCGTCCTGGTCTACGGCGAGGTCATCGCCACCGGCACGCCCGAGGAAATCCGCGCCAACGCGGCGGTGAAGGAAGCCTACCTGGGCGAGGAGGTGGCGGCATGACCATACCCGTCCCGCTGCTGTCGCTGCAGGAGGTGCACGCCCACTACGGCAAGAGCCACATCCTGCACGGCGTCAGCTTCCACGTCGGGCGCAACGAAGTGGTGAGCCTGCTGGGCCGCAACGGCTCCGGGCGCTCCACCACGATGAAAGCCATCATGGGGCTGGTGCCGCCCACCGGCGGGCGCATCCGCCTGATGGAGCGCGACATCACCGGCGCGCGGCCCTATGCGATCTGCCGCGCGGGCGTGGCCTACGTGCCGGAGGAGCGCGAGGTCTTCCACAACCTCACGGTGGACGAGAACTTCCGCATGGGCGAGCAGCCCGCCGCGCCCGGCGCCACGCGCTGGACGGTCGAGGACATGTTCGCCTACTTCCCCCGGCTGAAGGAACGCCGCCACACCAAGGCCGGCAACCTCTCGGGCGGCGAGCAGCAGATGCTGACGATCTGCCGCTCGCTGCTGGGCAATCCCCAGGTCATCCTGGTCGATGAGCCGACCGAGGGCCTGGCGCCCAAGATCGTCACGGCGGTCGGCGAATGCATCAGGGACATGCACCGCAGGGGCGTGTCCGTCGTGCTGGTGGAGCAGAAGCTCGCGATCGCGCTGAAGGTGTCCACGCGCGTCTGCGTGATGGGCCACGGGCGGATCGTGTTTGAAGGAACGCCGCAGCAGCTGGCCTCGGACGAGAAGCTGCTTGCGGATTGGCTGGCCGTTTGACACTGAATGACACTGAAGGAACCCATGGCAAAAGCCCAGGACAAAATCATCATCTCGTGCGCGGTCACCGGCTCGGTGCACACGCCGGCAATGTCACCCTACCTGCCCCTGACGCCGGACGACATCGCGCAGCAGGCCATCGACGCGGCCCAGGCGGGCGCCGCGATCCTGCACCTGCACGCGCGCGACCCCGGCGACGGGCGGCCCACGGCCGACCCGGCGGTCTTCGACCAGTTCGTGCCGCGCATCAAGGCGGCGACGGATGCCGTGATCAACATCACCACCGGCGGCAGCACGCGCATGACGCTGGAAGAACGCCTGGCCTACCCGCTGCAGGCCCAGCCCGAGATGTGCTCGCTGAACATGGGCTCGATGAATTTTTCCATCCATCCGGCGGCGGGCAAGATCCACGAATGGCGCTACGACTGGGAGAAGCCCTACATCGAAGGCATGGAGGACCTGATCTTTCGCAACACCTTTCGCGACATCAAGCGCATCCTGAAACTCCTGGGCGAGGACTGCGGCACCCGCTTCGAGTTCGAGTGCTACGACGTCGGCCACCTGTACAACCTGGCGCACTTCATGGACGAAGGCCTGGTCAAGGGGCCCCTCTTCATCCAGATGATCCACGGCATCCTGGGCGGCATAGGCCCCGACCCGGAAAACCTCGTCTTCATGAAAACCACGGCCGACCGCCTCTTCGGCGACGCCTACCGCTTCTCGGTGCTGGGCGCCGGCCGGCACCAGATGTCGCTGCTCACCATGGGCGCGGTCCTGGGCGGCAACGTGCGCGTCGGCCTGGAAGACAGCCTCTACATCGGCAAGGGCCGGCTGGCGACGTCCTGCGCCGAGCAGGTGCTCAAGATACGCCGCATCCTGGAGGAGCTGTCGCTGGAGATCGCGACGCCCGACGAGGCGCGGGCCATGCTGGGGCTGAAGGGCGCGGACGCGGTCGCCTTCTAGGCGCGCCGGCTTCCCTGCGGCCACCGCCGAACGCTTCACGTCGCACTGTTTGTCCCACCAACCGGAGAACACGATGAACGACCCGCAAACCATCCGCCTGAGCCGGCGCAGCACCCTGCGCACGCTGGCCCGCTCCGCGCTGGTGCTTGCGCCGCTGCCCTGCGTCGCGGCCGCGCCGGCCTTGCGCTACCGGCCCGATCTGCGCGGCCCTTTTCCCATTCCGCCGGCGGAGCGCGGCCTGCTCACCGTCACCGCGCGGCCCTTCTTCAAGGTGTCCAGCGAGGGGCTGCAACTGGAGGGCGCCTCCTTCGACCGCGCCGGCAACCTGCTGTTCGTGGACGTGTTCGGGGGCACGGTCTTCAAGCTGACACCGGGCAAGGTGCTCAGCACGGTGCTGCCCGCCAATGCGCTGGGTTCGGCCGGCATCGCCATCCACAGGGACGGCCGCATCTTTGTGGCCGGCCTCGGAAACTTCGTCGACACCGGCAGCATTTTCTGGATCAACCCGGACGGCAGCGGCCTGACCACCGTCGTGCCGGCCAGCGCCGGTTACCTGCCGGACGACCTGGTGTTCGATGCCGACGGCGGCTTCTACTTCACCGATTTCCGCGGCAGTTCCAGCGATCCCATCGGCGGCGTTTACTACGTGTCGCCCGATTTCAAGACCATCACGCCCATGCTGAAGAACATGGCCATCGCCAACGGCGTGTGCCTCAGCCCCGACGGCAAGGTGCTGTGGGCCACGGAGCTCAGCGCGGGCCGGCTGCACAAGGTAGAACTGGCCAACCCGACCACCATCGCGCCCTTCGGCACCGCCGTGCCCTACCACTTCAACGGCTTCGCGCCCGACTCGATGCGCTCGGACAGCGACGGCAACGTCTACGTCGCCATGTATTCGCAGGGCAGGGTGCTGGTGTTCAACCCGAACGGCATCGCCATCGGCCAGGTGCTGCTGCCCAGGCGCGAAAGCGGGCACAACCTGCGCTCCACCAGCGTGGGCTTCATCCCGGGGACCGACGAGCTGGTGATCCTGACCAACGACGCCAAGGGCGGCGAGGGTTCCTGGATTTTTCACGCCAGGGGCTTCGCGGCGGGAACGCTCCTGTACTCGCATCGCTGAGCGCGCAATCGCAATCGTTTTTTTTATGGAAAGAGCTTCATGAGTCAACATTTACAGGGAAAAGTGGCCATCGTCACCGGTGCGGGCGGCGGCCTGGGGCGCGCGCACGCGCTGGAGCTGGCCAGGCACGGCGCGCGCGTACTGGTGAACGACTTGCATGGCGACCGCGAAGGCTCGTCCGCCGCGCGCGTGGTGGAGGAGATCCGGCGGCTCGGCGGCGAGGCAATCGTCGACGGCGGCGACGTGACCGACTACGCGCAGATGGAGGCCATGGTGGCGAAGGCGGTTGACACATGGGGGCGTGTCGACATCCTGGTGAACAACGCGGGCATCCTGCGCGACAAATCGTTCGCGAAGATGCCGCTCGACGACTTCCGGCTGGTGTTCGACGTCCACGTCATGGGGGCGGTCCATTGCAGCAAGGCGGTGTGGGAAACGATGCGCGCCCGGAACCACGGCCGCATCGTGATGACGACGTCCTCCTCGGGCCTCTACGGCAACTTCGGCCAGGCGAACTACGGCGCGGCCAAGATGGCGCTGGTGGGCCTGATGCAGACCCTCGCGCTGGAAGGCGCCCGGCACGGCATCCGCGTGAACTGCCTGGCGCCCAGCGCGGCGACCGGGATGACCGAAGGCGTATTGCCGCATGAAACGCTGATGGGCCTGGCCCCCGAAAAAGTCAGCCCCGGCCTGGTGGCGCTGGTCGGCGACGACGCCCCGACGCGCATGATTCTCCTGGCCGGCGCGGGCAGCTTCGAATGCGCGCACGTGACCATGACGCGCGGCGTGTTCATAGGCGGCGGCGACGACGCAGCCGATGAGGTCCGCGGCCGCCTGGACGAAATCCGCAGCCGCGAAGGCGAAATGGTCCCGGCTTCCGGATGGGAACAGTACAGGCTGGAACTCGCCAAGGCGGGGCTGGACACGGAAGCGGACGCGGACGCGGCCGCCTGATGGCGCGATCTTGGGTCGCACTGAAGTCTGCCCCGGGTTTGGAGGGCACTTACTTCGCGAAGCGAAGTGAGCGGCTATACACGCGAGAAACACGGGAAAAGAAACCCTGCCAGATCCGTCACCGTCGAGTGACGGATGTGAGCGGCATGAAATGCCGATCAGACTTCGGCGTCATTCAACACAGTGCGCGCAAGCGCATACTGGGCGCTCCTTGAAACCCACCCTGCATCTCCGGCGCTTCGCGATATGAAAAGGCTGCCTGGGGAGCGGGCCTATTTGTAGAGCCCGCGGCTGACCAGCCAGTTCTGGATGAGCGCCGCGACCGTATCGCTGTTCCTGTCCATCATGACCATGTGCGAGTTGCCTTTGATGCCGGCCTTGGGCAGGTCGACCATATCGACGCTGCCACCGGCCGCCCTCAGGGCGTCGTAGAACCTGATGCCGTTGCCGCGAATCGTGGGCCAGCGCGAATCCTGCTCGATGTAGTCGCCATAAATGGCGAGCACCGGCACGTTTTTCATCTTCGGCGCGTCCTCTATCGGCCCGACTGCCGCGGGCTCCACCATCACGAGGGCCTTGACCTTGTCGGGCCGCGCCTCGGCGACACGCGCCCCGAACAGTCCTGCCTGCGAATGCACGACCACGACACACGGGCATACCTTGTCGACCAGCGCGGTGTAGGCGGCAATCGTCGGCGCGTCGGTCGAGGTCCAGCGCGGCACGTTCTGTTTGGTGAAGTTGTCGTAGGCCTCAATCGGGAACTGGCTGCCGGGCAGGGGCTTCATCTTCGCCACATCCTTGTTGTACGAGCCCGCGCCCTGGCCGATGCGGAAACGCTCGAACGGGTTTTCCTTGGTCAGGAACAGCGGCTCGGTCGGGAAGATTTCAGGGGACATCGCGAAGCCCGAACGCCCCCGTTCGACCGCGTCGGAGTTGTAGGTCGCCCAGCCCTTCCTGACAAAGAAATTGAGCCAGCCTTCACGGCCGTCCGGTGTGGTTTCATACGTTACGCCGGTCAGGCCGCCGCCGTGCCACAGCAGGATAGGGAGCGCGCCACGCGGGCTTTTGGGAATGAAGTACTGCACGTACATCTGCTCGACCTGGTAGAGGCCGTTGGGGTCGAACTTCGCCGGCACGCCGTTGGCGGTCAGCGCGATTTCCTTGACCGGCTTGCCGGTGATCAGGACTTCACGGCCGCCCACATGGAACGAACCCATTTCCGCCAGCTGGATCGGCGCCTGTGCGCAACCTGCCAGCCCGCCCAGCAGCAACACTGTCGCCGCGATGGACCCAGGCGCGCGTACCCATTGTTTGAAGGCCATGTTTGTCTCCGTCTCGTTTGGAATTGAAAAGTCAGCGAGCAGATCATCTCAACAAGCGGGACGGCAGTGAAGTGCAACTTCGGCCGACATTGGTGCTTGACTTGCATCAGTCGCCGCTTTGCCCGGTCCTCCTGCTAGCGCCTGTCCTTCAAGGCCGTGTGCAGGTAGTCGTAGAACATCTTCGCCGGGGCGCGCAGCGTCGTGCCGCGCAGGGTGGCGAGGCCCAGCACACGCGACACCGCCGGCGCGACGAGCGTCACGCCGACCATCGTCGGATGCCGTTTCGGCAAGGCCAGGCGCGGTACGGCCGCAAGCCCGAGCCCCGCCTCGACCATGCCGAGCAGCGTCGCAATGTGGCTCACCTCCAGGCGATAAGACGGATTGACCCCCGCTTTGGCGAGCGCATCGTCCAGCAATTGCCGGTTTCCGCTGGTGCGCGCGACCGCAATCAGGCGCTCCGCTTCCAGGTTCTTCCACGACAGCGTCTTGCGGCCGGCGAGCGCATGGCGGCGCGGCATCGCCACCACGAACGGGTCGGTATGGATCGGCTCGAAGTCCACGCCGGGCACCTGGTTGCCCATGAAGCTGATGCCGAAGTCCGATTCGCCTGAAACCACACTTGCCATGACCGCGCCGGCGGCTTCGTCGATCACACGGACGCGGATCAGCGGGTAGCGCTCGGAGAACGAACTCACCACCGAGGGCAGGAAATGGATGGCCGCGGAAGGCACGCAGGCGACCGTGACCCGGCCGGTGCGGCTGCCGGCGATGTCGGTGATGCCGAGCATGGCCGACTCGAGGTCGTCCAGCGCGGCGCGCGCGCGATCGAGGAACACCTGTCCAAGGGCCGTCAGTTCGACCTCGCGCGTGGTGCGGTTAAAGAGCCGGGCCCCGAGGATGGTTTCGAGCTTGTCGATGCGCCGGCTCAACGCGGGCGACGAGAGGTGGATGTGATCGGCTGCCGCCCGAAAGCTCCCGCGCTCGGCGACCGCGATGAACGCCTCGAGTTGCTGCAAGTCAAAATTGATGCGTGCCATGCACCAATATTAGCAAAAGTTGCACTTCACGGAATCCCCGGGAGATCGCATGATTGGCCGGAGACAAAAACGACGGAGACAATTTCATGCGAACCTCACACTTCTTCCGGCCTTCCTTCTGCCTGGCGTTCGGCGCCTGCCTGTGCGTGCTCATGCCCGGCCAGGCATTCGCCGAGGCCTGGCCGGCCAAACCCGTCACCATCGTCGTGCCGACCGCCGCGGGCGGCGCCAACGACGCCATGGCGCGCATCATTGCCCAGGGCCTGAGTGCCAGGCTCGGCCAGCCGGTCATCGTCGAGAACAAGGCCGGCGCCAACGGTGCGATCGCCAGCGACTTCGTCGTGCGCGCGGCGCCGGACGGCTACACCATCATGTTCGGCTACATCGCCACGCACGGCATCAACCCGGCGCTGCAAAAACTGAAGTACGACCCCGTCACCGATTTTGAGCCCATCGGCATGGTAGCCGCGTCGCCCACCGTGATGGTGGCCAACAAGGACGTCCCCGTGAAGAATGCCAGGGAACTGGTCGCCTATCTGAAGGCCAATCCCGGCACCTACAGCTACGCCACGGCCGGCAACGGCACGGCGCCGCACATAGCGGGCGAGTTGTTCAAGCTGTCGGCCGGCGTGAATGTGATCAGCGTTCCGTACAAGGGCTCGGCGCCCGCCGTGCTCGACACCATCGCCGGCAGCACGCAGTACATGTTCCCCAGCCTGTTCACCGCCTACCCGCAGATCAAGGGGGGCAAGCTCAAGGCGATCGGCATCGCCGGCGACAAGCGCTCTCCCGTGTTGCCCGACGTGCCGACGCTGGCCGAGCAGGGCATCGCCAACGTCAGCATGTCGCAGTGGTACGCGATGTTCGCGCCCGCGAAAACGCCAAAGGCCGTGGTCAACCGGCTCAATGCCGAGATGAACGCCGTGCTGGCGGACAAGGGGGTGCAAAAACGCATCGAGGACCAGGGTGCCGAAGTGGAAACCGGCACGCCTGAGCAGCTTAAAACCCTGGTGCAGAAAGAAGTGATCCGCTGGAAGGCCGTTGTGTCGGCCGCGAAGATCAAGGCCGAGTAAATGTTGCCCACGGACACCACCATGAATTTGCAGGACTGGATAGGCCGCAGCGAGACGCTGGAAGACGTCGCAACCGCAACGCCGTACGCGGCGCTGTCGGCCACGCTCGACCGACCGGACACCACGCGCCCCGCGCCGGGCACGCCGCTGCCCTGCCTCTGGCACTGGCTGTATTTCCTGCCTATCCATGCCCAGTCGGAGATCGGCCCGGACGGCCACGCGCGGCGTGGCGGCTTCCTGCCGCCCGTTTCGCTGCCGCGCCGGATGTGGGCCGGCAGCGACTTCGAGTTCCACGAGTCGCTGTGTGTCGGCGATGCGCTCGCGCGCACCTCGACCATCGTTGACGTGAAGGAAAAAAACGGCCGCACCGGCAACCTGGTTTTTGTGAAGGTGCGCCACGAACTGCGCCGCAACGGCTCCGCAGGCGTGGCCTTGACCGAGCACCACAACATCGTCTACCGCGCGGCGCCGACGCCGGCCGACGTGGCCCCGCCGCCGCAGGCCGCGCCCGGCGAATTCGCGTGGGAGCGCCGCATCGTCGCCGACGACGTGCTGCTGTTCCGCTACTCGGCCCTCACGTTCAACGGGCACCGCATCCACTACGACCGCAAGTACGTCACCGGGGTCGAGGGCTACCCGGGCCTCATCGTGCACGGCCCCCTGATCGCCACGCTGCTCATGGACCTGTTGCGCCGGCACATGCCCGGCGCCACGGTGCGCAAATTTGAGTTCAAGGCGGTGCGGCCCACGTTCGACGTCAATCCGTTTTCGATCCACGGCCAGCCTTCGGCCGACGGAAAAAGCGTGCGCCTGTGGGGCTGCGACCATGAGGGCTGGCTCACGATGGATGCCACCGCCGAGCTGGGCTGAGGAAACATCATGCAACCACTCAAGGGCATCACCGTCGTCACGCTCGAACACGCCATCGCGGCGCCTTTTGCCACGCGGCAGCTGGCCGACATGGGCGCGCGTGTCATCAAGGTTGAGCGCCCCGGCGTGGGCGATTTCGCGCGCGCCTACGACAGCCGCGTGCGGGGCCTGGCGTCGCACTTCGTCTGGACCAACCGCTCCAAGGAAAGCCTCACGCTGGACGTCAAGCACGAGGAAGCGCAGAAGATTCTCATGCGCCTGATTCTCGAAGAAGCCGACGTCGTGGTGCAAAACCTCGCGCCGGGCGCCGCCGCGCGGCTCGGCCTGTCGTTCGAGGCCTTGTCCAAACGCAAGCCCGGCATCATCGTGTGCGACATCTCGGGGTATGGCGACGACGGTCCTTACCGCGACAAAAAGGCCTATGACCTGCTGATCCAGAGCGAAGCCGGCTTCGTCTCGGTGACCGGCACGCCCGACACACCGTCCAAGGCCGGTCCGTCGATCGCCGACATCGCCGCCGGCATGTATGCGTACACCAACATCCTGGGCGCGCTCATGCACCGCCAGCAGACCGGGGAAGGCCAGCGCATCGACATCTCGATGCTCGAATCGCTGTCGGAGTGGATGAGCTACCCGCTCTACTACGCCTTTGAAGGCGCGGCCCCGCCCCAGCGCACCGGCGCCAGCCACGCGACCATCTACCCCTACGGGCCGTTCCTGGCCGGTGACGGCAAGACCGTGATGATGGGCCTGCAAAACGAACGCGAGTGGAAGGCATTCTGCGAAAAAGTGCTGCTGCAACCCGCACTGGCCGGGGACCCGCGCTTTGCCGGCAACGCACAGCGCAGCGCCGCCCGGGGCGAACTCTCGTCACTCATCGTCCAGGCCTTCAGCACCTTGACCGCCGCGCAAGTCGTCGAGCGGCTGGAGGCCGCCGGCATCGCCAACGCCCAGGTCAATACCATGAGCGAACTGTGGAAACATCCGCAACTCCAAGCCCGCGCACGCTGGCGTGAAATTGATACGCCTGCGGGCGCCGTGCCCGCGCTTTTGCCGCCCGGTTCCTGGCAACACGGCGCCCCGCGCATGGACGCCGTGCCCGCACTGGGCCAACACACCGATGCGATCCTGACGCATTTCGGCTACGGCGCCGAACAGATTGCCGGGCTGCGCGCGGAAGGCGCCGTATGAGGATGGAGGCGGACGTTCCGCTGAGCTATCTGTTCGTGCCGGGCCACCGGCCCGAGCGATTCGCGAAAGCCCTGGCCTCGGGTGCGGACCGCGTCATCATCGACCTGGAGGACGCGGTCTCGCCCTCCGACAAGGCTGCCGCGCGCGAAGCCATCGCGGCGTGGATGCCCTCGGCCAGCGCGGAGATCCGCGGCCAGCTGCTGATCCGCATCAATGACGCGAGCACAGGCTGGTACGCGGACGACCTGCAGCTCCTGCGGCAGGTGGGCGCCGCCTGCGTCATGCTTCCGAAATGCGAAAGCGTGCGGCAGATTGCCGACGCTCTCGGCCAACTCGGCGCGGGCGCCACCGCGCTGCCGCTGGTCGAAACGGCGCGTGGCCTGCTCGCCGTCTCCGACCTTGCCACGGCACCGGGCGTTGCACGCCTGGCTTTCGGTTCGCTTGACTACATGGCCGACCTCGACATTCCCGCCGACAGCCCGGCGCTACAGTACGCCGCGGTTCAGCTTGTGGTTGCTTCACGCGCAGCGGGCTTGCCGTCGCCCGTGGCCGGCGTCACACCCGACATTGATGCGAACCACGTTGCAGCCGACATGGCGCAGGCACGTCGCCTCGGCTTCGGCGCCAAGATGTGCATCCATCCCGCGCAGGTTTGCGCCGTGCATCGCGCGCTGCGGCCCGGCGATGAAGAGCAGGCCTGGGCACAACGCATCCTGGACGCGTCGCGCGCAGCCGGCGGCGGCGCCGTTCTGCTCGACGGGAAGATGGTCGATCGCCCGGTGGTCCTCAAAGCCGGGCGCATCGTGGCCATGGCCGCACGCACCCCTGATTTTTCACAAGACACATAACCCAACGGAGAAGCCATGTCTGCAAGCATCATCGATTCAAAAATTTTCGGCGACATGTTCAGCGATGCCGCCATGCGGCATGTCTGGTCGGACGAGAACCGCACCGCCAAATACCTGGACATCGAGCGCGCGCTCGCCAAGGTGCAGGGCGCCCTCGGCATCATTCCCAAAGAGGCGGCCGAAGAAATCGTGAAAAACTGCGAGCCCAGCCAGATCGACTGGGCCAAGCTCAAGGCCAAGACCGAGCAGATCGGCTACCCGATCATCGCCGTGGTCAACCAGATCAATGCGCATTGCAAGGACGGCCTGGGCGAATATTGCCACTGGGGCGCCACCACGCAGGACATCACGGACACGGCCGCCGTGCTGCAGATACGCGAGGGCCTCTCGCTGGTCGAAGCCGACCTCGCGGACATTTCGGCCTCGCTGGCCAAACTGGCGCGCGCCCACCGCGACACGCCCATCATCGGCCGCAGCAACCTGCAGCAGGCGACGCCCATCACCTTCGGCTACAAGATGGCCAGCATCCTCGCGGGCATCGAACGCCACCGCGAACGCCTCACGCAACTCAAGCCGCGGGTGCTGGTCGGCGAGTTCGGCGGCGCGTCGGGCACGCTGTCCTCGCTTGAAAAAGGTGCCATGGAAACGCAGGCCGGCCTCATGAAGGAACTCGGGCTCGGGCAGCCGCTGATTTCGTGGCACACCGTGCGCGACAACTTTGCTGAAGTCGGCGCCTTCCTCGGCATCGTCGGCGGTTCGCTGGGCAAGATCGCGATGGACGTGAAGCTGCTGATGCAGACCGAAGTCGCGGAGGTGTTCGAGCCCTTCGCGCCCGGCCGCGGTTCCTCGTCCACCATGCCGCAAAAGCGCAACCCCATCTCCTGCCTCTACATCCACGCCAACATCTCCGTCGTGCGCCAGCTGGCCGCATCGCTGATGGACGCGATGGTCGCCGACCACGAGCGCTCAACCGGCCCGTGGGAAATCGAATGGGTGGCGATGCCCGAGATTTTCTGCCTGATCTCGGGCGCGCTCAAGCAGGCGAAGTTCATCCTCGCGGGCCTCGAAGTCGATGCCGCGCAGATGCGCCGGAACATCGACATGACCCACGGCCTCGTGATGTCGGAGGCCGTGATGATGGGCCTGGGCCCCTACATCGGGCGCGAATATGCGCACGACCTGGTCTATGACATTTGCCGCGATGCGCTCAAGCAGCAGCGGCCGCTGATCGAACTGCTGGCGGAGCATCCCGAAATCAACAAGCACGTCACGCGCGAACAGCTGGCCTCGTTCTGTGATCCCATGAACAACCTGGGCCAGGCGGGCGTGATGGTCGACCGGGTGCTGGCGTCGATCAAGGTGCCCGGCTTGTAGCTGGCAAGGCGTGGTCATGCAAGCCTGAACTCAAACCCGCGCTTCCACCTGCGCCCGGGCCAGGCGCAGCGCCTTGCCCATATAGCCGCGCCACAAGGTCCGCGTGAAAAGGCCGACCAGCGGCTTGAGGATTCCCGACCGGCTGATGAATTCGTAGCGCCAGCGGACGGACGTGGCGGAACGGCCTGGCACGCTTTCGAACCACCACTCGCCGTGTGCTTCACTGGCGAGAAAGCGCAGCACCCCCGTGAACCCGGTGATGCGGTAGGCGAACCGACTCGGGTATTCGTAGCTGACAAGTGTTTCCCGGGCCGAGCTCCCGTCGGAGAAGACCACGGTCCGGCTGCGGCCCGCGGCGTCCCACGGGCCGGTTTCGTCCAGCGTCCCCGTCACCGACGGGAGCGGTCCATACCCCGTGAAGATGGAGGCGAGGGCGATGGGAACGATGTGCAGGAAGGCTTTTTCTGCGGGCGCTTCAATGCTTGTTGTCACGGTTGCGGCGGTGGATGGCATGGCTGTTTCCTTCTTCTGGTCTGGTATGGGTTGGTTGGGTGGGGCGCGGCGGTTCACCAGGCAATCAGCGGTGAGCGGCCCAGCCAGGTGTCGGTGTTCACCTGGTCGAGGACAAAGCTCGCAACGTCGGCCCTCGCGATGGTTCCGCCGTGGAAACCGGAGAGATCCGTAAGGGCCCGGATCCCGTGCCCGGCGGGTTTGTCGTTCAGCACCGCGGGACGCACCAGCACCCAGTCCAGGCCGCTGTCCCTGACGATGGCTTCCTGCCTGTCCTTGTCGGCATACACCTTGCGCAGGAGGGCGGGGAGAATCAGGCGGTCGAACACCAATCCTCCATGGCCGGCGCTGTCGCCCGCCCCCATGCCGGTGATGCACACGAGGCGCGACACTCCGGCGGCCTTCATGGCGTTGATGAGTGCCTTCGTTGCCGAGGACAGGAGGGTCACCTCACGAAACGGGCTGACCGGCGTTCCCAGGGCACTCACGACGACATCCCTGCCTTCCAGGGCCTTGCGCAACGCAGCCGGGTCGCGGGCGTCGCCGATGAAAATCTCGGCGCCCTCCAGGCCGCCCGCTTTGGCGGGGGAGCGCACGAGGGCGCGGACCTCGAAGCCGCGCGCGAGGGCCTGCGCGACGATCAGCCGGCCCGTGCCGCCTGTGGCGCCCAGCACCAGGATTTTCGGGCGTGCGGGAGCGGTGTGCGCCGTCTTGATGGCGTTCATTGCGCACCTCCCGTCAGCTTGCCTTGCGCGAGCAGTTCGCGGGTGCGTTTCAACGTCGATGCCAGGGCGCTTTTGTAGCCCTTGTCACCGTCCATCCACGCCTGCTCCGTTTGCTCTTCGGGGCCGCCGGGCACCTTGCCGCGAAGGCCGAGGTAGCAATAGAAACGAAGTTGAAGCGTCCCCGATTCGTCTTCAAAAAGCTCGTTGACGATCGCGCCTTCGCGCGGGCCGGTGGCCTGGAAGAAGGTCACCTTTTCCTCGGGCTCGAAGGTGATGATTTCACGCAGGTCACCGCCTGCAATGGTGGCTTCGCGCACGATGTGGGTGTCGCTTTCTTCCACGACCTCGCAATACGTGCAAAGGCCGGGCGGAAGGAACAGCCGCGCATCGCGCGCCTTGAGGACCAGGCCGGCCCAGGCCTGGGCGCGGGTAAGCGGCAGCTCGCCTGGCGGGTTCACTTCAACGGTGGCGGTCGAATAAATCATGATGGTTTCCTTGGGTGGGAGTTGCTTGAAGCCAGCGCTCAGGCCGATGCGGAAATTTCGGCGGCGAAGTCGCGGTATGAGTGCAGCGGGCGGCCCAGGAGCTTGGTCAGGCGCTCTACGTCGCCTGCTTCGGGGACCATGCCCTCCGTCAGGAAGCGCTCGCTCATCAGGCGCATGTCGTACGCCATCCAGGCCGGCATGAATTTCAGGAGGTTCTTCTCGAACGCTGCGGTGTCGTCGCCGCCGTAGGTGATGGGGCGCTTCAGCACGTCCGACCAGATGGCCGCGACGGCGTCTCCGGTCAGCGTGTCGGGGCCGACCAGGTTGATGCGTTCCAGCGGCAACGGCCCGGACGCGCGCTCGCGGCGCAGCAGTTCGAGGGCCGCGATTTCGCCGATGTCGCGCGCATCGATCATGGCCAGGCCCTTGCTTCCGATGGGCATGGGATAGACGCCGTAGCCCAGCACGACGTCCTTGATGGTGTGGTCGTTGTCCATGAAGTAGGCCGGCCGCAGGATGGTGGCGCCGAATCCCATCTGCTCCAGCATGCGCTCGACGCCGAACTTGCCCGCGAAGTGCGGAACGTTGAGGTAGCGGTCGCTGTGGATCACCGACAGGTAAACGATGCGGTCTATGCCCGCCTCGCGCGCCAGGTTCAGCGAAACCAGGGCCTGCGTGAACTCATCGGGCACCACCGCATTGAGCAGGAACAGGGTGGAGACGCCGGTAAAGGCGCGGCGCAGGGCATCGACGTCCAGCAGGTCGCCCTGCACGACGTTGACGCCCGCCGGGAAGTCCGCTTTCGAGGGGTCGCGCACCAGGACGCGCACATCCGCGCCCCGCTTGACGAGTTGCTGGACGACCTGGCGGCCGATGTTGCCGGTTGCGCCGGTGACAAGAATGGTCATGAAATTACTCCGTTTGGTTTGAAAGAGCCTTGATCTTCATTGTTTCGTTTAATTGCCGATAGCCCTTATATTTGGACTATCTGTCTCACTGGTGGAACACATGGACTTGCTTGCACTCGCCGATTTCACGCTTGTCGCCCGGCATGGCGGCTTCGGGCGGGCCTCCCGCGAATCGGGTCGCCCCAAGGCCACCCTGTCGCGCCGGGTGGCCGACCTGGAGAGCGGCCTCAACCTGCGTCTCTTCGAGCGGGGAGCGCGCGCGCTGAAGCTCACCGAAGAAGGGCGGGCGCTGTTCGAGAAGACTTCGGTACTGCTCGCCGAGCTCGACGAGACGACGGCGGCGATCGCCTCCGGCGGAGACGCGCCACGGGGAAGGTTGCGGGTGAGCGCGCCGCTGCTGTTTTCGCAGGCCGCGATGGGAAAGCTGGCGGCGCAGTTCGCCATGAAGCACCGCGAGGTCCGGCTCGAGGTCACGACCGAGGATCGCCCCGTCGACATGGTGGAGGAGGGCTACGACCTGGTGATCCGCGTCAACCCGGACCCGGACGAAAGCCTGGTAGGCCGGATCTTCCTGAGGGACCGGATCGTGGTGGTGGCAAGCCCCGGGCTTCACCGGCCCGCGGGCGGCGCGCCTGTTCCGGTCGTGGAGCGGGGAGGCGGGACTGGCGACCAGCTATCTGTGTGGGAGCTGACGAAGTCGGGAAAGAAGAATCGCCTGGCGGTCCAGCCCGTCCTCAGCCTGTCATCGCTGTTCATGGTCCGCGATGCGGTCCGCGCGAACGTCGGCGCGGCGCGCCTGCCCCTGTCGCTGGTCGCCAATGACCTGGCCGCCGGAACGCTGGTGCATTGGGGCGATGTCGAAGGGCCCGAGGTGGCGCTGTGGGCGCTCTATCCCTCCCGCCGCCTTCTGAGCGCCCGCGTTTCCGCTTTCCTGAACTTCCTCAAGGAGGCCTTCCCTGAAGGGACGCCAGAGGAGTTGGCGGCTTACATCCGGTGACGCACAGGCCCGGTGGCCCTTGCCGATAGGACATTCGTCCAATAGCGCCGGAGCGCGTTTGAAAAGACACTGAGGTCCTCATCAACCAACCTGTCTTGTCACCATGAACTTCCTCAAGCTCACCACCCTCGGCCTCGCCGCTTCCATCATGGCCGCCTCCGCCGCCGCACAACCGGCCGCCGAACCCAAACCCAGCGTCGTCATCGTGCACGGCGCGTTTGCCGACGGCTCCGACTGGGCCAAAGTGATCCCCTTGCTGCAGGCCAAAGGCCTGCATGTGGTCGCCGTGCAGAACCCGCTCAGCTCGCTGGCCGATGATGCGGCCGCCGCCAAGCGCGCCATCGACGCACAGCCGGGCAAGGTGGTGCTGGTCGGCCACTCCTGGGGCGGCGCCGTGATCACGCAGGCCGGCGACAACCCGAAAGTCTCGGCATTGGTCTACGTGGCGGCCTTCGCACCCGATGTCGGCCAGGTGATAGGCGAACTCGGCAAGGGCTTTCCCACCCCCTCGGGAGTGGCCCACTTCGCGCCCGATCCCGCCGGCTGGCTGTACCTCACGCCGGAGGGCATGAGCAAGCACTTCGCGCAGGACCTGCCCGCCGCGGCCACCGCGGTGATGGCGGCAACGCAAGGCCCGATTCTCGGCAGCGCCTTCGGCGACAAGGTGTCGGTGGCTGCGTGGAAACAGAAACCCTCGTGGTACCTGCTGGCCGAAGCCGATCGTATGATCGCGCCGGAACTGCAGCGTTCCATGGCCACGGCCCTCAACGCCAAACTCAGCACGGTCAAAAGCAGCCACGTGCCCCAGCAGTCGCAGCCGGCCAAGGTGGCGGCGGTGATCCTGGACGCGGTGCAGAGCGTCAAGTGACCACTGCATAATGCGGGGCGCGCCGTCCGGCGCGCCCCCTTCCTGTTCCCGTTTCCCGTCCGGAGCAAGCGATGTCCGTCCCAGCCGCCCATGGCGCAGGCTCCCAGGTCCAGGTCTTTGATGCCGTCAAGGCGCTCGCCTTTGTCGGCGACCTGAGCATGGGCCAGCCCATAGACCATTCCGCCCGCACCGCGTGGCTGGCCGTGCGGCTCGCGGCGGCGCTCGGCTTAGCCGCGCAGCTGCAGACGCATGTGGCCTATGTCTCGCTGCTGCGCTGGTCGGGCTGCACCGCCAACGCGCCGGAGATCGCCGACCTGATGGGCGATGACGTCAACGGGCGGCAGGCGATGCTGGCGGTGGGCATGCCGGCGCACCTGTCGGGCTTGACCGGCCCGGCGGCGCAGATCCATTGCGAGGTGTCGGGCGACGTGGCGCGCACGCTGGGCCTGCCTGTGCCCGTCGAGCGCGCGCTGCGCCGCATCTTCGAGACCCTGGACGGCGGCGGCCAGCCCCACGCGCTCGCCGGCAGCGATGTGCCGATCGAGGTGCAGCTGGTTCAGGTCGCCGGCGACCTTGAGGTGCACAGCCGCGTCTACAGCCTCGAGCACGCGTTAGCCGGACTGGCCGCGCGCGCCGGCCGGCAGTACCCCGCCGAGTGGTTGCCGGCCTTGCGCGAGAACGCGGCCGACTGGCTCCACACGCTGGAGAACGACCCGGCGGGCGTCGATTCGTTCGCCCCTGCCGCGGCCCTGCCGGCGCCGACCGCGCCGCTGGAACTGATCGCCGACGTGATCGACCTGAAGCTGCCCTGGCTCACCGGCTACTCGCGCCGGGTGGCGGAAGCGGCGCGCGGCTGCGCGGTGCGCCTGGGCCTGACCGAAGCACAGTGCAGTCGCATCCACCGCGCGGCCTTGATCCATGGCATGGGCCGTGCCGCGGTGCCGAATGAAATCTGGAACCTGCCCGGCATGCCCGGCGAGGCGGCGATGGAGCGGCTGCGCCTGGTGCCGTACTGGACGGCGCGCGCCGCGCGGCGCATCGGCAGCCTGGCCGACGAGGCCGACATCGCCTCGTATGCCGACGAACGTCTGGATGGTTCGGGCTTCTTCCGTGGCGCATCGGGGGACGCGATCCGCGTCGAGGGCCGCGTGCTCGCGGCGGCGACGCAGTGGGCCATGTGGCAGACCGACCGCCCCGGCCGCGCCCGCCTGGGCGAAGAGGATGCCACGCGGCGCCTGCGCGAGGAGGCGGCGCAAGGGCGCTTCGATACGAAGGTCGTATCCGCGCTGACCGGCGGCCCGGCGGCCGCGCCCAAGCCCGACCATGCGGCCGGCCTGTTGACGGACCGCGAAATCGAGGTGCTGCGGCGCATCAGCCACGGCGAGAGCAACAAGGAGGCTGCGCGCACACTCGGCATCAGCCCGAGCACGGTGCGCGCCCACCTGGAGAACATCTTTCGCAAGCTCGAATGCACGACACGCGCCGCGGCGACCTTGAAGGCGCTGACGAGCGGGCTGCTGTAGGCGCCGGGCGCTGCGGGATCGGATGTCCCGTCCCCGGGATGGCAGGGCGCACAGGCCCGGCCCGGATCCCGGCGCAATTGAACACGCCCTGGCCACATGGGACCGCGCGCCTTGCCGGGCGGATGCCCGACGATGCGCTTGAACCTCCTTTTGTGGAGTTTGACCATTTTGGAACGATTGATACATAATGGCGAATCGTGTCCAGAATGCAGTCCCATGGCCAGACCCCGACAGTTCGATGAAGCCGCCGTCCTTGATGCCGCCGTCCAGTGTTTCTGGTCGCGCGGGTACGAGGTCACCTCGGTACGCGAGTTGGCTGAGGGCATGGGCCTTACGAGCGCAAGCCTCTACAACGCCTTTGGCGACAAGCGCGCGCTGTACCGGCGTTCGCTGGAACACTATCTTGAGCAGAGCGTGCGGGACCGCATCAGGCGCTTCGAAGGGCTTGCACCCCGTGATGCCGTCGCCGCGTTTCTCGGCGAGATCGTCGAACGTTCCATGGGCGACCTGGAGTGCCGCGGCTGCATGCTGGTCAACGCCGCGCTGGAAATCGCGCCGCACGATCCTGAGTTCCGCCTTGTCGTGGCGGAAGAACTCAGGCAGATCGAAGCTTTCTTTCGCCGTTGCGTCGGCAGAGGCCAGAAGAGCGGTGAAATCTCCGCCACAGTCGACGCGAAAGATGCCGCGCGCATATTGCTCGGTGTCCTGATGGGGATTCGCGTGCTCGCGCGCGCGCGGCCCGAGCGCGCGCTGCTTGAGGGAATTGTGCGGCCCGCGTTGGGCCTGCTCGATCCGCCGGCACGACCGCCTGGGCAGCTTGCCCACTGACCTGCCCGAAAGCTCTAAGCCAGATGACTCAAACATTCAGTCGACGCTGAAGCCAGGGCTATTGATATCGACCAGGCGCCTCTGCTTGCCCACCGGAAAACGCGGCGACTTCCCATCTTCACCCGTTTTTTACAAGGAGACAAAATGCGCATCATCGTTATGGGAACCGGCGGCGTCGGCGGCTACTTCGGCGCGCGGCTTGCCAATGCCGGGCACGACGTCACATTCATTGCGCGGGGAAAGCAGCTTGCGGCCATCCGTGAGGGCGGCCTGCGCCTGGAGAGCCCGCGCGGCAACCTGCATTTGCAGGGCGTCAAGGTCACGGACAAGCCGGCTGAAGCCGGTATCGCCGACATCGTGCTGTTCGGGGTCAAGCTGTGGGACACGGCCGACGCGGCAGAAGCCATCAAGCCGGTGATCGGCGCGCACACCGCCGTGGTTTCGTTCCAGAACGGCGTAATCAAGGACGACACGCTGCGGCAGTCGCTGGGAGACAAGCACGTCATCGGGGGCGTTTGCTATATCGCTGCGACGATTGCCGAACCCGGCCTCATCCGGCACTCGGGAACGATGCAGAAGCTGGTTTTCGGTGAGTACGACGGCAGCAGTTCCGCGCGAATCATGCAGTTTCGCGACGCGTGCGCGCAAGCGGGGATCGATGTCGAGGTCAGCGCCAACATCCGGCGCGCGATCTGGGAGAAGTTCGTGTTCCTGGTCGGCTTGTCCGGTACCACCAGCACGGTGCGCACGCCCATAGGGCCGATACGCGCCAACGCGCGCTCGCGGGCCTTCCTGCGCGCGGTAATGGACGAAGTGGTGCAGGTCGCGCGTGCCGAAGGGGTTGCATTGCCCGCCGATTTCGCCGACGACAGGCTTGCTTTTGCGGACCAGGTGCCCGCAACGATGAGCTCTTCCATGCACAACGACCTAGAGCGCGGAAACCGCATTGAAGTGCAATGGCTCAGCGGTGACGTGGTTGCCAGGGGCGTCCGGCTCGGCGTGCCGACGCCCTGCAATCGGGCCATCTTCGACATCCTGTCCGTGCATGCCGAAGGGCGCCCGGCATGAACATGCCGAAAGGCCGGGCCGGCCTCACGATCCGGGCCATTGAGGCGACACTGGTGGTCGTGCCGATGCGTCGCGCGCTCGGCACCAGCGCCATGCGCATTGCCGAAGCGCCGCTGCTGCTGGTGGACCTGCTGACCGAAGAGGGCATCACCGGCCGCGCATACCTGTTTTGCTATCTGCCGGCTGCGGGCAAGGCGGCCATGGCCCTGCTTCAGGATGCGAACGCCTTGCTCGCCGGCAAAGACGCCTCGCCGGCCGAAGTGCGCCGCCTGCTGGAGGCGCGGTTCAGGCTTCTCGGCGCGCGCGGCATCGTATCGATGCTCATGGCCGGCATCGACATCGCGTGCTGGGATGCGTTGGCGATTTCGTCGAACCTGCCGCTCGCGCGTTTGCTGGGCGCTCCTCTGAGGCCTGTACAGGCCTACAACAGCAATGGCCTCGGCCTGCTGGACGCGCCGGCCGCGGCGGACGAGGCCCGGGAACTCGTGGCGGAAGGTTTCCGTGCCATCAAAATGCGGCTGGGCCGGGCGTCGCCGCAGGAAGATCTCGCGGCGGTGCGCGCCGTGCGCGCCGCCCTTGCCGACGACATTGTGCTGATGTCGGACTTCAACCAGCGCCTGACGCCGAACGAGGCACGCGAACGTTGCGTGCTGCTTGACGGCGAAGGTTTGTACTGGATCGAAGAGCCCGTGGCCCACGATGACTACGCCGCCAGCTCCGGGCTTGCCGCCTTGCTCCGGACTCCGATCCAGATTGGCGAGAACTTCGCGGGCCCGAGGGCAATGGCGCATGCCCTGTCGCAACGCGCGAGCGACTTTGTCATGCCCGACCTGGAACGCATCGGCGGTGTGACCGGCTGGATGGCGGCGGCGGCGCTGGCTGACACGGCGCGCGTCGAGCTCTCCTCCCACCTGTTCCACGAAGTCAGCTCGCACTTGATGGCGGCAACGCCGACTGCGCACTGGCTTGAGTACGTCGACTGGGCCGATGCGATCCTTCAGGAACCCC
Source organism: Polaromonas sp. YR568 (assembly GCF_943369415.1). Taxonomy (GTDB): domain Bacteria; phylum Pseudomonadota; class Gammaproteobacteria; order Burkholderiales; family Burkholderiaceae_C; genus Polaromonas. The sequence continues at coordinate 75,730 of NZ_CALRNF020000030.1, forward strand.
TGAAGGTGGTTGACGGGTACATCACCCCGCCGGACCGGCCTGGCAACGGCCTTGTTTGGGACGCGGGGGCTGTCAAGCGCTTCAGGTCGGCGCCTTAGCCTCTTGAATGTGGATCCGGGCAGGGTCGCCTGCCCGGGAGGGCCGGTTCGCGCTACGGCGCCGCTTTGATGGCCGCTTCGTTTACATTTGTTGAAATCCCTATTGCATTTCCACAAATGTACTTGCCAGGCGCGCCATGAAAGCCCATCCCCCATTCCTGTCAAATTTGCGAAACGAAATGGCCGACTGGCGGCTTTGGGCCGGCCGCACCGTCGTATTGGCGTCGGCCGTATTGGCGGGGCTGGCCGTCGTGGCATTTACCTGGCTGACCGAGCATGCGCTGAAACTCTTCTTCGTGTTCGAAAAGAGTTACTGGTGGGGGCCGCTGCTATGGACGCCGGTTTGCACCGCGGCCATCGTCTGGGCGACCAGGCGCTACGCACCAGGCGCCGCCGGCTCGGGCATTCCCCAGGTCATGGCGGCCCTGACATCCGAAGTGCCGGCCGTCTCGCGCGGCTTGTTTGTGTCGCTGCGGCTTTCCGCGGCCAAGATGCTGCTGACCGCCTGGGGAGTGTTGGGCGGGCTTTCCCTTGGCCGGGAAGGCCCGTCGGTGCAGATTGCTGCCGGGGTCATGTACCACGCCCGTCGCTGGCTGCCTTCGGGCTCGCGGGTATCGGAGCAGGGATTGCTGCTGGCCGGTGGAGCGGCCGGCATCGCCGCGGCATTCAACACGCCGCTGGGTGGAGTGATGTTCGCCATTGAGGAACTGACACGCAAACCCGAGCAGCGCAGCAACGGGCTGCTGCTGGCGGCCATCGTGCTGGGCGGCCTGATGGCCGTGTCGATCTACGGCAATGCCACCTATTTCGGCGTAATCCGCGTCGAAAACATCAGCATGGCCTTGCTGCTGCCGGGCTTGCTGGTGGCCGTCTGCAGCGGCTTGGCGGGAGGCCTGTTTTCCAGGCTGTTGGCCGTTTCCCTTGCGGGCGGCACACCCGACTGGTTCAGCCGCTTCCGGCAAGAGGCGCCCGTGCGCTTCGCGGCGGCTTGCGGCCTGGCGGTGGCCGTGCTGGGTTGCGTGAGCCATGGCGATACCTATGGCGGCGGTTATGCCCATACACGCGCGATGCTGGAAAGCGGCGGGGAATCCTCGTCGCTGTATGCGCTGCTCAAGTTCATCGCGACCTGGATTACCGCCTGGTCCGGTGTTCCGGGTGGAATTTTTGCACCGTCCCTGGCGATAGGCGGCGCCTTGGGCAACGACATTGCCCAGCTGACCGGCTACGTCAATGCACCCACGCTGATAGCGCTCGGCATGGCGGGATTTCTTGCCGCCGTCACGCATGCGCCGATGACTGCATTCATCATCGTGATGGAAATGGTCGATGGCCACGGCCTGGTCCTCAGCCTGATGGCCAGCGCATTGGTTGCAAGCGCCGTTTCGCGCCTGGTCAGCGTCCCGCTCTACGCCCTGCTGGCCGATCTGCAGTTGCTTCGCCTGCCCAAGGCCTGACGTCTGGCGGCGCCACGCTTCAGGGAAACACCCGATGCACATATACATTTGAACAAATACAATAGGCTTCCGATTTCAGCAGATTTCCCGGTGAGGACTTAGGGCCTTCAGGGGCTCGAGCCCTCTGGAGGCTCTTTTTTTGCCGAAACGGCATACCGGGTGCAAATTACCTCGCTCCCGGTCCTCGTTACCCGCCATTCATTTTGTCGGCCGTGCGAATTGTTTATGCGTGGTGGATGAGGGCTTTCTCCAGGATTGGATATGCGGTCACCAGACAACTCAAAACCGCCGGCTGAAGAGAAATCCGGAACCCGGGGCGACCTGGGCGGGGTGTATTCAATCGTTGCGCTTTGTGCTGTCGCGGTCGTGGTCGTCTATTTCCTGGCGGGCGTTTTTTTCGTATTTACCCTCGGGGTCAAATGACACCGTCCTGCCGCGTTCAACCGGCCGGCTGAGCCGCCGTGGGTTTGCGGGCAGTAAAACCCGGGCAGTCCCGGAACTCCCGGGAACCTCAGCGCGGCGGCCGGTTTTTTTGCCAGATCGCCAGAAGTATCAGCGCGTACGCCGCAAGCCGCACACTGTAAAAAAGTACGCCGTCCTCATGGAAGCCGGCCAGCAGCCCAAGCGCGAATCGGTTGATGGCCTCCAGCCAGAATGACAACGCGAAATACAGGAAAAAGCGATCCCGTGTGTGCCGCCAGAACTTGAAGAAGAAAAGCCCGGCAATCAGCGACGCAACGGCGATGGCGCCCATCAGCATCTGATTCATGGTCAGTCCTCCTCCCAGATCAGGCCGAACAGCAGCAGGAGCAGCGCGACCAGCCCGGTGGCGAGCCGCCAGGTGGACAGGTCCACCGCCGGCAGCACCAGCCTGTCGACAACCAGCAGGAAGTTGTTGACGCTCAAGCCCGCAAAACACAGCGCGCTCCAGAACAGCAAATGGCTTCGGCTGGAACGCCACGCCCGAAACAGCAGCCCGAAGCAGGCCAGGGAGGTCAAGGCGCATAAAAGATAGATGACGGCTGCCATGTCAGGAATCCTTTCGCCAGCGGAACGCATCCGCAAACTGGTTCGCCCGCCGGTTCAGGCTCGAGTGAATCAAATCGGTGACCGCAAGTAGATTGCCAGCGTAGTGTGCCGCTACCCGATCCAGCAATTCCGCCAGCTCCGGCGATGGCTGGTAACGGTACACGCCTTCCGCTTCGGGGACAGGAACCGCGATCCCCGCAGTTCTCAACGACTCCAGGAGCTGCGCCGCCTGGGCCACCGGAACGTACAGGCGGGCGGCGAGCTGGGATGCGTTCCAGGTTGCCCCGGCATCGCGCCGCATGAGGAGAAGCGACTCGATATAGGGCACCGACGGCACGCTCGCCAGAACGAACCGCCGGACGTCGTCGGGAAGCGGTTCGTGGCTCATTCCAGCCGATGCTTCCCTGCCCGTTGCGCAATTCGCCCGCGCAAGCGCCGGTGGCCGGCGTCGGAGAGCATCCGGCCCGCCCAGCGATCAACGTTGAATTGGTGCAGTCGAAAAGTCTTCACACTTTATGGGGCCGTACCCGTCTACGCGATATTGGTCCCGGTAATTATATTGGTGCAAATGTATGGCGGGGCGTAAGCGGAGGCGACCGCGGTGAGAGACCGGTCTTCGTTCGGCTTTTCGCGCAACGCGCGGAGGTGTAGTGGCGCATGATCGGCGCTGTGCGCGGCCTTGCGCACGGCCGACCTGACCGGCTGGCATGGCTCGGGGCCAACGACCCCGCCATGGCCGCGTGCGATCAGGTGTCCGGCTGTCCGAGCGGGATGTTTGCCGCGCGCTTGTCCACCCCCAGAGCCTGGATCACCTTGTCCAGGTCCCGGTTGAGCCGGATCAGTGCCGGTGTGTCCAGGCTCGCCAGCGCTTCAGGAAGTACTCCGGAAAAGGGGCCGGGGGCGCGTTTCAGGACCTTGAGACCTGCCGGCGAAACGCGAAGCGCCAGGGCGCGCCGGTCGGTGCTGGACCGTTCGACTTCAACCAGCCCTCCGGTGACCAACGATTTCAACAGGTTGCTGGCCGTGGACTGGTGCACATCCATTTCACTGGCGAGTTCGCTGACACCGATGCCGGGAGTGCCGCGCACCACGCTCAGTGCCCAAAGCTGCGCGCCCGCCAATCCGGCCTTTTTCTCCACCTCGCGAAAATGCGTCTTTACAGCGTTGAAGATCAGCCTGAAGCGGCGCAGGGCCTCCGCCGCCGGATCGTTGCGGGTTGCGTTTCGCGCTTGAGGTTTAACCAGGGTTTTGGACATTTGAATCGAATCATATGATGCCGCGTCCTGAATGGCAGGGTATCAGCCTCGTCTGGATTCGACGCTCTTCAATTTCGGGCCATTAAAGCCCCCGCTTGTCCAGGCCTCCCCGGTCACACAGTACTGCGCGCCTTGCTCGGCGCATGCCCGACAACCCGCTTGAACGCCCGGCTGAACGACGCCTCGGAGTCGAAGCCCAGCCGGTCGGCGGCCGTGGTGACGCGCATGCCGTCCTGCGCGATCCAGCTGCGGGCCTGGAACATGCGGATGCGGGCCACGTAGCGGGCGGGGCTTTCGCCCACCGATTCCTTGAAGGCCTGGGCAAAACGCGAGCGCGATGCGCCCATGATGCTGGCCATCTCCGGCACGCTCCAGTCCTGCTCGGGCGAGGCGTGGATGGCGGCCAGCACCTTGCCCACGCCGGGCGAGCGCAGCGCCGCGATCCAGCCTGTGGAGTTGCTGCAGGCGCATTCCACCCAGGCGCGGATGATGCTCGCGGCGAGCACGTCGGCCATGCGGGCCAGGATGCCGCAGGCGCCTATGCGGTTGAGCGAGGCTTCACGCTCCATCGCGTCGAGCAGCATGGGCACGCCCGGGTCGCGCTGCGCCAGCTCGCCGGCGCGTATCACCTCCGGCATCATGGCCAGCAAGGGGTGCAGCGGGTCGAGGTTGAAGGTCATGCTGCCGCAGAACATGACATGCGAGGGCGCTTGCGCCGCGGGCGCGCCGTCCCGCAGCAGATAAATGTCCTCCGCCACGCGCTCGCGGTCGAAGGTGGCGAGGGCCACCGGCGGCACCTCGGGTGAACTGGCGATGGTGTGGGCGGTTCCGCGCGGCAGCAGCACCGCGTCGCCGGCCTTCAGTTCCAGCCAGCCGGACTGCGGCGTGTGCATCCAGGCATCTCCGCTGGCGACGAAATGAAAACGCGCGGCGGCTTGCGGGGCAAAAGAAATGGCCCAGGGTGCATGCATCAGGCAGCGGCCGTACTCGACGCCTTCCAGGCG
>NZ_CALRNF020000031.1:0-79352 GCF_943369415.1 Polaromonas sp. YR568
AGGCGAGTTGTTTTTGACCCCGGCTGGACCGAGCACCGCAGGTTGCCCCGGAGCGAAGCGCAGGGGACGCAGCAACCAGGGTCGCCTTTTTTTGCTTACTTTTTTTGGCGAAGCAAAAAAAGTGAGTCGCATGCCGGGCGACCCCGGCCCCGGAACCCAAACCAACATCAGCGCCTAAACCAACAGAGAGCCTTCAACCTCCCAACCCCATCTGCGCGAGGACTGCCGCCCCCAGCAGTCCATCACTGCACCCCAAACTTTCAACCATTTCAAAATGGTTAAGCCCCTCAGCCACAAGCAAACGCACAGGCTTCCCGGCGGCAGCCACAGCCGCCGCAAAATCCCGCGACTGCCGCTGGAACTCAGGCGTCTCCAGCGTGCCGTACGCAACGACGAGCGGCGCGTTGAGCAACGCCAAGTGGCGCTGCGGACTCAGCGCCTCCTCGATCTCGTCGGTAAACCGCACATAGCTGCTGCGCGCCGAAAGCCGCGGCGGCTTCAGGTCAAAAATACCGCTGCAGCACAGGCCGCCCTTGATGAGGTCGGCGGGCAGGCCGAAGCGGCCGGCCCAGTCGGTGGTCAGCATCACGCCGGCCAGGTGGGCGCCTGAGGAGTGGCCCAGCACGCGGATGCGCTGGGGATTTCCGCCGAATCGCTGCGCGTTCTCATGCACCCAGGCCAGCGCGCGCCTGAGCTGTTCGGCCATGGGCGCCAGGCTGCCTTCCACGTCCTGCACCGCCGCGAAGTCGGGCACCACGAGATGGGCGCCGGCGGGCACCAGCACATCGGCGGGAAAGGCATAGTCGCGCGCACGGCCCGAGCGCCAGGCGCCGCCGTGGATAAAAACGGCGATCGGTGCATCGGGCGCGCGGGTGGGGTAAACATCCAGACCTTCGACGGCACTCTCGCCATAGGCAAAGCGCAGCGGCTCGCCCAGCGCGGCGCGCGTGGCTTCGCTGCGCACCCCATAACGCTGCAGCACCTCGGCGGCATTCGGTGCATAAGCGGCCTGGTTGTAGGCGGCGTCGAGTTCGGCCTGGTCCATGTCCAGCCAGACGGCGGGACCTTTCACTTCGCCAGGCCCAGCAAGGCGAGCTGCGCCTTGAACAGCGCGCTTGCCGGGTCCGCCCATTCGAGCACCGCGTCGAAGTGATGCCGCCCGGCCGGTGCGATGAACTGCGCCGGCGCGCCGCGCGCCGTCCACCACTCCGCCACCTCGCGGCTTTGGCGCAAATAGTCTTCTGTCTCGTTGCCGCCCACCGCCACCAGCAGCGGGCAGCGCGCCACGGCGCCGTGCCGCAGCAGCGACACCTCGGCCACCAGTTCGGGCGTGAGGTTCAGCTTTTCATTGCGAAAGGACAGGCGCACGGGCTCGAGGTCGCCCAGGCCGCTCATGAAACACGCGCTTTTGACGAGGTCCACCGGCGCGCCGAATTCGCGCGCCCAGTCGGTCATCAAGACCTGGCCGACGAGGTTGGCGCCCGAGGAGTGCCCGGCGATGTGGATGCGCGACGGGTCGCCGCCGTGCAGCGCCACGTTGTGCCACAGCCAGTACAGCGCGCGGCGCACCTGCGCGCCCATTTCAGGCAGTGTGGCCTCGGGCACTAGCGTGAAATCCAGCGCGACGAACATCGCACCGGCACCCACGTAAGCGGGCGCGGCAAAGGCGCTGTCGTCCTTGGAGAGCGCGCGCCAGTCGCCGCCGTGCAGGAACACCAGCACAGGCGACGGGCCGCGCGCGCCTGGCACGGGGAAAATATCCAGCCGGTCGTCGTCGCCCAGGCCGTAGGCGATGTTTTCCATGCAGGCCAGCGAGGCCTTGGCCGCCGCGCTTCGCTCGGCGTACTCGCGCAGGTAGACCGTCACGTCGGGTACGGTGCCGCGGCTGTTGTACTGGCGGTCGAGTTCGGCCTGGCTGTAGCCACGCCAGACGGGTGTGGTGCTCAAAACTATTCGACCTTGGCGCCGGAGATCTTCACGGCGCGCGCGTTGCGCACGCTGTCGGCCACCAGGAAGGCGGCGAACTCTTCCGGGGTGCTGGCCACCAGGTCATAGGACTTGGCGACGATTTCCTTTTGCACGAACTCCGGGTCTTTCAGGATGCGCGTGACTTCGGCATGCAGCTTCATCACGATGTCGCGCGGCGTGCCGGCGGGCGCGAACAGGCCGAACCAGGCGTTGGAAGGCACGTCCGGAAATCCCGATTCGGTGAAGGTCGGCACGTCGGGCAGCAGCGGCATGCGCGTCTTGCCGCCCACGGCCAGCGCCTTGAGCTTGCCGGCCTTGATGAAAGCCTGCGACGAGGCCGCGCCCGAAAACGTCAGCTGCACCTCGCCGGCCAGCGCGGCGGGCACGGCCTGCGGAATGCCTTTGTAGGGCACGTGCACGATGTCGATGCCAGCCTGGGCTTTGAGCGTTTCCATCGCCAGGTGCGGCTGGCTGCCGCTGCCGTAAGACGCGTAATTGAGCTTGCCGGGGTTGGCCTTGGCGTAGGCGATCAACTCCTTGAGGTTGCTGGCCGGCACGGCCGGGTTGGCCAGCAGCAACTGGTTGAGCAGCACCAGCTGCGTGATGGGCGCGAAGTCCTTCACCGGGTCGTAAGGCAGCTTGGCGTACAGGTGCTGGTTGATGGTCATGGTCGAGTCGGTGGTGACCATCAGCGTGTAGCCGTCCGCCGGCGCCTTGGCGACAAAGTCGGCCGCCAGGATGGTGCCGGCGCCGGGCTTGTTGTCGACCAGCACGGGCTGGCCCAGGCTGCGGCCCAGGCGCTCGCCGATCACGCGCGAGATCACGTCGATGCCGCCGCCGGCCGGGTAGGGCACGACGATGCGTATCGGCCGTGAGGGGTAGCCTTGCGCCAGCGCAGGCGCGGCGCCCACGGCGCTGAAAGCCAGCAGCAATGCTGCCAGGGAAGTCTTGAACACGGTCATGCGGTCGCTCCAGAGAAACAAGGCTTGTGCGCCTTCGCGGGCCGATGCATTGCCGGCCCGTCGCGATAAAACCATCCCCCTGCATTGACTGCAACCTGTCGCAACTTCCGCGCCAGCGCAACACACATTTCACAATTTAATTATTCATGGTTCAAGTAAATTGTCAATGCGGGACTGCACGGCTTGCCGCCCGCGCCTAAACTCTTCGCAGACACAACACGGAACCGGAACCGCACTTGGCCGAATCGACACCCCATTCACCGCACACCCCGCGCGCCGTCTGGGCCATGCTGTTCGCGCTGACCACGGCCGTTGCGTTGAGCCAGGCCTTTCGCACGGTGGCCGCCATCAAGGCCGCGCCCTTGCAGTCCGACTTCCATTTGACGGCACAGGCCTTGGGCCTGTTCGCCGGCGCCTTCCACTTTCCCTTCGGCGCGATGCAGCTCTTCATGGGCATAGGCATAGACCTGCACGGCGTGCGGCGCACCGTGCTGGCGGCGTTCCCGCTGGCCGTCGCGGGCTCGGCGATCTCGGCGCTGGCGGGCAGCTACGGCATGCTGGTGGCCGGCCAGGTGCTGATCGGCATGGGCTGCGCGCCGGCCTTCCTGGTGTGCACGGTGTTCATAGCGCGCCACTTTCCCACCGGCCGCTTCGCCGCCGTGTCGGGCCTGACGCTGGGCCTGGGCGGCCTGGGCATGCTGCTGACCGGCACGCCGCTGGCCTGGCTGATCGAGGCCACGTCGTGGCGCATGGGCTTCTGGGTGCTGGGCGGGCTGGCGGCTGTGGCCTGGCTGCTGATCTTCATCTTTGTGCACGAGCCGGCCATACCGGCGCAGCCCAAAGAATCGGTGCGCGAGGCCTTTGCCAAATTCGGCGCGCTGCTCACCTTGCCTTACACCTGGGGCATCCTGATCATGTCGGCCGTCGGTTATGCGTCCTTCATCTCGCTGCGCGGCCTCTGGCTCGGGCCGCTGCTGATGCAGCGCCACGATTTTTCACTGGTGCAAAGCGGCAACGTCGCGCTGGTGATGTCGGTGGCCTCGCTGTTCGGCGCGCCGCTCTTCGGCCGGCTCGATCCCGGCCCCGCCAGCCGCCGCCGCTGGATCACCGGGCTGACCTGGCTGCTGGCCGTTTTGTTCGCCGCCTTTGCCTTCACGCACAGCACGCTGGTCGACGTGATCGGGCCCGTGGTGATAGGCCTGCTCTCGGGTTACCTGGTGCTGCAGTACGCCGACGTGCGCGCGGCCTACCCCACAGCGCTGACGGGCCGCGCGATGGCTGTCTTCACCATGGCGATGTTCCTGGGCGTGGCCGGCATGCAGTGGTTCACCGGGCTGATTGCCTCACTGGCCGCGCAGCGCGGCCTTGAGCCTTTCACCGCGGTGCTGGCCGGCATCGCGGCGCTGCTGGCGCTGGGCGCCACGGCCTACCGGCTGCTGCCGGCGCCGCCGCGTCCGTCCTCTCTTTAATCAGCCACCGTCACCACGTTGTTCGCAAACGTGATGCTGTCCGCCGCATCCGGTACTGCCTTGATGGGCGGCACGTTGGCCGGTGTGATCGGGTTGGCCACGGTACCGGCCTGGCCGCGCGGCACGGTGCGCACCACCTGGCTGCCGGGCAGCGGCGCGCCGGTCTTCAGGTGGGCGTACATCATGTCCATGGCCTGGATGAAATAGCGGTGCAGCGGAACCAGCCGCGCGCCGTAACCCGGAAGGCCCAGGAAGGCGTCAAAGTGCTGGGCATTGGTGACCTCGATGTAGGACAGCTTGCTGGCCCCGCCTTCCACCATCTTGTTGAGGCCGAAGTAGGGCCGCGAAGTCAGCGCGACCGGCACCAGCGTGTCGGAGCGGCCGTGCACGATGAGCGCCGGCTTGCCCTGCAGCCTGGCGGTGCGCAGCGCGGGCAGTATGCCCTCGCGCACGCGCAGCGCGGCCGGGCCGTTGCCGGCCACCAGCGCACGCAGGCACAGCGCGCCGGCGCTGTTGTAGTCCTGCACATTGCCGGCCGACAGCGAGGCCGCATCCAGCAGCGGGCCGCCCACACTCGCGTTGTTGACGATGTTGACGCCCGCCGTGGGCGGCACGCCGTTGCCGGTGCCGAAAGATGTCGCCAGCGCCGCGGCGGATGCGGGCACCGGCACGTTGGGCACGGGCGCGGTGGCCGGGGCCGTGGCGGCGAAGCTGTAGCCGCACAGGTTGTCCTGCACACCGAAACGGCCGTAGGCATTGGCATAGGTCAGCGCCACCGGCAGCGTGGCGAAGGAGTAGTGCGAGGCCTGCAGGTCGTTGCTTTCGGACTGCCAGCCCGCGGCCTGCAGTACGCCCATGGCGCTGGCGGCCTGCTCGGCCGGGGTGTTGCCGCCGACCAGGCCCTGGGCCTTGAGCGCGGCGCAGCGGTTCGCGGCGATGGCCGGGTTGATGGTGTTGAAGACATTGGTGGCGGGCGATGCCAGCGCCGCGCAGGGCTGCAGCAGGTTGGCCAGCGTGATGTAGTCGTACAGCGGCCTGCCGGTGCCGGCCAGCGTGGTATTGCCGCGCCGCACGCTGAGCCGCGCGTCGGGCACCAGCTGGATCTGCGGCTCGGCCACGGCCACGCCGCTGATCAGGCCCTGCGTGTCAAGCTCGGCCGCGGCCAGCGCCGCGCCGGCGCCGTTGGAGACGCTGGAGGCGATCACGATGGTGTTGGACGGGTTCAGCGTCTTCAGGCGCGTGCTGCCGTCGCGTGAGGGCGCGCCGTAGCGTTCGTTCAGCACAAAGTAGGCGAACTCCACCGCCTGCAGCGTGAAGCGGCCCCAGTCCTTTTCTGAATTCTGCTGCGAGTGCGCGTGCTTCACGGCAAAGCGGTTCGGCGTGGCCGCGTTGAAGGCCGCGCGGTCGGCCGGGCTCAAGGCCGCCGTGAAGTTGGAAACCACGCCGGCTGCCGCGGCATCGGCGCGCAGGCCGTTCTGCAGGTTCACCGTGTTGTTCTGCAGGTCGTGCATGCCGCTGCCGGTGCCCTTGTCGGTATAGGCCACGGCGCAGCCGTTTTTCAGGCCCCATTCGCCCGAGGAGCCTATGGCGCCGTAAATGCCGCGCGAGCCGCTGGAGGTGCCGGTGACGATGCAGGCGGCGGCCGGGTTGAAGCTCGCGGGCACCTGCACCATCAGGGTGACGTTGTGCCGGCCGCTGCCGTCGTCCGAATAAGCGATGAACTCGGTGCCGGCGATCTTGCCTTCGCCGGCGGTGATGACGCCGCGCGCATCGACGTTCGGCCCGTACAGCGTGCCGTAGCCGCCGGCGGGCGAGATGTCGAGGATGGCGCGGTAGTTGTTGTAGATCGCGATGCGCCGCAGCTCGGCCGCCGTCGGGTTCAGGGGGTCGACAGGCTGCGGCGCGGCGCCGCCCAGGCCGGTCTTGCCCAGGCCTGCGGTCAGCAGGTCGTCATTGCCGCCGTCGTAAGCGCCCACGCTGATGGGGCCCAGGTAAGCCGGTTTGATGTTTTTGGGTTCGCCCGCGCCGCTGCCGCAGCCGGCGAGCAATGCGGCCGCCGTGAGCAGGCCCAGGCCTGTGGTGATGGTGTGTTTCATGTCGTCCTCCGTGAATGGTGTCGCGCTTGCTGGTGCGCGCTCCATCATCGTCGGGTCAAGGGCGGCCGTCTATGCGCTTTCGCGCTTTGAGATGTAAGGGTTTTGCCAGGGCCGACGGCCCTCATCCCCGCCTTCTCCCAGAGGGAGAAGGAGTAAACCCGGGAGCCGTGCCAGTTGACCCAGCTCTCCCCGATTCAGTCCCCTCTCCCTCTGGGAGAGGGTTAGGGTGAGGGCCGGCGGCCTTGCAATCCGCCGCGAAATATCAAGTGCCGGCAGCCCTCATCCCCGCCTTCTCCCAGAGGGAGAAGGGGCAAGACTTTCGGCTTGCTCACACCGCCTCCGCCCTTACCGGCCTTTTGAACAGCTTGTGCACCAGCGCGCGCATCCACTGGTGGGCCGGGTCCTTGTCGGTGCTGCTGTGCCAGACCAGGCGCACCTCATAGGCCGGCGCGCCGGGGATGCCCCAGACCCGGCAGTCGTAGCGCTGGCGCAGGTTGCGCGCGTACATCTCGGGCACGATGGACAGCAGGTCCGTTGTCAGCGCCAGGTCGGGCAGGGCGCCGAAATGGCGCGCCCGCAGCACGATGCGGTCGTCCAGCTTCATGCGCACCAGCATCTGCTCGACGCTGCCGTGAAAGGTCGCCGTGGGCGAGGCCACCACAAAGGCCGCCTGGGCCAGCTGCTGCGCGGTCAGCGTGCGGCCGCTGCGGCCCGAGGCCGGCCGCCATTGCGGCGAGGCCACCGCCACATAGTTCTCGCGGAACAGCAGCTCGGTGCGTATGCCGCGGTGTTTGGGCTGCAGGATGCCGATGGCGAGGTCGATCTCGCGCGCCTCCAGCGCCGCCGCCACCTCATTGGCCGCCACCGAGATGTTGGACAGCCGCGCGCCCGGCGCCTGGCTGCGCAGCGCGCCCGCCAGGCCCGGCAGGAACAGCATCTCGCCCAGGTCGGACAGCGAGAGCTGCCAATGCATGTCGCTGTGCGCGGGCTCGAAGTCCTCATGGCCGGTGACCACTGTCTCCAGCGCCAGCAGCTGGGCCAGCACGGCAGGCGCCAGCTGCTCGCACAGGCGCGTGGGCTTCAAGCCCGAGGGCGCGCGCACAAACAGCTCGTCTTCAAAGTAGTCGCGCAGGCGCGACAGCGCATTGCTGGTGGCCGGCTGCGACAGCGACAGCGCCTTGCCGGCCAGCGTGACCGAGCCGGTGCGGTGGATGGCCGCGAGCACGCGCAAAAGATTGAGGTCCAGCTGGCGGAAGTTCATGGGTTTGTCTCCGGGGACGGGGCTTTTCAAAAGCCTCAGGGTTGTTACTGATTATTCACCAAACGGATGTGCTCTATCAGAAAAATCCATTTGCCGTATGCGATGCGCCTGCGTAAATTGCCTGAATAACGAGCCGAAGCCCATGCCAAGGCGCCCACGAGAGACAACACGATGACATCCAGACTGCAAACCGGCGCCCCACGCCATGGCTGAGCGTTCCTTTACACAGGAAGTTGAAAAACTGCGCCTGGGCGAGGGCGACGAATTCCGCGGCGAAGGCATCCTGGCAGTGACCAAGGCGCTGCTGCAGGCCGGCGTGTCTTACGTGGCCGGCTACCAGGGCGCGCCGATTTCGCACCTGATGGACGTGCTGACCGACGCCAACGACATCCTGCTGGAGCTCGGCGTGCACTTCGAGCACAGCGCCTCCGAGGCCACGGCCACCGCCACGCTGGCCGCCTCCGTCAACTACCCGCTGCGCGGCGCCGTCACCTTCAAGTCCACCGTCGGCACCAATGTCGCATCCGACGCCCTGGCCAACCTGGCCTCGGGCGGCGTCATAGGCGGTGCGATGCTGATCGTCGGCGAGGACTACGGCGAAGGCTCCAGCATCATGCAGGAGCGCTCGCACGCCTTCGCGATGAAGTCCCAGGTCTGGCTGATAGACCCGCGGCCCAACCTCGAAAGCATTGTTCGCGCGGTCGAGATGGGCTTCGAGCTGTCCGAAGCCAGCCGCACGCCGGTGATGCTGGAGCTGCGCATACGCGCCTGCCACGTGCACGGCCGCTTCACCACCAAGGCCAACAAGCGGCCGTCCTTCACGCTCAAAGACGCCATCGAAAACCCGCAGCGCGACACCAGCCGCGTGGTGCTGCCGCCGGCCAGCTACGCGCAGGAACAGGAAAAAATCACCGACCGCTGGCCCGCCGCCGTCAGGTTCATCCAGGAGCGCGGCTTCAACGAATTTTTCGCCGAGGGCGCAAAAGACTTCGGCATCGTCATGCAGGGCGGCCTCTACAACAGCGTGCTGCGCTCGCTGGAAATGCTGGGCCTGGCCGACGCCTTCGGCCAGTCGCAGGTGCCGCTGTATGTGCTCAACATCACCTACCCGCTGATCGACGACGAGTTCAAGCGCTTTTGCCTCGGCAAGCGCGGCATCCTGCTGGTCGAGGAAGGCCAGCCCGATTTCATCGAGCAAAGCCTCAACTCCCTGCTGCGCAAGGCCGACGTGCAGACCAAGGTGCACGGCAAGGACGTGCTGCCCATGGCCGGCGAATACACGGGCGGCGTGGTGCTCAAGGGCGTGGCGCGCTTCATCGAGATCTATGCGCCCGAGCTGCTCGAAGGCCGCGAGCTGCCGGCCGCCGCGCAAAAAGCCTCCACCGGCCTGGCCGTGATGGAAGGCAACCCCAAGGCCTTCGCCATCAAGGCCGCGTCCGACGAGGTGCAGGGCCGGCCGCCCTCGTTCTGCACCGGCTGCCCCGAGCGCCCCATCTTCACCGCGATGAAGCTGCTGGAGCGCGAGCTCGGCAAGCACCACATCAGCTGCGACATCGGCTGCCACCTGTTTTCGGTGCTGCCGCCCTTCAACATAGGCGCGACCACCATGGGCTACGGCCTGGGCTGGGCCGGCGCCTCGGCCTTCAACACGCCCGAGACGCAAAAGCGCACCATCGCCATGATGGGCGACGGCGGTTTCTGGCACAACGGCCTGACCAGCGGCGTGGGCAATGCGGTCTTCAACCAGACCGACAACCTGCTGCTGGTCGTCGACAACGGCTACTCGGCCGCCACCGGCGGGCAGGACGTGCTGTCGTCGAAAGCCGCCAACGCCATCCGCAGCACCAACAACCCGATTGAAAAAGCCGTGCGCGGCGTCGGCGTGAAGTGGGCGAAGACGGTCACCAACACCTACAGCCTCACGCAGATGCGCGACGTGCTGCGCGAGGCCCTCACGACAAAAGAGAAGGGCCCCAAGGTCATCGTCGCGCAAAGCGAATGCCAGCTCAACCGCCAGCGCCGCATCAAGCCGCAGATCAAAAAGCGCATCGCCGGCGGCGAGCGCGTGGTGCGCGAGCGCTTCGGCATAGACCCCGACACCTGCACCGGCGACCATTCCTGCATACGCCTGTCGGGCTGCCCCTCGCTGACCATCAAGCCGAATCCGGACCCGCTGCGCCGCGACCCGATTGCCACCGTGATCGACAGCTGCGTGGGCTGCGGCCTGTGCGGCGAGGTCGCGCATGCGGCCGTGCTGTGCCCATCGTTCTACCGCGCCGAAATCATCAACAACCCGACCGGCTGGGACCGCTTCAAGCTCAGCTTGCGCACCAGGGTGATCGGCTGGCTGCAAAACCGCATCGAACGCCGCCTGGAAGGAATCGCCGCATGAGCGCCGTTCTTGAGAAGATCACGCCCGTCGCGGCACCAGCCATCCCCGCCAAACATGGCATCACGATTGCGATTCTCGCCATGGGCGGCGAGGGCGGCGGCGTGCTGGCCGACTGGCTGGTGGACCTGGCCGAGCAGAACGGCTATTACGCGCAGACCACCTCGGTGCCCGGCGTCGCGCAACGCACCGGCGCCACCGTGTACTACCTCGAGATGTTTCCCGAAACCGCCACACCCGCCGGCCGCATGCCGGTGATGGCACTCAGCCCCATTCCCGGCGACGTGGACGTGGTGATCGCCTCCGAACTCATGGAAGCCGGCCGCGCGCTGCAGCGCGGCCTGGTCACGGCCGATCGCACCACATTCGTTGCATCGACCCACCGCGTGTATTCGATGACCGAGCGCACCGCCATGGGCGACGGCCGCGTCAGCGCCGAAAAATTGCTGGCCGGCGGCCGGGCCGCGGCCAGACAATTCATCACCGCCGACTTCGCGCAACTGGCCGAGGCCACCGGCAGCCTGATCAGCCCCGCGCTCTACGGCGCGCTGGCCGCCACCGGCCGCCTGCCGTTTACCCGCGCGCAGTTCGAGTCCACCATCTCGCGCGGCGGCGTGGGCGTGAGTTCCAGCCTCAAGGCCTTTGCCGCCGGTTTTGATGCGGCGGCAAAAGCACTGGCCGCCCCGCCCCCGGTGGCCTTCGCCGTACCCGCCGTGCCGGTGCCGCCCACAGGCCCCAAGCTCGCCAT
This sequence comes from Polaromonas sp. YR568, assembly GCF_943369415.1. Taxonomy (GTDB): domain Bacteria; phylum Pseudomonadota; class Gammaproteobacteria; order Burkholderiales; family Burkholderiaceae_C; genus Polaromonas. Next base: position 10,894 of record NZ_CALRNF020000031.1, read on the forward strand.
GCTCAGCGCGCGCATACACAAACACTTCGCGCCCGCCACCCATGCGACGCTGACGGCCGGCATCCTGCGCCTGGCCGACTACCAGGACGTGGACTACGCCGCGCGCTACCTGGACCTGCTCAAGCCGCTGGAAAACACATTGCCCGCCGACACCGCGCTGGCCGCCGAACTGATGGACGAGACCGCGCGCCACCTGGCGCTGTGGATGTCGTATGAAGACACGGTGCGCGTGGCCGACCTCAAGACCCGGCGCTCGCGCTTCAGCCGCGTGGGCGGCGAAGTCAAGCTGGCCGCCGCGCAGCACCTGGGCATCCACGAGTTTTTGCACCCGCGCATCGAGGAGATCGCCGACACCCTGCCCGCCAACCTGGGCCGCTGGCTGCTGGCCACGCGCTGGGCGCGCGCCTGCGTAGCACCCTTCACGCGCAAAGGCCGCGTGGTGCAGACCAGTTCGATACGCGGTTACCTGCTGCTTTACGCGATTGCATCCCTGCGCCCCCTGCGGCCGAAGTCGCTGCGCTTTGAGGTCGAACACCAGCGCATCGCCGACTGGCTGGCGACCATCGCGCGCCTCACGCCCATCCAGCCCGCGCTGGCCCTGGAAGTCGCGCGCGCGCAGCGCCTGGTCAAGGGCTACGGCGACACGCATGCGCGCGGCTGGGGCAACTTCCAGAAGATCATGGCCGCCATGCCGCAGCTGCGCGCCATGCCGCAAGGCCCGGCCCAGCTCAAGGCCCTGGTGCAGGCCGCGCTGGCCGACGACAGCGGGCAGGCACTCGAAAAATTACTGGCGGCCACGGTGTAAGCCGCATTGACGCGACCCCGCCGCGCACCGATCATCGATTCCAACCATAAGGAGACAACACCCATGAAACGCCCCACGACGAAAGCCCTCAAGCCCACGCTGGCCTTGTTGCTGATAGCCGGTTTTTCCGCCGGCGCGCTCGCGCAGGAAGTCACGCTGCGCCTGGTCAGCGCCTTTGCCGAGAACGGCATCTACGTGCAGCGCCTGCAACCGTGGATCACCAAGGTCAACGCCGAAGGCAAGGGCGTGCTGCAAATCAACTTCCTGGGCGGCCCCAAGGCCATCCCGACCTTCGAGGCCGGCAACGCGGTGAAGACCGGCGTGGTCGACATGGCGCTGAACACCGGCGCCTTCTACACCAACGTCATGCCCGAGGCCGACTTCCTCAAGCTCACGCAGATCCCGGTGGCCGAGCAGCGCAAGAACGGCGCCTTCGACGCGATCAACAAGGTCTGGAACGAGAAGGGCAACATGCAGTACCTGGCCCGCATGGTGGAGAACCAGCCCTTTCACATCTACACCAACAAGAAGATCGACAAGCCCGACCTGACCGGCCAGAAGATCCGCATCACGCCGGTCTACCGCGACTTCTTCCAGGCGCTCAATGCCAACGTCATCACCACGCCGCCCGGCGAGGTCTACACCGCACTCGAGCGCGGCGTGGTCGACGGCTACGGCTGGCCGATTGGCGGCATCTTCGACCTGAACTGGCAGGAAAAAACCAAATTCCGCGTGGACCCGGGCTTTTACGATGCCGAGGTCTCGCTGATCATGAACCTGCCGGCCTACAAAAAGCTCACCGACGCACAGCGCAACTATTTGCAAAAGCAGTTGCTCGCGCTGGAAGCCGAGAACACCTTCTGGGCCAAGTACACGACGGATGAAACCGCGCGCCAGGAAAAAGCCGGCATCCAGACCATCAAGTTCGACGCCGCCACTTCCAAGGCCTTCCGCGACAAGGCCTATGACATCGGCTGGGCCGGCGCCGTCAAACAAAGCCCCGAGATCGCGCCGCGCTTCAAAGCCCTGTTCTCGAAGTAAGCCGTGACAGACCGGCTCTCCAACGCCTACGGCCGCTTCCTGGCGGGCCTGTCCCTGCTGGGCTGCGCCATCCTGCTGGCCATGATGCTCATCATCGTGGCCGACGTGGCCCTGCGCAACCTGGCCATCCCCGGCCTGCCGCAAGGCCTGGCGTGGAGCAATGAAATCTCCGAGCTCATGCTCTACCTGATCACCATGTGCGTGGCGCCCTGGCTGCTGCGCCAGGGCCAGCACATCCGCGTCGACATCGTGCTGCAGGCGCTGCCGCCGCAGCTCGCCTGGTATTTCGAGTGGATAGGCGACCTCATAGGCCTGGCCTGCTGCGTGGTGATCGCCTGGTACGGCACGCAGGCGGCCTGGTCCAGCTATGTGTCGGGCGCGGTCAACATCAAAACTTTGGTCACACCCGAATGGTGGGCGCTGGCGCCATTGCCTTTCGTGTTTGTGCTGCTGGCCATTGAAATGATTTTTCGCATGATGCGGCTGCAGCGCGGTGTGCGCGGCCCGCGCCATGACGCGGTGAGCGCGGCATGAGCTCCTGGGGCATAGCCGCGTGGCTGATGCTGGGCGGGTCCACGGTATTGCTGTTCATCGGCATGCCGGTGGCGCTGACTTTTATCGCGATCAACATCGTCGGCGCCTGGCTGTACATGGGCGGCGAGCCCGGCCTGGCTCAGCTCGCGCGCAGCAGCGTGAGTTCGGTCACGGCGTTTTCGCTCACGCCGATTCCGCTGTTTGTGCTGATGGGCGAGATCCTCTTCCACACCGGCCTGGCGCTCAAGGTGATCGAGGGCGTGGAGCGCCTGATCAAGCGCGTGCCCGGGCGGCTGGCCGTGGTGGCCGTCGTCGCCGGCACGGTGTTCTCGGCGATCTCGGGCTCGACGATTGCCACCACCGCCATGCTGGGCTCGCTGATGCTGCCCGTGATGCTCTCGCGCGGCTACCACCCGACGATTGCCGCCGGCCCCATCATGGCCATAGGCGCGGTCGACATGCTGATCCCGCCCTCGGCGCTCACGGTGTTGCTGGGCTCGCTCTCGGGCATCTCGATTTCCAAGCTGCTGATAGGCGGCGTGCTGCCCGGCGTCATCCTCTCCATCGCCTTCGTGCTGTGGATTGTCTTGCGCGTCAGCATCAGCCCGGAACTGGCCCCGGCCGACAAGGAAGGCGAGGTGCAGCACCGCGGCTGGGCGCGCTGGAGTTTGTTCTTCGGCTACGTGCTGCCCACGCTGTCCATCTTCGGCGTGGTGGTGGGCGCGCTGGCCGCCGGCTGGGCCACGCCCACCGAATGCGCGGCCCTGGGCGCCTTCGCCACCATGCTGCTGGCGCTGTGCTACCGCGTGCTGACGGTGGAGGCGGTGCTCAAAGCGCTCAAGGGCACGGCCGGCATCTCGGGCATGATTCTGTTCATCATCCTGGGCGCCACCACCTTCGCGCAAATCCTCTCGTTCTCGGGCGCCAGCAGCGGCCTGGTGCAGTACATCACCGGCCAGGGCCTCTCCACCAACATGATCGTCGTCGGCATGATGCTGATGCTGATCTTCCTGGGTATTTTTGTCGACCAGGTCAGCATGATGATGATCACGCTGCCCATCTTCATGCCCGTGGTGCAGGCGCTCGGCATAGACCCGATCTGGTTCGGCGTGATGTTCCTGATCTGCATGCAGCTGGGCCTGCTGCTGCCGCCGCACGGCCTGCTGCTGATGACCATGCGCGGCGTGGCGCCGCCTTCCGTCAGCATGGCCCACATCTTCATGGCCGTCATTCCTTATGTGGTGATGAGCCTCATCCTGCTGGCCGCCGTGTTCTGGATTCCGGCCATCGCCACCTGGCTGCCCCGGCTGATCGGCTAGCCGCCACCGCAAGCACCCCGGAGAACTTCCATGCAGCTGGTCCGCTTCGCCGACACCGAGATCCAGACGCGCGGCGTCAACCACCGCGTGGGCACCTTCCGTTTCAAGGACCTGGGCGAAGGCCAGGCCGGCACGGCCGGCAATTTCTTTTTGCGCCTGGTCTGGTCGCAGACGGATTTTTTCTCGCCGCGCCACCTGCACAACTTCGACCAGGTGCGCGTGCAGCTCAAGGGCGAGTTCGACTTCGCAAGCGACGGCGTGATGAAGCCGGGCGCGGTGGCCTACTTCCCCGAAGGCACGCCTTACGGCCCGCAGACCTCGCAGGATGAAACCCTGCAGCTCGTCATGCAGATAGGCGGGCCCAGCGGCGCCGGGTATATGTCGGAAGCGCAGCGCGTGGCCGCGGTCGATGCGCTCGCCAAAGTCGGCCGCTTCAGCGAAGGCCGTTACTTCGCGCCGGGCGACAGCGGCAGCACCGGCGTCGACAGCCTGCAGGCCGCCTGGGAATACGCGCTGGGCCAGAAGATGGCCTACCCGCCGCAGCGCTTCCAGAAGCCGGTGCTGATGAACCCCGACGCCATCGCCTGGCGCGCGCGCGGCGCCGGCGTGGAGCGGCGCCAGGTCTGGGACTTCGGCCGCCAGGCCGTCGCGCTGGAGCAATACCGGCTGGCCGCCGGCGCAGCATTGCCGCTCAAGGGCCCTCTGTCCTGCTTTGTCGAGCAGGGCGGCGGCCTGGCCAAAAACCAGGCCCTGGAATCCGCATTTGAATCTCTGGATGCATTGCATCTGAAGCAAGGGGAGGCGGTGACGCTGACAGCGAAGGAGCCAACGCAGTTCCTCGTGTTCGTGCACCCGGTGTTCGACGCAAGCCCGTGACAGGGCCATAAGGACAAGGGGCACCAGCCCCGGCTCATGCAGGCGCGTGCAGACAGATGCCGCGCATCCACCCCAACAGCAAGGAGACAAGACCATGCGCATCGCCCATTCCACCACCACCCCCTGGGGCCCCGAACGTTCCACGCGCGGCGGCGTCATCCGCTTCAAGACCCTGCTCGAAGGCCGCGAAGGCCGGCCCGACAACTACCAGCTGCTGCTGGCCGACACCGACCCGAGCTTCAAGTCGCCGCGCCACCGCCACAACTTCGACCAGGTGCGCTTCGCGCTCACGGGCGCGACCAACATAGGCCCCAGGCGCAACCTCGAGGCCGGCGACCTGGCCTACTTCCCCGAGGGCACCTACTACGGCCCGCAGGACCAGGAAGAAGTCGGCAAGCAGAGCCTCACCATGGTGATCCAGTTCGGCGGGCCTTCCGGCAACGGCTACATGAGCATGGGCCAGCACGACGAGAACGCGCGGCAGATGCGCGACCAGGGCGACTTCGAGGGCGGCATCTACAAGCGCCACAGCCCCGCCGCCGACGGCCGCAAGAACCAGGACGCCTACGAGGCCATCTGGGAGCACCACAGCGGCCGGCCGATTGAATACCAGCGGCCGCGCTTCATGGACGCTATTCATTTCCGCGAGCCCCACTTCGAATGGCTGCCGCTGGCCGGCAACCCCGGCGTGGCCGCCAAGGACATCGGCAGCTTCACCGAAAAAGGCGTGAAGGTGTCTTTCGTGCAGCTCAAGCCCGGCGCCAGCCACACGCTGCCCGCGCAGCCGCAGCAGCAATTGCTGTTTGTGCGCAGCGGCACCGGCCAGTTCGGCAACAAGGCCGGCGAGTGGATGGAGCACACCGCCGTCGACATCAGCCCCGGCGAAGCCGTCGCCATGACGGCCACCACCTTGACCGAAGCCATGGTGCTGGTCTTCCCGCGTGTTTAAGGAGACAGCCATGCACACCCCATCGATGTCCCTTCAGCGCCGCTCCCTGCTCGCAACCGTCGCCGCGCTGGCCTGCCTGGGGACGGCCATCCACGCCGGCGCGCAGACCGGGCCCTACCCCAACAAGCCGGTGCAGTTGCTGGTCGCCAGCGCGCCCGGCGGCGGCACCGACGCCATAGGCCGCGTGCTGGCCGACGCGCTGACTGCCTCGCTCAAGCAGCCCTTTGTCGTCGTGAACCGCGCGGGCGCCAGCGGCAGCATAGGCTCGGAAATGCTGGTGCGCGCGCCGGCCGACGGCTACACCCTGCTGGTGCTGCAGAACGGCCACACGGTGAATCCGGCCACCATGAAGAAGCTGCCCTACGACACCTTCAACGATTTCACGCCGATTGCCACCCTGGGCCGCTCGCCGCTGGTGCTGGTGGGCGGCGCGCAGTCGGGCGTCAAGACCTTCAAGGACCTCACCGAGCTCGGCAAGCGCACGCCCACCAGCATGTCCTTCGGCTCGGCCGAGGCCTCGACGCGGCTGGCCACCGAGATGCTGGCCGGCGCCACCGGCCTGCCCATGGTGCCCGTCAGCTACAAGGGAACCGGCCCGGCCATGACCGACGTCGCCGGCGGCCACGTCAACTTCAGCGTCACCACGATTGCCTCCACCCTGCCCATGCGCGGCTCCGGCAAGGTCAACTACATCGCGGTGCTGTCGCCGCAGCGCACGACGTTTTTGCCCGAGGTGCCCACGCTGGCCGAGCAGGGCTTTCCCAACATCGAGGCCAGCGGCTGGTGGGGCGTGCTGGGCCCGGCCAACATGCCCAAACCCCTGGTGCAAAAACTCAACGCCGCCATCCAGGCCGCGCTGGGCGACGCGGAAGTCAAAAAACGCCTGGCCAACCTCTCGATAGAACCCTGGTCGGCCACGCCCGAGGAGTTCGACAAGTTCATCCGCCGCGAGGTGGACCTGAACATCAAGCTGGCGAAGAAGGCGGGGATTGAGCCGGAGTGAGGGGGACTTACTCCCTCCCCCGCTGGGGGAGGGAGTTAAAGAGGGGTCTTGGTCCCCTCTCCCTCCGGGAGAGGGTTAGGGTGAGGGCCGGCGGCCGTCAATCACCCACCAGCCCCTACTTCGCGTCGCTATAAACCGTCGCCCGCGACACCCCCATATGCGCCGCCGCGATCTCCGCGCCGCGGCGTATCTCCAGGTAGCCGGCCTTCTTCAAATCCTGCACCAGCTGCTTGCGGTCAGCCGGCCGCAGCGAACGCGAAGTCGTCGCGCGCGCCGCGGCGAAGTCGTCTATGCACTGGTGGATGCGGCCGGCGTTGGCCGCGTCCAGCGTCTCCGTCACGGCGCTGCTTTCAATCGCGGTGAACTGCGACATCGCGGCCTGGAAGCCGTTGAACAGCGTGAGGTCCACGTTCAGGCAAATCGCCGCGACGTATTCGCCGGCCTCGTTGCGTATGCCCACCGAGGTGCTTTTCACCTTGCGGCCGTCGGCGAACTGGTTGGCGTAGTTGGCGATCACCGCCGGGTAGTCGGGGTCCTGGATGCGCGCCAGGCCCAGCTCGGTCGCGGGCTGGCCCACGCGGCGGCCGCTCAAATTGTTTTCGATCGAGAGGATGGCGTTCTTCGGGTGCGTCAGGTCGTGCACCACCACCTCGCAAAACGGCGCAAAGGTCTTGCCCAGGCCTTCGGCGATGTTCTTCAGTTCGGCGAGCAGGTGCCTGTTCGACAGCCTGGTCGCCGGCTTGGCGGCTGGCTTGGTCAAGGTCTTGGGCATAGCGGTGGTTTCGGAATTCAGACAAATTGTCCAGTCACCCATCGTATCGCAGTGTCGGGAGCTGGAGGCCGGCTGGCCCTCATCCCCACCTTCTCCCGAGGGGAGAAGGAGTCAACCCCAGGCGCGCTCAGCCCTTGGCGCGCGGGCGCGGCGCCTGCACGTAAGCGCCCGACTCGAACAGGTTCGCCTCCGACTCGTCAATGCGCTTGACCACGGTCTTGCCGGCGCGGCTGGCCAGCATTTCGACCAGGCCTTCGGTCACGGCCATCGCGGCCGTCACTGACGGGAAGAACGACGGGCTGTGGATGGCGAACAGAATGGTTTCGTCGGCCAGCAGCGAGATCGGCGAGGCCGCGCTGTCGGTGATGGCGATCAGGGCGCAGCCCGCCGCCTTGGCCGCTTGGGCGGCCTGCACCGCTTCGCGCGAATAGGGCGTGAAGCTGATCACCACCAGCGCGTCGCCCTTGCCCAGCGCGCGCAGCTGCATCTCCAGCGAGCCGCCCTGGCCGTCGACCAGGTGCACCGTGTTGCGGAACAGCCGGTACACATAGGTCAGCGAAAACGCCACGGGAAAGCAGGCGCGGAAACCCGCGGCGTGCACGGCCTGGGCTTTTTCCAGGATGGCGCACACACGCTGCAGCGTGCCTTCGTTGAGGCGTTCGGTGGCTTCCAGGTTCAGCCGGTGCACCTTGAACATCTCGCTGACCAGGGTCTGGTCTTTGGCCCTGCCCACCAGGGTCCTGGCGCGCTCGCCGTACTGCTCGGGCCCCAGGCCCATTTCGGAGGCCAGCGCCTGTTTCAGCTCCGGCCAGCCCTTGAAGCCGAAGTTCTGGGCAAAGCGCACCAGGGTGGGCGGCTTGGTGGCCGAGCGCTGCGCCACCGTGCGCATGGACACGGTGACCACGTCGTTGGGCCGGTCCAGCACGAACTTCGCGACCTCCTGCAGGGCCGGGCTGAGCCCGGCGAATTGCTCGCGGATGACTTCTCTGATTCCCATGCTTGTCTCTTTTTGCCTTGGTCTGTGGATGCGGTTGGGCCTGGAACAAATGTACCGGGTTTGGAAAAAAACATCACAAATCTGCGCTCAACCCCCTTGACGGAACATTTGTTCCAACAAATAATCCGATCAAACATTAGTTCCAGGCTTTGTTCCAGGCCTTGTTCCAGCCCCCTTCAAGCTTTTCCCCAACACCGGCCCGCCGGAAGAATTCCATGACACACGTTTTCCACCGCCACCTGCGCTCCGTCCCTCCCGTCGCCGTGTCCGCCAAAGGCATGCTGATACGCGACGAGCCCGGCAAGGAATACCTGGACGCTTCGGGCGGCGCCGCCGTGTCCTCGCTGGGCCACGGCCACCCCGACGTGCTCGCCGCCATGCATGCGCAGATCGACAAAATCGCCTACGCCCACAGCGCCTTCTTCACCACCGACGCGGCCGAGGAACTGGCCGACACCCTGATCGCCGGCGCGCCCGAAGGCATGAGCCATGTCTACCTGGTCAGCGGCGGCTCCGAGGCCATGGAGGCGGCGCTGAAGATGGCGCGCCAGTACTTCGTGGAAATCGGCCAGCCGCAGCGCAGCCACTTCATCGCGCGCCGCCAGAGCTACCACGGCAACACCCTGGGCGCGCTGGCCGTGGGCGGCAATGCATGGCGCCGCGCGCCCTTCGCGCCGCTGCTGGTGCCGGCCACCCATGTGGCGCCCTGCTACCCCTACCGCGAAAAACACGCCGGCGAGAGCGACGCGCAGTACGGCCTGCGCCTGGCCGCCGAACTTGAGGCCGCCATCCTCGCGCAGGGCGCCGACCGCGTGATCGCCTTTGTCGCCGAAACCGTGGGCGGCGCCACCGCCGGCGTGCTGGTGCCGGTGCCCGGCTACTTCCGCGCGGTGCGCGAGGTCTGCGACCGCTACGGCGTGCTGCTGATCCTGGACGAGGTGATGTGCGGCATGGGCCGCACCGGCACGCTGTACGCGAGCGAGCAGGAAGGCATCGTTCCCGACATCGTCGCCATCGCCAAGGGCCTGGGCGGCGGCTACCAGCCGGTGGGCGCGGTGCTGGCACAGCGCAAGATCGTCGACGCCATGTCGCGCGGCAGCGGCTTCTTCCAGCACGGCCACACCTACCTGGGCCACCCCGTGGCCTGCGCGGCGGCGCTGGCGGTGCAGCGCGTGATCCAGCGGGACGGCCTGCTGGACAAGGTCAAGTCAGGCGGCGAAGCCTTCGGCAGCCTGCTGCGGGAAACCTTTGGCGCGCACCCTCACGCCGGCGACATACGCGGCCGCGGTTTCTTCTGGGGCATTGAACTGGTGAAAGACCGCGACAGCAAGACGCCCTTCGACCCGAAGCTGCAGCTGCACGCGCGGATCAAAAAAACCGCCATGGCCAATGGCCTGCTGTGCTACCCCTTCGGCGGCACGGTCGACGGCCGCAGCGGCGACCACGTGCTGCTGGCGCCGCCCTACATCGCCACCGCGCAGGACCTGGGCCTGATCGCCGGGCGGCTGCGCGCCTCGCTGGACGAGGTGCTGGCCGCGCTGCCGGCCGGCCAGGCCGCCTGATCCCCCACCGCACCCTCCCCGTTTCACCTTGCTTCATTCACCTCTACCCAGGACCTTCCCATGCCACTTCACCTTCCTTCCAGACTGATGCGCGCCGTCATGGCCCTGAGCGCCCTGGCGGCGCTCACCGCCCTCGTCACGCCCGCCGCCCGCGCGCAGGACACCGGCACCCTGGCCAGGATCAAGGCCACCGGCGCCATCACCTACGGCTACCGCGAATCCTCCTTCGGCTTTTCCTACATCGACGGCGGCCCGCGCCCCGTCGGCTACAGCATAGACATCTGCAACCGCATCCTCGAGGCCGTCAAGACCGAGCTCAAGATGCTCAACATCGAGGTCAAGTACCAGGCCGTCACCTCGGCCAACCGCATGCCCCTGGTGCAGAACGGCACGGTCGACATCGAATGCGGCTCCACCACCAACCTGGTCGAGCGCCAGAAGCAGGTGGCGTTTTCGCCCGACATCTTCCGCTACAACGTGCGCACCCTGGTCAAGGCAAGTTCAAAGATCAACGGCATCGCCGACCTGCAGGGCAAGACCGTGGCCACCACCGCCGGCACCACCTCCTTTCGCCTGCTCAAGGAGGCCGACAAGGGCCAGCGCCTGGAAGTCACCAACATCCTGGGCCGCGACCACAGCGACTCCTTCCAGCTGGTGGTGACCGACCGCGCCCAGGCCTTTGTGCTGGACGACATCCTGCTGGCCGGCCAGATCGCCAACGCGCCCAACCCCCGCGACTACAAAATCGTCGGTGAAAGCCTGCGCACCGAAAACCAGTCGCTGATGTTCCGCAAGGACGACCCCCAGTTCAAGGCCCTGGTTGACCGGGTGGTGGGCAACATGATGAAATCCGGTGAGATGGAAATCCTCTACAAAAGGTGGTTCATGTCGCCCATCCCGCCCCGGGGCATCAACATCAACTACCCGCTGAACGCCGAGACCAGGGACGCCTTCAGGAACCCTTCGTCCAAAGGCATTTGACAACCATTTGACAAAGGAAAGCAAGACCGCCATGGCACGCATCGCCCTCATCCACGCACTGGTGCATTCCATGGCGCCCGTCAATGAAGCCTTCCAGCGGCTGTGGCCCGAAGCCAGGCTGGTGAACCTGCTGGACGACAGCCTCTCGCGCGACCTGGCCGAGGGCCGGGCCGGGCTCGACGAAACCATGCACCAGCGTTTTGAAACGCTGGCCCGCTACGCGGTGGAAGGCGGCGCGCAGGCGATTTTGTTCACCTGCTCGGCCTTCGGCCCCTGCATAGAGCGCGTGGCGCGCCAGCACCCCGGCATCCCGGTGCTCAAGCCCAACGAGGCCATGATCGAGGAAGCCGCCGGCCAGGCCGGACAGACAGGGCCCCTGGGCCTGATCGCCACCTTCGCCCCCACCCTGCAATCCATGCCGGCGGAGTTTCCGCCCGGCACCGAGTTGCGCACCGCACTGGCCGTGGGCGCGATGGAGGCGCTGAACGACGGTGACGCCGAAGTCCACGACACCATCATCGCCATCCACGCGCGCCGGCTCACGTGGGAGGGCTGCACGCGCGTCGCCCTGGCCCAGTTCAGCATGGCGCGCGCCCGCGCCGCGTGTGAAACCAGTACCGGCCTGCCCGTCTTCACCACGGTGGACAGCGCCGTGCGCAAGATGCGGGCGCTGCTGCCCGGCGCCTGATCCCGGGCCCTGGCGGCCCATCCCCTCGAATAATGCTGGCCTGCGGCCTGCCCTCCTGATAATCTTGCGGGTGTCTACTAAAGGACTACAAACGCACGCAACGGCCCGGTCTGGCCTGCGCGGCAACAACAACAACACATCCCTGGAGGGGAACCCATGTTTTCTTCAATCCAATCCCTTGCCGCCAGGCTTGCCCTGGGCGCGCTCCTCGTTTTCGCGGGCAGCCATGCCATGGCCGCCGGCTCCCTGGCCATAGACTCGCTGCAGGGCGAAAAATACGGCTTTTCCTTCAACCACCCCAGCATGGACCAGGCCGACGCGCGCTCCATGCGCGAGTGCGGCGCCGACTGCGCCGTGGTGCTGCGCTTTGCCGGCGAATGCGGCGCCTATGCCGCCGACCAGGCCAAGGGCTCCAACGCCTACGGCTGGGGCACCGGCAGCACCAGCTCCAACACGCAGGCGCGCGCCATGTCGGAATGCCGCGCCAAGGGCGGCTCCAGCTGCAAGGTGCGCGCCTGGGGTTGCGATGCCGTCAAGGCGTCCGCATCGGCACCGCAAGGCACGCCGCAGTACGACCAGGCCCGCCCGCAAGCCACACCGCACAACAACGGCACGCCGGCCGCCGCGGGTTTCCCGATGATGGGCGAATGGCTGGTCGATTACGTCTCCAGCACCGGCTACACCGCCAACGGCACGCTGCGCGTGACCCAGAGCCTGGGCGGCGGCGGCTTCCGCGGCGTGCTGGTGCTGGCCTTCGTCAACGGCGGCGAATCCAAGCAGGTGCAGCAGGACGCCATCATCACCGTGCAGGGCAACACCGTGACCCTCAATGCCAGCAACCCGGTCTACCTCAAGGGCAACGGCCGCTACAACGCCGACAACTTCACCCTGGCCATAGGCAGCAACAACCTGCTGCGCGGCGAGAATTCCGACTCCAAGGGCGCGGGCGGTGCCGTGGTGGTGAGCCGGAAGTAAGGGCTCCGCTTCCCTCTCGCTGTTCTTTCATTCCAGGATTTACTCCCTCTCCCTCTGGGAGAGGGCAGGGGTGAGGGCCAGCACGGCGCCTGCCTCTGGCTTCTTCTCTCCGACTCAACTCCCTCCCCCGCTGGGGGAGGGTTGGGGCAGGGGCCAGCGGCCTCAAACACCCGCCGCGCAACCTCAAGCGCCACCCCCCTTGAAATTTGAAGCCGGACTCCTACCTCCTGAACCCGGGGCGCCGGAGCCTGTGGGCCGGCGCCATTCATGATGTTCAACCTGAATGGAGGTAACCACCATGTTTCGATCCCTGTTTCCGAACGACGTGTTCGTGGAGATGGATCGCCTGCAACGCGAGATTCAGCAGGCGCTTGATCTGTCTCCGAATATCCGCGGCTTCGGCCGCGGCGGCTTTCCCGCCCTCAACATAGGCGGCACGCCGCAGACGGTGGAGGTCTATGCCTTCGCCCCCGGCCTGGACCCGGCGACGCTGGAGATAGACCTGGAGCGCGGCATGCTCACCATCGCCGGCGAGCGCCCGTCCGCCCTGCCCGAGCCCGGACGGCAGTCCGCGCTGCACATCAACGAGCGCTTCGCCGGCGCGTTCCGCCGCGTGATCAGCCTGCCCGACGATGCCGACCCCGACGCCGTCAGCGCCAGCGTCAAGGACGGCGTGGTCCACATCAGCATCCAGCGCCGCGCGGCCGCCCAGCCCCGCCGCATCACCATCCACTGACTGACACCGAAAGAAAGGAGACCCATCATGTTCGGCAGCAACAACAACCCGGCCATGCAGAACGGCGCGTCGTCCACCCAGGTCGCGCAGCAGCCCCCACGCCAGGCGCAGCCGTCCCAGCGCTACGCCCAGGCCGCGCTCACGCCGCCCGTCGACGTGGTCGAGGACGCCACCGGCATCACGCTCTACGCCGACCTTCCCGGCGTGCCCCGCGAAAACCTCAAGCTGCAGGTCGAGGCCGACACCCTGACCATAGAAGCCGAGTCCGCGATGGCCGTGCCCGAAGGCCTGCAGTCCAGCCACACCGAGATCGGCGCAGCACGCTTTCACCGTGTCTTCAGCCTCAGCAAGGAACTGGACACCGAAAACGTGAGCGCCGAGCTCGCCCAGGGTGTGCTCAAGCTGCGCATTCCCAAGGCCGCGCACGCGCAGCCGCGCCGCATCAGCGTCAAGGCGGCCTGAAGGGGCTGTTCTTTATTCCCTCTCCCGGAGGGAGAGGGAATAAATCCCATCGGCCCCATCGCGACGCCCTTTCTTCCTCCCTCTCCCTCCGGGAGAGGGCAGGGGTGAGGGGCCAGCGGCTTCACGTAAGCACGCCGCGCAACATCAAGCGCCGCAAACCCTCATCCCCGCCTTCTCCCGGAGGGAGAAGGAGCAAATCCCATCGGCCTCATCGCGATGCCCTTTCTTCCTCCCTCTCCCTCCGGGAGAGGGCAGGGGTGAGGGGCCGGCGGCTTTCGCGTAAGCACGCCGCGCAACACCAAGCGCAGCCGGCCCCCTTCCCAGCCTTCCCCCAGCGGGGGAAGGAGCAACAGCCCTCAGCGCAAGCGCGCAAGCCAAATGCACACCTTTTCATTCCTCCCCAAAAGGCGCTCTAGCCAAAGGGCTTATGAGACTGTCCGCTAGCGGACAAAGAACTGACGATTGTGTGTCGATGAGCACGCACCGCCCCTAAGCTGGCTTTGGCCAAAAGGAATGTGCACATACCAATGCGCCCATCCTATTGCCAGCAACACGCGGCAGCCCCCTTTCGCCCCCAGGCGAAAGGGGGCTGCCGCGGTGACAGGCCAGACCCAGCCGGGCGCGCGTGGATGACGTGCCCGGCGCAGGAGGAGAACACCATGGCATTTGTGATCCGACCCCTTGCCCGACCAAATTTTGAATCGCACTGGACGCCCGAAGTCAGGCGCATGCTGCACCGCTTCATCTACCCCGAAGACGAGCGGCTGCGCGAGCGCTGCTACGCCACCTGGGCCGTCGACGACGGCGCGCAGGCCTCGCTGGTCCCCGTGTGCATTGCAGAGCAGCGCAGCGCCGCCTGGTGTTATGCCTTTGTCATGCGCGGCGAGTTCGCCATCATCCGGCAAGAGAATTTCTGCCTCTACTCCTTTGTCGCGATCTCCCCCGGCCTGGCGAGGCGGCGGCATGACATCCAGCCCCTGATCGCCGAGGCGCTGCGCATAGGCGGCGAGTTCCTGGACGGCAAGACCGGCGTGCACGACGTGTTCTCGGTGCCCAGGGCCTTGTTTGTGCACCCGTCCGCCAGGCCGCGCCCCATGCCCCAGCCCGCGCCGGCGTACCCGTCGCCATCTGCTTCTTCCTACAGCCCGTCGGACTGCCCGCCGATAGAGCGCCCGCCCCAGCCTCGCCATCATGAGCACATCCATTCACCACCACCCAAGGCAAACACCCCATGACCATTCTCTGGACCATCCTCATCGGCTTCGTCGTCGGCATCGTCGCCAAATTCCTCACGCCGGGCCGCGACCCCGGCGGCTTCATCATCACCGTGCTGATTGGTATCGCCGGCTCCTTTATCGCCACCTACGTCGGCGCCGCCATGGGCTGGTACCAGAACGGCCAGCCGGCCGGTTTTATCGCCGCGGTGCTCGGCTCCATCGTCCTGCTGCTGGTCTACCGCATGCTGACCGGCAAGCGCTGAGCCTGTTTATCCGTTCGATCGATTCGATCCAGTCGACCCCTTTGTTGAAGGCCGGAAGAAGAAGGAAGAAGCAAAAACCAGAACAGAAAAACGCAGGAGCCTTGACGCTCCCGCACTCAACCCGGCGTTTTGCCGGGTTTTTTTATGGGCCGTGTATTTGCGGCGGACGACTCGCTGTCAGGGCCTGACAAACCGGTAGGCAAAGCGGTCGGTCTTGCCCTTGATCGAGGGATCGAAGGGCTTGATCGAGTGCGGGTCGTCCCTGTTCGCGAGCATCGTGCTTTCCTCGTCCAGCACGAAGCCGGCCGCCTCCACCTCCGTGCGAACGGCTGCGGGGTCGATCCGGTGCAGCGTCTGCGCGTCGTTTGTGCCCGTCCCGGCCGCGGCGGCGTGGTCCACGATGACGTAGAACCCGCCGGGCTTGAGCCGTTCAAAGACAGCCCGATTGAACTGGGCCGCCGTCGCGCCCCCGGCCTGCATCAGCGCGGTGTGGAGATCGTGATAGAACAGGTGCAGCCACACGACGTCCGCTGGCTGCGTGACCTCCGGCATCGCCACCAGGTCCGCCGAGACCGCCTCAACATTCTCCCGGCCCGGCTCCTTCGCCAGCGTGCGCATGAGGCCGACCGGATCGTTCTTGAAGTGGGCGACCTCCGCCGGCACAAAGCTGTAGACCCGTCCCTCGGGTCCCACGACGTCGGAAAAGACACGGGTCCAGTCGCCGTCGCCCGGGTAGACGTCGATGACGGTGGCGCCCGCAGTGGCGCGTGCGAAGCGGGTCAATTCGGATACTGTGGATTGCTCGTACATGGAAACCTCCGTTTGACGTTGAATGTGATCATCGAACTGTTCGCGTAGCGCATATATTTTCCTGCGGCCTGTCAGATCTGCGCCAGCCCGCCGTCGACGGCCAGCTCGCTGGCGGTCATGAAGCTGCTGTCCGGCGACGCCAGGAAAGCCGCCGCCGCGCCGATCTCCGCCGGATCCGCCATGCGCTGCAGCGGGTTCATCGCGGCGAAGACCTTCATGCCCTCCTCGCCCAGCGCCGCCTTCGCGAGCTCGGTCGCCGTCGGCCCGGGCGACAGCACGTTGACCCGGATGCCGGTGCCCTTCAGGTCCTCCGCCCAGGTCCGCGCCAGGTTGCGCACCGCCGCCTTGCTCGCGCTGTAGACGCTGAAGGCCGGCGCGCCCGTGGTGCCGGCGCTCGACCCGGTCAGGATGATGGAGCCGCCCCGGCCCATCAGCGGCAGCGCCTTCTGGACCGTGAAGATCGTGCCCTTCACATTGGTGTCGAAGGTTTCGTCAATGTGCGCGGCGGTGAGCTTGCCCAGCGGAAGCGGGCCTCCCGCCCCGGCATTGGCGAAGACGATGTCGAGGCTTCCGCGCTCGGCTTTCACCGCCGCGTAGAGCCGGTCCAGGTCGGCCAGGTCCGAGACCGAGCCCTTCACCGCGCGCGCATTCGGCCCAAGGCCGGCCACAGCGGCGTCGAGTGCCTCCTGCCGGCGGCCGAAGATAAACACGAAGGCGCCCTCCTCGATAAAGCGCTTTGCAGCGGCGAGGCCGATGCCGGTCGCGCCGCCGGTGATCACGGCGGTCTTGCCATTCAGTCTGTTCATGTCATGTGTCCTTGGTTGAAGCTGTCAACAAGCGGGATTCGCTTGCCGGAAGGACACATGCAGTTCTGCTAACCTGAGGACAAGTATGCACTTTCAGGTAAGTACCCAAAAAATGACAAGCACGCCTTCTGATGAAACCTGCGATCCGGGCTGCGGGCTCAACGCCACACTGCGCATCATCTCGGGCAAATGGAAACCGCTGGTCCTGTTTTTCCTGCGCGACGGTAGCAAGCGCTACGGCGAACTCAAGCGCCTGATCCCCGGCGTCAGCCACAAGGTGCTGATCCAGCAGTTGAAGGACCTGGAGGCCGACCAGGTGCTGGCGCGCACCGACTACCAGGAAGTGCCGCCGCGGGTCGACTACACCCTGACCCCGCTGGGCCGCGGCCTGGCCGACGCGATCCTCCCGCTGTGCACCTGGGGAAGCGAGCACATGGCGGAAATGACCAGCATCTTCGCCAAACGCGACGCCTTGCCCTAGCCTGCGGACGGCAAGCGCCACGCCGCCTTCCAGCTCGGTCGCACACAGCATCCCGGCCATCGCAGCCTCCAGGGCAAACAAGCCCTCACGGAAATCAACGCAAAGACAGGGCGAACCACGGCCTCGTCTGTGCGGCAGCGAACGCGTAGCGGCGTAGCAGCGCAGGGGCTAACGCTTCACCTCAGCGAGCGGATCGGCATGGCGATGCACCAGCTTCCAGGCCTCGCCCTCCAGCCGGAACACTTCCGTCACCCGCAAGGTCATGGGGATCGCGTCGGGCTTGCCCTTCATATGCGCCATCGCCTTCTGGTAACCCGTCCAGTAAGCGACGGTATCGCCCGCCGCCATGTCCAGGATTTCAAACTCGGACGTGCTGCCCGCCTCAAACAACCGGGCATCGCTTTCATAACGGGACCACACGGCGTCCGTGCCCTGCACCGCGCCGCCACCCGGCCCCATAAAGGTCGCCTGCGATTCCAGCGCGACCACGCGCGCCAACGGCGTCGCGTTGCCGCTGACATACGCGCTCGCCGCGTGCTGGCGCGCCTTCATGAAAGTGTTGAAGTCCTGGTGCCGGTTCATGGCGTTCTCCTTGTAGTCAAAGAGTCACCGTAAGCCCGCCGCGCGGGTGGCGGCGTAGGACAAGGGAGAAGGGGGAAAGCGGAGAAGTCGCACCGGGGTGCGTTTTGGTGAATATTTACATGCGGAATTCGGCCAATGTGGGCGTTCTGCCGACCTCGCACGGGGAAGCACCCTAGCTGTGACACGACTTCAGGTCCATGATCCCTGTCACAAAGTGTTAACCCAAAGATGACTTCGATGACCTTGCGTGTCTCTCTAGCTATTTTTTCTCTTTCCAGCGAGTCTTAGATGGACTTGACAACGCTCTCTGCCATTTCCGGCATCCTTGGAACCCTTGCTCCAGGCGGCTTTGTTTTACTTTTTTTATGGGTCATCTTGCGGACCGAGTCACGCCACACCTTGATTCACCGTTTATGGCAACTGGTTCACGGCAGTCAGGAAGTCGCAGACCCAGAGATCAAAGCATTCATCAATGAACAAAACAGTCTGATGTCTTTCCGGTTCATTGCTGGAGTGCCGGTAAGCAACCTGGAGCAGGCAAGACAGCTTATTCGGTGGACAAAGCTTCGCAAGGTGGAAATGTTCGCGCTACGCATGGCGGGACGGTATTTCGATCCAGATAAGCGGCAAGTGCGAGTGGACGATTTGCCATCAAAACTTACACAACGAATATGGCTCGCATCGTTCTTGCTGCTTCTTGCAGTAATTTTCGCTAGCGCTTCCCTTGCATTCATGAACAGTGCACTTGTCAAAGTGAGAGTTACCAATCGTTGGGCGCTCTTAAGCGGGGACGAAGCCAAACCCGCGTGGCCTCTCACCTCAGAAATCCTTCACAAGACCAACTGCTCAATCAACGCGGCAGACACCATAAATCGCTCAAATTTCACGGAGCAAGAAGCCGGAGTGTTGTGCGGACTACTCAAGAATGATGAGACCGCAAATTACACCCGAGAGCTAGTGAGAAAGCAGCGCCAGTCTTTGACCTTTTTGTTCTTCATTTCTATCTTGGCCGCCGTAATGTTTCTTTCAAAACTGGCAACTGGTTTTGCAGCGAAGCAATTGAGAGACAAAAATCTTGATCCCAGTATTCCCAATGACAGCGACCGCCCGAGGAGTGATTCATATCTATGACATCTGATCTCGCTTCGGTTCTCCCCTCTCTTTTACCCGCCGCCATCGCATGGGTAGAACGGCAGGAGGTCGAAATCATTGCCTTAGGGGCGCCGCTGACTGAATCCGAACTCTCGGATGCGCGAAGTGTTGGCGTTGCGTATCCAGAAAAAGTACGTGTCATGTTTGTGGATCTACTTCCATTGCCCGACGATCTGCAACTTCGACAAGTGGCTTTGAATGCGGGGTTGCTCGGTCCCGGCATGATCGGCCTGACCTTGGGGTATGGAATTTACATCCGCAACGGATACAACTCTCGACAACTACTTACCCACGAATGTCGCCACGTTTACCAGTATGAGCAAGCGGGCTCCATTGCTTCATACATTCCAAGATACCTGCAACAGGTAGCCGAAGTTGGATATGCCGAGGCACCGTATGAAAAAGACGCGCGAGCGCACGAAATTAAATAAGAAACAGTCGGGGGGAATATCAACCCTGCCAATAGCTTGTCGAAAATGTTATGAGCAACGATGACCTAATAGGAGGGAATCATGCAGATTGAAAAAATATACGTAGAGAACTTTAGATCCATAAGAAAAGGTGACGTTAGTCTAGGCGGCATAACAACATTTCTTGGACGAAATGGGGTTGGAAAATCCACCGTTTTGTATGCTCTGGAATCCTTCTACAACATAGCTGTTCAATATTCACATCTCGACTACTACAACCATCAACAGGCTGACACAAGCATTCGAATCCGTGTCACATACTCCGCGTTGAGACCCGACGAACTGGCAGCCTTTGGCAGTTACGTACAAGATGGAAAGCTCACCGTAACGAAGGTAGTTAATCAGGGAGGAGCGCGTTATTTTGGAACCGTGCCACAAATAGTGGCGTTCTCAGAACTGCGAAAGCTTGGCGCCAACGATAAAAGATCTGGCCTTAAACAAAAAGTAGATGCCGGCGAGTTTCCCGATTTCGGCGATATTCCCAGGAGGTCGGAGGACGTTGATCAAGCAATGGAAGCCTATGAAGCTAGGCATCAAGAACTTACACAGCCCATCGAACGCGAAACGCAGTTTCTGGGCCCTCGTAACGTAGGCGGAGGCAAGCTTGATAAATTCACCAAATTTGTATTAGTTCCAGCAGTTCGCGACGCAGCAGCGGAAATGGAGAAACGAGGTGCAATCGCACAGCTACTAGAGTTGATCGTCACCAGAAGCATCAATAGTCGTCGCGACTTTCAAGAATTCAAACAAGAGTTCGAAACAAAGGCACGCGAGCTCTATGGAAAAGAGAATCTTCCTGAGCTAGCAGAATTGGGAAAACTGGTAACGGCGCGACTGGAGAGGTACGCGCCAGGTTCTGAACTGTCGATTGATTTTGAGGAACTGATACCACCTACGATTCCTCTGCCAGACGCCGTAGTCAGTATCTCGGAAGACAATTTCAAAGTACCGATCAGGTACACGGGACATGGACTTCAAAGAGCTCTGATTCTCGCGCTGCTCGAACAGTTGTCAATGATGCAACCTCGTTCGCCTGAAAAATCAGACGATCAGGGAGAAGTAGCTATCGAGCCGACGCGTCTACCGGATTTAATCCTAGCCATTGAAGAGCCCGAACTCTATCTGCATCCCGCACGTAGCCGGTATCTCGCAAGAATTCTTCGGGAGCTCTCGATGTCAGAGGGCAAGCCTGATGTTCCGAGCACACAAATAGTGTGCGTCACCCATTCTCCATACTTCGTAAACGTTGAAAACTTTGATGAAGTTCGTATGTGTCGCAAAGGATCACCTGCGGAGCCGGGTCATCCGAGAATTACAACCTTCACCACATTCACACGAGCACAAGCAGCGGAGCGCCTTGCAATGGTCACCGGCCTGCCCCCTGAAAGATTTACGGCCGCAACTTTTGTCGCGCGCGCTTCGCCGGTGTTGAATTCGTTAGTTAATGAAGGGCTTTTCGCTGACGTAGCCGTAGTAGTCGAGGGCGATTCGGATGTTGCTGCACTGTGGGCAATGCAGATGTTTATGGAGAGGAAGTGGGATGAGCTGGGCATAGTTGTGGTCCCAGTGATGGGGAAGAACAATATTGATAGAGCCGTTGTGGCGTTTCAGGGTTTTGGAATTCCCACGTACTTTCTATTTGATGGCGATAAAACCAAAGCGGAAGGTGCAGCAACAAATCGAACTCTTTTGCGCCTAGGTAATGCGGACGTAGTTGACTTTCCTCCTACTAACGTCTCCGCTGGATGCGCTTTTTTTGAGGACGACATCGAAACCTATTTGCGAGCAACTCTAAAGGATAGATACGATATTTTGCGCAACGAATGCGCCAATAGGTGCGGTCACGAAAAGCCCAGCACGGCGCTAAAAAACTCAGAAGTCATGAGCCTATTTCTGCATCAAGCACATGCAGAAGGAGTTGAATTTCCGGTACTTCGAGATATTGTTGAAAGAGTATCGAATATTGCCCTTGAGCTCCGTGCCACGTAACTCAATCCGTGTCTGGTCGAATCGATATGGCCATCATCAAGGCAGGTTAGCATTGGGATAAGCAAGCAGCACCTGCCTGCGCCCAAAATCTCCCCATGCCTCACGCCGTCTCCCGCCTGCGCACCGCGCGCCTGGCGCGCGCCTCCAAACCCTTTTTAGCCCGCGGCGGCCCGCGCAATGCGCGCTGTGCCGGTTGCCGGCTCAACCCCGGCCATTGCATGTGCGCCTTGCGGCCGGTGGTGCCCGGGGTGAATGCGGGTGTGTGCCTGGTGATGGCGGACATCGAGGCGCTAAAGCCCAGCAACACGGGCTGGCTGATTGCCGACGTGGTGGCGGACACCTTTGCGTTTGAGTGGGCGCGCACGGTGGTGGACCCGGCCCTGATTGCCTTGCTGGCGGACCCGCAGTGGCAGCCTTACCTGGTCTTTCCCGGCGAGTTTGTGGCGGCGGAGCGGGTGGTGACGGAGGTGTTGCCGCCTGCGGCGCCCGCCGCCGGCGCGCCGGCCAAGCGCCCGCTGTTTGTGCTGCTGGACGCGACCTGGCCGGAGGCGCGGAAGATGTTCCGCAAAAGCCCTTACCTCGACAAGCTGCCGGTGCTGAGTTTGCAGAGCGAGCAGTTATCCCGCTACAAGTTAAGGCGCTCGCAGCGGGACGAGCATTTCTGCACCTCGGAAGTGGCGGCCTTGTGTTTTGCGCTGGCCGGTGAGGCGCATGTGGCGGACACGCTGGAGGCTTACCTGGACGTGTTCACCAACCACTACCTGAAGGCCAAGCAGCAGCAGCCGCTGGACCTGGAGGACGCGGCGCACCAGCGCTTGAAAAAGTTGCACACCCCTATTGGCACTCACTTCGTGTAGTGCCCTTTCCCCTTGCAGGGGACAGGCGCTTGCGGCCTGGCAGAGCCAGATCCGCGGCCCCTGCTGGTGAAGACCATACCCCGGAATCAATTGCCCAGGCGTTCACCGATCGCAGGCCGGCGCCTCACCGCTTGCTCCCGCGCGCCGCGCCGGGTTTGCCGGCCCATGCCCCCAGGAAGTACATCGAAAAAAGCGGCCGCAGAACCATGGCGCCGGGCTCATGGTTGAGAGGGCGCGGGCTTTCGGCGCCGGCATCGTGGGCCGGCTTTGCGGCCGTGGCGGATGCGGGGGAAGGGCGGGCTTGGGGTTTCGTCATGGATGTGTCCGGTATCGAAAGAGGGGGCAAAGGCGGGGATGGCGCGGCACGCGCGGCGGTCGGCTGCACACGGAAAGGCGGGAAAGACCGGGATGGTGAGGGCGGCTTGTCGCCGGAATGTCGCGATGCCTTTTGCCGGCCGCGACATCTCCGCGACAGCGGCGCGGCACAGTGCGCCCAGCCCGGCAATCGCCGGGGCCTTTTTCCAAAACCCGTCCAGGAGGAATTTCCGTATGAAGCGCAGATCTGTTGTTGTTCCCGCCGCTGTGGTGTTGCTGTCGGCCTTGACGGGCGCTTATGCGCAGCCCGGGCCCGAGCCGGGGGCCTCACCCTGGGGCCTGGGTCTGGGCGTGGCGGCCAGGACCGACATTTATGCGGGTGAAAGCGCGAAGCTGCGCGCGGTGCCGCTGGTCAGCTACCAAGGCGAGAAGTTCTTCTGGCGCGGGATCAGCGGTGGCTACCACTTGCTGGACCGTGACGGTTTCACGCTGGATGCCACCCTGGGCGTCAGGTTCGGCGGCATCAAAAAAGAGGATTACGGCACGGCGGAACTTGCGGCCAGGGGCATCAACCGCAACCTCCTGGAAGACCGGGACAGGGGCCTGGACCTGGGGATTTCCGGGGCCTTCAAAGGCACTATGGGCGTGGTGGAGCTGGCGCTGAAGGCCGATGTGTCGGGCGCCAGCAAAGGTTACGAGGCGTCGGCCCGGTACGGCTATCCGATGCAGTGGGGGACCGCCATGGTCACGCCGCACGTGGCGGTCAGCCATTACTCCAGCAAGCTTGCGAACTACTACTACGGAACACTGGACGCGGAAGTCGCCCGGGGTGTGGTGAACTACAAGCCGGGCAGCGCGGTGATTCCGCGTATCGGCGTCGACCTGATGCAGCCCTTCGCCGGCAAGTGGATGCTGACGGGCGGCCTGTCTTACAGTGCACTGCCCGGCAAGATCCGCAACAGCCCGCTGGTGGACAAGGACGCAAAAGGCGTAACGTCTGTTTTTGTGGGCGTTTCCCGGAAATTCTGAAGCCCGCCGTGCCGCCGCATCCCGCGAAAGGACCGAGATGAAGGACCGAGATGGAGATGATTGAAGGCCCCTTGAGCATCCTGATCGTCGAGGACAACGCGCCGCTGGCGGCGAACATCTACGACTACCTGGAAGCCTGCGGCCACAAGCCGGACGCCGCGCCCGACGGCAAATCGGGCCTGGGCATGGTGCGGGCGAACCACTATGACGCCATCGTGCTGGACTGGATGATGCCGCGCATGGACGGGCTGGCGATGCTCACGCAACTCAGGGATGAACTCAGGTCCAGGATCCCGGTGATCATGCTGACGGCGAAAGACCAGCTGGGCAGCAAGCTGCAGGGCTTTGAAGCGGGGGCCGACGACTACCTCGTCAAGCCGGTCGCGCTGCCGGAGCTGGAAATGCGGCTGCGCGTGCTGGTGACGCGCAGCCATGCGGCGCAGGCCCCGGGGCAGGTGCTGGAAGCCGGCGACCTGCGCTTCAACCTGCAGTCGCTGGTCGTCACGCGGGGAGACCGCGAGCTGTCGCTGTCACCGATACGGCGGCAGATACTGGAGGTCTTGATGCGCCGCTCGCCGCACCTTGTGAGCCGTGAATACCTCGAATCGCACATCTGGGGCGAGCGCTCACCGGACAAGGACATCCTGAGGTCGCACATGCACCTGCTGCGCAAAGAGGTGGACGGCGACGGGGCCCGGAAAATCCTGCACACCGTGTTCGGGCAGGGCTACAGCATACGGGTGCAGGATGGCGAATAAGACGCCGGGCAAGACGCCGGACAAGCCGCGCATGTTCGACCTGCATTGGCGCATCAGCGCCCTGTTCGTCGCGTTCGGGATTTTGCTGGCCGTGGGGGTCACCGTCTCGGTGGGCTTCGGCCAGGTGATGATCACGCACCCGGTGTGGGAGCAGATACTGCGCTCAACCACCCAGCACTACATCGCCGGCAGCACGGGCAACACGCCCGTGTCCTTGCCGACACAGGGCGCCTACAGGGGATGGCACGTCAAGAGCGGCACGGCCTTGCCCGCGGACATGCCGCACTACCTGGCCACGCTGCCCGCCGGGTTCTACAGCGAACAGGACCTGGACCGGTTTGACGAGCACGACTACGCGGCCCTGGTCACGCCGGTCGCGGACGGCCGCGTGGTCACCGTCATCGACATGACCGACATCGAGCAACTGCAGAACAAGGTGGGCATAGGGGGCTTGATCTTTGTGCTGGTCAACCTGGCGCTGGTGGGCGCCACGCTGCTGTGGCTTCACGGCAGCCTGCGCAAGCCGGCCAGGGCGCTGGCGCAGCGCATGGAAGCGCTGGACCCGGAGCAGCCCTCGCTGCGGCTGTCGGTCGACTACCCGCAGGCGGAGCTGCATGACATCGCGGTGCAGGCGAATCGCCACCTGGAAAGGGTGGAGCGCTTCATCGAGCGGGAGCGCAGCCTGCTGGACCAGGCCAGCCACGAGTTCCGCACCCCGGTCGCGGTGATCAGCGGCGCGGTGGACGTGCTGGCGAAGCAGGCCCTGCCCGCGCAGGCGCAAGGCCCGCTGGCGCGGATTCGCGGCACGGTCGACAACCTCACAGAAACCATGGGCGCCCTGCTGTACCTGTCGCGCGAGCCGGACGACAACGCGAGGGTGGAAAGCACCCGGGTCGACCTGCTGCTGCAGGAGCTGATGCAGGACCACGAGCACCTTCTTGCGTTCAAACCCGCGCGCTTCGTGCTGCTGGAGTGCGTGAGCTTTTCCGTGCATGCGCCGGAAGCGATGGTCGGGATCGTCATTGCCAACCTCCTCAGGAACGCGGCTGAAAACACGCAGGCAGGGGACGTCACCGTCAGCCTCACGCCGCAAAGGCTGCGGGTGACCGATTCCGGCGAAGGCTTCGACCCGGTGGAGGCCGCGCGCAGCTACGGCGCGGCCTTGCAGACGTCGATGAAGCCCGGCGGCGGGCGCGGGCTGGGGCTGTTCCTGACGAAGCGGATCTGCGAGCGCTTCAAGTGGTCGCTGGCCATTTCATCGGCGGTGAACAAGGGCTCCGTGGTGGACGTCCGCTTTTAGCGGGCAGGAACACCCCTATTGGCACTCACTTCGTGTAGTGCCCTTTCCCCTTGCAGGGGACAGGCGCCTGCGGCCTGGGAACTGGCTCACCCCTGTTGAGCCTCACTCCGTGTAGCCTCCTCTCCCCTGCAGGGGACAGGCGCCTGCGGCCTGGCAAAGCCAGTTCCGCGGCCCCTGCTGGTGAAGGCAGTTCAGGCGTTGACCGACCCCAAAAAAGCCTCGGGGTAGCGCAGGCCTGCGGCTACATCCATCGGAAATGCCTTGTCGAGCTGCGCCAGCTCGGCGGGGCTGAGCACCACGTCCAGCGCGGCGATGTTCTGGTCCAGGTAGCTGCGGCGTTTGGTGCCCGGGATGGGAATGACGTCATTGCCCTGGGCCAGCACCCAGCCGAGTGCAATTTGCGAGGCGGTGACGCCTTTGGCTGCGGCGATGCTTTTGACGGTATCGACCAGCGCGAGGTTGCTTTTGAAATTCTCTTCGGCAAAGCGCGGCGAGAACTTGCGGCGGTAGTCGTCGGCGGGCAGGTCTTCGGGTTTGCTGAAGGCGCCGGTGAGGAAGCCGCGGCCCAGCGGTGAATAGGCGACAAGGGCCACGCCGTGCTCGCGGCAGGCGGCCAGGGTGCCGGTGGCTTCGGGGTCGCGCGTCCACAGCGAATATTCGCTTTGCAGCGCGGCGATAGGGTGGACCTTGCAGGCGCGCGCGACGGTGGCGGCGGAGGCTTCGGACAACCCGAGGTAACGCACCTTGCCGGCGCGCACCAGCTCGGCCATGGCGCCCACGGTGTCTTCAATGGGCACGGTCTTGTCGACGCGGTGCTGGTAGTAGAGGTCAATCTGGTCTATGCCCAGCCGCTTGAGGCTGGCGTCGCAGCTGGCCTTGACGTACTCGGGCCGGCCGTTGAAGCCGCGCGCGGCTTCGTTGGCGGGGTCGCGGGTGATGCCGAACTTGGTGGCGATGAAGGCGTCCTGGCGGCGGCCGGCGATGGCCTTGCCTATGAGTTCTTCGTTGGTGTAGGGGCCGTAGATGTCGGAGGTGTCGAGGAAATTGAGGCCCTGGTCGAGCGCGTGGTGCAGGGTGGCGATGGATTCGGCGTCGTCGCGGTTGGCGTAGAAGTCGCTCATGCCCATGCAGCCCAGGCCTATGGCGGAGACGGCGGGGCCGTTGCGGCCGAGGGTGCGGGTTTTGATCATGGTGTGGGTCCTTTGGGGTTGGAGGGTTTGGATGGGGGTGGGTGAAAGCGGGAAGAGGCTCAGGCGCGCTTGGGTTCGGCGCGCATCTCTTCGTAACCGCGTATCTTTTTGCGGATGTATTGCAGGGTCTCGCGCTGGGCGCGTATGTCGGCTTCAAGGCGCGCGGCATGGGCTTCGAGCATGGCCTGCCTTTCGTCCAGGCTGGCGTCGGCATTGCCCTGGCGCAGCAGGTGGGCGTAGCGCTGCATGCCCTGCATGGACATGCCGGTGGCGCGCAGCCGCACCAGGAAGTCCAGCCAGCGCATGTCGGCGTCGCTGTAGCGGCGCGCGCCGCTGCGCCTGTCGATGGGCGCGATCAGGCCTATCTGCTCGTAATAACGCAGGGTGTAGGCGCTCAGGCCCGAAGCTTCAGCCGCTTCGGCAATGCTCAGGGAGACGGTGGGTGCGGTGGTCATGGAGGGACTTTAGGGCTTAGAGCGCACTCGAAGTCAAGCGCGCCACGCAAAAAACCCTGCTGGCGGTGTTGCAGCGCCTTGCCGTGCGGATGCACTGTCTGCGGCGACGCGCCTGGCCAGGACCGCTTCGCCGGGTTTTGTGCATAGCGCCTCTCTTTTCCTTGCAGCGGCGACAATCGGGGCATAACCCCCGACTTCAGAGAAACCCATGACCCAAGACCCAGACCGCAAAGCCGAACTCAAGAAGATGGAGTTGTGCGACTCCTGCGCGGGCATACAGCGCAACTGGCGCAAGGCGCCCGGCCACCCGGAGCTGGTGCAAGGCGACCCGCGCCACGAAACGCGCCGCCACGGCCTGATCACCATCACGCGCTACAAATGCGACCGCTGCGGCACGGCCTGGGAATACGAGAACGACAAGACCAACCAGAAGGCGGGTTGGTCGGTGGTGGGGCGCTAGGCGGCGCCTGCGGGTTTCAGGCGTCCGGAAACTCCAGCGCCAGAATCTTCGGAGTGGACCGCAGCGCGTTTTTCGCACGCTCGGGGTTGAGCTGGGTCAGGTAGCCGGGCTCGCCGGACTGGCAGATAAACAGCCACCAGGATCCGTCCACGCCCTGGTAAATGCGGTCGGTGAGGGCGCCGACGCTACTCTTGTCGAGGACCTCGTCCTTTTGCCGCACCAGTCTTGCCGCGGCCAGCTGAGGATGTTTTTGCAGCTGTTCCGCAAACGCGTCTTCGCCGAGCTGGCTTTGGCGCGTGACGGCGCGTCCTCTCAGGCTGTGCATGAACACACCGTAGCCAATGCAGAACACGAGCCCCATCAGGACGAAGAATGCGGTTGCCATTTGCGGGTCAAGGTTTGGGTTGAGGGACGGATTGGGGCAACCCGCTGGAATCGGCACCGGGCCGAAGGAACGCGGCCTTCGTCACGAAATAGCCCTTGGGCGTCAGCGCCGCGGGCGGGTCGGCCAGAACAGCCGCAAGGTCAATCGATCCGTCCGGCAGGTACTTGATGGCGCGCAGCTTTGCCGGCCAGAAGCTGAACAGCACGAGAGAGGCGCCTACCCTGCTCGCCTGGTCTGCCGCCTCGGCAGCTATTCCGCAATCTCCTTTCGCGGCGAACTCCGCCCACCCTGCAATCTCAAAGCCTTGCGCGCACTTCGTGGCCACCTCCTGGTCGAGCCGGTTGCTCCTGAGGACGCGGATGTCGCCCCTCTCCAGGACTCCGGGGCCGGAAGGGCTGATGTCCTTGCTGGCCTTGAAGTGATCGGCGAACAGGGAGTGGGCCCGGACGGCGTAGCGACTGACGTATGACATGCTCAGGCCGCAGTTTTTGCGATTCGCCTTGCCTTGGCTTCGCTGATCATTTCTCCGCGGGGCCACTGCAAGTAGGGAAGCAGTGTGATCCGGTCGATGTCGCTGAGCGGCTCGCGCAACGCGCCCGCCACGGCACGGGCCTGCGGCCAGGGCGCGTGGTCCGCGATCGCGGCGTAGAACTGCATCAGCTTCGCGACGTTCTCGATAGCGGGCTGCGCCTCAAGCGGGCGCAGGTCGCAGGCGAACGAAAACCAAAAAGTATTGCCTCGCCGATACCACTGGTCACGGGGCCCGGCGTGCGCCGGGTTCTCGTAGAGCATCAGGTTCATGATGTCCACGCCTTTGGCTTCGGGGCCGCGAAGCTGTTCGCGGATCGGCTTGAGGCGGCGCGAAAACCATGGCGCAAAACCCCAGTGGCGGGACGTCAGCTTGAGCTCGCGCGCCTGGGTCGCCGGATAGAAGTAGATGCGAACGCTTGTGATGGTCATGGGCGACTCATTGCTTGAACCAGCGACGCAGGCGGTCAAGTAGCGTGGGGCTTGGCACTGGGGTCTCGATCCAGCTGCCATCGGACTGACGAACGGCCTTCAGGTTGCCCACAACCATTTCGGCCCCGGCGTTATGGTCCAAAAACTCCAGAAGATCAGGCCGGAACCACCGGTCACTTGATAACCCTTCAAAGTAGACGTTGATCGCATGATCATCCGGCGCGTCGCCAATGACCGACACGCCGGTAGCGGAAGGAGTTGTGAAACCATGCACATCTCCCACCATATCCGCCACTTCGGCTGAGACCGTCTCAGGTGTCCGTTTTATGCGTACGCGATCACCAAAGTTGCTCATGTTCTGCTATGCCTCCCAACGTTGACATGTCCTGAAAAGTACGGAACCGCTTGAGAGGCCTGGAGTTACGAGCAAGGCAACCGAGGGACTTCTCAGCCCGCGCGGCGCGACTGCCTGGCGGCGTAGACCACGAGACCCCATGCGAGCAGCGATGCTACGACAAGCATGCTGAACTCAAACACCAGCAGCTCCCGCGAAAGAGCTGCCTGGCTGAAATGGCCGACAGGAACCGGTTTCCTGTTCAGAGCAAGCGGCAGGTGTACGGGGAGGCTGGTGAGGAGCAGTACCAGCCAGAGGGCCACGTGCGCCAGGCCAATCCACCGCACGAATGCGATGCGCGCCGCCAGCAAGCCAATGCAAAGGAGAAGCAGACCCACTTCTGCCGTAATGGAGAGCAAGGGCTGCCAAAGTTGGGGAATCATGCCCTGCTCCCGGATGTCTGTCGTCAGATTCAGGAGCCGCCATGCTGCGTAGGCACAAAGCAGAACCGAAACGGCCATCAGGACCGTTCGAAGGTCAAGGGTGAACGGTGCGCGATCTTGAGAAGGGTCTGGTAGTGACATAGGCCGACGTGATCATATGGGATGAATGCGCAAGGACAACATAGCGCGCAGGCTCATGCTGCGTAATGGAAACAGGCGCAAGTTGGGTTTGACTCCTTCCCCCAGAGGGGAAGGAGCAGGAAATTCAAGTCTATGCAGCCCCATCGCGCAGTCGACACCGATGGCGCTTCGGGGCGCGGGGTGCAAAGCTATGATCGCTCGCTAGGGGGCGCGCCGGAGGGCGGCTGATTGAACAAACGCCCGGCGCTGGCCGGGCCTGCACAACACCACGATGAAGCAAACAACAAAACTGGCCCTGGGGGCCGCGGCGGCCGTGCTGCTGCTGGCTGTCGCCACGGCCGCGCTGATCAGCGTGGACAGCCGTATCTGGCGCGGCAAGAAGCCGCCGGAGCCGATGGCCGAGGTGGCGGCGGTGAGCGCAACCCCGCCGGACACCAGCAAGATACTGGCGGGCATGCAGGACATATTGGCCGGCTACCGGAAAATCATCGTGCTGTTTGCCGATGAGAAAACCCTGGGCGCGGGCGAACGAACCATGGCCAACCAGGTGGGCCAGGGCCTGTTCCATGAAAACCGCGCGCGGGTGGCCGAACTGGAGCCGCAGATGGCGGCGCTGGTGGCCTCGGGCAATGCGCAGCGTTTTGATGCGGTGGGCGCGCTGCTGGATTACATCGAGAGCGACAAGAGCCTGTTTGACGCGGACCGGCTGGCGTTTCGCGAGCTGCTGCGCAGCCTGCAGGCGGCGGTGGCGGCGGATTCGTCGCTGCCGGCGATCAAGCTGCACAAGCGCATCGGCGAAGACCTGGACGCGCTGCTGGAGATAGAGCGTAATTACGAAAAAGAAATCCGCCTGGTGTTCGGCCGTTTTGAGCCGCGCGCGATTGAACTCAAACGCGAGCGCTGGGAAGACTATGTGGCGAGCCTCAAGAAGCTGTACACGCGGGCGCAGATTTTGAAAGACTTCGGCGTGGTGATGCCTTACCCGGCGCCCAAGGCGCTGACGCGCAAGGGCAAGGGCGAGGAGGACGGCGAGGTGTTCGGCTACAGCCTGCCGCCCAAGACCATCGTGCTGACCTTCGACGACGGCCCGCACGGTGTGTACACGGCGGAGATCGCGGCCATCCTGAAGCAGTACGGCGCGCCTGGCGTTTTCTTCCAGGTGGGCAGCAACCTGGGCACGGTGGCGGCGGACGGCAAGACCAAACTGGGCCCGCGTGCCGAGGTGAGCCGCAAACTGCTGGAGGCGGGCCACACGCTGGCCAACCACAGCATGACGCATGCGCAGCTGTCCAAACTGAAGGGTGACGGCCTGAAGACGGAAGTGCTGGGCACGGATGAACTGTTGAAGGCGGTGGACGCGCGGCGTTCGCCGCTGTTCCGCTTTCCGTACGGCGCGCGCAACGACGAGGGCCTGGACCTGCTGTCGGGCGCGCAGCTGCGCTCGGTGATGTGGAACATCGACTCGCTGGACTGGGCCGACCCGGTGCCCAGCTCCATCGTGGAGCGCGTGCTGCGCGCGGTGGACAAGGAGGGCCGCGGCATCATCCTGTTCCACGACATCCACGAGCGCACGGTGAAAGCCTTGCCGGCCATCCTGGACCGCCTGGCGGCTGAGGGCTACCAGTTCGCGGGCTGGGACGGCAGCGGCTTCAGCGTGGCCAAGGGCAACGCGGCCGCGCCGGCGCCGGTGGCGGCCAACCCGGGCTACAGCGATTCATGGGCCATCGTGATCGGCATCGACGACTACGCGAACTGGCCCAAGCTGCAGTACGCGGTGCGCGACGCGCGGGCGATACGCGAGACGCTGGTGCAGCGCTTCGGCTTCAACACCGACCATGTGCTGTCGCTGGAAAACCGCGAGGCGACGCGCGCCGGCATCCTGGGGGCGTTCAACGACAAGCTGGCGCGCAGCGGCATGAAGAAGAACGACAGGCTGTTCGTCTTTTTCGCGGGCCACGGCGCGACGCGCCAGCTGAGTTCGGGCCGCGACCTGGGCTACATCATCCCGGCGGACTCGGACCCGAACAAGCTGGCGACCGACGCGGTGCCCATGACGGAGCTGCAGAACATCGCCGAGAGCCTGACGGCCAAGCACGTGCTGTTTGTGATGGACGCCTGCTACAGCGGCCTGGGGCTGACGCGCGGCGCGGGTTCGGGCAACTTCCTGCGCGACAACGCCAAACGCCTGGGCCGGCAGATGCTGACGGCCGGCGGCGCGGACCAGCTGGTGGCCGACGGCGGGCCCAACGGGCATTCGGTGTTCACCTGGACGCTGCTGCAGGCGCTGGCCGGCAAGGCCGACCTGAACGGCGACGGCCTGATCACCGCGACCGAGCTGGCCGCCTATGTGGCGCCGGCGGTGGCTGCGGTGTCGCGGCAGACGCCGGCCTTCGGCAGCCTGCCGGGCTCGGAAGGCGGGGACTTTGTGTTCGCGCTGCCGGTGGAGGCGGAGTTTTTGAGCGCGCAGACCAGCCAGTTGCCGCTGGACGCGATCGCGCTGAACAGCAAGCTGGACGCGACACGGCCGCCTGCGCCCGCTGCCGCGCCCGCCGCTGCGGACAGCCCCGCCACATTGCCCACATCGGCCACGGTGGTGGTGAAGGACCTGCAGGGCGGCGAGCAGAAGATCGTGACGCCGCTGGCCGTGCCGAGTTCGGCGCGCCAGCTGGCGCAGCGCGCCAACGACCGCGGCCTGCAGCTCTACAAGGAAAAGCTGTATGCCGAGGCCGAGGCGCAGTTCACCGAGGCGCTGAAGCTGCGCCCGGATTTCGCGCTGGCGGCCAACAACCTGGGCTTTGTCTACTTCAAGCAGGACAAGTTCAAGGAAGCGGCGCGCTGGTTTGAGAACACGGTGAAGATGGACCCGTCGCGCGCGGTGGCCTACCTGAACCTGGGCGACGCGCATGCGAAGGCGGGCGACGGCGAGAAGGCGAAGAAGGCCTTTCGTGCCTACCTGGAGCTGGCGCCCACCGGGCCGGGCGCGGGCCATGCGAAGCAGGAGCTGGAGAAGGGTTGACAACACGGCGCAGGTTTGGCCTGACTCCTTCCCCCGCTGGGGGAAGGAGCAGGAAACCCAACGCTACGCAGCCCTGTGCAAACCCCAGCACTCACGCTGAAGCAGCGGCGGCCTGGATCATCTTCCAGCCATTGCCCGCCGGGTCGCGGAAACCCGCATCCCAGTTGCCGTAGCGTTCGACGGGCTCCTGCGTGAATTCCACGCCTTTCGCCATCCATTGCGCATAAGTGGCGCGGCAGTCTGACACGGCCAGGACCAGAGGCGGCATGGCGCCTTTGGCGACCATGGCGCGCAGCGCCTGTGCCGTGGCTTCGTCGTGCATGGGCGGCCCGGGTGTGAAGAGGCCGAGCTGGAAGGACGGCTGCTCGGGGTGCTGCACGGTCAGCCAGCGGTAGGCGCCGTTGCGCGCATCGGTGTGGACGCGAAAGCCGAGTTTGCCGACGTAGAAGGCGAGCGCCTCGTCCTGGTTGTCGACATACACACCCACCACATTGATACCTTGGCTCATGAGATCTCCTTTGGGAAAACCGCGATTGTTGTCTTTCCCTCGCGGCGGCGCTTCTCCAAAACTGCGATGGTGAGGTCGGGGCGCTGCGCGGCCTTGAGGATGCAGGCGGGCGTGTGGGCCATGTGGGCCAGCTGCCCGGCATCTGCCCTGGCGGCTATGCGCAGGGCGCTCGGGCTCTGGCCGGTGATGTCGCGGAAGATGCGGCCGAAGCTGCCCAGGCTTTCCCAGCCTGTGGCGAAAGCGATCTCGGTGATGGGCAGTCCGGTGTCGCGCAGCAGCGTTGAGGCCTGCTCGATGCGCCGCGTGAGCAGGTAGCGGTGCGGGGGAATGCCGAAGGCCTCTTTGAACGCGTGCGCGAAATGGGTGTGGGAAACGCCGCTGACTTCAGCCAGCCGCGCGACAGGCCAGGCTTCATGCGAGGCGGCGTCCATGCGGTCTTTGGCGCGCAGCAGGCGGCGCAGCAGGGCCGGGGATTGGTGTTCGGGAGGGGACATGGGTTCGAAGGTCCTGGCGTGCGATGGAAGTCTAGCCGAGCCTGTTGACCCGCACGCGCAAGAAAAAAGGGGCGGGGTTTTTCAACCCTGCCCCTTTTTGTTTTGACCGCCAATCAATGGATCAGCGAATCACACCGTGCAATTACTTGCTGCCGGCAGCTTTCACGTCGGTCTTGACTTCGGCCTTGACGGCGTTGGTGTCGAGCTTGGCGTTGGCCTTGTCGGCGCCGGTGGAAACCTTCACGGCGTCGACCTTGGCGTTGGCGTCAACCTTGGTGGAAGCGGCTTTGGCGTCGGCCTTGATGCCGGTCTTTTCAGCTTTGGCGTTGGCCTTGGCCTGGTCGCCGGCGTCAGCCTTGGCGGCTTTGGCTTCAGCCTTGGCTTTTGCCTTGGCGGCCTTGGCGTCTGCCTTGGCGGTTTTTGCGGCAGCTGCGGCTTCAGCCTTGGCGACCTTGGCGTCTGCCTTGGCGTCAACCTTGGCTTCGCTCTTCACGGCTGCGGTGACGGCTTTGTCGGCCTTGGCTTCAGCCTTGACGACTGCGGGGGTAGCCGGTGCCATGGGTGCTGGCGTTTGTGCGGAAGCCATGCCGACGAACAGGGTGGCGATCAGGGAAGCGAGGAGTTTGTTCATGAGAGAGTCCTTTGGATATGGAAGGTTGAATCGGTGATATCAAGTAGCCCATGTTCAACGGCGTGCATCGCGCGCTGTTGACCCAACACACACATGGTTGCACTTGAGGGCTTGCGGT
The DNA here is from genome assembly GCF_943369415.1 of Polaromonas sp. YR568. GTDB lineage: Bacteria > Pseudomonadota > Gammaproteobacteria > Burkholderiales > Burkholderiaceae_C > Polaromonas. The sequence goes on from NZ_CALRNF020000031.1 coordinate 45,758, forward strand.
TTACCTCTTTTGTCGCTGTGCGGCGACAAAGGGGTGAGTTATGTAGGATGTGGCGCTAGCGGCTTGCAGGACAACACCGATCACCATGAACCACGCAACACATTCACAACGAGTCGTCATCGCGGGCGGTGGCGTGATGGGCAGCGCGATTGCGTACTTTCTTGCAAGCCACCCGCGCTTTGCGGGCGAGGTCACGGTGGTGGAGCGCGACCCGACCTATGCGCAGGCTTCGTCGGCGCTGTCGGCGAGTTCGATACGCCAGCAGTTCTCGCAGCCGGTGAACATCGCGGTGTCGCAGTTCGGCATTGAGTTTCTTCGCGATATCAAAGAGCACCTGGCAGTGAATGGCGACGTGCCCGACATCGGCTTGACGGAGCGCGGCTATCTGTACCTCGCCAGCGAAGCCGGTGCGGACACCTTGCGCGAGAACCATGCGACGCAGCGCGCGATGGGCGTGGAGGTGGCGTTGCTGGCGCCCGATGCATTGCGGCAGCGCTTCCCGTGGCTCCATGTCGATGGCCTCGCGCTGGGCTCCCTGGGCTTGCGGGGCGAAGGCTGGTTTGACGGCTACGGTCTGCTGATGGCCTTCAAGCAGAAAGCGCGCAGCCTCGGTGTGAAGTATGTGAAGGCGGAGGCCACGGGCTTTGCGCACGGTGCGGGCCGTGTGAACGCGGTGACGCTGCAAGGCGGCGCGCAGCTGCCTTGCGACTGGGCGGTGAATGCGGCGGGCGCCTGGGCGCGGCCGCTGCTGGCGGGCACGGGCCTGGACTTGCCGGTGTATGGGCGCCGGCGTTGCGTGTATGCGTTTGCGAGCCCCGCGAAGACGCCGGCTTGCCCGCTGGTGATAGACACCAGCGGCCTGTGGTTCCGGCCCGAGGGCGAGATCTGGATTTGCGGCCTGCCGCCGGCGGGCAGCGACGACAACGATGCGCCGCTCGATGTCGACCACGAACTCTTCGACCAGGCCTGGCTGGCGCTGGCGCACCGGGTGCCGGGCTTTGAGGCGCTGCGCCTGCAGCGCGCATGGGCCGGCTATTACGAATACAACACGCACGACCAGAATGCGCTGCTGGGGCCGCACCCCTCGTTGCCGAATCTGCTGCTGGCCAATGGCTTCAGCGGCCACGGCCTGCAACAGTCGCCGGCGGTGGGGCGCGGCCTGGCGGAGTGGATCTGCGAGGGCCGCTACGCCAGCCTGGACTTGTCGCCCCTCGCAGTTGGGCGCTTGTTGCGGGGCGAGGCCCTGGTCGAGAAGAACGTGATTTAGGCGGTGGCAAACAGCCTGCCGCTGAACACCCAGTGCAGCGTGCGCACCGTGAGCACGGCCAGCGCGGCCGTCAACAGCCCGAGCAGCAAGGCGGCCAGCACGTGCAGCACGAGGCCGCCGCGCGCCCCGGCATAGACGATGGCGGCATTGGCCAGCGCGGCCATGGGAAAGCTGATGGCCCACCAGCCCGGCGAGAAGGGCACATCGCGGCGGAACACCTTGGGTGAGACGACGATGAAGACAAACAGCGCGAAGTAAAACAGCGCGCCGGCGAAGCGGTCGACCTCGCCGAAGACGTTGACCCAGGCGAGAAAGCCGACGGCAAAGGGCGCCATCAGGATCATCAGCGAGGGGCGCATGCCCTGGGGCAGGGGCTCGCCATGGGCCAGGCGGTGGATGATGAGTGTCCACAGCACCAGCGCGACCATGGCGCCCACGGCCATGGCCAGCAGGTTGATTTCACCGGCCCAGGCCATGGGCAGGTGGCCGCCGGTGACGCCGATGTCGAGCACGCCGACGCCGGGGATGATCCACACAGGCAGCATGTGGGCGGGCGCCAGCTTGCCCTTGAGCAGGCGGCTGCCGACCAGTACGCTGAGCGCCAATGTCACGACCACGCCGGCCGTCCACAAGCCCTGGGAAAAGGCCTGGCCGTAGGGCATGAGCACGCAGGACAGCAGCAGCAGGGAAATGGCGAACTGGCCGAAGAAGTTGCCGGAGACGGGGTCGGTGAATTCCTTGCGCACGGCTTCAGGGTGCAGCGCGAGCTTGGCGAGGTAACCGGCCGAGTGCGCAAGGAACACGGCCAGCGCGAAAAAGCCCATGGCCTCGCCGATGGCGGCGGGCGCGCCAAAGACCGGCACGGCCAGGCGCCAGGCGAGGGCCATGCCGGCCAGGCCCATGACGGCGCCGTAGAGGTTGATGGGCAGCTGGCGTAGGGAATAGGGGCCGGCGGCGAAAGCCGCGGAGGCCGGAGCGGGTGCGTTGGGGGCCGTGAGGGTGTTCATGGGTGCCTTGGGTCGGGTCTGCGGGAATCTCCGGAAATCGCAGAGTTGGCTGAATTTGTCGTACAGGCTATTTTCGGCTATGCTGGCCCGGGTTCAATCCCGCAAAAGCAGCCGATCCAGCCAAAGAGGCCTCCATGTCCGCCACCCGCCTTGTTGCCATCCTCGCCGTGCCGCGCGTCCAGCTGCTGGACGTGATCGGGCCGGCCGACGTGTTTGCCGAAGCCGGGGTGCAGCTGGGCAACCCGCGCGCCTACCGGCTGCAGCTGGTGGGCACGCAGGCCGGGGAGATCAAGGGCAGCAACGGCATGCGCATGGTGGTGGACGCCACGATAGCGACGCAGCGCGGCCGCATAGACACCTTGCTGGTGGCCGGCAGCCCGGAGCCCGAGGAACTGGTGGGCAGGGCGGAGACCAGCGCCTGGCTGCTGCGGCAGGCGCGCACGGTGCGGCGGCTGGGCTCGGTCTGCACGGGCGCGTTTTTGCTGGCCGAGGCGGGCCTGCTGGACGGCAAGCGCGTGGCGACGCACTGGAACTCGACGGATCGCCTGGCCGCGTGCTTTCCCGCGCTGCGGGTGGAGGCCGATGCCATCTACGTGAAGGACGGCGGCACCTACACCTCGGCCGGCGTGACGGCGGGCATGGACCTGGCGCTGCACCTGGTGGAGGAAGACCACGGGCGCGACATCGCGCTGAAGGTGGCGCGCAAGATGGTGATGTTTTTGAAACGCCCGGGCGGGCAGTCGCAGTTCAGCGCGCACCTGGCGGCGCAGACGGCGGACAAGTCGGCGGTGCGCGAGATACAGGACTATGTGCTGGCCCACCTGGGCGCGGACCTGTCGGTGCCGGCGCTGTGCCAGCGCGCGGCGATGAGCGAGCGCAACTTCGCGCGGGTGTTCCGCGCGGCCACCGGGCTGACGCCGGCGGCCTTTGTGGAGGCGGCGCGCATCGACGAAGCGCGGCGGCAGGTGGAGGCCTCGGAAGTGCCGATCAAGAAGCTGGCCGATTCGCTGGGGTATGCCAACGTCGACGGCTTCCGGCGCGCCTTTGCGCGGCGGCTGGGTGTGAGCCCCAAGGATTACCGCCGGCGGTTTGCGGGCCAGCGCGCTTAGTCGTCCGGCAGGCGGCATCATGGCCTACGCGGGCATCGGAAGCGCCAGACAGGCGGCGGCTGTTGCAGGGTTTAAGGTGGGGGCATGAGATTCTTGACCTCCATGACTTGGCGAGCCCGCTGATGCAGCGCAGGCTTGTGTTCCATATCGGCGCATGCGGGCTGCTGGCAGCGGCCGGGCTGGCCGTACCCGCCGCGCACGCGCAACCCAACTACACCGTCTCATTGGCGCAGTTGCAGCAGGCGGTGGCGCAGCGTTTCCCGATGAATTACCCGCTGGGCGGCCTGGTCGATCTGAGCCTGCAGGCGCCCGTGCTGCGCCTGATGCCCGAGGTGAATCGCCTTGGCGCGACCATGGCGGTGGACGCCGGCGGCCTTGCCCTGGGGCAGCGCTACCCGGGCAGCTTCGACGTGGACTTCGCGCTGCGTTATGAGGCCGGCGACAAATCGATACGCGCCCACCAGCTGCACTTCAACAGCCTGCGCCTGGCGGGCCTGCCGCCCGGGCCTTCGGCGCTGATCGAGGCCTACGGCAATTCACTCGCGCAACAGGCGCTGCTCGAAGTCGTGGTGCACCGCCTGCGCCCGCAAGACCTGGCGCTGGCCGACACCATGGGTTTGGAGCCAGGCGCGCTGACGGTGACGGACAGGGGCTTGGTGATAGCGTTTGTGAACAAGGCGGCGCAATGAGGGTCTTGCTCCTTCCCCTGCTGGGGGAAGGCAGGGATGGGGGCCGTGGGCGCCTGATATTCCGCCGCGCACATTCAAAGGCCGGTTGGCCCCCACCCCAGCCCTCCCCCAGCGGGGGAGGGAGCAAGTCCGCGCCCTAAAAGTACCTTTTGAGCCGCATTTTGAGAAATACGGCTCATTTTTTGAGCCGTATTTGCTAAAATACGGCTCATGGCATCAGAAACCCCGTTCTCCCAACCGTCCTATGTGTGGCAACAGCCAGGCTGGCCGGCGCTGGTGTTTGATGCAAGCGCTCTGGAGCACGAGTTGAACCAGGCGCGCCTGGAGCAAGGCCGCTTGCTGGGACAGATGCAAGCCATAGGCCTGGCGGATGCGCAGGAGATCACCCGTGAGCTGTGGGTCCAGGAGGCCATGGCCACGGCGGCCATTGAAGGCGAAAAGCTGAACCTGGACGCGGTGCGGTCTTCTGTCTGTCGCCGGCTGGGCCTGGCGGACTTGCCCACGCATGACCGCCATGTGGATGGCTTGATAGAGCTGATGCAGGACGCAACGGATGGCTACCAGTCCGTGCTGGACGAAGACCGTTTGTGCCGCTGGCAAGCAGCCCTGTTCCCCACAGGCACGTCAGGCCTGCGAAGAATCGCCGTGGGGCGCTACCGCGACCATGCGGACGAGATGCAGATCGTCAGCGGCCCGCTGGGCCGGGAAGTGGTGCACTACACCGCGCCGGCGTCCGGCAATGTCGCGGCGCAAATGCAGTTGTTCCTGTCATGGTTTGAAGAGACGCGCCCCGCGCAACGCACGGCGGCCCAGCCCGCCGCCCCTTCCATCAACGGCATCGCCCGCGCCGCCGTCGCGCACCTGTGGTTCGAGTCGATACACCCCTTTGAAGACGGCAACGGCCGCGTCGGCCGGGCCATCGTGGACATGGCGATCGCGCAGGACATCGGCTCATCCGCGCGCCTGTTCGGGCTCTCGAGGCAGATGTTCGAGTCAAGGGAGGCGTACTACGACGCACTGAACCAGGCGCAACGGGGCGGCCTGGACGTCACGCCCTGGGTTCAATGGTTTGTGCGCGCCTTCACGGCCTGCTGCATCAGGTCGCAAGCCGTGGTGACACAGGCGCTGCAAAAAACGGCGTTCCGCCTGCGCGCCTCCGGTTTTTCACCGAACGAACGGCAGAGCAAGGTGCTGGCTCGCCTGCTGGAGGCCGGCGACGGCGGCTTCCTGGGCGGTATGACGGCCGACAAGTACAGCAAGATCACGGGCACGTCCAAAGCGACGGCCACCCGCGACCTTACGGAGTTGCTGCAACAGGGCTTGCTCACGGTGATAGGCGTCGGCAAGGCAACGCGCTACGCCGTCAATGTGGAAGGCTGGAACCGGGGCGACGCGCCGGGCTGATCAGTTTTATTTTTCGCTGTCCAGGTGCGCCATCTGCTCAGCCGCATACCGCGTACCGGCCACAGCGTCGGCCGGTAGCGCGGCCTCAATGCGCTGCAGATCTGCGGCGCCCAGCGTGAGCTTCAGCGCACCCAGGGATTCATCGAGCTGTTTCAACGTGCGTGAGCCGACCAGCGCCACCATGTCCACGCCCAGCGCCTTGCCGCGCGCCAGCACCCAGGCGATCGCCACCTGCGAGGCGGTCGCGCCCAGGCCGGCGGCGAGTTGCTGCAGCACCTCGACGAGCTGCTGGTTTTTGGCGGCGTTGTCGCCGGTAAAGCGCGGCAGGTGGGCGCGGTAATCACCGGGGCCCGTGGGCTTGGAGCCTGAGAGCAGGCCGCGTGAGAGCACGCCGTAAGCCGTGATGCCTATGCCCAGCTGCTTGAGCACGGGAAAGATGTCGGCTTCGGGGCCGCGGCTGAGCAGCGAGTATTCGATCTGCAGATCCGCAATCGGGTGCACGGCGTGGGCTTTCCTGATCGTGTCGACGCCGACTTCGCTGAGGCCGATGTGGCGCACAAAACCGGCTTTGACCATGTCGGCGATGGCACCAATCGTGTCTTCAATCGGCACGTTGGGGTCGAGACGCGCGATGCGGTAGATGTCGATGTGGTCGGTGCCCAGGCGTTGCAGGCTGTAGGCCAGGAAGTTCTTGACGGCGGCGGGCCGGCCGTCCATGCCTGTCCAGCCGGCGCTGGGGTCGCGCAAGGCGCCGAACTTGACGGAGACCAGCGCCTGGTCGCGCCGGCCTTTGAGAGCCCGTCCAATCAACATTTCGTTGTGGCCCATGCCGTAGAAGTCACCGGTGTCAATGAGGTTGACGCCGGCGTCCAGCGCGGCGTGGATGGTGGCGATGCTTTGCGCCTCGTCGCTGGCGCCGTACATGCCGGACATGCCCATGGCGCCCAAGCCAATGGCCGAGACGGATTGCGGGCCGCGAAAGCCCAGGCGGGTGGAAGAGAGGATGGCGGTCATGGGGAGCCTTTCGGTGAATTCGGAGTCAGTGCATGAATGGGTCGGTAAGAGGACTGTATTGGTTCCGATTAAAAGAATAAACTGCCATATTTCAAAATAACTGTTACCAATTTCAAGAACAACAAGGCAAAAGGCATAGCCATGAGCGTTGACCGCTACAAAGCGATGGAAGTGTTTAACCGCGTGGTGGAACTGGGCAGCTTTACCGCGGCGGCCACCGCCTTGCACATGCCCAAGGCCCGCGTGACCACGACAGTGCAGGAACTGGAGGCCCACCTGGGCGTGCGCCTGCTGAACCGCACGACGCGGCGGCTCAGCCTGACGGACGACGGCGCGCTCTACCACCAGCGCGCGCTGGCGATGGTGCAGGACATGGGCGAACTCGAAGGCACGCTGCGCCGCGCGGTCGCCACGCCGGCCGGGCGGCTGCGGGTGGACGTGCCGGCGGCCGTGGGCCGCCATGTGATCTCGCCGGCGTTGCCGGGGTTTTTTAAACGCTACCCCGACATGGTGCTGGAGCTGGGCAGCACCGACAGGCCGGTGGACCTGGTGGCCGAGGGCGTGGACTGCGTGCTGCGCGGCGGCCTGGTGCATGACGAGAGCCTGGTGGCGCGGCCCCTGGGACGGCTCAAGGTGGTGACCTGCGCCGCGCCCTCCTACCTGGCGCAGTACGGCACGCCGCAAACCCTGGAAGACCTGGAGCAGCACCGCTTCGCCAACTTCCATTCGGCCAAGACGGGCCGCGTGTTCCCGTTTGATTTCGCCAAAGGCGGCGAGGCGCGGCAGGTGCACCGCCCGCACTGGGTCAGCTGCAACGACGCCGACAGCCACATGAGCGCGGTGCTGGCTGGCATGGGCCTGGCGCAGCAGCCGCTGACGCGGCGCACCTGCGCTTTGCTGGAAAGCGGCGCGCTGGTGCGCGTGCTGCCGGACTGGACGGTGGACGAGTTGCCCGTGGTGGTGCTCTACCCGCGCAACCGCCACCTGACGGCCAAGGTGCGCGCATTTGCCGACTGGGTGGCCGAGGTGTTCGCGGTGGAGTTCGCGGCGGGGGCGAAGTTCTAGCCCTGACGGGTTTTCGCGCGCGGTCAGCGCGGCTTCAACGCCCCGGCTGCTGCTGGCCCCAGACCACCGTGCCGTTGACGGCGTAGACCGCGCAGGTGATCTTCTTTTGCGCGCAACCGGCGAGCTGCTCGTTGAGCCCCGCCAGGCTGGTGACGGTGCCGAAGTGGCCGTCGCCGGTGATCATGAACGCGCGCGGCAGCGACTGCAGCAAAAACTGTTTGTAGGCCATCTGCAGGGCGGCCGGATCGCTTCCGCCGCCTATCACCGGCAGCGCGGCTTCGTTGCCCAGCTCGGCGTGGCCGGAGAGCATGGGCTCCCCGTTCGCTCCCATGAGCAGGCCGAGCTTTTGCAGGCCCTCGCGCCACTGCGCGAGTTCGGCGTCGATGCGTTGGGGCAAGCCCATGACCAGCTGCGCGGGGTAGGCAAAGCCCAGGTTCTGGCCGCCGGGCGAGACATTGATGGTGACGCCCATAAGGCGCGCCTGTGCATCGAACAGGCCGCCGCCGCTGGAGCCTGAGGAGATGGAGGCCGAGGTCTGGATGGTGGGCAGCGTGCTGGTGGCGTTGGCGCGCAAGGCCGACACCAGGCCTTCGGACAGCGTGAGCTCCAGCCCGTGCGGACTGCCGATGGCATAGGCCCGGGCGCCTACGCGCACGCCGTCCATGGGTGCGATGGCGACGGTGGCGAGCGCGGCGGCTGCTTCGGTTTGCAGCACGCACAGGTCATGCTCGGGCACGGGGTCGCGCAGGATGCGGATGACTTTGACCTCGCGCTGCCGCTGCACGAGCTGCACGGTGATGGCCTTGCCGACCACGTGGCAGGCGGTGACCAGCAGGTTGGGTGCAATCGCGACGGCGCTGCCGACGGAGAACTGGCCGTTGCCGAGGTCGGACTTGACCGTCCACACGGCGGGCGCGGCGCGCTCGAAAATCTCTTCAGCATCCAGGGCCAGCGCCGGAGCCGCGCCGCAGGCCGCCGTGAGCGCCATTGCAGCATGCAATAGATGGGCGGGACGGCGCATAAGCTGTGTCATATCCCAGTCTAGGACCGCGCCGGCGCCGGCGGGTGTAGGCTGGCGCGCCGAGATGCGGGGCCAGACCGCTCAACGCGTCCCTGCGGCCAGCAGTACAAACCCGCCCGCCAGCGCGAGGTTCTTGAAGAAATGCAGGACCTGGTTGCGCAGCTCTTGCGGTGTGGCGGCCCAGAAATGATGGGCGACAAAGGCGTCGACCAGCAGGAAAGCTGCAGCCGCCAGCGCGAACCACCGCACCTGCCAGCCGAAGGCGAGTGCGAGGCCGGCAAGGACTTCAACAGCGCCTATGGCGGCGGCCGTGTAGTTGCGCTGCTTTGCGGAGTCGAGGAAGTGGGAAGCGCCTGGGCCTATGAAGGCCAGGGCCATCAGCGCGCGCGCCAGGGCCAGGATGAGGGTCGGGTTCATGGTGGGCTGTCTGATGAGGATGGGATCTGGAGTTACTCCCTCTCCCTCTGGGAGAGGGAGTAAGACGCGGCCCCTCAAACCGCGCGGCGCACCACCGGCTTGAGCATGTCGGCGATGCCTATGCGCTGCGCGAACTCCTCGCGCACGCGCTCGGCCACCACGGTGACTTCGCCGGCGCCGTCGTCGATGAAGTCGGTCACCGAACGGAAGGGCCGGGTGCCGGCGGGCAGGCCGACGATGCGGGTGATGTCGTCGGCCACGGCCTGGGGGTCGGCGTGGGCGGGGCTCAGGGCCGAGAGGCGTTCGCCGACCTGGTCCATCACGCCGTCGTAACGCGCATAAGCGGCGGCAAGGGCCGCGTCGGCCGGTTTGCCGGCGCTGGGGAAGTGGTCCGTGCCTTGGGTGAAGGCGCCGGGCACGACGATGGAGGTTTCGATGCCGAAGCGCGCGAGCTCATACGACAGGGTGACGGCCATCGAATCCATGGCGGCCTTGGCGGCGGCGTAGGGGCCGAGGAAAGGAGGGAAGCCGCCGCGCACCGTGCTGCTGCTGACCCACAGCAGCAGGCCGGCTTCGGCCCGGCGCATGGCCGGCAGCACGGCGCGGTTCACGCGCTGGCTGCCCAGGAAGTTGGTGTCCAGCACCTTGATGATTTCTTCGGGCGTGTAGGCCTCGGCGGGGCCGACCACCAGGTGGCCGGCGTTGTGCACGACCACGTCGAGCCGGCCCTGTTCAGCCAGGATGCGGGCCACGGCGGCGTCGGCCGAGGGCTGCGACAGCACGTCGAGTTCGACGGCGCGCAGGTCCAGGCCGTTCGCAAAACTCCAGTCGCGCAGTTCGCGCACCTTGGGCGCGTTGCGGCCTTCGATGTCGCGCATGCTGGCATACACGGTGTGGCCGGCCTGGGCCAGCGAGCGGGCGCTGAGGCGGCCTATGCCGGTGGCAGCGCCGGTAACGAGGATGACGGATTTCATGGTGTGTGTCTTTCTGGAAAGGGTTTGAAGCTTGGAAAATGTTTTGTTGAACTGGCGAAAGGCGCGCGCTTAAACCACTCCGCCATTCGCACGGAGCGTTTGGCCATTCACCCAGGCCGAGTCTTCGCTCACGAGGAAGGCAACGGCGCTCGCGATGTCTTCCGGCGTGCCCAGGCGCTCCAGCGGCGCCATTTTTGACATGCGCTCCACCGTCTCGGGCGTCTTGCCGTTGAGGAACAGCGCGGTGGCCGTGGGGCCGGGGGCGATGGCGTTGACGCGGATGTTCTTGCCGCGCAGCTCCTTGGCCATGATGTTGGTGAAGGTCTCGACCGCGCTCTTGGTGGCGCCGTAGACCGCGTAGCCGGGCAGGGCCAGGCCGATCACGCTGGTCGAGAAGTTGACGATGCGCCCGCCTTGCTGCAGGCGCGTTGCGGCTTCGCGCAGGGTGTTGAAAGTGCCCTTGACGTTGACGGCGAACAGGCGGTCGAAGGTCTCGTCGTCGGTGTCGGCCAGCGCGGGCAGGCTGGGCGGCATGATGCCGGCGTTGTTGATGAGCACGTCGACGCGGCCGAAGGCCTGGAGGCTGTCGTCGAACAGCTGCTTGACGGCGGCGGCGCTGGCCACGTCGGCCTGCGCGGCAATGGCTTTGCCGCCGGCAGCGGTGATGGACTGCACCACGGCCTGGGCTTCGCCGGCCTGGCCGGCGTAGTTGACGACGACGGCGTAGCCTTCTTTCGCCAGGCGCCGGGCGACTGCCGCGCCTATGCCGCGCGAGGCGCCGGTGACGATGGCGACCTGGGTCACTGGCCTGGATGGGATGGATGCGGAAGCGGTCATTTGGAACTCCTGTGGTGATAGGTGGGTTTGCTCTGACTGCCCTTGCCGCTTTGCTTTGTTTGTTGGAGCGATCTGGTGAGCCAGTGACGTTATTGTTCTATTCAACCAGCACGCGATAAATACCCTAAACTTGTAATCACTGTTCAATGAACACCAACAATGAGGCGGCACCCAAATGGATAGGTTTCACTCGATGCAGCTGTTCACGCGCATCGTCGAACTGGGCAGTTTTACGAAGGCAGCCGATGACCTGGGCCTGCCGCGCGCCACGGTCACGCACGCCGTGCAGCAGCTCGAAAAGCGCCTGGGCGCGCGGCTTTTGCACCGCACGACGCGCCACGTCAGCCCCACGCAGGACGGCGCGGCGTATTACGAGCGTTGCCTGCGCCTGTTGACCGACCTGGAAGAAGCCGAATCGGCCTTCGTGAACGCGGGCAGCAAGCCGCGCGGCAAGCTGCGGGTGGATTTGCACGGCACGCTGGCCAAACACTTTTTGCTGCCGGTGATTGGGCAGTTCTTCGAGCGCTACCCCGACATCGAGCTGGAGATCGGCATGGGCGACCGGCTGGTGGACCTGGTGCGCGAGGGTATTGACTGCGTGCTGCGGGTGGGCGAGCTGGCCGAGTCCAGCATGGTGGGACGGCGCGTGGCTTTGCTGGAACAGGTGACCTGCGCCAGCCGCGAATACCTGGACAAACACGGCACGCCCGGCACGGTGGACGCGCTGCGCGGCCATCGCGCGGTGAATTTTTTATCCAGCCGCACGGGCAAGGCGCTGCCCTTTGACTTCATCGTGGACGGCGCGCCGCGCCAGGTGCAGCTCAAGGGTTCGGTGTCGGTAACGGACGCCGACGCCTACAAGGTCTGTTGCGCCGCGCACCTGGGTTTTATCCAGGTGCCGCGCTACCACCTGGCCGGGCAACTGGAGGCCGGAACGCTGGTGGAAGTGCTGGCGGCCTTCAAGCCCGCGCCCATGCCGGTGTCGGTGCTGTACCCGCACCACCGCCAGCTCTCGCCGCGGGTGCGCGTGTTCGTAGACTGGGTGGCGGACGTGATGGGGCGAGCGGCCTGACGATGTTTTCGTAACGCCGAACACCACCCCCGTTCGGGCTGAGCTTGTCGAAGCCCTTCGACAGGCTCAGGGCGAACGGTAGCGCGGATTGGCCTAAGGAGCGGGACGTGCCGCGCCGGCCAGCGGCAATGCATACGCCCGCACATAGTCACCGGCCTTCGTGCCCAGCGATCCATGCCCGCCGGCCACCACGACGACAAACTGCCGGCCGTCGGCGACGGCGTAGCTCATGGGTGTGGCCTGGCCGCCTGCCGGCAGGCGCGCCTTCCAGATTTCGTCGCCGTTGTTGACGTCGTAGGCGCGCACATAGTTGTCGAGCGTGCCGGAGAGGAAGGCCACGCCGCCGGCCGTGGCGAGCGGGCCGCCCAGGCTGGGCACACCCATTCGGAAGGGAAGGGGCAGGGGCGAGAGGTCGCGCACGGTGCCGTTCTTGTGCTGCCAGGCGACGGTGCCGGTGGTGAGGTCGGCGCCGGCCACGTAGCCCCAGGGCGGCGCCTGGCAGGGAATGCCCAGCGGCGACAGAAAGGCGCTGAGCTTGACGGCAAAGGGCGCGCCGAAATTCTCATTGAGCGAAGGCAGGCTGCCTTCGGGCCGTTGCTTGCCCTGCACCATCAGCGCCGTATCGTCGGGCCGGGGCACCAGCTTCGAAACAAACGCCAGGTAGGTCGGCGTGGTGAAGGCCATCTGGCGTACCGGGTCGACGGCCACGCCGCCCCAGTTGAAGACGCCGAAGTTGCCGGGGTACACCAGCGTGCCCTGTGTGGACGGCGGCGTGAAGCGGCCCTCGTAGCGCAGGCGCTGGAAGGCGACGCGGCAATACAGCTGGTCGAACATGGTGGCGCCCCACATGTCGCGTCCCGTCAGCGGCGGCGGGTTGAAGGACAGCGCCGATTTGGGCTGCGTGGGCGCGCTGCGGTCGCCCTGCGCGGCACCTTGCGGTGCGGGCACTTCGCTCACAGGCAGCAGCGGCGTGCCGGTGCGGCGGTCCAGCACAAAAATCTCGCCCTGCTTGGTGGGTTGCACCAGGGCGGGCACACGCGTGCCGTTGATGGTCAGGTCCAGCAGGCTGGGCTGGGCCGGCACGTCGTAGTCCCAGAGGTCGTGGTGCACGGTCTGGAAATTCCAGCGCACCTTGCCGGTGGCCAGGTCCAGCGCGACGACGGAGGACGAATAGGTTTCGACCGCCGCGCTGCGATTGCCGCCCCACTGGTCGGGCGGCTGGTTGCCCAGGGGCACGTAGACCATGCCCAGCGCTTCGTCGACGCTGGAGATGGACCAGCTGTTGGGCGAGTTGGGCGTGTAGCTTTCACCGGCGGCCAGCGGCGCGCTGCTGTCGGGCCGGCCGGAATCCCAGGCCCAGACCAGCCCGCCGGTGTTGATGTCGAAGGCGCGTATGACGCCGGACTGTTCCTTGGTGGACACGTTGTCGAGCACGGTGCCGCCCACGATGATGAGCCGCGAGGTCACGACCACGGGAGAGGTCGAGTAATAGGCGCCCGGTTTGAGGTTGGGCATGCCGGCCCAGAGGTCTATCTGCCCCTTGCCGCCGCCGAAGGCCGCGCAGGGTTTGCCGGTGTCGGGGCTGAGCGCGATGACGCGGCCGTCGGCCGTGGGCATGAAGAGCTTGGCCGGGCAGGTGCCGTCAGGCGTGGGCGCGGGCGGCGGCACGGTGGCCGGCGCCTGGTAGGACAGGCCGCGGCAGGTCAAATGCTGCAGCGCGAGCTGGCCCTGGATCTCGGGGTTGTAGCGCCAGATCTCGGCGCCGGTGGTGGCGTCGAGCGCAATCACCGACTGGTGCGGCGTGCAGAAGAACAGCCGGTTGCCGACCTTGAGCGGCGTGACCTCGAAGGTGGTTTCCTGCGGGTCGCCGGGGCGGCCGCGCATGTCGCCGGTGCGGTATTCCCAGGCCACCTCCAGGCTCTTGACGTTGGCCGGCGTGATCTGCGCCAGCGGCGAGTAACGCTGGCCCTGGCCGGTGCGGCCGTAGGCGTGCCATTCATCGGGCGGCACGCCGTCGCCCGGCGCCGCGGCGGCAGCGCCCATAGGCGCCAGGGGCTGCAGGCCCACCAGGCGGTTGTCGTCGTGAAAGCCGGCCACGACGGCGGCGACAAGGAAGGCACCCAGCGTCGCGCCCAGCGCCCAGCGGCCGCCGCGCGCGCCGAGGAATCCCTCGTGGCCGGGGGAATTGATGGGCCAGGTGCGGCCGACCCAGTGCGTCATCAGGAACAGCCCGAGGAGAACCACCACGCCGCCGCGCGCCGCCAGCGGCCACCAGTCCAGCCCAGCCTCCCAGAGCGCCCAGGCCAGCGTGCCGCCCACCACCAGGGCGAAGGCCCACAGCCCGGACGGGCTGCGGCGCGCCAGCAGCACGCCCGTCAGCACAAAGCCCAGGCCCGCGATCAGGTAGTAAGAAGAGCCGCCCAGCACCACCAGCCAGAAGCCGGCCAGCAGCAAGGGCACGCCGAGCACCAGCAGTACCAGGCCCGTGACCCAGGCCGTGCGGCGTTCGAGAGGGTTGACAGGCTCAACGGCAAGCTTGTCGGGGGCGGTGGGGTAAGACGGCATTGTTGTTCTTTATGTTGTGTGAACGGCGGCTCAGCCACAGGCACCGCACGCAGGCTTGAGGGGTTGGAAAAACGCAGCGGCTGAACGGCCAATCTAGCCCGCGCGCGCCCTGCTGGACGTCAGCCCGGGACTGAGATGGCTGTAGGAGCGCGTAGGCGGCAGGCCGGCGCCGGTCGGCAAATGCCTTGTGTCCGCCAGCGGACAGACCCGCGCGCCGAATGCGCGCCTGCTGGGAGGTAACGGCATGCGCCATCGTGGAGTCCTGCGGAGTGGCATGGCGGCCAACCCAAGGAGAACACGATGAAAGCACTTGTCTACGGCGGACCGGGCCTGAAGGCCCTGGAAGAACGCCCCAAGCCGGAAATCCAGGCGCCCGGCGACGCGGTCGTGAGGATCACCCGAACCACGATTTGCGGCACCGACCTGCACATCCTCAAAGGCGATGTCCCGACCTGCGCGCCCGGGCGCATCCTGGGCCATGAAGGCGTGGGCGTGATCGAGGCGGTGGGCGCGGGCGTGACGGCCTTTCGTCCGGGCGACCGGGTGCTGATCTCCTGCATCTCGTCCTGCGGCAAGTGCGAGTACTGCCGCCTGAGCATGTATTCGCACTGCACCACGGGCGGCTGGATCCTGGGCAACCAGATCGACGGCACACAGGCCGAGTACGTGCGCACGCCGCATGCCGACACCAGCCTGTACCCGATCCCGGCCGGCGCCGACGAAGAGGCGCTGGTGATGCTCAGCGACATCCTGCCCACGGGGTTTGAGTGCGGCGTACTCAACGGCAAGGTGGCGCCGGGCTCCAGCGTGGCCATCGTGGGCTCGGGGCCCATAGGCCTGGCGGCGCTGCTGACGGCGCAGTTCTACACGCCGGCCCGCATCATCATGGTGGACCTGGACCCGCACCGGCTGGCCGTGGCCAGACGCTTCGGCGCCAGCGACGTCGTGAACAGCAAGAACGGCGACGCCGCGAAGCAGGTGATGGCGCTGACGGACGGGCGCGGCGTGGACACGGCGATCGAGGCGGTGGGGATTCCCGCGACCTTCGAGCTGTGCGAGGACATCATCGCGCCGGGCGGCACCATCGCCAACGTGGGCGTGCACGGCACCAAGGTGGACCTGCACCTGGAAAAGCTCTGGTCGCACAACATCACCATCACGACCGGGCTGGTGGACACGCTGTCGATTCCCATGCTGCTCAAGACCGTGCAGTCCAAAGGCATAGACGCGGCGCGGCTGATCACCCACCGCTTCAAGCTGGACGACATCCTGCAGGCCTATGAGACCTTCAGCCAGGCGTCCGACACACAGGCGCTGAAGGTGATCATCGAGGCGTGAGTCGGCTGCTTATGCGTTGATGCGGAGCCTGGGCAGTAAGACTTCATCATTCATAAAACCTGAATGCCTAAACCATTTTGATGATCTTCCAGAAAGAGATGCTGAAGCCTACATTGGAGGCTCTTCTCGGCTCACTTCCATCATCAACTTCGTTTTAAGGACATCGCCATGACCACCGCTTCTTCTGAATCTTCCGACGCTTCCGATCTGCTCGCCACCCGCCGCAGCCTTCTTGCCAGCGCCGCCACCCTGGGCGCAGCGACCGCCGGCCTGCTGGCCGCCGCCACGCCCGCCCTGGCCGCCGCGCCCGTCGGCAATGAAGGCCGGGTGCCCGGCTTCACGGCGCGCAACGCCAGCGTGAACGGCACGACCATCCATTACCGCGTGGGCGGCAAGGGCCCGGCCGTGGTGCTGCTGCACGGCTATGCCGAAACCAGCCATATGTGGAATCCGCTGATGCCGCTGCTGGCCAAAACCCACACGGTCATCGTGCCGGACCTGCGCGGCGCCGGCGGATCGGCCAGGCCCGAAGGCGGCTACGACAAGAAGAACATGGCCGTCGACGTCCACGAACTCGTGAAGTCGCTGGGCATCAACAACGTGGCCATCGTGGGCCACGACATCGGCCTGATGGTGGCCTATGCCTACGCCGCGCAGTTCCCCACCGAGACCAGCCGCGTGGTGCTGATGGACGCCTTCCTGCCCGGCATCGGCGACTGGACCCATGTGTGGCTGCTGCGCGACCTGTGGCACTTCCATTTCCACGGCAAGACGCCGCTGGCACTCGTCAAAGGCCGCGAGCGCACTTACTTCGAACACTTCTGGAACGACTTCGCGGCCGACGCCAAACACTCGCTGCCCGAAGCCGACAGGCGCATTTACGCCACGGCCTATGCGCAGGAGGGCGGCATGCGCGCGGGCTTTGAGTATTTCAAGAACTTCGAAAAAGACGCGGCCGACTTCGCCGCGCTGGGCGCCACCAAGCTGACCATGCCCATGCTGGTGCTCTCGGGCGAAAAAGCCGGCGGCACCTTCCTGATCGACCAGGGCAAGCTGGTGGCCAATGACGTCAAGGGCGTGGTCGTGAAAGGATCAGGCCACTGGCTGATGGAAGAGGCGCCCGACCAGGTGATTCCCGAATTGCTGCAGTTTTTGAACTGAGCTTCTTCGCCCGGACCAGGGCGGGCATGGGGCGGATTCCTACACGCTGCGCCGGAAATGCCCGGCGCAGCGCACGGGCAGTGGGGGTGATCTTGGGAGGTCGGCAGTGCCTTGGCTCAGGGCGCTGCATTCCCCAACCATCTTCAAGGAGTTCCCTCATGGCATTCAAAACCCAACCCACCCCTCGCAGCTGTGGCCTGGCACTGGCCGCAGTAGCGGCTCTTACCCTTTCCGCCGCTCCCTCCGTCTGGGCCCAAAGCACCGCGCCAGCACCCGCCACCACCAAGGCCCAAGACGCGTCCAAATTGGAGCGCGGCGACCGCAAGATGATGGAAGACCTGGCGCAGGGCAATATGGCTGAAATCGACGCCGGCAAGATGGCGCTGGAGAAATCGCAGAACGCGGAAGTCAAAAAATTCGCGCAGCAGATGGTGGACGAGCACGGCTCGGCTCTCGCCGACGTGCAGGCCCTGGCTCGGGCCAAGAACGTCACGCTGCCGGACGGCCCCGGCGCCATGGCCAAGACCAAGGCCACCGCGCTGAAGGCGCTGTCGGGCAACCTGTTCGACAAGGAATACGCCAAGCGCGCTGCCGTGGGCGACCATGAAAGCACGCTGAAGCTGCTGCAGAAGATCCAGAAGGACGGCAAGGACAGCGACCTCAAGGCGCTGGCCGCCAAGATGCAGCCGACGGTGGAGCACCACCTGATGATGGCCAGACAGCTCGCCCCGGCCAAGTCGTGACGCGCTGAGCACGCGGCTTATTTGCGGCGCCGGCTGCTTGCTTTCGCCGGCGCGAGTTCGTGCGGCTCCAGGAAAAACCGCGTGTTGCCCACCAGCCGCTCCACGGCCAGGTCGATGAAGGCGCGCGAGCGCGCCGGTTGCGCGTTGCGGCTGCCGTAGTAGACGTGCAGGCCCAGGTGCTCGGTGACGTGCTGCGTGAGCAGCGGCACCAGCAGGCCGGCGCGCACCAGCGGCGCGGCAGTCACGCCTATCAGCTGGCCCACGGCCTGGCCGGCGACGACGGCGCGGGCTTCCAGGTCCACGTCATTGGTCAGGAAGGAGGAGGCGATGGAGCGGCCCACGACTTCGTCGCCGACCTTGAATTCCCAGGGCATGGCCTTGCCGGTTCCGGCGTGGCGAAAACCGGTGCAGCGGTGGTTTGCGAGTTCCTCGATGGTTCTCGGCGCGCCGTGCTGAGCGATGTAGGCGGGCGAAGCGCAGACGATGAGCTGCAGCGGCACGATGCGCCGCGAGATGACGCCGCCCTCGGGCGGCGGGCCGGCGCGAAAGCCGACGTCGACGCGGTCCTCGACCCAGTTGCCGACGCGGTCGTCCATATGGATGTCAGGGTCGACCTGCGGATGGCGGCGGCAATATTCTTCGAGCACCGGCCACAGCACGTCCAGCATGATGGAACGCGGCGCAACGATGCGCAGCGGCCCGGCGATTTCTTCGCGGCCGCGGCGCGCGCCGTGCAGGGCGCGCTGCAGGGTGGCCAGGCCGGGCTGCGCGGCTTCCAGGAACTGCACGCCCTCTTCGGTCAGGCTCAGGCTGCGTGTGGTGCGGTGGAAGAGGCGCACACCCAGGTGACGCTCCAGCTGCACCAGCGCCTGGCTGGCGGCCTGCGGCGTGATGGCCTGGGCGGCGGCGGCCTGGCGCAGGCTGCCGAGTTCGGCCGCCTTGACGAAGGTGGCGATGGCGCGCAATTCATTCAATGCCATGGCGTGTTCTCCCCTGAGGCGATGCGAATTATCACGATTTGCTTGATTATGAAGCCAGCGACTGCCAGCTATTCAGCACCCAATTGAAATCCTACATTGCAGGCCTCGGCAACTTTTTTTGAAGGACTTGACCATGAATGCAAAGACGGATTTCAAACGTGTCTGGATGATCACCGGCGCGGCGCGCGGCATAGGCGCGCGCATTGCCGAAGCGGCACTGGCGCAGGGCGACGCGGTGGTGGCGACCTCGCGTGACGCGGCTGCGGTGCAAAAACGCTTCACCGCCGGCGACGCGCTGCTGGCATTGCCGCTGGACGTGACCGACGAAGCCCAGGCCGCCACGGCGGTGCGGGCCGCGCTGGCGCGCTTCGGCCGCATCGACGTGCTGGTCAACAACGCGGGCTACGGACTGCTGGGCGCGGTGGAAGAAGCGACGGCCGACGAAGTGCGGCGCCTGTATGACACCAATGTGTTCGGCCTGCTCAACGTCACGCGTGCCGTGCTGCCGTCCATGCGCGAGCGCCGAAGCGGCCATGTGGTCAACATCTCGTCGCTGGGCGGCTACCAGTCGGGCCCGGGCTTCGGCGTGTACTGCTCGACCAAGTTCGCGGTGGAGGGGTTGACGGAAGCGCTGCACGCCGAACTCGCGCCGCTGGGCATCCACGTGACGGTGGTGGAGCCGGGCTACTTCCGCACCGACTTCCTGGACGGCAACTCGCTGTCGGTGTCGCCGCGCATACTGGACGACTATGCCGCGAGCGCCGGCCAGGTGCGCGCGGCCGCCGTGCAGATCAACCACAACCAGCCCGGCGACCCGCTGCGCCTGGCGCAGGCCATGCTCCGGCTGGTGGACTCCGCGACGCCGCCGCTGCGCCTGCCGCTGGGCAGCGACACGCTGCAGGTGATTGCGGACAAGCACGCCTTTGTGGAAGGCGAGTTGAAGGAATGGCGCGCGCTGGCCGCGTCGACGGACTTTCCCAAAGAAGCGCTGGCTGCCTGAGTTGCGGTGCTCAAATAAAAAGGGGCCTCATGCGAGGCCCTTTTTTTGGCATGGAACCGGTGACGAGGGTCGAAGATTCAGTGGGTAAATATCTTCACCCGTTCGGCCATGTCGCTCTTGATGTTGAGGGTCTCGCCGGGGTCGATTTCGGCATCGGAGGCAAAAAACTCCCACTTCGCGACGGCATCGCTCACCTGATCGATAGCATCCGGCATTTCCGCCAGAAGATCGAATCGCTCCGCCACCTCTCGCACATCCGCGCGGGTGATGCCGTCGAACTTCCTGTTGATAGCCATCTGGTGCTGCGCAACCCATTCGCTGCCCGCCCGATAGGCATGCGTGACGTCGTAGGCGGGCGCCAGCTCCCACTGCCCGCCTTCGCGCAAGAGGAAGGAGAAATTTTTCGTGTGGTCGTCGTTGTTGACGCCCAGCACATTGAGGACCATGCGCCGCAGGATCTGCGCCATCGCCGCGCGGCCAAGCCCCAGTGATTGCGCGGCCTGGAAAAGCTGCATGTAGCTGTGCGTCCCCACCTGCTTGTAGTCGAGGTGGGAGATGGCGCACAGCGTCTGCATGTGGTGCCGGCTGTTGCCCGCCCGGTCAAAGCGTTTTGTCATGAAGTGGGCGCGGCCGTTCTCGCGCAACAGCCGGCACTCCGACATGTCAACGCCCGCGGCCGTGGCCATCAGGTAGTAGGCGTACTCGATGCGCCCGTAACCCTTGGAAGGACCCAGCTGGCTGTCGGCGCCCATGCCGTCGAACTTGAGCAGCCAGGCATCAAACCCTTCGGGGATGTCGAACTGCCCGGTGCGAACTTCCTGCGTTGCCGGGTTCCATGCGATGGTGGCCTTGGCCCGCGCGCCACCGGCGGACGTGCCGACCTGGATGATCTGTTTGAGCGCCGTTTTGGCATGGTCATCGCCGTCGAAATCCCCGTGCACCGCCTTGCGCGCGGCGTCGACCAGCGTGGCCATTTCAATGGCCGTGGACTTCGAGGGAACAGGCCCGCGCATGGGGCCGAAAGTGAGCGCGCCCATGCCGCGCTTTCCCATGTAGGCCAGGCGGTCCAGCGCCGTTACCTTTTCTTTGCTGATGCCGCGCTCAGCCATCCACGCATCAATGAGCGCGTTGCCGAAGTCGTCGGGCAGGGCGTCGGCCAACAAGGCGGGCAGGCGCTTGAAGGTGTCCTCCGGCAGATCGGTAAAAAGAAAAGGCTCATCGGCCTGCTTGAGCGGCATCGCGACAGGGGCCAGCTCGACGCCGCCGCGTATCCACGCGGGATCGTATTGGAAAGCGTAGTAGTTCTTCGTCGGCTCCCGAGCCACGGCGCCCACGCGCTTGCCCCACGCCGAGACCTCGACGACATCGACTGCTTTATACGCGGCGGCCCTGCTTCGATTTTTCGTTGCCACGGCTATTCCTTATCCTGGAGAGCCTTCAAAGGCCCGCGGGTTTTGAAGGCGCGTTTGCGGGGCTCGCGCTGCTTGAGCATGTCCAGGGGGTTGATCGTCACGGGAGGCTGAAGCGTCTGGAGCCAGCTTGCTCTATTGAGGGCCTTCAGAACAGACACAAAGGATGCAAGCGTCGAACCCTCTCCGCTTTCCAGCCGCCGCACCGCATTGATGGACAGCCCGGTCTTCCTGGCCACATCGTCCAGCGTGAGGTTGATGCGCAGGCGCTGCGCGCGCAGTTGCTCGCCCAGTTCGACCATTAGCTCCTCAGTGATAGGCTCTTGCCTCATAAGATTCCATTTTAGGATACTTATGAGAATTTAACGCCATAAAACTTCATCAATGGATATTTATGATAAATACATGAGTGCCTGGAAACACTTTTATATATATATCCAAAAATGGATATTTGTAGCTTTATCTGATATCAACTATCCGATTTGGGATAATTATGATGGTAGTGCGAAACCGCCTCATTGTCTTTTATCCGCGTAAATCTGCGTCATCTGCGGATGAATCTCTTGATCCGCAGATGACGCAGATTGAAAACAAGACGGTTTACTCAAGACGTCACCGCGTCGTCTCATGACGGGCTTTGTTGCGCCGGGTGTCGCTGTGATCAAGCCGCGCAGGCCGCGTATTTCTTCACCGGCCACATGCGCACCACCAGGGCGGCCACGCCGGCGAGGGCGGACATCACACACACACCTTGCCAGCCAGCCTGTGCCAGCACCACGCTGCCCAGCCAGGCGCCGCTGGCCATGCCGGTGAACATGCCGATGAAGAGCACGGCGTTGAGGCGGCTGCGCGCGGCGGGCTCAATGCTGTAAATGATGGTCTGGTGCGCGATCAGCGTGGCCTGTGCGCCCAGGTCGAAGACCACGGCGCCCACGGCGATCAGCCACAGTTGGTTGGGGCCGAAAGCCATGGCGATGAAGGCGGCGGCCACCAGCGCCGCGCCCAGGCGCGTGACGATCTCGGGGCCGCGGCTGTCGGCGATGCGGCCGGCCAGCGGCGCTGCGAGGGCGCCTGCCGCGCCGGCCAGGCCGAAAGCGCCGGCCGCGGTGCTGCCCAGCTTGAAGGGTTCGCCGTGCAGCATGATGGCCAGCGTGCACCAGAAGGCGCTGAAGCCTATGCTGATCAGGCCTTGGGCCATCGCCGCGCGGCGCAGCGCGCCGTGTTGCTTCCACAGCGTGGCGAGCGAACCCAGCAGCGCCAGGTAAGGCAGCGGCGTGGTGGGCACAAAACGCGGCAGGCGGCGCCACACGGCCACGCCCAGCAACGCGATGCTGAGGGCCGCTGCCACGAACATGCTGCGCCAGCCGAACTGGTCGGCCACCACGCCGGCCACCACACGCGACAGCAGGATGCCCAGCAGCAGGCCGGTCATCACGGTGCCCACGGTTTTGCCGCGCCGGGCTTCGGGCGCGAGCGTGGCGGCGGCGGGCACGATGTCTTGCGCGAGGGTGGCGGCCAGGCCGATGGCAATGCCGGCCAGCGCGAGCACCGTGACCGAGGGCGCGGCGGCGGCCAGCAGCAGTGCCAGCACGAGGGCAGCCGCCTTGCCGAGGATGATGCTGCGGCGGTCATAACGGTCGCCCAGCGGCGCGAGCAGGCCGATCCCGAGCGCATAGCCGAGCATGGTCAGCGTGGGCACCAGGCCGATGGCGGCCGGTGTGGCCTTGAACTCGGCGGCCAGCAGGGCCAGCATGGGCTGGGCGTAATAGAGCGCGGCAACCGACAGGCCGGCGCCGGTGGCGAGCAGCAGAATCAGGGAAAACGGCAGGCCCGGGGTGGCGTGGTCATGCGTAGTGGTAGTGGAAGTCATGGTGAAAGTCCTGGTTTAAGGCAGGATGCGAGTATGCGGGCTGGGTTTTGCGCCGGGAAGGCGGCTATTGGGCACAATGGTCATACGTCAAGCGCATAGACAAGGATGCCCACCATGAAGACCGCCCCGGACCGGATAGAGCTGATGCAGACTTTTGTCCGCATCGTGGAGGCGGGCAGCCTGTCGGCCGCCGCCGCGCAGATGAATGCCACGCAGCCCACCGTCAGCCGGCGCCTGCAGGCGCTGGAGCGCTCGCTGGGCCTGAAGCTGCTGCAGCGCTCCACCCATGCGATGAAGCTGACCGAGGACGGCGAGCGCTGCTTTGCCGGCGCCAAGGAATTGCTGGGCAATTGGGACGCCTTTGAAGCCGACCTGCGCGGCACCCAGGAAGTGCCCGAAGGCACGCTGCGCGTGGTGGTGCCGCACGCGCTGGGCCAGCAGCGGCTGGTCGGGCCGCTGATCGATTACCTCAAGCGCCATGAACGCGTCTCGGTGGAATGGCTGCTGCACGACGGCACGCCGGACTTCATCGCCCACGGCATCGACTGCGCGGTGCACGTGGGCGTGGTGGAAGACGCCTCGCTGGTGGCGGTGAAGATCGCGGAGATCCGCCGCATCGTGGTGGCCGCGCCTTCGCTGATGCAGGGCAGGCCGCTGCCGCTGCAGCCGCACGAACTGCAGGCGCTGCCCTGGCTGGCGCTGCAGACCTTCTACCGCAACGAGGTGACGCTGATCCACCATGAAGGCGGCGAGCAGCGCTTCGCGATACGGCCGCGCCTGGGCACCGACAGCCTGTTCGCGCTGCGCAACGCCACCCTGCTCGGCCTGGGCGTGAGCATCGCCTCGACCTGGCTGGTGGGCGACGACGTGGCGCAGGGCCGGTTGCTGCACCTGGCGCCCCAGTGGTGCGCCGCGCCGCTGCCGGTCTGGCTGATCTATCCCTATTCGAGTTTTTACCCGGCCAAGCTGCGCCGCTTTGTGGAGGCGCTGCGCGAAGGGCTGCCCACGGGCATGGGATTGCCGCCGCGCTAGATAAGCGAGCGGCCTACTTTCCGCTCAGGCCTTTTTCGACCATGTCCAGCAGGTGCTGGCCGATCTGCTGCATCTGCGGGCCGATCAGCGGGCCCAGCGGGCCGGCGATGACCAGCATGGCCAGGCCGTGCACCGCCGACCAGGCGAGGAATTCGGCGCCGGGGCGGCGCTCGGGCGGCAGCACGCCGGCCGCCACGAGCTTGTCGAGCGCGGCGCCCAGCAGCTCGAACGGGTCCAGCCCGCTCTGGCCCTTGCGCTCCGGGTCGGCCGGTGCGCCCTGGGCTCTTCGCTGCAGGTCGTCCGAGGGGCCGAAGGCCGTGCGGAAAAGTCCTGTTTCAGCCTGGGCAAAACGTAAATAGCCGGCGCCCACCGCGCGCACGTTGGCGCGGGCGAATTCGGCTGGCGGCAGGTCCTGCGGCAGCGCGGCAAGCTCGGCCTCCATGGCGCGCGCCACGGCCGCCAGCGCGGCGGAGCGCACCGCGTAGAGCAAGGCCTGGCGGTTGTCGAAATGGCGGTAGGCGGCGTTGGGCGCCACACCGGCGCGGCGCGTGGCTTCGCGCAGCACCACGGCCTCGGGCCCGCCCGCGCGGGCCAGCTCCACGCCGGCTTCCAGCAGGGCGCGCCGCAGGTCGCCGTGGCGGTAGGTGCTGCGCGGTGGCGGGATCGACGGGATCGGCGGGATGGGCGGAGAAGAAGGCACGCTGGACATCGCTTGTTACGTATTTATGTGGACAGCGTTCATTGTCTTTGCTATTCTTTTGTGGACGGTGTACACAATACTGCTGATTGGGCCACCGCGCAAGCCTCCTGAAAGGCCTACGACAGGGCCTGAAGAAGCCCCGCCCATTCAATTCAACCCTCAAGGAGCAACCGATGACGACCAAGATGTTTGTGAACCTGCCCGTGAAAGACCTGGGCAAGTCGGTGAAGTTCTTCACCGCGCTGGGCTTCCAGTTCAACCCGCAATTCACCGACGAGAACGCCACCTGCATGATCGTGAGCGAGGAAAGCTTCGTGATGCTGCTGGTCGACAACTACTTCAAGACCTTCACGCCCAAGCCGGTCAGCGACGCGCGCAAGAACACCGAGGTGCTGATCTGCCTCTCATGCGACAGCCGCAAGCAGGTGGACGACATGGTGAGCAAAGCGGTCGCCGGCGGCGCTACCACGCATACCCCGGCGAAAGACCTCGGCTTTATGTACCAGCACGGCTTTGAAGACCTGGATGGCCACCTCTGGGAAGTCGCCTACATGAACATGGAAGCCTTCGCCGCGCAGGCGGGCTGACGCGCCGGCGCGGCCACGCAGGGAAACCGCCATGAACACGCCTATCGCCACCCTGGTGCGCCGGTATTTTTCGGCGTACGAAACACAGGACCGGCAGGTCCTTGAAGACCTGCTGGACGACAGCTTCACCTTCAGCAGCCCGCTGGACGACCGCATCAGCCGGGCCGCCTACTTCGCGCGCTGCTGGCCCAACAGCCGCACGCTGCGCCGCTTCACGGTGGAAAAAATTTTTGAACAGGGCGGCGAGGCCTTCATACGCTACGAGGCCGAGAGCACCACGGGCAAAAAATTCCGCAACACCGAGTGGTGGCGCCTTGAAGGCGGCAAGCTCGTCGAGGTGCAGGTCTACTTCGGCCGCGACACGCGGCCGGCCATGCCTGTTCCAACCCGCTCATCCGCCGCGCGCATGGCCGACTGGCCCGCCACCGCCGCACTGTTTCCGCGCTGACCCTCCCATCCCAAGCTTTTTCAACCCAAGGAGTTCCCCATGCTGGTCCAGTCTTATCTTTTCTTCAACGGCCGCTGCGAAGAGGCCCTCAATTTCTACCGCAAGGCGCTGGGCGCCGAAGTCACGATGATGATGCGCTTCAAGGAAAACCCGGAGCCCATGGGCGACGGCTGCGGCCCCGGCGGCGTCCCGATTCCGGGCGAGAACATCATGCACGCCAGCTTCAGGATCGGCGAGACCGACGTGATGGCTTCCGACGGCATGGGCGGCGGCAAGCCGGAGTTCAAGGGCTTTTCGCTGTCGCTCACCGCGGCCAGCGACGCCGAGGCCAAACGCCTTTTCGACGCGCTGGCCGACGGCGGCAAGGTGGAAATGCCCCTGACGAAAACCTTTTACGCCTCGTCCTTCGGCATGGTGGCCGACCGCTTCGGCGTGTCGTGGATGGTGATCAAGCCGCTGCCCATGCCCTGAGGCGGCGGACACGCAAAAAAGGCCGGCGAACGCCTGGCGCTCGCCGGCCCGTGTCCGAGGCCTCAAGGCCTCAAGGCTCAGGGCTTGGCGGGAACGATCACGACCGTGTCGCCGGTCTGGCCCGTCTGGCCGGTGCGTCCGGTATTGCCGGTGGCACCGGTCGCGCCCGTAGCGCCGGTTGCGCCTTCATAGCCGGTGGAGCCGGTTGCGCCGGTCGCACCCGTGGCGCCGGTCGGGCCGGGAATGCCTACGCCAGCGCCCGTGGCGCCTTTTGCGCCGTCAGTGCCGGTGGCACCGGTGGCGCCCGCGGGACCGGCGGGGCCGGGCACCGTGACAACAGCCGCGGGCGGCGCGACAACCGTGCGTTCACAGGCGCTCAGGGCCAGCGTGCCGGCAAGTACGGCTAAAAGCAGGGGGTATTTCATAGGGGATCCTTTGGAGAAGATTCGCACGGAAGACGTGCGCCAACAGTTCGTTCCTGCCTCGACCGTGAACTGTTTTTTTTACGGATCATGTGCATGAAACCGATACCAGCCACAACGCTTTTGCCGCAGCACAAGCAACCGGAAGCCGTGAACGGCCGCTGGATGCCTGGCTGCCTTGAAAGAACGATGGCTGATGCAGACAACAGGATGAGTGATCAAGTTAGCTGGCGGCGGCCTCGCAAGCTGTAGGACGGCCCCACGAGGGCCTGTCCCGAATCGGCAGCAATGCACCCTCACAAACGGCCGCGGCGCCCTGAAAACCCTTGCGCCGGCTTTTTCACCCGCGCTCTATAGAATGACCCCGGCCTCTTCCGGCCCCACCTTCACACCAGGATGCCGCGTGCAAGCCAATCCCATTATTTCCATACAGCAGCTGAGCAAAACCTACGCCTCGGGCTTTCAGGCGCTCAAGTCGGTGAACCTGGACATCCAGCGCGGCGAAATTTTCGCGCTGCTGGGCCCCAACGGCGCGGGCAAGACCACCTTGATCAGCATCGTCTGCGGCATCGTCAATCCCAGTTCGGGCACGGTGACGGCCGACGGGCATGACATCGTCCGCGACTACCGTGCCGCGCGCGCCAAGATAGGCCTGGTGCCGCAGGAGCTTTCGACCGATGCTTTCGAAACCGTGTGGTCCACGGTGAACTTCAGCCGGGGCCTGTTCGGCAGGGCGCCCAACCCGGCCTATATCGAGAAGGTGCTGCGCGACCTTTCGCTGTGGGACAAGAAGGACAGCAAGATCATGACGCTGTCGGGCGGCATGAAGCGCCGGGTGCTGATCGCCAAGGCACTGTCGCACGAGCCGGCCATCCTGTTCCTCGATGAGCCCAGCGCGGGGGTCGACGTCGAGCTGCGCAAGGGCATGTGGCAGATGGTGCGGGACCTGCAGGGCAGCGGCGTCACCATCATCCTGACCACGCATTACATCGAGGAAGCCGAGGAAATGGCCGACCGCATAGGCGTCATCAACAAGGGCGAACTGATTCTTGTCGAGGACAAAAAAGTGCTGATGCGCAAGCTCGGCAAGAAGCAGCTGAGCCTGCAGCTGCAGACACCGCTGCAAAGCATTCCCGCCGCGCTGGCGGGCCTGCCGCTGGAGCTGACCCAGGAGGGCCGTACCCTGGTCTACACCTTCGACACGCAGACCGAGGAAACCGGCATCGCGGCGCTGCTCAAGCAACTGGCCGAACTCGGCATCGACTTCAAGGACCTGCATTCGAGCGAGAGTTCGCTCGAGGACATCTTCGTGAGCCTGGTGCACGCCGACAAACCCGCCAACCACAAGGAGGCCGCATGAACTGGCACGCCGTCCGCGCGATCTACCGTTTTGAAATGGCGCGCACCTTCCGCACGCTGACCCAGTCCATCGCCTCGCCGGTGATCTCGACCTCGCTCTACTTCGTGGTGTTCGGCGCGGCCATCGGCTCGCGCATGGGCGACATCGACGGCATACGCTACGGCGCCTTCATCATCCCCGGCCTGGTCATGCTGTCGCTGCTCAATGAAAGCATCTCCAACGCCGCCTTCGGCATCTACATGCCCAAGTGGTCGGGCACGATTTACGAGCTGCTGTCCTCGCCGGTGTCGTCCATGGAGGTGGTGATGGGTTACGTGGGCGCGGCGGCGAGCAAGTCCGTGCTGCTGGGCCTTTTGATTCTCGTGACGGCGCGCCTCTTCGTGCCTTACAGCATTGCCCACCCTTTCTGGATGCTGTGCTTTCTGCTGCTGACGGCGCTGACCTTCAGCCTCTTCGGCTTCATCATCGGGCTGTGGGCGGACAACTTCCAGAAGCTGCAGGTCGTGCCGATGATGGTGGTGACGCCGCTGACCTTCCTGGGCGGCGCGTTTTATTCCATCAACATGCTGCCGCCGCTGTGGCAAAACATCGCGCTGTTCAATCCGGTGGTCTACCTGATCAGCGGCTTCCGCTGGAGTTTCTACGGCGTGGCCGACGTCAACGTGGGCGTCAGCGTGGCGGCCATCGTGGGCTTCCTGGCGCTGTGCCTGGGCACGGTGTGGTGGATCTTCCGCACGGGCTGGAAGCTCAAGGCCTGATGGCCGGGGCCCGAGGATGCGGCGGGCGCTGAAGCTTGAAAGCGCCGCGTTCAGGCGCATCTGTGTTGTTTGAACGTTTCATGCCTGAAAGGCCTCGTCATGCCTGCCGACCTTCCCGCTAGCCCCACCGCAAATTCCGTCACCAACCCGGTCCTCCAGGTCAAGCCGCTCGGCTTTCCGTGGGCGACGCTGGACCCCTTCCTGTTTTGCGTCTACCACGACGACGCCTATCCCAAAGCCAATGCGCGGATGGGCCCCGACGCCTCGCTGGCCGGGCGCAACATCGGCCAGGACTTCGCGCGCAAGGACGGCTGGAACATGTACCACGGCAGCACGGTGCCGGGCTTTCCGGCGCACCCGCACCGCGGCTTTGAAACCGTGACCATCGTGCGCAAGGGCCTGATCGACCATTCCGACTCGCTGGGCGCGACGGCGCGCTTCGGCCGCGGCGACGTGCAGTGGCTCACGGCCGGCCAGGGCGTGGTGCATTCCGAGATGTTCCCGCTGCTGGACACGGCCAATCCCAACCCGCTGGAGCTGTTCCAGATCTGGCTCAACCTGCCGGCCGCCGGCAAGATGGCGTCCCCGCACTTCACCATGTTCTGGTCGCAGGACATCCCGCGCCGGGTGGTGACGGACGATGCGGGCGGTACCACCGAGGTCGCCATCATCGCCGGGCGCCTGGGCGATACCAGCGAAGCGCCGCTCGCGCCGCCGCCCGACTCCTGGGCCGCGCAGGCCGATGCCGACGTGGCGATCTGGACTGTCCGCATGACACCGGGCGCGCGTTACACGCTGCCCGCCGCCACGGGCAGCGGCACGCAGCGCCAGCTGTATTTTTTCAAAGGCACGTCGGTTACCGTGGGCGGCGACCCCGTCACGGCCCATGCGGCCATCACGCTGCGCGCCGATGCGTCCGTGGAATTGATCAACAGCGGCAGCGAGGAAGCCGAGTTCCTGCTGCTGCAGGGCAAGCCCATCGGCGAGCCGGTGGTGCAATACGGCCCGTTTGTGATGAACACCCAGGCCGAGATCGCGCAGACCCTGGCCGACTACCAGCGCACGCAGTTCGGCGGCTGGTCCTTCGCGGACGACGCGCCCGTGCACGGCCGCGAGCCGGCGCGTTTTGCGCGCTACCCCGGCGGACATTTTTCCTCCGGGGAGAAGCAGGACTAAGGACGGGTTTCTCCTTCCCCCGCTGGGGGAAGCTTGGCCTGTCCTGAGCTTGTCGAAGGGGGATGGGGGCTGACGGCGCTTGAAGTTGCCCGGGGTATTTTGAAAGCCGCTGGCCCCCACCCCCGCCCTCCCCCAGCGGGGGAGGGAGTAAGAACGAGTACTTCCATCAAGGACGCATGATGACGATAGACAGCAAACACGAAGCCGTGAAACACGAACTCGACACGCTGGCAGCGGCTTTTTTCGAAGCCGTGTCCTTCGAGCCCGGCGGTGCGCCGCCTTACGGCAACATCCACGGCCTGTTCATTGATACCGGCCTGCTGATCAAGAACACGGCGTCCACGCCGGAGATATCGACGGTGCGCGAGTTCATCGCGCCCCGGCAAGCCCTGGTGGACAGCGGCGCGCTCACGCGTTTCAAGGAATGGGAACTGTCGGAGCACACGCAGGTCTTCGGCAACATCGCCCACCGCTACAGCGCCTACGGCAAGGCCGGCACCCAGAACGGCAAGGACTTCGAAGCGCGCGGTGTGATCTCGACGCAGTTCATCAAGACGCCCGAAGGCTGGAAGATGAGCGCCATGGCCTGGGACGACGAGCGGCCCGGCCTGTCATTGCCGGCCGAGCTGCTGAGCCGCTAGGAGCCTGGGCCGGAGCGCGAGGCCTTAATCCCAGACGGGCGCCAGGCTGTCGGGGTTGACCAGGCGGTCGTTGCGCTCCAGCGCGGCAATGGCGGCCATGTCGGCTTCCGTGAGGCGCAGCGTTTGCGCCTTCAGGTTGCTTTCGAGGTTGGCGCGCTTCGTCGACGACGGGATCACCGCGTAACCGAGCTGCATCGCCCAGGCCAGCGCGACCTGCGCGGTGGTGGCCTGGTGGCGCGCGGCGATCTCCAGCAGCACCGGGTCCTGCAGCACCTTGCCGTAGGCCAGCGTCATGTAGGAGGTGATGTGCACGCCCTGGCTGTGCGCGAAGTCCACGATCTTGCGGTTTTGCAGGTAGGGGCTGAGCTCGATCTGGTTGGTGGCGATGTTGGCCGCGCCCACGGCCTCGATGGCGCGCGTGAGGTAGTCGATGTTGAAGTTGGACACGCCGATCTTGCGCGTGAGGCTCAAGGCCTTGGCCTCCATCAAAGCACCCAGGGTGTCGACCAGCGGTACCGGCTGCCTGGGCGCCGGCCAGTGGATCAGCGTGAGGTCGACGCGGTCGGTGCCCAGCTTGCGCAGGCTTTCCTTGAGGCTGGGAATCACCTTGTCGGCCGCGACGTTGTCGGTCCAGATCTTGGTGGTGATGAACAGCTCGCTGCGCGGCACGCCGCTTTCGGCGATGGCCTGGCCGACCTGGGCCTCGTTGCCGTAAATCTGCGCGGTGTCTATGGCGCGGTAGCCGAGCGCCAGCGCGTTCTTGACGGAGTCGATGACGACCTGGTCCTTGAGGCGGAACGTGCCGACGCCGAAGGCGGGAATGCTGCTGGGGGTGCTCATGGTGATGTCCTGCTGTTGGGTGAAATGTTGGGTTCGGGAATGGATGGCGTCAGTGTGCAACGACCGGGCTGTTCCCCGCCGCGCAGGGCGCAAAACCTCACGCGCGTCGAGGCGACCGCCCCAGTAAGTAAGGGCCAACGCGCCCAATACAAGCACCTCCCGTCCGGTGAATATGCGACCGGCGATCCGCGCGGCCCGCTACCGCATCACGGCCTTCCTGGATTTCGTGGCCGGGCGGCTGGCCTGGGCCGTCCCCGCGCGGCCCAGCAGCCAATAAGTGGACATGCGGCCGCGACCCTTGATGTCTATGGGCTCGCGCGCGGCAAATGAAAAGTGCTGCCGCGTCTGCAGGTACACCGCTTCGCTGACGTGGACCGCCCCCGGCTCGCCGCTGGATTCCATGCGGCTGGCCACGTTGACCGTGTCGCCCCAGACGTCGTAGAGAAAGCGTTTGACGCCGATCACACCCGCCACCGCGGGCCCGGCGTGGATACCGATGCGCATGGCCAGTGCCGTGCCGTTGCCGCGGTTGTAAAGCCGCAGGGCCTCGCCCATATCGAGTGCCAGTTGCCCCAGGGCGTCAAGCTGGTGGTGTGCCACCACCATGTAGGCATCGCCTATGGTCTTGATTTTTTCCAGGCCGTATTTTTCGACGAGGCCGTCGAAGGCCGAGAAGATCTGGTTCAGCACCAGCACCAGCGCGTCGGGCGGCAGCGCGCGCGAAAAGCTGGTGAAGCCGGCAATGTCGGCGAACAGCACGCCCATGTTGTCGAACTTCACCGCGTTGACCTTGTCCTCGCGCTTGAGCTCATCGGCGATGGAGGCCGGCAGCACGTTGTACAGCACCTTGTCGGCGCGCGCGCGTTCGCTCTCGGCGCGCTGCATTTCGGCGTACAGCTCGGCGTTGCGCGCATAAATGAACCTGTCGAGCTCAATGCACAGCACCACCACACAAAAGGGATTGACCAGCGCGGCCAGGAGCTCGACACCCTCGCGCACCCGCAGGCTGGCCGCCAGGCCCAGCGCCAGGAAGCTCAGCACGTACATGGGCCGGCGCACCGGGCTGGGCGTGCACATGACGGTCGCGACAAAAGTCGCGCCGGCGGCATAGATGGCCAGGTCGCCCCACATCCAGCCATGGACTGTGCCGACCCAGGTGGCCAGCACCATCGCACCCGCGCAGGCCGCATTGAGCGCCGCCTCGCTGCCTCGAAGCCGCGGCAGGAAGCGGTCCGCCAGGACCACGGCGATGAAAAACAGCTCGGCAGCGAGCTGCCAGGCCAGCAGGCCCGCGAAGCCCGGCGGCCAGTTCTGCGGCGCGACGTTGACATAAGACGCATCCGCGGCAAATGCCGCCGGCGGCAAAAGACAGGCCACCGCCTTGCTGTAATAAACCCCGTGCGCCCAGCTTTTGCGGACGAGCCACTGCCGAAACGGCGCATTCGCCATGATGTTCCTCCCCTTGCGCCGCGCGGCATGGGCGCGGCATGCGGGCGACCATACGGGCCGGCCGGCTTTGGGTCAATGGACATTGACCGCCTGCGGTCTTTTGATGTGCGACAGCAGAAAAAAAAGCGCCCGGAGGCGCTTTTAAGTAGAGGCCGCAGCGGGCAGCCGACTTAAAGCGCTTGCAGGGTCTGCAGATTTTTGGCGGCAATGGCCTTGAAGCCTTCCGAGGTCAAGGCGTGCGCTGCGGCGGTGCCCCAGAATTCTACGGCGCCGCTCTGTGAACGCAGCGCGCTGACAACAAGGCCGACTATGGTGGGGTGAGTTGCCATTGAATCAATTCATGAATAGATAGATGAATAGATAGATGAATAGATATTTTGGGCGCTCCCTAGTGAAAGCTCCAAAAATTCGGATTGCATGAATAGATACGGCGCATAAAAAAAAGCGCCCGAAGGCGCTTTTTTTGGATGGAAGCCGAAGCAAATTACTTCGAAACGACTCGCACCATTTCCAGGCACTTGTTGGAGTAACCCCATTCGCTGTCGTACCAGGCCACCACCTTGATGAAGGTGTCGATCACCAATCCGTACATGCGGATCGCCGTACTGGCCAAGCTAGATGCTGTTGAATTCCGTCGAAATCTGATCCACTTAACGCAGTAATTTCCATCCAAATCTGACCCACGTAGGCACTACCCTGCTTGTTTTAAAAGCAGGGGAAATTAGGAGTGATAGACGTGGCGACATTGAATGTCATCAGACGCTGGGCA
>NZ_CALRNF020000032.1:0-78521 GCF_943369415.1 Polaromonas sp. YR568
CGCTCAGGTGCTGCTCTCGAATCATCTTGACGATCTGCACCTTGAACGCCGCATCGAACGATCGCCTGGTCTTGGCTTTGGTCATTTCTATTCCTCTCAGACATTGATTTCCCTCATCGGGATGTCTTTTGAAATTAGACCAGCACACTTATTTACCGCCGCTGGCCCTCACCCCAACCCTCTCCCAGAGGGAGAGGGAGCAAAACATCAAGGCTGGTGCAACTGGTACTCCAGCCCCAAACCGCCGGCATCCAACACCTCCTGCGTGACCTGCTCCACCAGGAAATCCAGCAGCACGCGCACACGCGCCGGCAGGCGCCCGCCCCGGCCGACGAACACCGCGTGGATGGGCTCGCGCTCGCCCGGGTTGAGTTCTTCGGCTACCGGCACCAGCCGGCCCGCCTCAATGTCGCGGCCGACGTGGAACATCGACATGCGGGCCAGCCCGGCGCCGGCCAGCAACAGATGCCGCAGCGCTTCACCGTCGCTGGCACGCACATAGCCGGTGATGGGCAACTGCTGGATTTGCCCGTCCACGCGCACCGGCCAGTAGTGCATGTTGCGCTTGAAGGTGTGGGCCAGGCGCTGGTGCGCTTCCAGCTCCTGCAGCGTACGCGGCGTGCCGTGGCGCGCCAGGTAGTCCGGGCTGCCGACGATGACCTGCGCCGTGTCGCCCAGCTTGCGCGCCACCAGTTGCGACGAAGCCAGCGCGCCCCAGCGTATCGCCACGTCGGTGCGCTCGTCCAGCAGGTCGACCACGCGGTCGGTCAGCGTGATGTCCAGCGTAATGTCGGGATACCGTTCATGGAAGGCCGGAACCAGCGGCAGCAGCAGGCGGTGCGCTGTCGGCATGCTGGAATTGATGCTCACGCGCCCGCGCGGCATGGCGCCGGCGGCCGCGCCGCGCTCGGCTTCGTCCATGTCGGCCAGCACGCGCGTGCTTTGCTCGTAAAACGTCGCGCCCTCAGGCGTGAGCTGCAGCTTGCGCGTGGAGCGGTTGACCAGGCGCGTGTCCAGCCTGGCCTCCAGCCGGGTGACCAGCTTGCTGACAGCCGAGGGCGTCATGCACAGCTGGCGCGCGGCGGCCGAGAAGCCGCCTTTTTCCACCACCTGGACAAAGGCCTCCATTTCACCGGAGCGGTTGACGTCGTTGCGGGGCATAGGTGGGTATTTTGAGGG
Source organism: Polaromonas sp. YR568 (assembly GCF_943369415.1). Classification (GTDB taxonomy): domain Bacteria; phylum Pseudomonadota; class Gammaproteobacteria; order Burkholderiales; family Burkholderiaceae_C; genus Polaromonas. Next base: position 1,180 of record NZ_CALRNF020000032.1, read on the forward strand.
AGCCTGAACCCGGTTTAGTGTGAATTCAATTCACAGATCATTGTCTTCAGGCCATTCTAGTCAAAGTAATGTTTTGCTTCCACACTAGCTGCATCCTGTTTTTAAAGCGATATCCATGGCTGCGCAAAAATCACTCCTCTCACTTCCTTTAGGCCTGCTGGCCCTCACCGTCGGCTCCTTCGGCATAGGCACGACCGAGTTCGTCATCATGGGCCTGCTGATGCAGGTCTCGGCCGACCTCGGCGTCACCATTGCCTCGGCCGGCCTGCTGATTTCCGGCTACGCGCTGGGCGTGGCGGTGGGCGCGCCGGTGCTGACGCTGGCCACGCGCAAGCTGCCGCGCAAGACCGTGCTGCTGGCGCTGATGGCCATCTTCACGCTGGGCAACCTGGCCTGCGCGCTGGCGCCCGACTATGGCAGCCTGATGGCCGCGCGCGTGATCACCTCGCTGGCGCACGGCACTTTCTTCGGCGTGGGCTCCATCGTCGCCACCGGCCTGGTGGCGCCCGAACGCAAGGCCTCGGCCATTGCCATCATGTTCAGCGGCCTGTCGCTCGCCACCCTGCTCGGCGTGCCCGCAGGCGCCTGGCTGGGCCTGCACTACGGCTGGCGCTCCACTTTCTGGGTGGTGGCGCTGATCGGCCTGCTGGCCTTCCTGGTGCTGGCGGTTTTTGTGCCGCGCAGCGCGGCCGAAAACGGTAACGGCTCCATCCGGCAGGAACTGGCCGGGCTGGCGCGCCCGCAGGTCATGCTGGGCCTGTTGATGACGGTGTTCGGCTTTGCCGGCGTGTTCGCGATCTTCACCTACATCCAGCCCATACTGACCCAGCTTACCGGCTTCAGCGAGGCCGCGGTGTCGCCCATCCTGCTGGTGTTCGGCGGCGGCATCTTCATCGGCAACCTGCTGGGCGGCCGCCTGGCCGACAAGGGCCTGCGCATGTCCCTGCTGCTCACCCTGGGCGCAATGGCGCTGGTGCTGGGTGCCATGGGTTTTGTGCTGCATTCGCCCGTGGCCACGGTGCTCTTCGTCGGGCTGCTGGGTGTCACTTCCTTCGCCACGGTGGCGCCGCTGCAGATGCGCGTGCTGCAGCAGGCGCACGGCGCGGGCCAGAACCTGGCGGCCAGCCTCAACATAGGCGCCTTCAACGTGGGCAATGCGCTGGGCGCCTGGCTGGGCGGCTTGGTGGTCAGCAGTTCCTTCGGCCTGGGCGGCCTGAGCTGGCTGGCCGCGCTGATCACCGTTGCGGGCATCGCCGTCACGCTGTACAGCCTGTCGCGCGACAAGCCTGAGCTGCCTGCCGTCGTTGCCGCCTGCTGAGGGCCATCGCGATGAACAGCTTCCTGAAACACCGCGTGCTTCAATCCGCCCTCTCCATCACACTGCTGTGCGCCGGTTTCATGCCGCGGGCGCAAGCGGCTGATACCGGCACCTGGGTTCCGGGCTGGACAGCGAGCCCCCAGCCCGTCTGGGGCAGCGACTTTGTCTTGCCGGTGGGCCTTCCCGCCAGCCTGCGCGACCAGACGGTGCGCCAGGTCGTGCGCGCCGGGGTGGGCGGTTCGCGGGTGCGCATCGTGCTGTCCAACGAATACGGCACGCAACCCTTGCGGATAGGCGCGGCCCGCATCGCGGCGGCAGGCGATGCTGCGGGAAGCAGCATCGGCCCCGGCCTGGCCCTGACCTTTGGCGGCCAAACCGCAGTCACCGTCCCCGCAGGCGCGCCGCTCGTGAGCGACCCGGTCGCGATGGACGTCGCGCCACTGCAGCGCCTGGCCGTGAGCCTCTACTTTCCGCAAACAACGCCCGTCACCACCATCCATTGGGACGGCCTGCAGCCCGCGCAGATCGCGGCGGGCAATGTCGCCAGCGCGGCAAGCATCAAAGCCGACAGCGTGGTGAACAGCCGCCTCTTCCTGAGCGCCGTGCTGGTCGAAGCCGCATCCGGCACGCGCAGCGTGGTGGCTTTTGGCGACTCCATCACCGATGGCGCAGCCTCCACGCCGGGCACCGACCAGCGCTGGCCCGATTTCCTGGCGCACCGCCTGGCCGGCCGCAACGTGGCCGTGCTCAATGCCGGCATCTCGGGCGGGCGGGTGCTCAAGAACCACATGGGGCCCAATGCGCTGGCGCGTTTTGACCGCGACGTGCTGAGCCAGCCCGGCATTGCCAGTGTGGTGTTGCTCATGGGCATCAACGACATCAGTTGGCCTGGCAGCACGTTTGAACCGGATGAGCCGGCCACGCAGGCCGATGCGCTGATTGCAGGCTACCGCCAGTTGATCACCCGAGCCCGTAGCCGCGGCGTGCGCATCGTCGGCGCCACACTGACACCTTTCGAAGGCGCACTGACCATGCCGGGCTCGCCGATCGCGAACTACTACAGCCCCGCGAAAGACGCGCTGCGCCAGCGCATCAATGCGTGGATACGCGGCAGCGGCGAATTTGACGCGGTGCTGGATTTCGACGCGGTGGTGCGCGACCCGTTGAACCCGCTCAGGATATTGCCGGCCTATGACTCCGGCGACCACCTGCACCTGGGCGATGCCGGCAACCAGGCCGTCGCCGATTCGGTGGACTTGAAACTGTTGTTGGGCGAACGCTAACCACCCACGACGAGGCGCAAACCCGGCATCAGGCTCTGGGTTTCGGCGCGCCGCTCCAGCGCCATGCGCATATTCATCTGCGCGACTTCCGTATGTTCCACCGCCAGGGCCTGGGCGCGCGCGCCCTCGCCGGCCTTGAGCGCCGCGAACAGCATGTGGTGCTGGCGGTGCGCGTAGTGCATCCAGTCGCGGTCCTGCTCCAGCGTGGATTGCATGGGCAGCATGGCCGAGGCTGAGGCGAAGGGCAGCTTGTCGTTGAGTTCGATGGCGCGTTGCAAGGCGCGGTTGCCGCTGGCCTCCAGGATCAACGCGTGGAAGCGGTCGTTCATGGCCGCATAGGCCGCGTAGTTTTCATAGCCCAGCGGGTTGGCCGCCAGCGCCCTGTCGCCTTCGTCCAGGCAGGACTGCAAATCAAGCTGCAGCTGGCGCGACACGCCGTGCTCTGCCACCAGCCGCGCCGCCATACCCTCAAGGTGTCCTCGCACTGCGATGGCGTCTGCCACTTCGCGCGGCGTGAACTGGCGTACCAGGTATTTGCCGGTGTCGTTGGCCTCGACGAGGCCCTCCTGCTCCAGCGTGACCAACGCGGCGCGCACCGGCGTGCGCGAGGCGCCCAGGCGTTCGGCCAGCTGCTGCTCGGCCAGGCGCTGGCCGGGTTCAAATTCGCCGCGCAGGATCAGGTCGCGCAGCTGCATCAACACGGTTTCTTGCAAGTTCATGGCGGTGAATGTACACTGAATTTTAATTTCGGGATACCGTTTTGACGGTGCACCCGCAGATTGACCTCAAGCCACCCCACAAGGCCGCCATGAACGCTGAACAAAACGAGTTGTTGACCCGCATCACGCCGGGCACGCCCTGCGGCAAATTGCTGCGCCAGTACTGGCAGCCCGCCGCGCTGGTGGATGAATTCAACCCGGCGCTGGACCCGCGCATGGAGATACGCCCGGTCAAGGCCGTGAAGCTCCTCGGCCAGGACCTGGTGCTGTTCAAGGATGCTTCGGGCGCCTGGGGCCTGCTGGACCGCGACTGCGCGCACCGCGGCGCCGACCTGTCCTTCGGCCGCCGCGAGAGCGCGGCCCAGGGCGGCGGCCTGCGCTGCCCTTTTCACGGCTGGAAGTTCGCCACCGACGGCCGCTGCCTGGAAACCCCGGCCGAGCCCGCGGGCAGCAAGCTGTGCGAGCGCATACGCCAGCGCAGCTACCCGGTTGTGGAAAAAGCCGGCGTGCTGTTCGCCTGGCTGGGCGACGAGGGCAGCACGCCACCGCCCTTCCCGGCGTTTGACTGCTTCACCGCGCCGGCCACGCACAGCTTTGCCTTCAAGGGCCTGTGGAACGCCAACTGGCTGCAGGCGTTTGAGGTGGGCATAGACCCGGCCCATCCTTCCTTTTTGCACCGCTTTTTGCAGGACGACCCGCTGGACGAGATCGGCGACAACCCGGCCGGCAAGCAGTTCCGCAGCGCCAGCGCCGGCAGCAAGGACGGCGAGCAATGGCCGATGACGCGCATCATGCGCGAGTTCGCCCAGCCCGACATCAGCTTCGAGAACAAGCCCTGGGGCATGCAGCTGACCGCGCTGCGCGCCATGACCGACAAGCTCACCCACGTGCGCGTGACCAATGCCATCTTCCCGGCCACCTTTGTGATCCCTCTGTCGGAGACCATGACCATCACGCAGATGCACGTGCCGGTCGACGACACGAACACCTACTGGTACACCTTCTTCACGAGTTTTGCCGGCCCGCTGGACCGCGAAAGCATGCGCGCGCAGCGCCAGCAGTTCATCGCGCTGCCCGACTACATCCCCAAGTCCGGCCGCCACAACGGCTGGGGCTTCAACGCCGAAGAGCAGCTGAGCACCACCTACCTGGGCATGGGCGAGGAAGACATCAACGTGCACGACCAGTGGGCGGTGGAAAGCATGGGCGCGATCCAGGACCGCACGCGCGAGCACCTGGGCACCTCCGACAAGGTCATCATGGCGAACCGGCGTGTGCTGCTCAAGGCGATAGAGACCGTGCAGAACGGCGGCGTGGCCCCCGGCATCGCCGACCCCGCGCAAGCCGCGATGATCACCGGCCCGGACACGGTGGACGGCATCGCACCGGCCGGCGAATGGGCCCAATGGTGGCAGCAGCGCGCGCGCGACAAGCGTGAAGGCGCACCCTGGCTGGACGCGAAGACGCCCTCACCCGCGTCGGCCGACACCGCCGCACAGCCATGAGCTTCACGGCGCAATGCGGCGTGCACGACGCCGCGAGGCAGGCCGCGCAGGCCGAAGCCATCCGCCGCATCGATGCCAGCGACCTGGAACTGGTGCGCTTTGCCTGGTGCGACCTGCACGGCATGCTGCGCGGCAAGACGCTGGTGGCGGCCGCCGCGGCGCAGGCCCTGGCCGACGGCGTGGGCATGGTCAGCACGCTGCTGCTCAAGGACACGGCCGACCGCACCGCCTACAAGGTGTTCGAGGCCGGCGGCGCCGCAGGCCTGCCGGGTTTTGAGTTCGGCGGCAACGTGATGCTGCTGGCCGACCCGGCCAGCCTCAAGGAACTGCCCTGGGCGGCGAAAACCGGCTGGCTGCAGTGCCAGCCCTGGTTTCCCGACGGCAGCCCGGTCGAATTCGACACGCGCCGCGTGCTGCAAAACGCGCTGGCGAAGCTGGCCGAAGCCGGCTATGGCATGAAGTGCGGGCTGGAGATCGAGTTCCATATTTACCGCATCAACCAGGGCGCGCCCGATCCCCAGCTCGACCCCGAACTGGCCGCCTGGCCCGGCCTGCCGCCCGAAGTCAGCATGGTCCACCCCGGCTACCACCTGCTGTCCGAGCAATGGGTGGACATGGCCGAGGAGCCGCTGCGCATCGTGCAGCGCACGGCGCAGGCGCTGGGCCTGCCGCTGCTGTCGCTGGAAGTCGAACTCGGCCCCAGCCAGGTCGAGGCGGTGTTCGAGGCCACCGACGCGCTGGCGGCCGCCGACAACATGGTGCTGTTCCGCAGTGCGGTGAAACAGGCACTGCGGCGCGCCGGTTACCACGCGACCTTTATGTGCCGGCCGCCCTTCCCCAACATCATGTCCAGCGGCTGGCATTTGCACCAGTCGCTGGTGGACCTGCAAACCGGCGCCAACCTGTTCAGGCGGGAGAGCCCCGCAGCCGGCACAACGCCGGTGGACGCGCAGTACACGCTGTCGGAAACCGGCGAACATTACCTGGCCGGGCTGCTGGCACATGCGCGCGGCATGACGGCTTTCTGCACGCCCACCATCAACGGCTTCGGGCGCTTCCGGCCCAACGCGCTGGCGCCGCAATCGATTCTGTGGGGCCGCGACAACCGCGGCGCCATGCTGCGTGTGGTCGGCCAGTGCAAGGACAACAGCACGCGCATTGAAAACCGCCTGGGCGAGCCCGCCGCCAACCCTTACCTCTACCTGGCCTCGCAAATCCATGCCGGGCTGGACGGCATGGAACGCCGCCTCAAGGCCCCGCCGGCCACCGATGCGCCTTATGGTGGCAGCGCCGACAAAATCCCCACCAGCCTGGGCGAAGCGCTGGAAGCGCTCAAAGCCGACGCCGCGCTGACGGCCGCCTTCGGCGATACTTTCGTCAGCTACCTCACCCGCATCAAGCAGGCCGAAATCGACCGCCACGCCGACGCCGGGGACAAGGACGACTGGCAAAGGCGCGAATACTTCAGCCGCATCTGACGGCATCACCCCACCTCATGATCACCCTTCATTTCATTTCGGCCGACGGCCGCGCCACCGAGGCCCAAGGCAAACCCGGCAAAAGCCTGATGGAAGCCGCCGTCTCGGCCGGCATAGACGGCATCGCCGCCGACTGCGGCGGCCTGCTGACCTGCGCCACCTGCCATGTGCATGTGCGGGAGCCCTACGCCTCCAGCCTGCCGCCGCCCGACGGCGAGGAACTGGGCATGCTGGAATTCACCGCCGCGCCGCGCAGCGCCACCAGCCGGCTGAGCTGCCAGATCACACTCACACCCGCGCTGGACGGATTGACGGTAGAGTTGCCGGCTACCCAATACTGAGACATCAAACCAAAAGGAGCTCTTCTCATGATTCTCGAACTCGCCGACATCCGCATCCAGCCCGGCCAGCAGGCCGCTTTTGACGAAGCCATCCAGCGCGGCATCCGCGAAGTGATTTCCAAGGCCAAGGGCTTCCAGGGCTTCACGGTCAACAAGGGCATTGAGAGCCCCGAGCGCTACATCCTGCAGATCTTCTGGGGCACGCTGGAGAACCACACCGTCGACTTCCGCCAGTCGCCGGCCTTTGCCGACTGGCGCGCCATCGTCGGGCCGTTTTTCGCGGGCCCGCCCACAGTGGAGCATTTCGATCTGCTGGCCAAATCGGACTGAGATTTCGGAATCAAACAAAAACGGGGCTGAAAAGCCCCGTTTTTATTGGCGAGCCCGGCACTACCCCTAGCGGCCGTCGTTCTCGTGGCCGGTGACCAGCTTGGCCAGCAGCAGGTTCAACTGCACCCGCTCGTCCTCGTCCAGCGGCGACAGGATGCGTTGCTGGGTGCGGCCGACGGCGCGCTTCATCTGCAGCGCGACTTTTTCGCCCTCGGGCGTGGTCCACAGCAGCTTGCGGCGCTTGTCCGACGGGTCGGCTTCGCGCTTGACCCAGCCCTTGGCCTCCAGCCGGCCTATCACCGAGCCGAAGGTGGCCGGGTCGAAGGCGACGCGGCCCGACAGCGTGATCTGGTCCTCGCCGGGGTCGTCCATCAGGGCGTTCAGGATGGCGAACTGAACCGGCGTGGCGTCAAAACCGGCCGTTTCCTCCATGAAGATCGCCACGGCTAGCTGTTGCGCGCGGCGGATCAGGTGTCCAGGGGCTTCGCTGAAATTAAAAGTTTTTGCCATGTGCGGAGTTTAACGGCCCGCTTTGCAATTCAGGGTATCTACTAGGGACAGGAATAATAAGTATACTTATCATTAACACATAAAGCCCAGTTTCAGCCCCTGCTCCCTCCGGTTCAAACCCCACATCCATCCTCTCATATATGGCACAAACATCCCCACTCCCACTCCTCATCTCGGGCGGCGGCATTGGCGGGCTGGCCGCGGCCATGGTGCTCGCGCAAGACGGCCACCGCGTGACACTGTTCGAGCAGGCCGCGACTTTCGGTGAAATCGGCGCCGGCATCCAGCTGGGCCCCAACATCTTCCGCATGTTCGATTACCTGGGCCTGACCGAAGCCATCAACCGCGTGGCCTTCTTCCCGCCCGGCCTGGGCATGAACGACGTGCGCACCGGCGAAAAAGTCGTGCGCGTGCCGCTGGGCGACGTCGCCCGCGCGACCTATGGTTTCCCTTATGGCGTGATTTACCGCGCCGATCTGCACCAGGTTTTCCTGGACGCCTGCCGCGCGCAACCCAACGTCACCCTGCGCACCAGCGCCAAGGTGGAGTCGTTCAACCAGAGCGCCGACGGCGTGACCGTGACGCTTGAAGGCGGCGAAGTCGTTGAAGGCAGCGCGCTGATAGGCGCCGACGGCATGTGGAGCCGCATCCGCGAGGCCGTGGTCGGCGACGGCAAGCCCCGCGTGTCGGGCCACATCGCCTACCGCGCGGTACTCAAGCGCGAGGACGTCCCGGCCCATTTGTGGAGCGACGACGTGCTGCTCTGGGGCGGTGAAAAAACCCACCTGGTGCACTACCCGCTGCGCCGGGGCGAACTGTTCAACCTGGTGGCCGTGTTCCACAGCAACAAGTACGACGAAGGCTGGAACACCTTTGGCGACACCGCCGAGCTGACCGGGCGTTTTGCCGACGCCTGCCCGCAGGTCAAGGAACTGCTGGGCAAGATAGAGACCTGGAAGATGTGGGTGCTATGCGACCGTGAGCCGGTGAAGAACTGGACCGACAAACGCGTGACGCTGCTGGGCGACGCGGCCCACCCCATGCTGCAGTACCTGGCCCAGGGCGCCGGCCAGGCCATCGAAGATGCCGTGGTCATGCGCGAAGCGCTGCGCCACACCCGCGGCGACCTGCCCCTGGCCTTCCAGAAATACCAGCAGGCCCGCTACCTGCGCACCGGCCGCGTGCAGCTGACCGCGCGTTTTTATGGTGATATTTACCATGCAGCCGGCGTGCAGCGCGAACTGCGCAACCAGATGTTCCAGAGCGGCACCGAAAGCGCGGGCTTCGCGGGCCTGAAGTGGATGTACGACGGAATCGAGCCGTCCAAACTGTTCCAATAAGGGTTTTATAGCCTCAGGGACTGTGATGAAGCCTATTTCCACCGTGTCTTTCGCCTTGTTCTCCGCCGTACTCGTCGCTGTGTCTTCTGCTGCCTGCGCGCAGTCCGCCGCAGCCGCCTGGCCGACAAAGCCGGTGCGCATCCTCGTGGGCTTTCCCGGCGGCTCCACACCCGACATGGCGGCGCGCACGCTGGCCGAACCGCTGAGCCGCGCGCTGGGCCAGCCGGTGATCATCGACAACAAACCGGGCGCATCGGGCAACATCGCCGCCGACCAGGTCGCCAAGGCTACCGACGACCACACGCTGGGCGTCGTCATCAACGGCAACCTGACCTCCGCCAAGCTGCTCTACCCCAGGCTGCCTTACGACCCGGCGAAAGACTTCACGCCGATCTCGCTGCTGGCCACCGCGCCGCTGGTGCTGGTGGCGCCGGCCAATGAACCCAGCGGCGCTGACTTCTTCGCGGCCGCGCGCCAGGGCGGCAGCCGCTGGAACTACGGCTCGGTCGGCAACGGCTCGGTGGCCCACCTGGGCATGGAACTGCTCAAAAGCCGCGTACCCGGCCTCACGCCCGTGCACGTGCCCTTTGCCGGCAATCCGCAGGTGGTCACCGCCATGCTGGGGGGCCAGATCCAGATGGCACTGATCCCGCCCGGTGTGGCCATGCCGCACGTTCGCTCGGGCAAGCTCAAGGCCATAGGCCTGGCCGGCGGGCGCTCCTCGCTGGTGCCCGACGTGCCGCCGCTGGCCGATGCCGGCGTGGCGAATGTCAACCTCGAGGTCTGGACGGCGCTGATAGGCCCGGCGAATCTCTCCAAAGCCGCGCAGGCGCGCCTCGCGCAGGAAGTGCCGCGCATCATCCGTGATGCCGAGACACGGCAAAAACTGTTCAACCAGGGCTGGCAGGCCGTGGGCACCTCGCCCGACGGCCTGAAGAGCCGCGTGAAGGAAGAAGCCGCCATACTGGGCGGCATCATCCAGTCGCGCGGCATCAAGCTGGAGTAGGCAGTTGAAGACAGCCATGCCCTCCATCACTGAGCCTGCACGCACCCTCCCCGTTTACGGCGAATTCGACGTAGTCGTCGTGGGCGGCGGGCCGGCCGGCCTGGCCGCCAGCGCCAGCGCCGCACGGCACGGCGCGCGTACCCTGCTGGTGGAGCGCTACGGTTTCCTGGGCGGCATGGGCACGGCCGGCGGTGTCACGAATTTCGCGGGCCTCTACGGCCGCAAGAACGGCCAGATGCGGCAGGTCGTGCGCGGCGTTGCCGACGACCTGCTGCAACGCATCAACGCGCTGGGCGGCCTCAACACGCCGCAGGACGGCATGCAGGGCCGCATACGCGTGCGCTCCTATGACGTGTCGGCCTACAAATGCGCGGCCGACCAGTTGCTGGTGGCCGCCGGCGTGAACATCCTCTTCCACGCCTGGGCCGCGGCCGTGGTGATGGAGGGCGAGCGCATCAGCGCCCTGGTGGTGGAAACCAAGTCCGGCCGGCAGGCGATACGCGCGGCGCGTTTTATCGACTGCTCGGGCGACGCCGACGTGGCGAACTTCGCGGGCGTGCCTTTCGAACTGGGCGACGGCCACGGCAGCGCGCTGTTTCCGTCAACCATGTTCCGCGTCGGCCATGTCGACGCCGAGCGCGCCCTGGCCGCCGTGGGCGAGTTCAAGGCCATCAACACCCTGATGGCGGAGAGCCAGGCGCGCAACCCGGGCCGCTACCAGTTTCCGCGCGAAGGCGCGATCCTCAGGCCGCAGAAAAACCCCAGCGAATGGCGCGCCAACGTCACGCAGATCCGCAACGCCCAGGGCACGGCCATGGACGCCACCGATGCGCGGCAACTGAGCGAAGGCGAACTTGAAGGCCGGCGCCAGATCACCGAATACTTCCGCTTCCTGCGCAACGAAGTGCCGGGCTTTGCGGGCTCCGCCATCGTGGACATCGCACCGCAGGTCGGCATACGCGAAACGCGCCGCATCAAGGGCCTGTATGCGCTGAGCGGCGAAGACATCCTCTCGTCGGCCCGCTTTGACGATGCCATCGGCATCAATGCCTGGCCGATGGAGCTGCATGCCGACGGCCGCATCGACTGGCAGTTCCCGCGCAATGTGGATGCGGCCGAAGGCCGCGCCTACAACGATCTGCCCTGGCGCATGCTGGTGCCGCAGGGCGCTTCCAACCTGCTGGTGGCCGGGCGCTGCGCCTCGATGACGCACGAAGGCCAGTCGGCCGCGCGCGCCAGCGGCGGCTGTTTTGTGATGGGCCAGGCGGCGGGCACGGCGGCAGCCATGCCGGGCGCGGGCCCAACTTTTGCAGAGACCGACGTGAAGCAACTTCAGCAGTTGCTTACGCGGGACGGCGTGTATTTCGACAACGACAACGACGGCGATCTTTAAAAAAACCCTAGAGACTGGACACCCACCATGGACATGACGCCCCCTCCCACCCAAGGCAAGCCCGCAGCGCCCAACGGCGCCGCGCGCAAGGCTTTTTACGATGCCATCTCGGCGCACAGCATGACGCCGCTGTGGGAAGTGCTGCACGCACTGGTGCCGCAGTCGCCCAGCACGCCCTGCAAGCCGGCGCTCTGGAAGTACGCCGACGTGCACCCCTTCCTGATGCAGTCGGGCCAGCTGATCACCGCCGAAGAAGCGGTGCGCCGCGTGCTGATCCTGGAAAACCCCGGCCTGCGCGGGCAGTCCTGCATCACGCAGTCGCTCTACGCGGGCCTGCAGGTCATCATGCCGGGCGAAATCGCGCCCAGCCACCGCCACACGCAAAGCGCGCTGCGCTTCGTCGTCGAAGGCCATGGCGCTTTCACTGCGGTAGACGGCGAACGCACGCAGATGAAACCCGGCGACTTCATCATCACGCCGAGCTGGACCTGGCACGACCACGGCCATGAAGGCCGTGTCGAATCCGACACCCCGGTGGTCTGGCTGGACGGACTGGACATCCCCATGCTGCGTTTCTTCGACGCAGGCTTTGCCGAAAACGGCGGCGCCAGGCAGCAGGAAGTCACCAAGCCGCTGGGCATCAGCAGCCACCGCTACGGCGCCAACATGCTGCCCATGCGCTACGACGCGCCTTTCGGCCAGACCTCGCCCATCTTCAGCTACCCCTACGACCGCACCCGCGAGACCCTGCACCAACTCGAAACGCATGCCGACATCGATGCCTGGGACGGTGTCAAGCTGCGCTACGTCAACCCGGCCACCGGCGGCTCGCCCATGCCGACCATGGCGACCTTCATGCAGCGCCTGCCGGCCGGCTTTGCCGGCAAGCCCTGGCGCCAGACCGACGGCGCCGTGTTCAGCGTGGTCGAGGGAACGGGCACCGTTCACATCGAGCGCAACGGCGAAACCGAAGTTTTCGAATTCGGCCCGCGCGACCATTTTGTGATTCCGTCGTGGCACACTGCGCAATTGCGATCGGCGCATGGTTGTGTGCTGTTCAGTTTTTCAGACCGCCCGGTGCACCAAGCCCTGGGCATACACAGAGAAGAAAGGTTGTCATGAGTTTTGTCATCACCCCACCCGCCACGGTGTCCGTTCCCGTCGTCGGCACCCAGGAGCGCTTTCCGGTTCACCGCATCTACTGCGTGGGCCGCAACTACGAAGAACACGCCAAGGAAATGGGCTTCACCGGCCGCGAGCCGCCCTTCTTCTTCCTGAAACCGGCCGACGCCATTGTCGCGGTCGACACCGGCAGCACCGGCACCATTCCCTACCCGAGCCTGACCAAAAACCTGCACCATGAGATCGAGCTGGTCGTGGCCATAGGCACCGGCGGCAAGAACATCAAGGCCGCCGATGCGCACAAGCACATCTACGGCTACGCCGTCGGCCTGGACATGACGCGCCGCGACCTGCAGGGCGAGATGAAAAAGCAGGGCCGGCCGTGGTGCATCGGCAAGGCCTATGACCACTCCGCGCCCATCGGCCCCATCACGCCCGTGGCCCAGGCCGGCGACGTGAACAACGCCGAGCTGTACGTGCAGGTCAACGGCACGGACCGCCAGCGCAGCAACGTCTCCAAGCTGATCTGGAACGTCGCCGAAACCATCGAGCACCTGTCGGCCGCCTGGGAACTGCAGCCCGGCGACCTGATTTACACCGGCACGCCTGAAGGCGTGGCGGCGGTGGTCTCGGGCGACACCATGGTCGGCAGCGTGGCCGGCCTGGGCACGCTGACCGTCAAGGTCGCGTAAGCACAGAAAGCGCATCAAGCTGCGTCCCCGCGCCTGTCGCGCAGCGGGGACGGCAGCATGAACAAGGACAAACGGCCGCCCTGCGCGGCCGTTTTTTTTGGGCCGGCGGTTTGCGCGATGAACGCGCATCTGTTTTAATCACCGCGCAAATACCCGGGCCTCTCCGGGTAAGCCGCCTGCCCGGATGAAGCCGCAATTCTGATAATCGGCCCATGCGGCCTGGGGGCGTTCCCGAGACCCGTTCTGCCTTTCGGAGACCCTTCTTGAAAATCCTGCAGTCCCTTGCAAAACTCTGCGCCATTCTGGCCGGTGTGCTGCTCACGGCCATCACCCTGATGACCTGCGCCAGCCTGATAGGCCGCAACCTGCTGGGGGCCACCCTGGTCGGCGACTTTGAACTCACCGGCGTGGTCACCGGCGCGGCCATCGCGCTTTTCATGCCCTTTTGCCAGATCCAGCGCGGCAACATCATCGTGGACTTTTTCACGGCCAAACTCAGCCGGGCGTCCAACGACAAATTGGACCGCTTCGGCGCACTGTTGCTGGGCCTGATCTTCGGCCTGCTGGCCTGGCGGACGGTGCTGGGCGGGCTGAACTCCTACAACACGCATTCGGAAACACAGATCCTGGGCTTTCCGGAGTGGACGGTGTACGCCGCCATGATTCCACCCTTTGTGCTGACCTGTGTGATCGGTGTTTACCAATCCCTGTTCGGCTTCGGCGATCCCCATGATGCGCACGACGCGCTGGACGAGCTGGAGGCGCACATATGAACTCCATCACGCTGGCCCTCGTCATTTTCGGCATCATGCTGGTCTTCATGGCCATCCGTGTGCCCATCGCGGTCGCCATGTTCGCCGCGGGCGCCATCGGCTATGTGATGCAGACCGGCTGGGGCCCGTTCTCCAGCTTCCTCAACACCCAGGCCTTCGCGCGCTTTGCCAGCTATGACCTGTCGGTGATCCCGCTGTTCATCCTCATGGGGCATTTCGCGACACAGGGCGGCATCAGCCGCGCACTCTTCGGTTTCGCAGCCGGTGTGATGGGGCGCTTCAAGGGCGGGCTGGCCATGGCCTCCATCCTCGCCTGCGCGGCCTTCGGCGCCATCTGCGGCTCCTCGGTGGCCACGGCCGCCACCATCACCGGCGTGGCGCTGCCCGAGATGAAACGCCACGGCTACTCGGGCCGGCTGGCCACGGGCACGCTGGCGGCCGGCGGCACGCTGGGCATCCTGATACCGCCTTCGGTGCCGCTGGTGATTTACGCCATCCTCACCGAGCAGAACATCGCCAAGCTGTTTGCCGCGGCCATGGTGCCGGGCATCATCGCGATGCTGGGCTACATGGTGGCCATCGCCATCTACGTGCGGCTGGTGCCCGGCCAGGCCCCCGAGGTGGACAAGGACAGGCCACCCATGACGCTGGCCTCCCTGCTGGGCATACTGCCCATCGCCGTCATTTTCCTGATCGTCTTCGGCGGCATCTACGGCGGCTGGTTCACGCCCACCGAAGGCGCGGCCGTGGGCGCGGCGGCCACCTTTGTGGCCGCCCTGCTCAAGCGCGAGATCACCTGGGCCAAGTTCAAGCTGTGCTTTTATGCCACCGCCGAAAGCTCGGCCATGATCTTCCTGATCTTCATAGGCGCCGACCTGATGAACTCCGCGCTGGCCCTGACCCAGGTGCCCAACCAGCTCGCCGGCGTGGTCGGCGGCTGGGGCCTGTCGCCGTTGATGGTGGTCACGGCCATCCTGCTGTTTTACGTGGTGCTGGGCGCGGTGATGGACGAGCTGTCCATGCTGCTGCTGACCATCCCGATCTTTTTCCCCATGGTGATGGCCCTGGACTTCGGCATGGCCAAGGAGTCCACCGCGATCTGGTTCGGCATCATGGTGCTGATGACGGTCGGCTTCGGCATGCTGGCGCCGCCGGTGGGCCTGAACGTCTACGTCGTCAACGGGTTGGCCAAGGATGTGCCCATCAGCGAAAGCTACAAGGGCGTCATGCCCTTCCTGATCAGTGACACCCTGCGCACCACCCTGCTGCTGTTTTTCCCGGGCATATCGCTGTGGCTCGTGAAGTACATCAGCTAGGCCCGCGCCCGCAGGCCTAGGGCTTTCACCGCTTCCCAAACCCACCCGCTTGCCTTAAGTTAGCCATATTGGTTAGCCACATTGTTCACAGGAGACACGCCATGATTCAGCGACGAACCCTTCTCAAAACCGGCGCCGCCGCCGCGCTGGGCGCCCCGGCCCTCTCCGGCCTGGCCCAGCAGGCCGTGACCCTGAAGTTCCACACCTTCATGTCGCCCTCGTCCAACGTCTGGCTGGCCATGCACAAGCCCTGGATGGACAAGGTCGAAAAAGAATCGGGCGGGCGCATCAAGTTTGAAGGCTACCCGGCCATGCAGCTGGGCGGCACGCCCGTGCAGCTCTACGACCAGGCCAAGGACGGCGTGGTCGACGTGGTGTGGACGCTGCCCGGCAACACCGCCGGCCGCTTTCCGCGCATCGAGGTGTTCGAGCTGCCCTTCATGATGTCGAATGCCGAAGCCACGTCCAAGGCCTATTGGGAATACGTGCAGACGGTCGCGCCCGATGAATTCAAGGACACCCAGGTGCTGGCGCTGCAGGTGCACGGCCCCGGCGTGATCCACACGGTGGACAAACCCGTCAAGTCCATCGCCGACATGCGCGGCCTCAAGCTGCGCGCGCCGACGCGCCAGGTGACCAAGCTCATGGGCGTGCTGGGCGCCACGCCGGTCGGCATGCCGCTGCCGCAAATCCCCGACGCGCTGAGCAAGGGCACCATCAACGGCTGCGTGATTCCCTGGGAGGTCGTGCCTTCGGTCAAGGTCAACGAACTCACCAAGTTCCACGCCGAGTTCGACCCCGCCGGCGGCAGCCTCTACACCACCACCTTTGTGATGGCCATGAACAAGGCCAAGTACAACTCGCTGGCGCCCGACCTCAAGAAGGTCATCGACAACAATTCCGGCATGGCCACCTCGGCCTGGCTGGGCAAGGTGCAGCAGGGCAACGACGTCCCCGGCCGCAAGACCGCCAGCGACCGCGGCAACACGATTTACACCGTGAGCGCCGCCGAAGCCCAGGAATTCCGCCGCAAATCGCGCACGGTGGAAGTCGAATGGGTGGAAGACATGAACAAAAAGGGCTTCGACGGCAAGAAGCTGCTCGACACGGCGCGCAGCCTGATCGAAAAGCACACCAAGACGACCAAGGCCTGAGCGGCAGTCCGCGCTCGGTGCGCATCCAATAAAAAAAACCGGGTTCATCCCGGTTTTTTTAGGCCTGGCCGGCCGGCAGGCGAACAAAAGCAGGCCCGGACGGCCGTTTGTTTCAGAAGACAGGCGTTGACCGGACACTGGAGTGTGGGCGCCACACAATCGGCTTACGCCGCAA
Organism: Polaromonas sp. YR568; assembly: GCF_943369415.1. GTDB lineage: Bacteria > Pseudomonadota > Gammaproteobacteria > Burkholderiales > Burkholderiaceae_C > Polaromonas. The sequence continues at coordinate 17,635 of NZ_CALRNF020000032.1, forward strand.
CGGACTTCTGTGCCGGACCTTCGGCAGAAAAATCGCCGCGCCCCTACATTACGGCTACGCCTGCTTCACTGGCTACAGCGGCAGGCGGCCCGTTCCATTCACAAGCAAGGGAGTCCCTCATGTTGCGTCCTCTTCAAAAACTCGCCGCCGCCGCCCTGTTCGCCGGCCTGTCCGCCTTCAGCCTCGGCGCCTCCGCCGCCGGCCCCATGGTCAAGACCCAAGCGCCAGGCTATTACCGCCTCATGCTGGGTGACTTCGAAGTCACCGCGCTGTCGGACGGCACCGTCAAGCTGCCGGTGAGAGACCTGCTGACCCGCACCACGCCGGCCAAGGTCGATGCCGCCCTCAAGCGCTCCTTCCTGGCCAGCCCGGTGGAGACTTCGGTCAATGCCTATCTCGTCAACACCGGCAGCAAGCTGGTGCTGATAGACACCGGCGCCGCCGGCCTCTTCGGCCCCACGCTGGGCAGCCTGCAGGCCAACCTCAAGGCGGCCGGTTACCAGCCCGAGCAGGTCGACGAGATCTACATCACCCACCTTCACCCCGACCATGTGGGCGGCCTGCTGTCGGGCGGCGCCGCCGCCTTTCCCAACGCCATCGTGCGCGTGGACAAGGCCGATGCCGACTTCTGGCTGGACGAGGCCAGGATGAACGCCGCGCCCAAGGAGGCACAAGGCTTCTTCCAGGGCGCCATGGCTTCGCTCAAGCCCTATGTGGCCGCCGGCAAACTCAAGCCTTTTGAAGGCCGCACCGAGCTCATGCCCGGCATCAGCGCGCAACCCACCCACGGCCACACCGCCGGCCACAGCGTGTATGTGGTGGAAAGCAAGGGCGAGAAGCTGATGCTGTGGGGCGACCTGATGCACGTGGCCGCCGTCCAGTTCGACGAGCCCGCCGTCACCATCACCTTCGACAGCGACTCGGTCCCGGCCGCCAAAGAGCGCGCCCTAGCCTATGCCGCCGCCGCGAAGGGCGGCTACCTGGTCGGCGGCGCCCACATCGCCTTCCCGGGCCTGGGCCATGTACGCAAAGCAGGCGGCAAGTCTTACACCTGGGTACCGCTCAACTACTCCTCGCTCAAATAAGCGGATAGCCCCGCAAGGACGGCCCCCGGCAGCTATTGTTTTCATAGCAAATCGGCTGGCGGCCCCATCCCTGTGGCGGGCTCGGCCGGGCGAAGCCGCTACACTCATTCGATGCACCGCCCTCCCCTGAAACACTGCCGTGTCTGCGGCACCGCCGTGGCCTACAGATTGCCGGACGACGGCGACACCAAGGAGCGCGCGGTCTGCCCGGCCTGCAACACCGTCCACTATGAAAACCCGCTCAATGTGGTGGGCACCGTGCCCGTCTGGGGCGAGGACGGCGCGCAGGTGCTGCTCTGCAAACGCAACATCGAGCCGCGCTGGGGCAAGTGGACGCTGCCCGCGGGTTTTATGGAAATGGGCGAAACCACCGCTGAGGGCGCGGCCCGCGAGACCGACGAAGAGGCCGGCGCCCGCTTTGAAATGCTGGGCCTCTTCACCGTGATGAACGTGGTGCGCGTCGGCCAGGTCCACCTGTTTTACCGCGCGCGGCTTTTAAGCGACGAGTTCGACCCCGGCCATGAAACTATTGAGGCCCGGCTGTTCACCGAAGCCGAAATTCCCTGGGAAGAGATCGCATTCAGGACGGTCAAGGAAACCCTGGAACATTACTTTGAAGACAGGCGCAAAGGCGTCTTCGGCATCCACACGGTGGATATCACATAAACGCCGGCCGCGCGCGCAGCCGTCCCCGGTAGAATTTCCCGCATACCCGCGAATCGCCCCCAAGGGCTCCGCTCTCACCCGGCCTCGCAGCCGGGCTCTTTCTCCTCCCATACTCCCCGGAATCCATGTTCAATACCGCGATCTTTTTCCGCATTGCCGAAGATTTTGTGTTGCCGCCCTTGGAGGCCCTCGAAGAAATTTTCCAGTCCCACCGTTTTGTGCCCTGCGGCGCGACCGAGCCCGAGTCCAGCGGCTGGGTGCCGCCGCGCGGCAACAAGAGCACCGTGCTGCTCGAAGGCGTGGGCCGCTCGGTGATCGCGCGCCTGTGCACTGAGCGCCGGCCCGTGCCCTCCTCCGCCGTCAAGGCCGCGGTGGACGAACGCATTGAAAAATACAAAGAGGAAACCGGCCGCGAACGTGTGGGCGCCAAGATCAAGAAAGAGTTCAAGCAGGAAGTCATGCTGGACCTGCTGCCGCGCGCCTTCACCAAACGATCCACCACTACGCTGTGGATAGACCCGGTGAACAAATTCCTGGTCGTCGATTCCGGCAACCTCACGGGCGCCGACAAGGTCATCAGCTACCTGGTAGAAGCGCTCAGCGAAATCCCCGGCGCCCTGCCCGGCCTGAAGGCCAGCCCCATCCAGACGCAGATGTCGGCCGCCGCCGCCATGTCGCACTGGCTGTCGACGCGCGAAGCGCCTTACAACTTCACCGTGGACCGCGACTGCGAACTCAAGACGCCCGACGACCAGAAGGCGACCGTGCGTTATTCGCGCCACACGCTGGACATCGACGAGGTGGCCCAGCACATCGCCGCCGGCAAGCTGCCCACGCAGCTCGCCATGACCTGGAACGAGCGCGTGTCTTTTGTGCTCACCGAAACCGCGCAGCTGAAAAAACTCAAGCTGCTTGACGTGGTGCTGGACGGCGTGCAGGACAGCGGAAAGGACGACGACGGTTTTGACACCGACGCGGCCATCATCACCGGCGAGCTGGCCTCGCTGATTCCCGACGTGCTGGATGCGCTGGGCGGCGAGTTGGGCGATGGCGAAGCCGATGCCGGGCAACCCGCGGCGGCCGAACCGGTGCCCGAGCCGGCTTAAAGCCGCACGCCCTCTTCCTTCAGAAGGCGCAGCATGCTGTCAAGATGCGCCCGTGCGCTGGCCGGGTCGCCCACCCGCATCTGCTCATAGGCCTTTTGTGCCACTTCATGGGGAATGCTGCGCAGCGGCCGCCCGGTGCTCATCGCCTTGAGCTGGACTTCGGCCGCGCGCTCAAGGTAATAAAGATCGTCCCAGGCTTCCGCCACCGTGGGGCCGGTCACGATCACGCCGTGGTTCTTCAGGAATACCACATCGGCATCGCCCAGGTTGGCGCTGATGCGGTCGCCCTCGGAGTTGTCGAGCGCCAGGCCGTTGTAGTGCTCGTCAACGGCGACGCGGCCATAAAACTTCAGGGCGGTCTGCCCCAGCCATAGCAGCGGCGGGCCCTCCAGCATGCTGAGCGCGGTGGCGTTGGGCATGTGGGTGTGAAAGGCAACACGAACGCGCGGCTGCAAGCGGTGCAGGCGCGCATGGATGAAAAACGCGGTCGCTTCGGGCTGCCCCTCGCCGTCCAGCACATTGCCGTCAAAGTCGCAAACCAGCAGGCGCGATGCGGTGATTTCGCGAAAGGCGTAACCGAAGGGGTTCACGAAGAACAGGTCGTCATGGCCCGGCACGAGTGCGGAGAAGTGGTTGCAGATGCCTTCTTCAAAACCGAACCTCGCCGCAAGCTGGAAGCAGGCGGCAAGCTCCATGCGGGTTTGCTGCACGGCGTCGGAAGACAGGTCCACGCGCCTGCTTTTCACTGCGGATGCCGATGCCGCAGGTGCAGCCACTGTGAGGGAATGGGCCATTTAAAAATCTCCTTCGCGTTTAGCAATCAACCGTTACCAGCCAAGCTTGCGGAACAGGCCCGGCACTTCATCCAGCGTGGACAGTGTTGCATCGGGCGTGTAGTCCGGCAAGGGGGCCCTGACGCCGCGGTCTATCCACACGCAGCGAAAACCCATGTCGCGCGCCGCGGCATGGTCGAGATGGGGGCTCGCGCAGATGTGCACGATGTCGTCCTTGCCCACGCCCAGTTCCGCGTGCGCGTAGTAGAACAGGCGCCTGGCCGGCTTGTAGGCGCCGGCTTGCTGGGCCGTGATCACGCGGTCTATGGTCCCGCCGAGTTGCGCCACGTTGCCCGAGATGATGTCGTCGTCGGTGTTGGAGACGATGCACAGCTTGAAGCCGAGTTCCTTGAGCTGCCGCAGCGTGCCGACGACCTCGGGAAAGGGCGGCATCGCGCCTATGCCGTCGGTCAGGATGCGGCCGTCCCCGGCGTCGCTGTGCAAGCCCAAGGCCTCCAGCGCCATGCGCAATGACTGGTCGGAGACCTCGCGAAACGAGCGGTGCGGCTTTTCCTGCTCAAGCTGGTGTTCGTACCGGTCGTGCAAGGCGATCAGGTCTGCGGGGGCGACGTCGGGCGCGCCCTTGAGCCGCAGGATTTTCTGGACCGCCGCCCGCAGGCCTTCATCCCACTGGATCAAGGTGCCATAGCAATCAAAGGTCAGCCAGTCCGGCTTGGGTGTGTTTTCAAGGGTCATGCCGGAGACTGTGCAATTCCCGCCAGATATTTGCAAATTAAATTATCATGACAATATCAGTTGATTTACGAATAAGCCTCTCATGCTGGATCTCGAACTCCTCAAAACCCTGGTGTGCGTCGTCGACGAGGGCAGCTTCACGCGGGCTGCCGAACGCGTGCATCGCACACAGTCCACCGTCAGCCAGCAAATCAACAAGCTGGAGGAAAACGTCGGCCGCGCCCTGCTGGTTCGCGACCGGACCGGCAAACGCATCAGCCCCACCGAGCATGGCGAGATACTCGCGGCCTATGCGCGCCGCCTGCTCGCCATCGCGCAGGAGGCGGAAGACGTGCTGTCGGCGCCTACGGCGCTGACGCCGGTGCGTGTGGGCGTGCCCGAAGACTTCAATGCGCAGCGGATGGCGGCGATGCTGTCGGACTTCCTGGCCCTGCATCCGGGCGTGCGGCTGGATACCGTCAGCGGCATGAGCACGGACCTGCACCACAAGCTGCACCTTGGCGAGATCGACATCGCGCTGGTCAAACGCGAGCCGGGCAGCGGGGAGTGCATCGCGTCGTGGCCCGAATCCCTCGTGTGGGTAGCAGGCAGGGCGGCGATGCTCGGCGAAGAAGAAGTGCCGCTGGCCGTGTTTCCGCAAGGCTGCGTTTACCGGCAACGCGCCATCCGCGCGCTCGACAAGATCGGCAAGCGCTGGCGCGTGGTGTTCGGCAGCCACAGCCTCACCGGCATCCAGGCCGCCGTCGCCTCGGGCCTGGGCATCACCGTGCTGCCCACGACGGCGGTCTTGCCGGAGCATCGCGCGCTAGGCAAGGCCGACGGATTTCCGCCGCTTCCACCCACGGAGCTGGCTTTGATCTCGTCGCCCGGAACTCCCAATACAGCCCAACGCAATCTGATTGAATTTCTGGTGAACTCCATCAACAAGCCTGCTGCCAAACCGGCAACCGGGCTTGCCCGTTAACGTAAATCACAACGACTTATGAACCCCACACCCAAACCCCAACACATCGGCATCGTCGGCTGCTCCGCGGAAGGCGCGGCGCTGTGCTACCAGACCATTTGCACCGAAGGCGCAAAACTCCTCGGTCCGCACGCCCATCCCGAGGTGTCCATGCACACGCCCTCGCTCTCCGACTACATGGACTGCATTTACCGCGACGACTGGCGCGGCGTCGGCGACATCATGCTGACCTCGGCCCACAAGCTCGCGGCGGCGGGCGCCGACTTCCTGGTCTGCCCCGACAACACCATCCACCAGGCCTTTGCGCACGTTCAAGCGCGCTCGCCCCTGCCCTGGCTGCACATCGCTGAAGTCGTGGCGGAAGAGGCTGCACAGCGCGGCTACCAGCGCGTCGGCATCACCGGCACGCGCTGGCTGGTGAACAGCGAGGTCTACCCCGAAAAATTCGGCGCGCGCGGGCTGGACTACCTGCGCCCCACCGATACCGAGCGCGACGAGGTCAACCGCATCATCATGGACGAGCTTGTGTGCGGCGTCTTCACGCCCCAGGCGGTCGCGTATTTCCAGCAGGTGATGGCGCGCATGAAAAGCGAGGGCTGCGACGCCGTCGTGCTGGGTTGCACGGAAATCCCGCTGATCATGAGCGACGCGAACTCGCCCTTGCCGACGCTGGACTCGACGCGCCTGCTGGCGCGCGCAGCGCTTCGCCGGGCGGTGCGGGGCGTTGCGCCGGTGGCCTGACGCGCCTTCCCCATTTCTCCGACGCCGGCGACAGGGGCGCTTGCCATGGGCCGAAAATTGGCCTAATATGAATTTCAATTCACTTTTAATGAATTCAAATTCACAAATTTATGCCCGCAGCAAACCACCGTATCGAACGGCTCCAGGCGACCAAAACCGCCATCCTGGAAGCGGCCCGCGACACGGTCGCCCTGAGCGGCTGGAAGGACGCGCAGATCGCCCTCATTGCCGCCAAGGCCGGCGTGGCCACCGGCAGCGTTTACCGCTACTTTGACTCCAAGGCGGACCTGTATGCGCAGGTGCTCGCGCTGGTCTCGCAGCGCGAGGTCGACGTGGTCCGGGAGATCGTCGACTCCGAAGGTTCCGCCGCGCAGCGCCTGGTCGACGCGATCTACAGCTTCTCGCTGCGGGCAATGCGCGGGCGCCGGCTGGCTTACGCCCTGATCGCCGAACCCTGCGAGCCCGAGATCGACATGGCGCGCCTGCAATACCGGGCGGCGCTGAGCGGCCAGATCGCGCGGCTGGTGGTACAAGGCATCGCCAGCGGTGAGTTCATCGAGGTAGACCCCGGCGTGGCGGCCTCGTGCGTGACAGGCGCCTTCATGGAAGCGCTGGTCGGGCCGCTGGCGCCCGAGGCTGTGCCCGATTCGGACTCGGCCAAATCCATCGCCCAGACCACTGCCAGCCTGGCGGCGCGCATGCTGTTTCGCCACGCGGCCCCCAAGCTCAAGTTGATTTCGAAGGATGCGCCATGAACAAACCTTACGAACCGCCCTTCACGGCACTGCCTCCCAACGCGGCGGCAACGCACGAGGTCCTCAACCAGGCTGCTCAGGCCAGCGGCTTCAATGCCTTCGACGATGACGAAGCCTTGTGCGACCTTGTGATGAAGATTGCTCCTTGGGCCGCCGAAAAATGCGGTGCACTCGGTGCGTTGGCCGGCGACGAAAGCCTGCAGGACGCCGCTCGCCTGGCCAATGAATTCGAGCCGCAGTTGCGCACCCACGACCGCTTCGGCCAGCGCATCGACTGGGTGGAGTTCCACCCGGCCTGGCACCAGTTGATGGCCGCAGCCTTCGGCCATGAGGTGCACAGCCTGGCTTGGACCACGCAGAACGGCAACGGCCACTTTGCGCGCGCCGTGCTGAGCTATCTCTGGAACCAGGTCGAGAACGGCGTGGGCTGTCCGACCGGCATGGCCTATGCGGCGGTGGCGGGTTTCACGGGCAAAGCGCCCTTCGAGAAATGGCATCGCATGACTTTGGCCGCGGACTATGACCCGCGCCGCCTGCCGCTTGAGCAAAAACGCGCCGCGGTGATCGGCTACGCGATGACTGAAAAGCAAGGCGGCTCCGACCTGCGGCAAACGCAGACCACGGCCGAGTTCGTGGGCAGCGGCGCGGACGGCGAGATCTACAGCATCACCGGCCACAAATGGTTTTGCTCGGTGCCGGTGGCCGACGGTTTCTACACACTGGCGCAAACCCGCTCGGGCGTGAGCTGCCTGTTTGTGCCGCGCTTCCGGCCGGACGGCAGCCAGAACAATTTTTTCATCCAGCGCCTCAAGGACAAGTGCGGCAACCGCTCCAACGCCTCCAGCGAGATCGAGTACCGCGACACCTGGTCCATGCTGGTGGGCGAGGAAGGACGGGGCATACGCGAAATCCTTTCGCATGCGCATTTGACGCGCCTGGACTTCGCGGTCGGCTCGGCCGGCCTGATGCGGCAGGCCCTGACGCTGGCGCTGAACCATGCGCAGACACGCACGGCTTTCGGCAAGCCCATGGCCGAGCTGCCCATGCAATGCAACGTGCTGGCCGACCTGGCGATCGACAGCGAGGCGGCCATGCTGGGCGCCTTGCGTGTGGCGCGCGCGGCGGACGGCATGGAGTCCAGCGAGCATGAACGCCTGCTCTCGCGCGTCGCCACGCCGGCCATGAAGTTCTGGAACTGCCAGCGCGCACCGGCTTTTGTCTACGAATGCGTGCAGGCCCACGGCGGCAACGGCTTCATCATGGAGAACCCGGTGGCCCGGCTGTACCGCGAGGCGCCGCTCAACTCCATCTGGGAAGGCACCTCCAACATGATGTGCATGGACGTGCTGCGCGCCATGGACAAGGACAGCCGCTGCCGCGACGCCCTCGTCGAAGAGCTGCGAATGCACAAGGGCGCGAATGCCATCTACGACCGCTTTACCGATGATCTCGCCGGCCGCCTGACCCTCGCCTATCCGCACGACGGCCACGCGCGCATGCTGGTCACGCGCATCGCGCTGGCCTTGCAGGCGGGTGAAATGCTGGCGCATTCCACGCCGGATGCCGCGGAGCTTTTCATCGAATCACGCCTGGCAGGCGGCGGCATGCATGTGTTCGGCGCCCTGCCCGATTCGCAGGCGCTGCCCGCCATCGTGCGGCGCGCCGCCGTGGTGCGCCATTGATCCTGCCGCCAGCGAGGCCCTGATGAATGCCGTGCTCACGCTCCCCGAGGCCGAGCTTCGCGGCCATGTGAGCGACGTGGAATGGGCCACGCGCGTGGACCTCGCGGCCTGCTACCGCCTGCTCGCCGTTTACGGCATGACGGACCTCATCTACAACCACGTCAGCGCGCGCATCCCGGGCAGCGAAGGGCAATACCTGATCAATCCTTACGGCATGCTCTATGAGGAGATCACGGCCTCCAGCCTGGTGAAGATCGACGTGCAAGGCAACACGCTGCTGCAACCCGACCACGGCTACAGCGTCAACGTCGCGGGCTTTTACCTGCACGCGCCCATCCACGTGGCGCGCCCTGACGTGCAGTGCATCGTGCACACACACACCCGCGCCGGCACGGCCGTCAGCGCGCTGAGCGAGGGCTTGCTGCCGCTGTCGCAGACCGCGATGCGTTTTCACGGGTGTGTGGCGTACCACGACTTCGAAGGCCCGGCGATCAACGGCGACGAGTGCGGCCGCGTGGTGGGCGACCTGGGCCCGCACAACGTCCTCATCCTGCGCAACCACGGCCTGCTGGTGTGCGGCGCCGGCATCGCGCAAGCCTTCAACACCATGTACTGGCTGGAGAACGCCTGCCGCATCCAGGTGGACATCCTGGGCTGCAACCGGGCCATCCACCATCCGGCGACATCGGCCATTGCCAACACGGTGAGCTGTTTTTCGGGCGAAGAGATCACGCTCGCCAACGAGTCGCAGACCAACCCGGTGTTGAACGCCGCCGCAAGCACCCGACATGGCGGTTACGGCGGCCTTGAGTGGCCCGCGCTGCTGCGCAAGCTCGATCGCCTCGATTCTTCCTACAGGAGCTGACCATGCGCACTCAAGACCTCACCATGGGCTTTATCGGCTGCGGCAGGGTTGGCAGGACGCTGGCCCGCGCGCTGGCGAATGCCGGCTACCGCGTTTCGGCGGCATGGTCGCGCGACCCGTCAGCCCTGCAACGGTTCGCGGGCGAAGTGCCCGGTGCCAAGCCTTGCCACGCGGCGCAGCAAGTCATCGACCGCTGCGACTTCATCTGGATCACCGTAGCCGACGATGCAATCGAACCCGTCGTGCAGTCACTGCGGTGGTCGCCTCGGCACCGCGTCGTGCATTGCAGCGGCGCCACCGGGCTGGCTGCGCTGCGCAAGGCCAGGCACGACGGCGCCCAGACCGGCGGTTTTCATCCCCTGCAGATGTTCGCCAACCCGGAGGTCGCCTTGCGCGGCTTGCCGGGCTGCACCGTCGGCATCGCGGCGGCGGATGGCGGCTTCGCGGCGGAGCTCGGCGAGATCGCCACCCGGCTCGGCTGCGTACCCTTTCAGGTGCCCGAAGGCAGCCGGGCGCTGTACCACGCGTCCGCCTACTACGTCGGCCCCTTCCTGATCGCATTGCTGCGCGAAGCATCACTGCTCTGGAAATCTTTCGGCGGGACCGAGCAGCAAACGCTGGACGCCCTGCTGCCGCTGCTGGCCGGCACCGTCGCCGCCGTGAAGGACGCGGGGCTGGCCAAAGGCATGGGCGGCTGCGTGGCACGCGGCGACGTGGGCACGGTCGCCAAGCACCTGGATGCGCTGCACGACCTCTCTACCGATGCGCAAGCGCTCTACCGCGACCTCGCGCTGCGCACCGTGCCCATGGGGCTGGAGCGCGGCACGCTGAGCCGGGATGGGGCCGCGCGGATTCATTCGGTGCTGTGTGAAGCGCCGGCATCGCGCAAGGCACACCGGGTGAAGGCTTATCTGTGAGCGTGGGCCTGATTCAGGTTACCGCGCGATATCTTGAGCCTGGAATGCCGCAATCGCCTCGTCGCCATATCCCAACTCCGCCAGCAAGTCCCGCGTGTGCTCGCCCAGCCGCGGCGGGCTCATGCGAATGCCCGGGCGTTCGCCGCCCAGGGTCAGGGGTATCAGCACCGTGGGTGTCGTCGTGCCGGCCCGGGGGCCGTCGCTCAGTGTGATGGGCGCGAGACCGCCGGTGGCGGTGAGGTGCGGGTCGTCGAACAGGTCTTGCGGCCGCGTGATGGGCGCGAAGGGCAAGCCGTTGGCCTCGAACACGGCGCTCAGCTCGGCCGCGTCGTGGTCGGCCAGGTGCGAGCGCAGCAGGGGCATCAGCCATTCGCGCGCGCGCACACGATCATTGTTGGTGGCCAGGCGCGGGTCGGCACGGAGTTCGGCCAGGCCAAAGGCTTCGCAGAAGACCGCCCATTGCGTGTCGCTGACGACCGCCAGGAAAACCTGCGCGCCGCCCTTGACGGTGAACACATCGTAAATACCCCAGGCTGAAATCCGGCTGGGCATAGGCGCGGCCGGCTGGCCGGTCACGGCGAACTGCATCATGTGCTGGGCCACCAGGAAGACATTGTTTTCAAACAGGGCGGCTTGCACTTCCTGGCCTTCACCGGTTTTTTCGCGGGCAGCCAGGGCGGCCATGGCGCCGATGGCGCCGAACATGCCGCCCATGATGTCGTTGACGCTGGTGCCGGCGCGCAGCGGATCACCGGCGCGGCCCGTCATGTACGCCAGGCCGCCCATCATCTGCACCACCTCGTCCAGCGCGGTTCGGTGGTCGTAGGGGCCGGGCAAAAAGCCCTTGTGGCTCACGTAGATCAGGCGTTTGTTGAGCCTGGACAGCGTGGCATGGTCCAGGCCCAGTTTTTTCATGGTGCCGGGCTTGAAGTTTTCGCTCACGATATCGGCAGTGGCGATCAGCTTGAGCGCGAGCTCGCGGCCCTCGGGCTTTTGCAGGTCCAGCGCAATGCTCTTTTTGTTGCGGTTGAACATCGGGAAAAAGCCCGAGCCCGAACCGATCAGCCTGCGGGTGTTGTCACCGGCCAGTGGCTCAATCTTGATGACCTCGGCACCCAGGTCGGCCAGCAGCATGCCGCAGGTCGGGCCCATCACCATGTGCGTGAACTCAACCACCCGGATGCCGGCGTAGGGCAAGGATTTCGGCGGAGTTTCGCCTTGTGCCTGTTCTTCGGAGCCGCTCGATTTCACCGCTTCAGACATTCATGTTTCCTTGTACAAATCCTTTGGGCAGGCCCGCTTCCGGTGTCATGCCATAGACCGGCTCGCCCGGCAGCCCGGCGATCAGCGGCAAACGCGCCGCCATGAGTTTTTCAAGATCGACGCCGGTGCTGACGCCCATGGCTTCAAACATGAACGCCAGGTCTTCCGTGACGACGTTGCCGGACGCGCCCGGCGCATAAGGACAGCCGCCCAGGCCGCCCAGCGACGCATCGAAAGTGCGCACGCCTTCTTCATACGCCGCCAGGCAGTTGGCCAGGCCCAAGCCGCGTGTATTGTGCATGTGGGCCGCGCCGGCATGGCCGCCGATCTCGGCGCGCAGGCGCCTGAACAGGCGCCGCACCTGCGCCGGGTTGGCGTAACCGACGGTGTCGGACAGGCCCGATTCGTCGGCGCCGGCTTCAATGCATTGGGCCGCCAGCCGGATGACTTCGTCCTCGGGCACCTTGCCCTGCAGCGTGCAGCCGAAGGCGGTCGAGATGCCGGCTTCCAGCCTGACATGCGGCGCCACGGCGCGGCGCAGGTCCGAGATGGCGCGCACTTCTTCGACCATTTCTTCCCGCGTCTTGCGCACGTTGGCCAGTGAATGCGCAGCGCTGGCCGACACCGGCACGGTGAGCTTGTGCACGCCGGCGGCCAGCGCCGCTTCGGCGCCGCGGCGGTTGGGCACCAGCGCCATGACGGTCAGCCCCGGCAGTGTGAGGGCGTGGCGCACGACCTCCGCCGCGTCGGCCATTTGCGGCAACAGTTTCGCCGGCACGAACGAGGCCACTTCAATCTCGCGCAGGCCCGCGTCGTAAAGCGCGGTGATCCAGCGCATCTTGTCGGCGGTGGGCATGGTCGCCTTGACCGACTGCAAGCCGTCGCGGGGGCCGACCTCGCTGACCAGGATGGAATTATCGGATGGATTCATATTTTTAGAATTATGTTCTTTCTGTCAGAATGATCGTTCGACAACCCGAAATTGTCAAGTTCGGGGCGTTTTTCCACCGCCTGAAAGAGGTTTATCCATGCCGCGCAAAGCCCAGACCGAATCCATTGCCGACGCCGACGCGGCACCCGGCGGCGCTGCCGCGGTAGACCGCGCGCTGTCGCTGCTGGCAGCCTTTCGCCAAGGCGACAAGTCACTCACCTTGTCAACATTGGCCGAGCGCACCCTGCTCTACAAAAGCACCGTGCTGCGCCTGCTTGCATCGCTGGAGCACGGCCGCATCGTGCAGCGCCTGGAGGACGGCCGCTACACGCTCGGCCCCGAGATTGCCCGCCTGCACGCGGTGTATGCGTCCTCGTTTTCACTTGACAGGGTGATCCTGCCCGCCCTGCGCGAACTGGTCCGCCTCACAGAGGAAAGCGCGGCCTATCACGTGCGGCAGGGCAATGCCCGGCTCTGCCTTTACCGCGTGGATTCGCCGCATCCGGTGCGCGACCACATCAAGGCAGGCGACGTATTGCCCGCCGACCGCGGCACCGGTGCGCGGGTGCTCAATGCCTTTGGCGCACCGGCCCTGCGCACGGGCACGGAAGCCGAGCAGACGCTGTACAACCGGATTCGCCACCAGGGCTACCACGCAGCCACCGGAGACCGCCTGGCGGAAGTCGCGGGCATCTCCGCCCCGGTGTTCAAGGCGGATGGCACGCTGGGCGGCGCGCTGACGCTGACCATGCCAAAAAGCCGCTACGACGAAAAACATATCCAGGCAGTGCTGGCTGTGGCCTCGGGCCTGAAAGGCCGGGTCTGACCCCAAGGTCCGTTGGGGCCGTGAGGCGCCCTCCCCAGGTTGAGCGATGCGCAGTCAGGCATCCGCACCCGTGCAGCCCCTCTTGACAGGCGTTAATGCCTGGATAGAATTATAGAACAATGTTCCGTAAGACAGAACAATAATTTTCGATTCAACAAATCACTGGAGACAAGACATGGATTCATACAAGCCAACAAAGCCAACACACCCCACTTTTTTGTTGGGTCGCCGCCGACTGTTAGGCGCGACGGGTATCGCGCTGGCGGCACCTTTTGCCGCTTCCGGCGTTTTTGCCCAGGGCGACTGGCCCGCACGCGCGGTCAAGTTTGTCGTGCCGTTCTCGGCCGGCGGCGCCGCCGACACTGCGGCGCGTGCCGTGGGCACCAAGGTTGGCGATATCCTGGCGCAGTCCATCATCATTGACAACCGCACGGGCGGCAACGCGGTTGTCGCGGCCAATGCCGTGCTCGGCGCGCCGAAAGACGGGTACACCTTCATCTGGGACGCCGCCAACCAGCTCACCAACCCCATGCTGGTGAAGGACCTGCCCTTCAATTACCAGAAGGCATTCGTGCCCATCACCATGGCCGTGAAGGTGTCGCAAGCCCTGGTCGTCCGCAATGACTTTCCGGCAAAGACGGTCGAAGAATTCCTTGACTACGTCCGTTCCCATCCCGGCGCCGTGTCCTGTGGCACGCCACCTTCAGGCGCGATGGGCCACCTCGCGCTGGCGCTGTTGCAGCAGCGCGCCAACGTCAAGCTGATCCACACGCCTTACCGCGGCGGGGCCGATGCGGCCCGCGACCTGATGGGCGGGCAGATCGACTCGGCACTGATCACCACGTCCACCGCGCGCGGCGCCGTGTCGGCAGGCAAGGCGCGCATCCTGGCGCTGACCAGCGCGCAGCGAAACCCGGCCTATCCCGATGTACCGACGCTGGCCGAGCGCGGCTTTCCCAAATACGACATGGACGACTGGTTTGCGCTGTTTGCCGCGGCCGGAACACCGCAAGCCGTCATCACGCGCCTGCAGCAGGCCGTGGCGCAGGCCGCGCGCGATCCGGGCCTGACCACCATCCTCGCGCCACTGGGCGCCGTGGCGGTGGCCAGCACACCGCAAGAGTTCGCAAGCTTTCTGGCCCAGCAGCGCGAGGTGCTCGAAAAAGTCATCCGCGAAGCCAACATCACACTCGGTTAAAAAGCAGGATTCCCCAAAAAACCATGACGCTTCCAGATACCAACCGCCAGATTATTTTCGCCAGGCGTCCCAACGGCGTTCCCACGCCGGACTGCTTTTCGCTGGTCACCACACCCATGCCGTCGGTGGGCCCGTCTCAGGCGCTGATCCGCAACGACTTCCTGTCGGTGGACCCGTACATCCGCATGCGCATGGAAGAAAAGGACTCGTACGCGCCCGTGATGGCCATCGGCGAGACGCTCGTGGGCCGCACCGTGGGCCAGGTCGTCGACAGCCGGATTGACGGTTTCGCGGCGGGCGACTGGGTGGTTGGCCGGCTGGGCTGGCAGGACTACAGCGCGGCCACAGCCTCCGACCTTCAGAAGATTGACCTGGCAGCGGCGCCGGCCACCGCCTACCTGGGTGCGCTGGGCTCCACCGGCATCACCGCCTGGGTCGGCCTGATGACCTTCGGCCGTCCGCAAGCGGGTGAAACGGTGCTGGTGTCGGCCGCGTCCGGCGCGGTCGGCAGCGTGGTCGGGCAGCTTGCCATGCTCCAGGGTTGCCGCGCGGTCGGTATTGCCGGCGGTGCGTCCAAATGCAAGCTGGTCAAGGAAGAGTTCGGCTTTGACGACTGCATCGACTACAAGTCCCCTACCTTTGTCGAGGACCTGGCCCGGGCCGTGCCCGAAGGCGTGGACGTGTACTTTGACAACGTCGGAGGCCCGATCCTGGACGCCGTGTTGCCGCGGCTCAACAACTTCGCGCGCATTCCGCTGTGCGGCCTGGTGTCGCAGTACAACGCGACCGAGCCTTACGGCGTGAAACACCTGCGCGAGGTCTTCAACCGGCGCGTGACCCTGCGCGGTTTTGTGCTGTCGGACCACAAGGACTTGTGGCCCGCCGCCACGCAAGCACTGGCCAGCGCCTATAGCGCCGGACGGCTGAAGTACCGCGAGACCATCACCGACGGATTGGAGAACGCTCCGCAGGCCTTTATCGACATGCTGGGCGGCTCCAACATCGGCAAGCAACTGGTGCGGCTGCGCGCGGCCTGAGCCGGGCCCCCTCGCTCGCTCTCTCTCCCTCTCGACTCACCCAACCCTGACGGGATCCCATGGAACAAGCGTTTTCAATCATCAGCGGCAAGCGCTGGTCCAGCCCCGGCATGCGCACGGCAGACGTGCTCAACCCGGCCACCGAAGAAATCATCGGGACGGTCGAACTGATCGATCCGGCCGGCCTGGACCAGGCGCTGGCCGCAGCCGCCCGCGGATTCACCGTGTGGAAAAACACCTCGGCCTATGACCGCGCCACGGTCATGCGCAAAGCCGTCGCCATCATCCGTTCACGCAAGGACGAGATTGCCCGTGCCATGACGCTTGAACAAGGCAAACCGCTGGCCGAGTCGCTCGGCGAAGTGGCCGCTTGCGCGGACAACATCGAGTGGATGGCCGAAGAGTGCACGCGCGCGTATGGCCGGCTGCTGGTGCCGCGCACCCCGGGCGTCAACCAGTTGGTGCGCCGCGAGCCGATAGGGCCCGTTGCCAGCTTTTGCCCCTGGAACTTCCCCGCGCTGACGCCGGCCCGCAAGATCGCGGGCGCGCTCGCCGCCGGCTGTTCACTGATCCTCAAGCCGGCCGAAGAAACCCCGCTGACGGCCGCCCTCATCGTGCAGGCATTCCATGAAGCCGGTGTTCCGCCGGATGTGCTGAGCCTTGTCTACGGCGAACCCCGCCAGGTGTCCGCGCACCTGATCGCATCGCCCATCATCCGCAAGATTTCCTTTACCGGCTCCACTCCCGTCGGCAAGCTGCTGCTGACGCTGGCTGCGCAGGGCGTGAAACGCGCCACTATGGAACTCGGCGGCCATGCGCCGGTGGTGGTGTTTGACGACGTGGACCCCGTCAAGACCGCACAGCAGGCAGTGGCCGCCAAGTTCCGCAATGCGGGCCAGGTCTGCACCAGCCCCACGCGCTTTTATGTGCAGGCAGGCATCTACCCGCAATTCGTCAAGGCCTTCGCAGAAGCAGCGCGTGCGCTGCGTGTGGGTGACGGCATGGACACCACAATGCAGATGGGCCCGCTGGCCAACAGCCGGCGCCTGGATGCAATGGCAGCCATCACGGCCGATGCGCTGGCCGCCGGCGCCAGGCTTGAATGCGGCGGTGAGCGCATCGGCAGCCGCGGTTATTTCTTTGCGCCCACCGTGTTCTCCGACGTGCCTGAAAGCGCCCGCATCATGCAGGACGAACCCTTCGGCCCGATCGCGCCCATCGCGCCGTTCAACACGCTGGAAGAAGTCGCCGAACGCGTGAACGGACTGCCTTTTGGCCTGGCGGCCTATGCGATGACACGCTCGCTGGCCCGCGCCACCGCCATCGGCGAGTTGCTGGAAGCCGGCATGGTCGGCATCAACCACTACACCGTGTCCACACCGGCATCGCCTTTCGGCGGCGTCAAGGAAAGCGGATACGGCTCTGAAGGCGGCACCGAAGGGCTGGACGCCTACCTGGTGACCAAGTCCGTCACCCAGCGCTCATCCGGCGCCGACCTCGGCCCGCTTTGAAACCTTTTCCTGCATCCTTTAAATGACCACACTTCTATTCGGCACAGCCGTGCAATTCGGCCACGGTTTTCGGCGCACCCTGCCGGTCGAGCTGGCCAAGGCCCGCGTGAAAAAACCACTGTTCGTGACGGACAAGGGCGTGCGCGCCGCAGGCGTTTTCGCCAAGGCGGTGGAGGCTGTCGAGAATGCGGACGGCCTGCCGGTTTTTGATGACGTGCCGCCCAACCCCACCGAAGCGGCAGCGGCGGCCGGCGCCGCCCTCTACCGGGCGACCGGCTGCGACGGCGTGGTGGGCATAGGCGGCGGCGCGGCGCTGGACCTGGCAAAGGCCATCGCCATCCTGGCAAGCAATGCACCGCCTCTCTGGAACTACTGCAACCGGCATGCCGCGCCGCAGACCATCGTCAATGCCCCGCCGCTGATCCTGATGCCCACGACCTCAGGCACAGGCAGCGAAGTCGGCCGCTCGGCGGTGATCATTTTCGACAACGGCATCAAGGCCGGCGTGCGCTGCCCGGAAATCATCACCGCAGCCATCTGCGACCCTGAACTGACGCTGGGCCTGCCCGCCGGCATCACGGCCACCACCGGCATGGACGCACTGTCGCATTGCATCGAAACCTTTTGCTCTCCGGTGGTCAACCCGCCCGCCGATGCGATCGCGCTGGATGGCATGCAACGCATCTTCGCCAACCTGGAACGCGCGTTTGCCACGGGCAGCGACGCCGAAGCCCGCTGGAACATGATGATGGGTTCGCTCGAAGGCGCGCTGTGCTTCCAGAAGGGCATGGGTGCGGTGCATGCGCTATCGCACCCGCTGGGCGCCCTGGGCCATCACCACGGCACGCTGAACGCCATCCTGTTGCCGCATGTGCTGGCCTACAACGTCGGGACGCTGGGCCGCAAGGCCGATCAGATGTGCCACCAGGCCAACCTGCCCGCGGGTGCGGATTTGGCCGGAGCCGTGGGCGCGCTGGTGTCGCGGCTGGGCATCCCGACCAGGCTGAGCGAACTGGGCCTCAACTGGCCGCAGCTAGAAAGCATTCCAGGGGCAGCGCTGGAAGACAACGCCCACAAGACCAACCCCAGGCCGATGAAACGGGCGGACTACGAAACGCTGCTGCAGTCCGCCTTCTAAAGGGGTTGCGAAGTGGATGCGCCCGCGGCCAGGGCCGCATCGCTTCTTGCGCAGAGCGGCCAGGTTCTTTGCTCCGTATCTGCTGACGGTCCTGGGCTTGTCACTGGATTTCAGTGTGCGCCCCACGGACATCAATTGCCCTGCGGCCCCAATGAAAAAGGGCGTCCGGTGTATTAAACCGGACGCCCTTGGACGTTCTTATGGTCGGTGTGAAAGGATTCGAACCTTCGACCCCTTGCACCCCATGCAAGTGCGCTACCAGGCTGCGCCACACACCGACAAGCCTCAGATTATAACCTGCCGCGATGCCCTTCTCAGAGGTTGTTGCCGAGCAGATCGCGGATTTCGAACAACTCGCGGCGCACAAGTTGCAGCCTTTGCTGCGCCGCAGTGCCGGTGGGCAGGTCGGAACCCTCACTGTCTTCAAAGTCGGAGTGGTCCGTCGAGTCCTCAAAATCGTCGAGTACCGAATCGCCGCCTTCAAGCAGCGAGTCGCCGCCCTCGAGTACTTCAACGCCTTCAAGCATGACCTCGCCGTTGCGGCGCTTGTCGCGTTCTATCTGGACGATTTCCTGGAGTTTGTTGCGCGCGCCGCTGATGGTGAAGCCCTGGTCATAGAGCAGGTCGCGGATACGGCGGATCATGAGCACTTCATGGTGCTGGTAATAGCGGCGGTTGCCGCGCCTTTTCATCGGGCGTAGCTGCGTAAACTCCTGCTCCCAATAACGGAGCACGTGAGGTTTGACGCCGCACAAATCGCTGACTTCACCGATGGTGAAGTAACGTTTCGCCGGAATGGGTGGAAGAGTTTTCTCCAATTAAATCAATGCGCTAAGGAGGGAACCTCTAAATCTACTCTAAGTAGAAAGTTAGCGCAAAGAGTTGCTTGGGTTTTTTGAAATGTGTTGTTCCGTCACACAATTGACACCGCGTTACCAAATCGCAGTCGCGGTGTAATAAAAAAGGATTCGACAACGAAAATCTACTGACTGCTCTGTTCAGCCGCGTTTTCGCCCTGGATCTGGTCTTTCAGCTTGTGGCTGGCATGAAAGGTGACCACGCGGCGGGCCTGGATGGGGATGGCTTCGCCGGTGCGGGGATTTCGCCCAGGGCGCGGCGCCTTGGTGCGGATCTGGAAATTACCAAAGCCGGAAATTTTTACATCATTGCCGTCCACAAGGCTGTCGGAAATCAGGTCAAAAAACGCATCGATCATGTCTTTCGATTCGCGTTTGTTGAGCCCGATCTGTTCAAACAGCAATTCGGCAAGGTGAGCTTTGGTCAGTGCCGGGGTTTCCAGGCTTTCTACAGAAAATTCCATGCGGCAGTGCTCCTGGCGTTTTTATTTTGGGAAATTTTCGTGGGAGCTTCAGGCACGCAAACGTGCCCCGAGCTGGCCCTGCAGATTCGCAAGAACCGCCTGAACGGCCGCCTCAATCTCCTCGTCGGTCAGTGTAGCGGCGTCGCTGGAAAGGACCAAGCGCACGGCCAGGCTTTTTTCACCCATTTGCATGCTGGCGCTGGCCTGCTGCGGCCTGTAGACGTCAAACAGCGTGGCACCCTTGAGCAGGCCTCGCGTGGCTGCGCCGTGAATCGCCCCCATGAGCGCGGCGTGTGTCACGCTTTCCTGCACGATGACGGCGATGTCGCGTTCCACGGGCTGCAGCTTGCTGACCGCCTTGAATTCGGGCACCGGGCGTCGCAGCACCGCGTCGAGTTCAAGCTCGAACAGCAAGGGCGCCTGGGCCAGGTCGTAGCCCTGGCGCCACTGCGGATGGAGTTCACCCACAAAGCCTATCGCCTTGCCGCCCACCGACACGCTGGCACAGCGGCCGGGGTGCATGGCGGGATGCGAGGCCGGCACAAAAACAGCTTGGAGCGGCGCGAGCAAAGCCTCGACATCGCCCTTGATGTCGAAGAAATCCACCGCTTTGTCGCTCTGGCTCCAGTTCACCGCGGCCCGCGGTCCGTAAGCCAGGCCGGCCACACGCATGGGCTGGTTGAAGCCCGCCACGGTGGTGTCGGTGTTCTGCACCTGGGCGTCGCGCAGGAAGACGCGGCCCAGTTCAAACACGTTCACGCGGGGCGCCTTGCGGTCCAGGTTGAACTTGAGGACCTGCAGCAGAGAACCGAGCAGCGAGGAGCGCATGACGCTCATCTGGCTGGCGATCGGGTTGAGCAGCTTGATGGGATTGGGGTTGCCGGCGAGTTCATGCTCCCAGCGCTCTTCCACAAAGCTGAAGTTGATGGTTTCCTGGTAACCCAGTGCCGCCAGCGCGCGGCGCACGGCAAACGGGCTGCGCTCGGCTTCGGCGCGCAACCGGGCCGTGATGGGCGCCAGCGGCGGCGTGTCGGGCAATTGCTTGTAGCCCACCATGCGCACTACTTCTTCGATGAGGTCTTCCTCGATCTGCAGGTCAAAGCGGAAGCTGGGCGGCGTGACCGTCAGGGTGCCTTCGCCCTGCTCCACCGGCAGACCCAGGCGCTGGAGCGCGCCCATGCACTGCGCCTGCGTGAGCGGCATGCCGATCACTTTGGCGGCGCGCGCCACGCGCAGGGTGACAGGCGTTGCCTTGGGTACATTGACCTGCTGGTCGTCCATGGGGCCGCACGCGGTTTTCGGCGTGCCGCAGATGTCGATGATCAGTTGCGTGATGCGCTCGATGTGTTCCACGGTCTGGCCGGGATCAACGCCGCGCTCGAAGCGGTGGCCCGCATCGGTCGAGAAGTTGTAGCGGCGCGAACGGCCGGCAATGGCCTTGGGCCACCAGAAGGCGGCTTCGACGTAGACATGCTTCGTGTCGTCCGACACGGCGGTCGCGTCGCCGCCCATGATGCCGGCCAGCGACTCCACCTGTGCGTCGTCGGCGATGACGCCGACTTTTTCATCAACGGTCACGGTGTTGCCGTTGAGCAGCTTGAGCGTCTCGCCGGGCTTGCCCCAGCGTACGTCGAGCCCACCGTGGATTTTGTCGAGATCAAAGATGTGCGAGGGGCGGCCCAGCTCGAACATCACGTAATTGGAGATGTCCACCAGCGCCGTTACGCTGCGCTGGCCGCAGCGGGCCAGACGGTCAACCATCCATTGCGGCGTGGCGGCCTTGGTGTTGACGTTGCGCACCACGCGGCCCGAAAAGCGGCCGCACAGGTCGGGCGCGCTGATCTTCACGGGCAGCTTCGTGGCGTCGGTTGAGGCCACAGCCGGAAAGGCCGGCACTTTGAGCGGCGCGCCCGTGAGCGCGGCGACTTCACGCGCAACGCCGTAGACGCTCAGGCAATGCGCGAGGTTGGGCGTGAGCTTGAGGGTGAACAAGGTGTCGTCGAGGCGCAGGTGCTCGCGGATGTCCTGGCCCAGCGGCGCGTCGGCGGCCAGTTCGAGCAGGCCGCCGTGATCTTCCGAGAGCTTGAGCTCGCGCGCCGAGCACAGCATGCCCTGGCTTTCCACGCCGCGCAGCTTGCCGACCTTGATGAGGAAGGGCTTGCCGTCTTCGCCGGGCGGCAACTCGGCGCCGACCAGGGCACAAGGCACCTTGATGCCGACACGCGCGTTGGGCGCACCGCAGACGATGTTGAGCAGGCTGCCCTGCCCCACGTCGACCTGGCAGACGCGCAGGCGGTCGGCGTCAGGATGCTGGACAGCTTCCTTGATTTCACCGACGACGATTTTGGTGAATGGCGGCGCCACCGGCTTGAGTTCTTCGACCTCCAGGCCGGCCATGGTGAGGGTGTCGGCGAGCTGCTGGGTGCCGATCGGCGGGTTGCAGAATTCGCGCAACCAGGATTCAGGGAATTGCATGGTGATACCTGTTTTTCTTGTTCTTGTGGCTTAGGACTGGAACTGCGAGAGGAAGCGGATGTCGCCGTCGAAGAACAGGCGCAAGTCGTTGACGCCGTAGCGCAGCATGGTCAGGCGGTCAGGACCCATGCCGAAGGCAAAGCCGATGTATTTCTCGGGGTCCAAGCCCATGTTTCGCACCACGTTCGGATGCACCTGGCCTGAGCCGGCAACTTCCAGCCAGCGGCCGGCGAGCGGGCCCGTCTGGAACTGGATGTCGATCTCGGCGCTGGGCTCGGTGAAGGGGAAAAAGCTGGGCCTAAAGCGCAGCACCAGGTCGTCGCTTTCAAAGAAGGTGCGGCAGAAATCGGTGAAGACGAACTTGAGGTCCTTGAAGCTCACGTTTTCGCCAATCCACAGGCCTTCGCACTGGTGGAACATCGGCGAATGCGTGGCATCGCTGTCGACGCGGTAGGTGCGGCCCGGCGCGATGACGCGGATCTCGGGCATGCGGCCGCCGGCATCGATGAGCGCGCGGTGTTTCTTGACATGCTGGACCGCATAGCGGATCTGCATGGGGCTGGTGTGCGTGCGCAGCAGGTTGGGCGCGGCCTCGGTGCCGCCTTCGACGTAAAAGGTGTCGTGCATGGAGCGCGCGGGATGGTCTTCCGGCGTATTGAGCGCAGTGAAATTGAACCAGTCGGTCTCAATCTCGGGGCCCTGGGCCACATCGAAACCCATGGAGCCGAAAATGCCTTCAATGCGCTCGAGCGTCAACGACACGGGATGCAGGCCGCCCTGCGTGCGATGGCGGCCGGGCAGGCTCACGTCGAGCGCCTCGGCTTTCAGCTGTTTTTGCAATTCGGCATCGGCCAGCGCCTGGCGGCGCTCGTTCAGCGCGGCTTCGATGGCCTGCTTGGCCAGGTTGATGGCGGCGCCGCGCGATTTTTTCTCTTCGACGCTGAGGGCCGCCATGCCCTTCATCAATTCGGTGACGCGGCCGGCCTTGCCCAGGAACTGCGCCTTGGCGTTTTCCAGGTCGGCGGGGGTATTGGCCTGCGCAAAACTGGCCTGGGCGCTGCTGACCAGTTCTTGGAGGGCATCAGGTTGAGTCATGTGTTCTCTTGTTCGAAATACAAAACAGCGAAGGCGCTTTCGGCAGCACTCCCACCATACGGGTGAGCCGTGAGCACTGCGGAAAGGGCCATGAAAAAGGGCCAGAGCCTTTTCAAGCTCCAGCCCTTATTTTCTTGCGTCGGCAGTTATTGATTGGATAGTGTCAACACCGCCTGGCCTGAAAATCAGGCGGCCAGCTTGGCTTTCACCTGGTCAACGATGGCACCAAAAGCGGCGCTGTCATGGATGGCCATGTCGGACAGAACCTTGCGGTCGATCTCGATGCCGGCTTTCTTCAGGCCGTTGGCGAACTGGCTGTAGGTCAAGCCGAACGAACGGCTTGCAGCATTGATACGGGCGATCCACAGGCGGCGGAACACGCGTTTCTTGGTACGGCGGTCACGGTAGGCATATTGCCCAGCCTTCATTACCGCTTCTTTGGCGATACGGAAGACATTGCCGCGACGACCGCGGAAACCTTTTGCAAGGGCTAAAACTTTTTTGTGGCGGGCGCGAGCCGTTACACCACGTTTGACGCGAGGCATGTGTGTACTCCTTGTTCGTCGTTAATTAAATGCCCTGGCCTGGGAGCATCTGTGCCATGTGACCCATATTGGTCTCATGAACAGTCACCGCACCACGCAGATGGCGTTTGTTTTTGGTGGTCTTCTTGGTCAGGATGTGACGTTTGAAGGCTTGGCCGCGCTTGACGGTACCACCCGGACGAACGCGGAAACGCTTTTTAGCGCCGCTCTTGGTCTTCATTTTGGGCATGTGAATGCTCCTTTTCATTTGTGCTCGTGAGGCGCTGCGAACCTTCCGCAGACTTGATGGCCCCGAGCCACTTGTAGCGGCGAGGTATGACCCTTGCCACTGCCGGCGAAGCCTTGCGGCATTCGCTGGTTGCGACGGGTTTGACTCCGGCGCTTTCGGAAGAAAGGCTTGTCGCCGCTCCTCACTGGAAATGCCTTGCGGCATCCTCCTTAAAGACCCGCCGGATAACTCCGGCAAGCCTGTATTCCTTAACTACCCTCAGGCCGCAGCCGAAGGGGCTGGTGCCGCCGCAGTTTCCGCCGCCGGCTTGCCGCCGGGTTTCTTGCGGCCCGGCGCGATCATCATGACCATCTGCCTGCCTTCAAGCTTGGGGAACTGCTCCACCACAATCAAATCCGCCAACTCATCGCGAATACGTGCCAGGAGGGCGAGGCCCAGTTCCTGGTGCGTGATTTCACGGCCGCGAAAGCGCAAGGTAATCTTGCACTTGTCGCCTTCTTCCAAAAAGCGCTTGATGTTGCGCAATTTGATGTTGTAGTCCCCATCGTCAGTGCCGGGCCGGAATTTGACTTCCTTGATCTCGATCACTTTTTGCTTGGACTTCGCTTCCGCCGCCTTTTTCTGCTCGGCGTACTTGAACTTGCCGTAATCCATCAACCTGCACACCGGCGGAACCGCTGTGGGGGAGATTTCAACAAGGTCCACGTCGGCCTCACCTGCCAGGCGCAAGGCCTCCGTGATGCTGACAATGCCCAAAGGCTCGTTGTCCGGCCCGCTCAGGCGTACCTCGGGGGCCATGATTTCACGGTTCAAGCGGTGCTTGCGTTCTTCACGGTGACGGCGGTCACGAAATTCAGTAGCGATGGTTCTGTCCTTTAACTCTTGCTATAAAAGCTATAGCGGCTTGCGCCCGTCCTACAGGGACGAGAAGCTTTAGTGCCGGTGAATTCGGGTGAATTCTCCAGCGGTTCAGGCTTTTTGTGCGATGTCAGAGGCAATTTGCTGGGCAAATGCATCAAGGGGCATCACTCCAAGGTCTTTGTTGCCTCGGGCGCGCACTGCAACGGCTCCGGCTGCTTTCTCCTTGTCGCCCACGACCAGGATGTAAGGCAGCTTCTTCATCGAGTGCTCCCGTATTTTATACGTAATTTTCTCATTGCGCAGGTCAAGGTTGACCCTAAGCCCTTGATTTTGCAGCGTTTTGGCCACTTCCCGGGCATATTCGGCCTGGGAATCGGTGATATTGAGCACCGAAACCTGCTCCGGGGCCAGCCAGGTCGGCAGCGCGCCGGCATGTTCCTCGATCAAAATCCCGATAAATCGCTCCAGACTGCCCACAATCGCGCGATGCAGCATCACAGGGCGGTGGCGGTTGCCGTCCTCCCCCACGTATTCGGCGTCCAGGCGCTCCGGCATCGAAAAATCAACCTGCATGGTGCCGCACTGCCACTGGCGGCCGATGGCGTCTTTCAGCGTGTATTCGATCTTGGGGCCGTAAAACGCGCCGTCGCCGGGCGCGATTTCGAATTCACAGCCGGACGCGCGCAGGCTTTCCATCAACGCGTTCTCAGCCTTGTCCCAGCTTTCGTCCGAGCCGATGCGCGCCTCGGGACGTGTGGCGACCTTGTAGATGATGTTCTTGAAGCCAAAGTCGGTATAGACCTTCTGCAGCAAAGTGGTGTAGTCCACGCACTCTTTAAGTATCTGGTCCTCGGTGCAGAAAATATGGCCGTCGTCCTGCGTGAAGCCGCGCACGCGCATGATGCCGTGCAACCCGCCCGAGGGCTCGTTGCGGTGGCACTGGCCGAATTCGCCGTAACGCAGCGGCAGGTCGCGGTAGCTCTTGATGCCCTGCTTGAAGATCAGGATGTGGCCGGGGCAATTCATGGGCTTGAGCGCGTATTCGCGCTTTTCGCTTTCGGTCGTGAACATGTTGTCGCGGTACTTGTCCCAGTGGCCGGTTTTTTCCCACAGCGTCTTGTCGATGATCTGCGGGCCCTTGACTTCCTGGTAGCCGTTGTCCTGGTAGACCTTGCGCATGTACTGTTCCACGCCCTGCCAGATCGTCCATCCTTTGGGATGCCAGAACACGAGGCCGGGCGCATGGTCGTCAATGTGGAACAGGTCCAGCTCCTTGCCGAGCTTGCGGTGGTCGCGCTTTTCGGCTTCCTCCAGCATCGTCAGGTACTGCTGCAACTCGTCCTTGGTGGCCCAGGCCGTGCCGTAAACACGCTGCAGCATTTCGTTGCGATGATCGCCGCGCCAGTAGGCGCCGGCTACTTTCATGAGCTTGAAAAATTTGAGCTTACCCGTGCTGGGCACGTGAGGACCGCGGCACAGGTCCTCAAAAGCGCCTTCGCGGTACAGCGAAACGTCTTCGTTGGCGGGAATGCTGGCGATGATCTCGGCCTTGTAGTGCTCGCCTATGCTCTTGAAGTGCGCCACGGCTTCGTCGCGCGGCAACACGCGGCGTGTAACCGGTTCGTCCTTGGCGGCGAGCTCTGTCATGCGCTTTTCAATCGCAACCAAATCCTCCGGCGTGAACGGGCGCTTGTACGAAAAGTCGTAAAAGAAGCCGTTTTCAATCACGGGACCGATGGTGACCTGCGCATCCGGGAACAGTTCCTTGACGGCATAGGCCAGCAAGTGGGCCGTGGAGTGGCGGATCATGTCCAACCCATCGGCATCCTTGGCCGTGATGATGGACAGTGCGCTGTCCTTGTCTATCACGTAGCTGGTGTCGACGACCTTGCCGTCAACCTTGCCGCCCAAGGCGGCTTTGGCCAGGCCGGCGCCTATCGAGGCGGCGACTTCGGCCACCGTGACGGCCTGGGGGAATTCGCGCTTGGAAGCGTCGGGGAGCGTGATCTGAATCATGGGGATGAGTTTTTAGGGGCAAAAATGGAAAAACAAAACAAAAAAGCGCGGAACATGCCGCGCTTTGATGGGGAATTTGGATTTAAGCTATGAATTGTGTAGCTAACAATCACCAAGGGGTGCGGACTAGCGCCCTGGATGACTCCAGAAAACGGACGAGGGCGTAGTTCGCGGTGTCATAACCCGAACGATCCTTCCTGTTTCCAGTTTGATTGATTGCATGTGCGTATTTTACGGCAGGTTGCGGCCGACTATATAGAAGGGCCTGACGGAGGCCGCAAAAGCTCGGCTACGACGAACCCGGCGGTAAAAATCCCAGGCCCAGGCAACGCGGGCATTCGGTGATGACGGTCTGCTTTTCAACTTCAAAGTGCTCGTTGATGTTCTCGCTTTCAATGCGCAGTTCGCCGGACCCCTCGCAATCGGGGCAAGGAATACGCTTGAAACCCACGGTTGAATCCGACACGGCAACCTCCTCCTGTTGATGTTTAAAGCCTGTTTTTGTAACAAACCGCACTCTACGCGAAAAAGCAGCCTCAAAAAAGCCCGGACAGGCCCTATGTTCCTGTCCGGGCTAAAGCCGCGCCCTTGAAGGCACAAGCGTCTGGGTAATCGCTGGAATGGAGTCAGTTCAGTGGAACTGTTCTTCTTCGGTGGAGCCGGTGAGCGCGGTCACGCTGGACTTGCCGCCCTGGATCACGGTGGTGACTTCGTCGAAGTAGCCGGTGCCGACTTCCTGCTGGTGCGACACAAAGGTGTAGCCGCGGTCGCGGGCTGCGAATTCGGGCTCCTGAACCTTTTCAATATAGGCCGTCATGCCGCGCTTCACGTAGTCCTGCGCCAAGTCGAACATGTTGTACCACATGGAATGGATACCTGCGAGGGTGATGAACTGGTACTTGTAGCCCATCGCGCCCAGTTCTTTCTGGAACTTGGCAATGGTGGCGTCGTCGAGGTTTTTCTTCCAGTTGAAGGACGGCGAGCAGTTGTAGGCCAGCATCTTGCCGGGGTGCACCTTGTGCACGGCGTCGGCAAACTTTTTGGCGAACTCCAGGTCGGGCGTGCCGGTTTCGCACCACACCAGGTCGGCGTAGTGGGCGTAAGCGATGGCGCGGCTAATGGCCTGGTCAATGCCTTTTTTGGTCTTGTAGAAACCTTCTGACGTGCGCTCGCCGGTGATGAAGGGCTTGTCGTTTTCGTCGTAGTCGCTGGTCAGCAGGTCGGCCGCTTCGGCGTCGGTGCGGGCAATCACCAGCGTCGGCACGCCGCAGACGTCGGCCGCCATGCGTGCGGCCACCAGTTTTTGTATCGCTTCAGCGGTAGGCACCAGCACCTTGCCGCCCATGTGGCCGCATTTCTTGACCGATGCGAGCTGGTCTTCCCAGTGCACGCCGGCGGCACCGGACTTGATCATGGCCTTCATCAGTTCGAAGGCATTGAGCACGCCCCCAAAACCGGCTTCGGCATCCGCCACAATGGGCGCGAAGTTGTCGATGTAGCCCTTGTCGCCGGCGTCTATGCCCTTGGCGTGCTGGATCTCGTCGGCACGGCGGAAGGTGTTGTTGATGCGCTCGACCACGGTGGGCACCGAGTCGACCGGGTACAGCGACTGGTCGGGGTACATCGAAGCGTAGCTGTTGTTGTCGGCGGCGACTTGCCAGCCTGACAGGTAAATCGCTTTGACGCCGGCCTTGACCTGCTGCATGGCCTGGCCGCCGGTGAGCGCGCCCAAGCAGTTCACGTAGGGCTCGTTGTTGACCAGGTCCCAGAGTTTTTCGGCGCCGCGGCGTGCCAGCGTGTGCTCGATCGGGAAGGAGCCGCGCAGGCGGACCACGTCGGCGGCGCTGTAGCCGCGCTTGATGCCCTTCCAGCGGGGGTTGGTGGCCCAGTCTTTTTCCAGGGCGGAAATCTGCTGGTCGCGGCTCAGTTGTTCAGTGAGGGTTTGTGGCATGGTGCGCTCCGTGGGTTGAGGTGAATGAAGAAGATAAAAAGTGAATGCGATGGACTCACTTTAAGTCTTCTACAAGACCATTGGAAGCTCTTATGTCTTATATAAGACAAAAATTAAATCCAATTAAATCAACTACATTTTCAATAACTACCACAATATAAAATTCAATCTCTCATATTGAGAAATATTGCGGCAGCGCACCATTAGCTATTTTTGCATAGTGAAACGGATTTATTGGATCGTGAAATAAAGCGCTACCCCGGACTGCGCGCACGCCGCTCGCTGCCAAGTGGCGGCCGTCAAGGGAGCGCTCTCAGAAAATCGGGCGCGCAGGCGCGTGCGGGTGGTCGAGGGGCTTAGGCTCAGCGCTCGTGGCCGGTTCGGTGCAGCACCCAATCGCCGCCGGCGATGACAGGCTTGCCATCAATGCGCTCCGGTGCGATTTCGTAGAGAACGCACAGCAGTTCCCGATCCGCGCCGTGCGACCCTGCAGGGGCGGAAGCAGCCCCGCCTTGCTCCAGCCGCACCATCACTTCCCGCTTGGCATATTCACCGGTTTGCTGCGGCCAGACCTCTTCGATCTCGTCAAGCACCCGTTCCAGTTCGGCGGTGACGGCGTACACCTCACCGTGCACCGTGCCCGGCGCGCCCAGTACAAGCCCCGGGTAGCTTCCCAGGTGATGCATGACGCCTTCCACGCTTGCCCGGCCCACCCATTGGGGTGTGGGTTGCAGACGGTTGATGTCGCGCTCTTCCCCCTTGCGCAGGGTGCCGTAGACAAAAACATGGCGGGTGGAAGGTGACAGCATCGCTTGGAAATCCTGGGTGTCGGGAACTGTGGGGCTTCAATCCTGTACTGCAAATTAAGGCATGATTCCGGCCTGCGCCGGCGCGCGCTGCCGGTCCAATCCACCGGCGGGCCGCAGGGCCTTCAGCATCAGGAACTCCCAGTTTAATGAATCGCATCACGGCTTATGCCTGCCTCGCACTCAGCATGTCTTTGGTGGGCAGCTATGTGGCCTTGTCCAAACCCCTGGCCGCGGCCCTGCCCGTCTTTCTGCTCGCCTGGCTGCGCTTTGGCATAGGCGGTGCGGCGATGGTGCGCTGGCTGAAAAAGCCCGCCGACGAAATTCCGATGAGCGGGCCGACCCGCAGGCTGCTGTTTCTCGAATCCTTCCTCGGCAACTTCCTGTTTTCCATCTGCATGCTGTTCGGCGTCAGCATGACCAGCGCCGTCGCGGCCGGCGTCATCATGGCGTCCATCCCGGCGGCTGTCGCGCTCATGAGCTGGGCCTTTCTGCGGGAGCGCATCGGTCTGCGGGTATGGGGTGCGGTGGCCTGCGCCGTGGTCGGTATCGCTCTGGTGTCACTGTCCAAAAGCCAGCCGTCCGTGCAAGCCGCAGGGCCGGAAACGGGCACGAGCTACGCCTGGCTGGGCAACCTGCTGCTGGTCGGCGCGGTCCTGTGCGAAGCCGCCTATGCGGTGATAGGCAAGAAGCTGACCGGGGTGCTGAGCCCCAAACGCATCTCGGCCTTGAT
Organism: Polaromonas sp. YR568; assembly: GCF_943369415.1. Lineage (GTDB taxonomy): Bacteria > Pseudomonadota > Gammaproteobacteria > Burkholderiales > Burkholderiaceae_C > Polaromonas. The sequence goes on from NZ_CALRNF020000032.1 coordinate 47,881, forward strand.
CAACCTCTGGGGTTTTGTGCTTGTCACCCCGCTGGGCCTGTGGATGGCCTGGAGTTTTGACTTCGGCCAGGTCCCGGCCTCTGTCTGGCTGCTGCTGGTGTTTTATTCGCTGGCCGCCAGTGTCTGGACGGTCTGGCTCTGGATGACCGGCCTCAAGACCATCCCGGCCAACGAGGCCGGCGTATTCGCGGTGCTGTTGCCCATCAGCGCCGCCGCCGTGGGCGTCCTTGTGCTGGGTGAAACGCTGAGCCCCACGCAGGTTGGCGCCTTCGGCATCGCGCTGGCCGGCGTGGTACTGGCTACTTTCCCGGGGCGGGGTCTGGAAAAGCCTGCTCTGGTCGAGCCGCCGCACTGATTTCGCGGTCCAGCCGCTTTTGCCGGCGCATCACGTAGAGGCTGTAGCTGATGATGCCCAGCGACACTACCGCGATCAGGATCGTCGCCGCCGCGTAAATCGACGGGTTCACGCCGCGGCGGGCGTAGCTGAAGATCACCTGTGGCAGGGTCGTCACGCCCGGGCCCGACAAGAACTCCGAAATCACCACGTCGTCAAACGACAAGGTGAAGGTCAGCAACCAGGCCGATACCAGGGCCGGTGCGATGTTGGGCAGCGTGACCAGGAAGAACACCTGCATCGGACGGCAACCCAGGTCCATGGCGGCCTCTTCTATCGTCCGGTCCATTTCGCTCAGTCGCGACTGGATCACCACCGTGGCGTAGGCCATGCCCAGCAAGGTGTGGCCGGTCACGATGGTGATGAAGCCGCGGTCCGGCCAGCCCACGGTTCGCTGCACCGCCACCATGAACAAGAGCAAGGACAACCCGATGATGACCTCGGGCATGACCAGCGGGGCGTTTACCAGCCCGTAAAACAGCGTGCGTCCGGTGAAGCGCAGGTAGCGCACCAGCACGAAGGCGGCAAAGCTGCCCAGCACCACCGACAGCGTGCCGGTGATCAGCGCCACCTTGAGCGACAGGAAGAAACCCTCGACCAGGCGCGAATCCGCCAGCAAGGCTTCATACCAGCGCATCGAAAAGCCGGTGAAGACACCGTCCTGTCGCGTGCTGTTGAACGAGAAGACGATCAGGAAAAACAGCGGGATGTACAGGAACAGGTAGACCAGCCCCATCCAGAGCTTGCCCACATTGTTTTCCGCAAAGCGCAGAAAGCCTCTCACGCCGGCGTTCATGTCAGTGGCCTCCCTGCGCATCGCGGTCGCTGCTGGAGCGGTAGTAGAAGGCCAGCGGCACCAGGATCAGCAAGATCATCACCACCGCCAGCGCGGAGGCGCGCGGCCAGTTGTTGCTGCTGAACATCTCGTCCCACACCACGCGGCCTATCATGATGTTTTCGGCGCCGCCCAGCAGCGAGGGAATCACGAACTCACCGACGCTGGGAATGAACACCAGCATGGAGCCGGCCACGATGCCCGATTTGCTGAGCGGCACGGTGATCAGCCAGAAGGCTTTCCAGGCACTGGCCCCCAGGTCGTGCGCGGCCTCCAGCAGGCGGAAGTCCATCTTCACCAAGTTGGCGTAGAGCGGAAGGATCATGAAAGGGCAGTAGACATAGGTCATGCCCACCAGCATTGAGACGTCGGTGTACAGCATCACCATGGGCTCCTGGATGATGCCCAGCGACAGCAACAGGTTGTTGAGCACGCCCTGATCGGCCAGGATGCCCTTCCAGGCGTAGACCCGCAGCAGGAAGGAAGTCCAGAACGGCAGCATGACCAGCATCAGCAAAGCCGGCCGGATCGCGGGCCGCGAACGGGCGATGAAGTACGCGAAGGGATAGCCGATGACCAGGCAGAAAAGCGTGGTCAGCAAGGCGTATTTCAGCGAGGTCTTGTAGGCCTCCATGTAAATCGTGTTGCCGAAGCCGCCCGCGGCGTCCTGCGCGTTGTCGATGAAGATGGAGGCATAGTTGTTGTAGCGCAGCAGGACGTGCCACGAGCCCTGCACCGTCTCGATCAGCGGCGCGAACGGGTCGACGCCGTTGCCCATGTCCGTCACGCTGATACGCAGCAGGATCAGGAAAGGCGCGACAAAAAACAGCAGCAGCCAGACGTAAGGCACGGCGATGACGAAACGCCGCCCCAGGTTGAGTTGAAGCCAGGAGGGAATGTTCATGCCGGGCCGCTCACTGCGTCAGCACCACCGGCGCCGAGTTGTCCCACCAGAAGAACACCGGGTCTTCCCAGGTGATGGTGTCGCTTTCATGGCGCGTCGTGTTGGTCTCGGTAATCTTGAGCCTGCGCCCGCCGGCCGCCTCGACGATGAAGGTGTTGTAGCTGCCGAAATAGGCGATCTCACGCACCTTGCCGGTGAACAGGTTGACGCCGACCCCGGGCGGCCGTGCCTTGGCGATGTGAATTTTCTCGGGCCGCACCGCGACGGCGACCGACATGCCTTGCGTGCCGCTGATGCCGTGGCCCACGCTCACCACGCCCTGGTCGGTGGTGACTTCGCAGCGATCGGCTTCGTCCAGCGTGAGCTCGCCTTCGAGCATGTTGACGTTGCCGATGAAGTCGGCCACAAAACGGCAGTTGGGGTGCTCGTAGATTTCCTTGGGCGTTCCGACCTGCAGCACGCGGCCGTGGCTCATCACCGCGATGCGCGAAGCCATGGCCATGGCCTCTTCCTGGTCGTGCGTCACCATGACGCAGGTCACGCCCACGGATTCCAGGATGTTGACGAGTTCGAACTGCGTGCGTTCGCGCAGTTTTTTGTCGAGCGCACCCAGCGGTTCGTCGAGCAGCAACAGCTGGGGCCGCTTGGCCAGGCTACGCGCCAGGGCCACGCGTTGCTGCTGCCCGCCCGAAAGCTGGTGCGGCTTGCGTTTGGCAAAGGCCTCGAGTTGCACCAGCTTGAGCATCTCCTGCACGCGCGCCGCTATTTCGGCCTTGGGCATGCCTTCGCGCTTGAGGCCGAAGGCAATGTTGTCCCAGACCGTCAGGTGCGGGAACAGCGCATACGACTGGAACATCATGTTGATGGGCCGCTCGTAAGGTGGAAAGGACGCGATGTCCACGCCGTCGAGGATGACCGCGCCGGAGGTCGGTTTTTCAAAACCCGCCAGCATGCGCAGCAGGGTTGATTTGCCGCAGCCGGAGCTGCCGAGCAGAGCAAAGATTTCGCCCTTGTGGATGGACAGCGACACATCGTCGACCGCCGCCACGCCGTCAAAGCGCTTGACCAGCTGGTCGGTCCGCAAATAGCCATCACCGGGCGATAGGGGCAGGTTCATGAACAGCGCTTCCCGTCGTCTCACCAAGATGAAAAAAAGCTGCGCACGCAACGCATTGCATGCACAGCCGGGTTCGAACTCACTAACGTCGGTTCAAGACAGCAAAAAACTCACTTGCCTTTTTTGAAGGCGGTGAAGACATTGCTCATGGACTCGCGCGCTTCGTTGCTGAAGCTGGCCGGGGAGACCATTTTCTTCAGGTTGTCGGCGTCGGGGAACACGGCTTTGTCCTGGGCAATTTCAGGCTTGACGTTGGCCAGGCTGGCCTTGTTGGCCGTGGCGTAACCCAGTTCGTTGGTCAGCGATGCCGACACCTCGGGGCGCAGCGAGTAGTTGATGAAGGCCAGCGCATTGTTCGGGTGCTTGGCATCTTTGGGGATGGCCAGGGTGTCGAAGAAGATCAGGCCGCCGGTGCTGGGCAGCAGGGCTTCGACGTCGTTGCCGCTCTTGTTTTCAATGGCGCGGCCGCGGGCGATGTTGATGTCGCCGGCCCAGGCGAGCGCCACGCAGGCTTTGCCGCCGGCCAGGTCGTCAATCATGGTGCTGGAGAACATGCGGATGTGCGGGCGCACCTTGGCGAGCATTTCGGCGGCCGCCTTGTGGTCGGCAGGGTCGTTGGAGTACGCGTTCTTGCCCAGGTAGTGCATGGCCGGCGGCAGCACTTCGGTGGGAGAGTCGAGGTAGGCGATGCCGCAGGACTTGAGCTTGGCGGTGTAGACCGGGTTGAACACCAGTTCCCAGGCGTTCGCAGGCATGGGAGTGGAGCCCAGGGCCTTGGTGACCTTGGCCTTGTTGATGCCGACCGTGGTGAAGCTCCAGGCCCAGGGCACGAGGTAGGCGTTGCCCGGGTCAATGGTGCCCAGCTTTTCCATGATGGCCGGGTCCAGGTTGCCGTAGTTGGCGATCTTGGTCTTGTCGAGCTTGGCGAGCAGGCCGCCGTCGATCTGCGGCTTGGCGAACACGGCGCCGGGCACGACGATGTCGTAGCCCGTGTTTCCGGCCACCAGCTTGGCGTGCAGGGCTTCGTTGTTTTCAAAGGTCTGGTAGTTGACCTTGATGCCAGTTTCCTTCTCGAAATTGGCAATCATGTCCTTGGCGACGTAGTCGGGCCAGTTATAGACATTGAGAACCTTTTCTTCGGCGGCCACCGGGGCCGGTGCGCTTGCGGCGGCGGCCGGGGCCGCAGCGGCAGGCGCCTCTTCTTTTTTACCGCAGGCCGTCAGTGCCGCGACCAGCATGGCCGAAAACGCCCAATACCCAAGATGCTTTTTCATAATGTCCTCAACTCCTCTTATAAAACTTGGAAGTAAAAACCAGGAAACACTAGCAAAAATCAGACCGGAGCAATTGTATAAGAGGGCTGAAAGTGCGGGAACCTTTCTTATGCTGCCTTTGCATGAGGCCTGCCACCCCCGGCTGGCAAATTCGCCTACAGCCAGACGGGCCGGGCGGCACTAGGCGCCGGGCTGGGCACTGCGTACGCTGGAACCATCTTTACTTCCCCTTCGGAGACAACATGGGATTTGCCCACTGGCTAGGCCAAGCCGCCATGAAACCCTTTGCCCAGGCCTTGCCTGTGATGGGCGACACCGAACGGGCCGCACTGGAAGCGGGCACCGTCGGTTTTGAAGGCCGGCTGTTTTCCGGCCGCCCCGACTTTGACGCCCTGCTCGCCGCCGGGCCCAATGTGCTGACAAGCAAGGAGCAGGCCTTTCTCGACACGGAAGTCACCGCACTGTGCGCCATGCTGGACGATTTCGCTATCGATCAGGCCGGCGACCTGCCCGCCGAGGTGTGGGCTTACCTGCGAGAGCACCGCTTCTTCGGGATGATCATTCCCGAAGAGCACGGCGGGCTGGGCTTCAGCCATTACGCCCATGCCACCGTGGTGACACGCATCGCCACGCTCAACATCTCCGCGGCCGTGACCGTCATGGTGCCCAACTCCCTGGGCCCGGCCGAACTGCTGCTGCGCTACGGCACGCCTGCGCAGAAGCAACACTACCTGCCGCGCCTGGCCGACGGCCGCGACCTGCCCTGCTTCGGGCTGACCTCACCGTATGCGGGCTCCGACGCGGCCTCCATCCCCGACAGCGGCGTGCTGGTCGAGCGCGAGATCGACGGCGCCACGGTGCGCGGCTTCAGCGTGAATTTCTCCAAGCGCTACATCACCCTGGCGCCGGTGGCCACCGTCGTCGGCCTGGCTTTCAACGCGATTGACGAAAGCCTCCCCGAAGGTCAGCGCAACCTGGGCATCACCTGCGCGCTGATTCCGGTGCCGCAGCCCGGCATGGAGATCGGCAGACGGCACCGCCCCATGGACGCCGCCTTCATGAACGGCCCGATCGAGGGGCGCGAAGTCTTTATCCCCATGGACTGGGTCATAGGCGGTGAGCCCCGCGTCGGCCATGGCTGGCGCATGCTGATGGAGTGCCTGGCTGCCGGCCGCGCGATTTCGCTGCCGGCACTGGGCGCGGCCATGCAGCAAACCTCGCTCTTCGTGGCCAACGGCTACGGCCAGGTGCGCGAGCAGTTCGGCCTTCCCATAGGCCGCTTTGACGCGATTGCCGGCGTGATCGCCGGGATGGCCTGCGAGCTTTACGCCACGGACGCCGCGCGCCGCTATACGGCCGCCGCGCTCGACCACGGCGAGCAGCCCAGCGTGGCCAGCGCCATCCTGAAGGTGCATCTGACCGAAGCCGGCCGGCGCGCCGTCAATCACGGCATGGACATCCTGGGCGGCAAGGGCATCATCCAGGGGCCGTCCAACCTGCTGTCCGTGGCCTACCGCGGCGCGCCCATCGCCATTACCGTGGAAGGCGCCAACATCCTGACACGCTCGCTGATCATCTTCGGCCAGGGCGCGGTGCGCTGCCACCCCTACGTCATGAAGGAAATGCAGGCCGTGCAGGACAAGGACGCCGAAGCGCTGGGCCAGGCGCTGATAGGCCACGGCGGGCACCTGCTGCGCAATTTCTGGCACAGCATCGCGGGCGCACCGCTGTTGGGCACGCCGCCCGAGGGCCTGGAAAAGGAAGCCCGGCTGATTGCCCGCCTGAGCAGCCAGTACGCACTCACCTGCGACTTGGCCATGGGCCTGCTGGGCGGCAAGCTCAAGCGCATGGAACTGCTGTCGGCCCGGCTGGGCGACGTGCTGGCCCACCTCTACATGGCCAGCGCCTGCGTGTGGCGCTACACGATGGAAAAGGACGCGGACATGCTGCCGGTGGCAAGGGCCGCCATCCGCATGCAGCTCGACGAAGCCGGCAATGCGCTGGAAGCGCTGTATGCCAACTTTCCCTCGCCGCTGCGCCGGGTGGTGGGTTCGCTGGTACTCAACCGCAGCACGCGGCTGGCGCCGGTGCGCGACGTGCAATTGCTGGAACTGGCCAAACTGCTGCGCACCAACAACGCGCTTGTGAAGCGCCTGTGCCCCGACCTGGCGACGCCGGCCGGCGGCGGCTTGCGCGACCTGATGGATGCGCTGGCCCTGGCTGCGCAACTGGGTGAAGAAACGGTGACCCTCAACAAGGCCGTGCGCCGCAGCCAGTCCATGGAGCGCGCCGCGCAGGCCTCCAGCCGGCCCGAGTTGGCGCTGGCTTACCTGCGCGCGGCCGACCGGGTGATCCAGGTCGACGACTTCGCGCCGTAAAAGCTGCTCTCAGGCGAACAGGCCCTTGTACTGTTCGCGCAGCAGATTTTTCTGCACCTTGCCCATGGTGTTGCGCGGCAGTTCGCCGACCACAAAGCATTGCTTGGGAATCTTGAAGTTGGCCAGTTTGGATTTCAGCTCACCCACAATCTGGCCGGCTTCCAGCGAGGCGCCGGGTTTGGCGATCACCACGGCCACGCCAACCTCGCCGAAATCCGGGTGCGGCACGCCGACCAGCGCGCTTTCAGCCACGCCCGGCATGTCGTTGATGTAGCCCTCGATCTCCGCAGGGTAGACGTTGTAGCCGCCGCTGATGATCAGGTCCTTGCTGCGGCCCACGATGACGATGTAGCCGCGCTCGTCGATCTTGCCGACGTCGCCGGTCTTGAAGTAGCCGTCCGCCGTGAATTCTTCTTTCGTTTTTTCCGGCATGCGCCAGTAGCCCTTGAAGACATTCGGCCCCTTGACCTGGATGCCGCCTATCTCGCCGGCAGGCAGGGATTGGCCGTCATCGCCCTGCACACGCAGGCTGACGCCGGGCAGCGCAAAGCCCACGGTGCCGCCGCGCCGCTCTGCGCCCTCGTACGGGTTGGAGGTCAGCATCACGGTTTCGGACATGCCGTAGCGCTCCAGGATCGTGTGGCCGGTGCGTTCCTGCCATTCGTTGAAGGTTTCGATCAGCAAGGGGGCCGAACCCGCAACGAAGAGGCGCATGTTGCGGCAGGCCTCGCGGGTCAGGCCCGCCTCGGCCAGCAGGCGCACGTACAGCGTGGGCACGCCCATGAACACCGTGGCCTCGGGCAATTTCCGCACCACCAGCTTTGGGTCGAATTTCGAGAGCCAGATCATCTTGCTGCCGTTGATCAGCGCGCCGTGGATGGCGACGAAGAGGCCGTGCACGTGAAAGATCGGCAAGGCGTGGATCAGCACGTCGCCTTTCTTCCAGCCCCAGTAGTCCTTCAGCACCAGCGCATTGCTCAGCATGTTGCCGTGCGTCAGCATCGCACCCTTGCTGCGGCCCGTCGTGCCGCTGGTGTAGAGGATGGCGGCCAGGTCGTCGGCCTTGCGCGCCACGGCTTCATGCTTGTCGCTGCAGTGCGCGGCGCGGTCCAGCAGCGAGCCGGTGCGGTCGTCGTCCAGCGTGAAGACGTTTTGCGTGCCGGCCTTGAAGGCGATCTTGCTGACCCAGCCGAAGTTCTTGCTGCTGCACACCATCACCGAGGGCTCGGCGTTGCCGATGAAGTATTCGATCTCGGCGCTCTGGTAAGCGGTGTTGAGCGGCAAGAAAACATAACCGGCACGCAGCGTCGCCAGGTACAGCATCATGGCTTCCACCGATTTTTCGACCTGCACCGCCACGCGGGCGCCGGCAGGCAGGCCCAGCGAGGCCAGCAGGTTGGCCATCATCGCGGTGCCGCGTTCGAGGTCGCGCCACGAATAACTCAGGCCGTTGTCGGTTTCAACAGCCACTTCGTCGAGCGAGGAAGGAAAGGCGGCTCGCAGCGCCGCGAACAGGTTGTAGTTTTTCATGGGGATCAGGCTGTCGGTGGTGTAAGTGCAGCGGGCCGGCCGTCAAACCGGGGCTGGCGTTTTTCAATGAAGGCCATGACGCCTTCCCTGTGTTCGGGTGACGCGGCGTAGCCGTAAGCGCCCCGTGTCAAATCTGTCATGGCTTGCGTGCCGTGGGCCCCGGCCAGCGCCCGAAACGCCTGCTTGTTCAACCGTGCCGCACCCGGCGCAAGCGCTGCGCTGCGTTCCACGCATGCCATGGCCGCAGCGCCCGCCTCATCGGCCGGCACAACCTGGCTGAGAAAGCCACGCCGCTTCATCTCGGCGGCGTCCAGCACGGCGGCGGACAGCAGCATTTCGCGCGCCGTCAACTCGCCTGCTATGCGCATCACGAGTGCGGCCTCACGGGGCGCCATCGGAAAGCCGAGTTTGGCGATGGGCGCACCGAACTTCGCCGTGTCGCCGGCGATGCGCATGTCGCAGCAGCTGGCGATTTCCAGGCCGGCGCCCATGCAGTTGCCCTCGACCTGCGCGACAACGGGGACGTCGCAGTCCAGCATGGCTTGCAAGCCGCCCCACACGTCGTCTTCGTGAAAGGCGCGCAGGCTGGCTTCTTCAAAGCGAAAGCCTGCATATTCGGAGATGTCGCCGCCCGCACAAAAATGCACGCCCTCCCCGCGCACCAGCACGCAGCGCAGGCCGGCGCTTTGCTGGATGCGCTCAAACGCCGCGCGCAGCTCGCGCCACATGGCGCGGCTCATGGCATTGAGCTTGCCGGGGTGGGACAGGGTCACAAAGGCAAGAGGGCCCTTCACCTCCAGCAAGACGGCACCGGTCATCAGGACATCAATCGAGTTTGGCGCCGGAGGTCTTCACCACAGCCGCCCAGCGCTTGACTTCGCCGCTGACAAAAGCGCCGAACTGCTGCGGCGTGAGGTTGCCGAATTCCGCGCCGTTGCTGGCCCAGATGCTCTTGAGTTCGTCGGTGGCTGCGGCCTTGCGCAGGTCTTCAACAATGCGCGCCTGTACGTCGGCCGGCGTGCCTTTGGGCGCCCACATGCCGTACCAGGTGGTCACGGTGTAGTCGGGCAGGCCCAGTTCGCCGGCGCAGGGCACGTCCGGGAAAGCCGGGTTGCGTTTGGTGCCGGACACCATCAGCGCCTTGATGCGCCCGCCCTTGATGTGGGTGGCCGAGGAGCCCAGGCCGTCAAACATCATGTCGACGTTGCCCGAGATCAGGTCCTGCAAGGCCGGGCCCGCGCCGCGGTAGGGAATGTGCGTGATGAAGGTCTTGGTCTGCTGCTTGAAAAGCTCACCCGCCAGGTGGTGCGAGGTGCCCGCGCCGGCCGAGCCGTAGTTGTACTTGCCCGGCGCCTTGCGCACGGCTTCGATGTAGGTTTTGAAATCCGCAAACGGCATGTTGCGCGGGTTGACCACCAGCACCTGGGGCACGTTGGCCATCAGGGCCAGGGGCACGAAGTCTTTTTCAATGTCGTAGTCCAGCTTGGGATACATCGATGGCGCGATGGTGTGGTGCACCGCGCCCATGAACAGCGTGTAGCCGTCGGGCTGGGCCTTGGCCGCGATGCTGGCGCCCAGCGTGCCGCCGGCGCCGCCGCGGTTGTCGATGATGAGCTGCTTGCCGGTGAGCCTCGCGAACTGGGCCGACAGGGGGCGGGCGAAGGCGTCGGTGCCGCCGCCGGCCGGGAAAGGCACGATCACCGTCACGGGTTTGGTCGGCCAGGCCGATTGGGCGTAGCTGCCAAAAGACAGTGTGGCGGCGCCGGCAGCCGCGGCACGCAAGATGTTGCGCCGGGAAGCCGTGGCATGAAAACTGAATGTCATTGTTGTCTCCTGTCGTTGCTGAAACCAGAAAAAGCAAGCCGAAAGTTCACACGGGGTGGGCCCAGGCTGCCGCTACGCAAACTCATCCCAAGTACGTTCTTAAGTACACGTTCAAATGTACAAATCTTCGATGTCGCCCGACACGGGGATTTCCCCCTGTGCGAGTTGCGCACGGTGCCGGTCCAGGCGCTTGAGGTCATAGAGGTAATTCACCATCAGGCCGTAGGACTGCTTAAGGCCTTTGGGTGTCGGGTCGCCCGCCCAGTTGATGCGCTCTATGCGCGCGCCGTTGCCCAGGTGAAAGCGTGCCACCGGGTCCAGCGGCTTGCCCTCTTCCATGGTCCGTCCCAGGTAATGGGCGGCGCATTGCAGCAGCATTCTGCGCACCGGCGATTTTTCACCAAGCGACAGCGGGTCTTCGACGGCCGAGAGGAAATGGCCCGCGCCCGGCGGCTCGAAGCCTACGGCCCGGCCGAGCGCGGTGCGATCCTTGTCCCCCAGCTTCTCCAGCATGGCGGCGGCATTCTTGCCCAGCCAGCCGCGAAAGCCCGGGATCGGCGAGAGTGTGGCGAAAGTCTTGAGCTTGGGAAATTCTTCCTTCAGGGTTTCGACCACACGCTTGATCAGCGAATCGCCAAAGCTCACGCCGCGCAGTCCGGCCTGCGTGTTGCTGATGGAATAAAAAATCGCGGTGGTGGCACGGCTCAGGTCCGAGGGCGCGGCCAGTTCATCGAGCAGCGGCATGATGTCGCCCGCGATGCGCTCGACCATGGCGACTTCGACGAAGATCAGCGGCACTTCGGGGAGACGCGGGTGGAAGAAGCCATAGCAGCGCCTGTCGCTGTCGAGGCGGTTCTTCACGTCGGCCCAGCCCTTGATGTCGTGCACCGCTTCGTACTTGATCAGTTTTTCGATCAGCGAAGCCGGCGAGTCCCAGGTGATGCGGCGCAGGTCCAGAAAGCCGACGTCGAACCAGGTCGAAAACATGTACTCCATCTCGACGTCGAGCGCCAGCAGGCGCTTGTCGGCCTTGAGGCTGGGCTGCATGTCGGCGCGCATGTCGACCAGGAACTGGATGCCGCCCGGGTAGACGCTGAAGCGCTGCAGCAGGCGCCGGCGCGGCGACACCGTGGCGCGGCGATAGCGCACCTCGGCCACCGCCTCTTCGGGCGTGCCCACCGCAGCCGCGAACTGCGCCTGCGCAGCCTTGACCTTTTGGGGGTTGGCGACGAATTGCTCGCTCATCAGCATCCACAGGTCGCGCCGGCGCGCCGGCGTGGCGCCTTCGTACCAGGCCGCAATGGCCATGGCGCGGCGACCGCCTTCCACCTCGCTCACGCGCGGGTCGATGATGGCCTGCAGCTCCTGCAGGGTGCGGCGCAGCACGCGCGGCGACAGCGCCTCGTCTTTCTGGCTCAAGGTGGCCTGCAAGCGCTCGTGGGTGCTGCGCTCGGGCAGCGCTGCCGCCGCCTTCTTTCCGGCGGCCTGTGCACGTTCGGCGGGCACCCCGGCCTTGTCGCTCGCGGTGAAACGCGAGACGTTGCGGCTGAGCCATTCGGCGGCGCTCATGAGGCCACCCGGGAGCGCTGGTTGCGGGCCAGGTCGCGCAGCGCCTCGCGCTGGCGCGTCAGGTGCGTGCGCATGGCCGCTTCGGCGCCTTCGCTGTCGCGGGCCTTGAGGGCGGCGAACACCGTCATGTGCTCCGACAGGCTTTGCGCCAGCCGGCCAGGCGCGTGCAGCTGCTGCAGCCGCGCGAGCTTCAGGATCTTGCGCAGGTCGGCGATGGCCTGCGCCAGCCAGCGGTTGTCGGCCAGCAGGATGATGGCCTCGTGGATCGCGAAATTGGTCGCGTAGTAATCGTTGATGCGGCCGGCCTTGGCATGGCCGTTAAGCCGCTCATGCAGGGTGGTGAGCGCCACCAGGTCGGCATCAGTGGCGTTGCGCGCGGCCTCATAGGCGCAGCGTCCTTCCAGTAATGCGATCACCGGGAAGATGTCGTCGAGGTCCTTTTCGGTCACTTCATTGACGAAGCAGCCGCGCCGCGGCTCATGCCGCAGCAGGCCCTCGGACGTCAAGACCTTGAGCGCCTCGCGCAGCGGCGTGCGGGAGATTTGCAGTCGTTCGCACAGCGCGACCTCGTCCAGGAAGCTCCCGGGCGCCAGCAGGCCCGCGAAGATCTGCTCGCGCAGCGTATCGGCGACTTCCTGGTGCAGTGAACTCTGGACAAGACGCATGGCATGACCTTTGGCTGACCCATCGCCGAACTGGCGAACCCTTGCTGAACCTCACCCCCGCACCGCCGATTTGACAGTCCGATCCGGCGGTAATTTCAAGTAATTACGCGTAATTATGAAAAACAAAGCCTCGGCAATCAAGTGGCTTGTGCCTGAAAACGACAGGGAGAAACCCGTAGCGGGCGATTTTGCGCGCATCCCGGTGATTGCGGTGCCGGCAGGCTCAGCCTGCGCAGCCCGCCGCCACAAACAAGCGCTGGCTACGCCGCGCGGACAGGATCAGCGCGCTTTGTCGCCCACACCCACAGCCAGGCGCCGCCAATGATCATGGGAACGCACAGCCACTGGCCCATGCTCATGCCCAAGGCAAGGATGCCGAGAAACTCGTCGGGTTCGCGGAAGAACTCGGCGATGAAACGGAACACGCCGTAGCCCAGCAGGAAGGCGCCGGACACTTGGCCCGTCTTGCGCGGCTTGCGCGCGTACAGCCACAGCAGCACAAACAGCAGCAGCCCTTCCAGCAGGAACTGGTAGACCTGTGAGGGATGGCGCGGCTGCATGGAGCCGCTGCCGGGAAACACCATGCCCCAAGGCAAGGCCGGGTCGCTGAAACGTCCCCACAACTCGCCGTTGATGAAGTTGCCGACGCGCCCCGCCGCCAGCCCGGTCGGCACGCAGGGCGCCACAAAATCCATCACCTGCAGCCAAGGGCGCTGGCGCGAACGCGCAAACCACCACTGCGAGGCCAGCACACCCAGCATGCCGCCATGAAAACTCATGCCGCCCTGCCACACCGCCAGGATCTCCAGCGGGTGCGTGAGGTAGTGGCCCGGTTTGTAGAAAAGGCAGTAACCCAGCCGCCCGCCTATCACCACGCCCATGACGCCGAGGAACAGCATGTCCTCAATGTCCTTGCGGGACCAGGCACCCGGGCCTGTGATGGAGGCAAAGGGCGGGTGCCGCAGGCGCCGCGTGGCCAGGAAGAAGAACAGGCCGAAGGCCGCCAGGTAGGTCAGGCCGTACCAGTGGATGCCGAGCGGGCCGAGCTGGAGCGCGACGGGATTGATTTGGGGATGGATGAGCATGGGCGGTATTTTGCACGCAAGCTTCGTAGGAAAGGGCTTACGCGCGGACGGTGCTGGATTAGACTGACGGCAACGCCTCACCGGACTCCACCATGCCACGCTCCTTGCGCCCCGCCTTCCTCTTCAGCCTTCTAGGCCTGCTGTTCATGCAAAACGCCGCAGCACAGGTTTACCAATGCCTTGATGCGAGCGGCAAAAAAGTGTTTTCACAAATGCCTTGCGCGGCCCAAGGGGGCAACGGCGAAAAGCTCATCATGCGCGCCCCCGCCGGTGCCGCACCGGTAAAAGGCGAGTCGGGCGTGCTCTACGGAAACGGTGGTGGAGCCGCCGCACCCAAGGATTGGGCGGCGGAAAACGCGGCGGCGAATGCGCGGGCAATGGCCGCTGAGATATCCGCTGGCGGGTCGCGCCAGGCGCCCTCTGCCTTGGGCGGCCTGCGAAAGCCGGCAACCACAGCCGCCAACGCCACCAACCAGCAGATCATTGCCAGCTGCGAGGCCAACCACGGCGCCCGCTGCAGCAGCGCTGGCGAAATCGCCCAGCGCCGGATGGAGCAACGCGAACTCACGCCGTCGGAACGGCAGCAGCAGCAAAGCGCGGTGGCCGCGCGCCGGCAACGCGAACGGGAAGAAGCGTTTGAGCGGTCTATTCGCCGATAAACGCCATGAAACGCGCCAGCGCCGGGTTGGCATTGGCGGCGGGCCAGACCAGGCTGGTTTCGCAGCCCGGCATGGCGGGCACCCGCGTCTTGCCCGACCGGACCGCCGGCACGCCGCGATAGACAACCCCCGGCCGCTGAAATTGCCGCACGCTCTCAGGCACCCAGGCAATGCCCAAACCGGCTGAAACCAGGTTCACGATGGTCTGCATCTGGATGGCTTCCTGGGCGACCTGCGGCAAATGCCCCGCTGCGTGGTACATCGCAAAAATGGCGTCGTAGAGCGAAGGCACGATGCGCCGCGGAAAAATCACCAGGGGCTGGCCCAGCAGGTCGCCCAATGCCACATCCGCCTTGCCCGCCAGCGCGTGCTGCCCGGGCACGGCCACCACCAGGGGCTCCTGGCTGATGCGCCTGCGGGCCAGGCCGGTCGGCGCGAAGCCCGGGGAATGCAGCATGAAACCCGCGTCGATCTCGCCGCGCTCAAAGGCCTGCAATTGCACGTCGCCGGTCGCCTCGATCAGCTCCAGCTGCACCTTGGGGTAATGCTCGCGAAAGGCCAGCACCCAACGCGGCAACAACTCAAAACCCACCGTGGAGACAAAAGCCAGCCGCAAGCGGCCCGCCTCGCCGTCGGCGCTGGCGCGCGCATACGCCGGCAAGGCCTGGGCGCGCGCCAGCAGGTCGCGCGCCTCGGGCACAAGGGCGGCGCCCGCCGCCGTGAGCTGCACACTGCGTTTGGTACGGTCGAAAAGCCGGACGCCGAGCAAGGCCTCCAGCTGCGCGATCGCCTGTGTGAGCGGCGGCTGGGTCATGTTCAGGCCGCGGGCCGCGCGGCCGAAGTGAAGTTCCTCGGCGACGGCCAGGAACTGGCGCCACAGGCGGAGCTCGATCAGGGGCGGTTTGCGGGAAGCCGTATCCACGGTGCTGAGAACATCTTTCATATGTAATACATATTAATAGATGATAAATAATGGATTGGAAAGAATCAATCAAAGCACGCATACTCTGCTTTTCCGACAACAGCCCGGGCCGTACCCAGGGCAGCCCAGCAGAAACCACCACGAGAGACACCCCATGAACACCAAAACCGTCAACATCGTCGCCAACCCGCGCAGCAGGAACATCACCGAGGGCAAGTCGCGCGCGCCCAACCGCTCCATGTACTACGCCATGGGTTATGAGGCCGACGACTTCAAGAAGCCGATGATCGGCGTGGCCAACGGCCACAGCACCATCACGCCCTGCAACAGCGGCCTGCAAAAGCTGGCGGACGCGGCGATTGCCGGCATCGAGGAAGCCGGCGGCAACGCGCAGGTGTTCGGCACACCCACCATTTCCGACGGCATGGCCATGGGCACGGAAGGCATGAAGTATTCGCTGGTGAGCCGCGAAGTGATCTCGGACTGCATCGAAACCTGCGTGCAGGGCCAGTGGATGGACGGTGTGCTGGTGGTCGGCGGCTGCGACAAAAACATGCCCGGCGGCCTGATGGGCATGCTGCGCGCCAACGTGCCGGCGATCTACGTCTACGGCGGCACCATCCTGCCGGGCACCTACAAGGGCAAGGACCTCAACATCGTCAGCGTGTTTGAAGCCGTGGGCGAAAACGCCGCCGGCCGCATGAGCGACGAAGACCTGCTGCAGATCGAGCGCCGCGCCATTCCCGGCACCGGCAGCTGCGGCGGCATGTACACGGCCAACACCATGTCCAGCGCGTTCGAGGCGCTGGGCATCTCGCTGCCCTACTCCAGCACCATGGCCAACCCCCACGACGAGAAAATGAACTCGGCGAAAGAATCGGCCAAGGTCCTGGTTGAAGCCATCAAGAAGGACATCAAGCCGCGCGACATCGTCACCAAGAAGGCGATTGAAAACGCGGTGGCCGTGATCATGGCGACGGGCGGCTCCACCAACGCCGTGCTGCACTTCCTGGCCATCGCCCACACGGCCGGTGTCGAATGGACGATTGACGACTTCGAGCGGGTGCGCCAGCGCACGCCGGTGCTGTGCGACCTCAAGCCCTCCGGCAAATACCTTGCCGTCGACCTGCACCGCGCCGGCGGCATTCCGCAGGTCATGAAGACCTTGCTGGCCGCCGGCCTGCTGCACGGCGATTGCCTGACGATTTCCGGCCAGACCATTGCTGAAACCCTCAAGGACGTTCCGGAAGTCCCGCGCGCCGACCAGGACGTGATCCGCCCCATCGACAAGCCCATGTACGCCCAGGGCCACCTGGCCATCCTCAAGGGCAATCTCTCGCCTGAAGGCTGCGTCGCCAAGATCACCGGCCTGAAGAACCCCGTCATGACCGGCCCGGCGCGCGTGTTTGACGACGAGCAGTCGGCCCTGGCCGCGATTCTGGCCGGCAAGATCAAGGCCGGCGACGTGATGGTGCTGCGTTACCTCGGCCCCAAGGGCGGCCCCGGCATGCCGGAAATGCTGGCGCCCACCGGCGCGCTGATAGGCGCCGGCCTCGGCGAAAGTGTGGGCCTGATCACCGACGGCCGTTTTTCCGGCGGCACCTGGGGCATGGTGGTCGGCCACGTCGCACCCGAAGCCGCCGCGGGCGGCAACATCGCCTTCATCAATGAAGGCGATTCCATCACCATCGATTCCAGGCAACTGCTGCTGCAGCTGAACATCAGCGATGCCGAACTGGCACAACGCAAGGTCGGATGGAAGGCGCCGGCGCCGCGCTACACACGCGGTGTGCAGGCCAAGTTCGCGTTCAACGCTTCCAGCGCCAGCAAGGGCGCGGTGCTGGACGACTATTGAGCTTCTGACTACTGTCCGCTGAAATGGCAAGAGCCCGTGAAGTTACAGACTTCACGGGCTCTTTGCTTTGGGACACCTCGTCTTTGACACGAGTCGGATAAATTGAATGGCGTGTCTGGAATGAAAGGACTTGATGCAGCGAGGTTTACTTCTTCCGCTTCTTGGCCGAGAGCATGCCCATGGCGTCACGCTGTTTGTCGATGCGGTCCTGCTTGCGTTTTTCCATTTTTTCAATTTCCTTGCGTTTGGTGTAGCCCGATGCGTCAGCCCAGGCCCACCAGACGACGGCAAGCGCAAACGGCGACAGCACGATGAACCAGCTCAAGGTGGCAACCGGCCCGATCTCCAGGTATTTGAGCAGCAGCGCGGCAATACCAATCAATAACAAATACATGCTTCTCTCCAGAAAATTTCGGTCAGCACCCAAGGGGTATCCCCTTGAAACAAGGGTCAACCGGCACCACTACAATCACGTTGATTGACTGTAACCGAATCCATAACTTCCCCCACGAGGACAATCCATGAAACGCATTCTTTCAGCAATCGCTTTTGTGACCGCGGGTTTTGCCGTGGCTACGCCCGCCCTGGCAGACCTGCAACTGGCCACCGCCAAGAACTGCATGGCTTGCCACGCCATCGATAAAAAACTGGTGGGCCCCTCCTACAAAGATGTCGCCGCCAAGTACGCCGGCCAGAAAGACGCCGCCGACAAACTCGCCGCCAAGATCATCAAGGGTGGCTCGGGCGTCTGGGGCCCTGTGCCCATGCCCGCCAATGCGCAGGTCAACCCTGAAGAAGCCAAGAAACTCGCAGCCTGGGTCCTGGCAACCAAATAAGCGGCTCGCAAGCCCACAAAAAAGCCCGTCATCGACGGGCTTTTTTCATGCCTGGTTCAGATTCACATCACTGCTTTTCAGACAGCTGATCGAGGATGGCGGGGTTTTGTGGCCACATCACATCGCTTCGCGATATGAGTGTCCCCTTCCCCCGCCACAGCTTCGCTGGCGCGGCTTCGCCGCCCTCGATCACTGCTTTTCAGACAGCTGATCGAGGATGGCGGGGTTCTCAAGCGTGGACGTATCCTGCGTGATGGTCTCGCCCTTGGCGATGCCGCGCAGCAGCCGGCGCATGATCTTGCCGCTCCGTGTTTTCGGCAGGTTGTCGCCGAATCGGATGTCCTTGGGCTTGGCGATGGGGCCGATTTCCTTGCCCACCCAGTCGCGCAATTCCTTGGCGATGGCCTTGGCCTCTTCGCCCGTGGGGCGTGAGCGCTTGAGCACCACGAAGGCCACGATGGCCTCGCCGGTCAGGTCGTCAGGCCGGCCCACCACGGCGGCTTCAGCCACCAGCGTGGAATGCGCGACCAGCGCCGACTCGATCTCCATGGTGCCCATGCGGTGGCCCGACACATTCAGCACGTCGTCGATGCGGCCGGTGATGCGGAAATAACCGTTGTCGACATTGCGCACCGCACCGTCGCCGGCCAGGTAGATGGTGCCGCCCATTTCTTCGGGGAAATAGCTCTTCTTGAAACGCTCCGGATCGTTCCAGATGGTGCGGATCATGGACGGCCAGGGGCGCTTGACGACCAGCATGCCGCCCGCGCCGTTAGGCAGGTCCTTGCCGGTTTCGTCGACGATGGCGGTCATGATGCCGGGCAGCGGCAAGGTACAGCTGCCGGGCACCAGCGGCGTCGCGCCGGGCAGCGGCGTGATCATGTGGCCGCCGGTCTCGGTTTGCCAGAAGGTGTCCACGATGGGGCAGCGCTCGCCGCCCACGTTTTTGTAGTACCACATCCAGGCCTCGGGATTGATGGGCTCGCCGACGGATCCCAGGATGCGCAGGCTGCTGAGGTCGGAGCGGGCCGGGTGCACTTTTTCGTCGGCCTCGGCGGCCTTGATCAGCGAACGGATGGCAGTGGGCGCCGTATAGAAGATCGTGACCTTGTGTTTTTCGATCATCTGCCAGAAGCGGCCGGCGTTCGGGAAGGTCGGGATGCCTTCAAAGATGATCTGCGTCGCGCCGGCCGCCAGCGGGCCGTAGGCCACATAGGTATGGCCGGTGATCCAGCCGATGTCGGCCGTGCACCAGAACACGTCGGCCGGCTGGATGTCGAAGGTCCAGTCCATCGTGAGCTTGGCCCAGAGCAGATAGCCGCCCGTGCTGTGCTGCACGCCCTTGGGTTTGCCGGTCGAGCCCGAGGTGTAGAGGATGAAGAGCGGGTGCTCGGCGCCGACAAATTCGGGCTCGCACACCGGCGCGGCCTTGGCCGTGATTTCGTGCATCAGGCTGTCGCGGCCGGCCACCATGTTGCAGGCCGTGGCGGTGCGCTGGTAGACGATCACGTTCTTGATCGACTCACAGCCGCCCATGGCGATGCCTTCGTCGACGATGGCTTTGAGCGGCAGTTCCTTGCCGCCGCGCAACTGGTAGTTGGCGGTGATGACGGCCACGGCGCCGGCGTCCTGGATGCGCTCCTGCAGGCTCTTGGCCGAGAAACCGCCGAACACCACCGAGTGCGTGGCGCCTATGCGCGCACAGGCCTGCATGGCCACCACGCCCTCGACCGTCATCGGCATGTAGATGATGACGCGGTCGCCCTTCCTGATGCCCGCGCCCTTGAGCGCGCTGGCAAACTGGCTGACCCTGGCGTGCAACTCCTTGTAGGTGACATTGGTGACCTTGCCGTCGTCGCTTTCGAAAATGATGGCTTTTTTGTTTTCGGTCGGCGTGCCGAGGTGGCGGTCCAGGCAGTTGTAGGAAGCGTTGAGTTCGCCGTCGGCGAACCACTTGTAGAAAGGCGCGGTGGATTCGTCCAGCGTCTTCGTGAAGGGCTTTTTCCAGCTCAGGTTTTCGCGCGCCAGGCGCGCCCAGAAACCTTCGAAGTCTTTTTCAGCTTCAGCGCACAGGGCGTTATACGCCGGCATGCCCGAAATGCGCGCCGCTTCCACGGTGGCGGGGGAAGGCGGGAAGATGCGATTTTCAACCAGGGTCGATTCGATCGCGGATTGGGGGGCGCTCATTGTTGATGTCTCCTGTTTGTCACTGAATGCGTGGTACTGTCTTCTGCCGCACTTACAAGCCACTGACTGGCTTGAACCTTACAAAACCTCAAAATTCCGGGGCCGGCCAGCCTGCCCTCTACAATGCCGCAAACCCTCAGCTTACGCCATCATGACTGAACCTACCCAAGCCCCCGCCACCGCCAAAATCTCGCCGCTGCGCCCACTGCCCAACCTGATTTTCGCCAGCCGCTGGCTGCAGCTGCCGCTGTACCTCGGGCTGATCGCGGCGCAGGCGGTTTATGTGGTGCATTTCCTGGTCGAGTTGTGGCACCTGATCGAGGCCGCCTTCGGCAGCCAGACCGCCCTGCAGTCGCTGATCACCAGCATAGGCTACAAGACCACCACGCCGATTGTCTCCCTCAACGAGACGGTCATCATGCTGGTGGTGCTGGCCCTGATCGACGTGGTCATGATCTCCAACTTGTTGATCATGGTCATCGTGGGCGGCTACGAAACCTTTGTGAGCCGCATGAACCTCGAAGGCCACCGCGACCAGCCTGAATGGCTGAGCCATGTGAACGCGTCGGTGCTCAAGGTCAAGCTGGCCACGGCCATCATCGGCATCAGCTCCATCCACCTGCTGAAAACCTTCATCAACGCCGACAATTACACCGACCGCGTGCTGATCGCACAGACAGTGATCCACATCACCTTCCTGCTTTCGGCCATTGCGATTGCCTACACCGACAAGATCATGTCGGGCATCGCCGCGCAAAAGCACTGAGTGTTTACTCGGGCGCCTTTGCCGCCCCTGCGCTGCTACGCAGCAGCATCAACGCACCCAGCACGCCCGACAGCAGCGAGCCGCAGAGAACGCCCAGCTTGAGCTGCGTTTCATAGGCGGCATCCTGGCCGGCAAAGGCCAGCGCGCCTATGAAGAGGCTCATGGTGAAGCCCACACCGCACAGCAGACAGACGCCGAAGAACTGATTCCAGCCGGCCTCGGCGGGCAGGCGCGCGCCGGCAAATCGGATCAGCAGCCAGGAAGCGCCGAACACGCCAATCGCCTTGCCGAGGAGCAGGCCTGCCGTGATGCCCAGGGGCACGCTTTGAAGCAGCGTTCCCGGCGTCACACCCTGCAGCGACACACCCGCGTTGGCGAACGCAAACATGGGCAGCACGGCAAAAGCCACCCAGGGATGCAGCGCGTGTTCGGCCGTTTTGAGCGGTGAGCCGCCTTTGCCGTCCGACAGGGGAATCGCCAGCGCGGTCACGACGCCTGCCAGCGTCGCATGAATACCGGACTTATAGACAAAGAGCCAGATGACCAGGCCCACCATCACGTAGGGCCCGATCGCCATGATTTTGGCCCGGTTCAGGGCCAGCAGCACCAGCACGCCCACACCGGCGGCGGCCAGCGCCGTCACCGACAAGCCATCGGTATAGAAAAAGGCAATGATCAGGATGGCACCCAGGTCGTCAATGATGGCGACGGCCGTCAGAAACACCTTGAGCGATGCCGGCACCCGGCTGCCCAGCAGCACCAGGATGCCCAGCGCGAAGGCGATATCGGTAGCGGCCGGGATCGCCCAGCCGCGCATGGCAACAGGGTCACCCGCATTGATCGCCATGTAAATGAGGGCAGGCACCAGCATGCCGCCCAGCGCCGCACCGGCCGGCAACAAAGCCTGGCTGCGCGAGGCCAGCTCGCCTTCGACCAGCTCGCGCTTGATCTCCAACCCCACCAGGAAAAAGAACACCGCCATCCACAGGTCATTGACCCAGTGCAACAGCGACTTCGAAAGCACCAGCAAATCACCGCCTACACGCAACTCGCCGGGGAGCTGCACAAACCGGTTGTAAGCCTCACCCCACGGCGAGTTACTCAGAACCAGCGCCAGCACGGCGGCCAGCGCCAGGACCACGCCGGAAAGCGACTGCGAATTGATGAACTGGTTGAGGGTGCGATGGACAAATTTCAGCATGCCCCCATTCTCCCAGACACGCAGACTGACCGGCAGCAAACCGCCCCCCCGCCTCGGCCAAGCGGGGACCGCGAAACTGGCTTTGCCAGGCCGCAGGCGCCGCCCCCTGCAAGGGGGGAAGGCGCTACACGAAGTGAGCCTGGACGGGGGTGTGCCTACCTGCCGACCATGTTCTCAGGCACGACCCATTGGTCAAACTGCTCGCCCGTGACGTGGCCCGAGGCCAGCGCCGCATCGCGCAGGCTGGTGCCTTCCTTGTGCGCCTTTTTGGCGATATAGGCGGCCTTGTCGTAGCCGATGTGGGTGTTCAGCGCGGTCACCAGCATCAGCGATCGGTCCACCAGTTCGGTGATGCGTTCGCGGTTCGGCTCTATGCCCACGGCGCAGTGGTCGTTGAAACTCACCATGCCGTCGGCCAGCAGGCGCACGCTTTGCAAAAAGTTGTGCGCCACCATGGGGCGGAAGACATTGAGTTCGAAGTTGCCCGAGGCGCCGCCGAAGTTGATGGCGACGTCGTTGCCGAACACCTGGGCCGCCAGCATGGTGACGGCCTCGCTCTGCGTCGGGTTGACCTTGCCCGGCATGATGGACGAGCCGGGTTCGTTCTCAGGGATGCTGAGTTCGCCGATGCCGCTGCGCGGGCCGCTGGCCAGCCAGCGCACGTCGTTGGCGATTTTCATCATGCTGGCGG
This sequence comes from Polaromonas sp. YR568, assembly GCF_943369415.1. Taxonomy (GTDB): domain Bacteria; phylum Pseudomonadota; class Gammaproteobacteria; order Burkholderiales; family Burkholderiaceae_C; genus Polaromonas. The sequence goes on from NZ_CALRNF020000032.1 coordinate 70,573, forward strand.
CCAGGGTCTTGAGCGCGCCGTGCGCATGCACCAGCCCGTCCACCGAAGCCAGTGCCTCGAACTTGTTGGGCGCCGTCACAAAAGGCAGGCCCGTCAGCGCGGCCAGTTCGGCCGCCACCTGCTCGGCATAGCCCTTGGGCGCGTTCAGGCCGGTGCCGACGGCGGTGCCGCCCAGCGCCAGTTCGCACAGGTGCGGCAAGGCGGCGCGCACGTGTTTTTCGCCATGGTCCAGTTGCGCGACGTAGCCCGAGAACTCCTGGCCCAGCGTGAGCGGCGTGGCGTCCTGCAGGTGGGTGCGCCCAATCTTGACGATGCCGTCGAAGTCTTTCGCCTTTTTTGCCAGCGTAGCGCGCAGTTTGGCAATCGCCGGCAGCAGCTTGTGCGTCATCGCCTCCACTGCGGCCACGTGCATGGCGGTCGGGAACACGTCATTGGACGACTGGCTGCGGTTGACGTCGTCGTTGGGGTGCACCAGCCGGCCTTCGCCGCGCTCGCCACCCAGGATTTCGCTGGCGCGGTTGGCCAGCACCTCGTTGACGTTCATATTGGTCTGCGTGCCCGAGCCCGTCTGCCAGACCACCAGCGGGAACTCGTCGGCGTGCTTGCCGGCGATCACCTCGTCTGCCGCGGCCACGATGGCCTTGGTTTTTTTCTCATCCTGCAAGCCCAAGGCGTGATTGACCTTGGCCGAGGAGCGCTTGACCTGGGCCAGCGCCTTGATGATTTCGCGCGGCTGCTGCTCGCCGGAAATGTCAAAGTTCTGCAATGAACGCTGCGTCTGCGCGCCCCAGAGTTTGTCCGCCGGCACCGCTATGGGGCCGAAAGTGTCGCGCTCGGTGCGCGTGCTGCTGCTTGTGGTCATGGAATGTCCTGCGCTGTCAAAAATGGGTTGAACCCGAAGTATGACGGCAGACGAGAAAGATTCTCATCCCAAGGGGTTTTGGGCTCCGCCCTGCCCTCGCTTACCTCAGGTAAGCGGGCAGCACCCGTGCGGCTTTCTGCAGGAATTCGAACTCCGAGTCCGCCAGGGACCGGGGCACAAAATCAAAGTGACACAAGGTGCCGAACAGCTCGCCCCGCGCGTCCAGCAGCGGCAGCCCGTGGTAGGACACGACAACGCCCTTGAAGGGGCTGCCGTCCACGCGGGAATCGGCACGCGTGTCCTCGGTCAGGAAGGCGCCGTCGCGCATGGCATGCTGGCAAAAGCTCTCGTCCAGCTGCACCACACCCAGCGATTCAGGCAGCAACGCGCCTTCACGGTCGAAGAGGTAAAGGTTGCGCACCGTCATGGCCTCGAGCCGGTAAATCGCGGTGCAGCGGTGCGTGACACGCCGGTTAAGGAAGGCCAGGCCGGCCATAACGCCCTCAGCGCCCAGGGCACGGGTGAAATCGGCGAGAGGGGAGGATTCAAGCAGTGCGGACATGTCTGGCAAGGACTATAGCCCCTACGTCAGCCTGACGGCAACGTCAAAAGACGCACGCCGGGGTTGCGGTGCCCCCGAGGGCCGATAATTGCGGGGTTTGCCCGAAATCCCAAAACGACCTCAAAAAACGACGACGCCCCCCATCCCACCATGACCACGATCAAGCAAGCCGACCTCATTGAATCCGTAGCAGCCGCCCTCCAGTACATCAGCTACTACCACCCCGCCGACTACATCGCCCACCTGGCGCGCGCCTACGAACGCGAGCAAAGCCCCGCCGCCAAAGACGCGATCGCGCAGATCCTCACCAACAGCAAGATGAGCGCCACCGGCCAGCGCCCCATCTGCCAGGACACCGGCATCGTCAACGTCTTCCTCAAAGTCGGTATGGACGTGCGCTGGGAAGGATTTACCGGCAGCCTGGACGACGCCATCAATGAAGGCGTGCGCCGCGGCTACAACCACCCGGACAACACGCTGCGCGCCTCGGTCGTGGCCGACCCGCAGTTCGAGCGCAAGAACACCAAGGACAACACGCCGGCGGTGATCTTCACCGAGCTGGTGCCCGGCAACAAGATCGACGTTACCGTGGCGGCCAAGGGCGGCGGCAGCGAGAACAAAAGCAAGATGGTGATGCTCAACCCAGGCGACTCGGTGGTTGACTGGGTGCTCAAGACCGTGCCCACCATGGGCGCCGGCTGGTGCCCGCCCGGCATGCTGGGCATAGGCATAGGCGGCACGGCCGAAAAAGCCGTGCTGATGGCCAAGGAAAGCCTGATGGACGACCTCGACATGTACGAACTGCAGGCCAAGTCGTCGTCCGGCGCGACGCTCACCAAAACCGAAGAGCTGCGCCTGGAACTGTTCGAAAAAGTCAACGCGCTGGGCATAGGCGCGCAAGGCCTGGGCGGCCTGACCACCGTGCTCGACATCAAGATCAAGATGTACCCCACGCACGCGGCCAGCAAGCCCGTGGCGATGATCCCCAACTGCGCCGCCACGCGCCACGCCCACTTCGTGATGGACGGCAGCGGCCCGGTCTACCTAGACCCGCCTTCGCTGGACCTGTGGCCCAACGTGAACTGGGCGCCCGACTACAACAAGAGCAAAAAAGTCGACCTCAACACGCTCACGAAGGAAGAAGTCGCCAGCTGGAAACCCGGGCAGACCCTGCTGCTCAACGGCAAGATGCTGACCGGCCGCGACGCCGCGCACAAGCGCATCAAGGACATGCTGGCCAAGGGTGAGAAGCTGCCGGTGGACTTCAGCGGCCGCGTGATCTATTACGTCGGCCCGGTCGACCCGGTGCGCGACGAAGCCGTGGGCCCGGCCGGCCCGACCACCGCCACCCGCATGGACGGCTTCACTGAAATGATGCTGGCCGAAACCGGCCTGATCTCCATGATCGGCAAGTCCGAGCGCGGCCCGGTCGCCATCGAGGCCATCAAGAAACACAAGAGCGCCTACCTGATGGCCGTCGGCGGCGCCGCCTACCTGGTCAGCAAGGCCATCAAGACCGCCAAGGTGGTGGGCTTCGCCGACCTGGGCATGGAAGCGATTTACGAATTCGACGTGGTGGACATGCCCGTCACCGTCGCGGTGGACTCGGGCGGCACCAGCGCCCACATCACCGGCCCGGCCGAGTGGCAAAAGAAGATTGCCACCGGCGAGTTCAAGCGGATCCCGGTTACCAGTGCCTGAACACCGTCGACATGCTTGAGTTCCCTCAACTTCAAGCAGGGACCGCGGAACCGGCTTTGCCGGGCCGCAGGCGCAGCGGCCCCCTCGGGGGGCAGGGCGCTACACGCAGTGAGCAACCGTGGGGGCAGTTTTGATTGGAGTCTTCGACAGCGGCGTGGGCGGCCTGAGCATCCTGCAGGCACTGCGCGCCGAACTGCCCCACGAAGACTTCGTCTACATCGCCGACAGCGGCCACGCGCCCTACGGCGAGCGCAGCGATGCTTACGTGCTGGCGCGTTCGCGCGCGGTCACCGCGCACCTGGCCCGGCAAGGCGTCAAGGCGCTGGTGATTGCCTGCAACACCGCCACGGCGGCGGCGATCGACCTGTTGCGTGCCGAACACCCCACCCTGCCCATCATCGGCGTGGAGCCGGCCCTCAAGCCCGCAACGCTGCTGAGCCGCACGCGCCGCATCGGTGTGATGGCCACGCGCAGCACCCTGGCCAGCGCGCGCTTCAAAACACTGCTGGCTTCTCTGGCGGGCCAGGCGACTTTTGTGCTGCAGCCCTGCGACGGCCTGGCCGGCGCGATCGAGCGCGGCGTGCATGCCGATGCCGGCCCCGAGAGCGCGGCCGAGATCATCGCCGCCTGCACCCGCCATGCGCGGGCGATGGGCGCGTTCGGCCCGGGCGATGGCGAGATGGACACCCTGGTGCTGGGCTGCACGCACTACCCATTTGCCGGCGAACACCTGCGCGCGCTGCTGGGGCCCCACATACGGCTTCTGGACACCGGTGCACCGGTCGCTCGCCAGACGCGCCTGCGCCTGGCGGCTGCCACGCAGGCGGATCCGGCGGGCCAAGGTGCGGGCCAGGTCAAACTGTTCACCACCGGCCAGCCGGCAGCGCTGCAGGCCGCAGCGCAGCGCTGGCTGCAATTGGGCAGCGCCGTGCAAGCGCTGCAGCTCTAGCAGCGCCTAGGCCGGAGTCTGCGGCTGCACCGCCGGCGGGCCCGGATCCGCCGCGCTGCGTATCAAGCCGAGGTTGGCCTTGAGCATGTCGAACACCTTGCGCGTGACCGGGTTGATGACGTTCCTGCGGATGAACAGGTAGTAGTCAAGGTCGGGCAAGCGCGGCAGGCCGTCGTTCTCACCCAGCACGCGCAGGTCGCTGCCCGCCGTCTCGATGCCGCGCGCGGTCACGCCCAGGCCGGCGCGCAACGCGGCCTTGATGCCGATCAGGCTGGAGGCGGTGTAGTTGGGCGACCAGGCGATGCCTGCGGCGTCCAGCGCCTCGCGTGCCAGCCTGTGGAACACACTGGGCCCGTCCACCAGGATCAGCGGCACCGGCTTGCTGCGGTCATGCACATAGCCGGCCGAGCACAGCCACACCGTGGGCGATGTGCGCAGCACCACGCCGTCCAGCGCCGGGTCCTTGCGGTTGGAAATGCTCATGTCGAGCTCGCCGCGCTTGAGCGATTCCATCAGGAAGGGGCTGCGCCCCACGTGAATGTCCAGCCGCAACAGCGGCGAGGCGCGCGCCACCTGGGCCAGCAGGGTCGGAAGCATGGTGTCGGCCACGTCATGCGGCGCGCCTATGCGCAGCACGCCTTCCAGATTGCCCTGCTGAAGGCTGCGCAAAGCGTCGTCGTTGATGGCCAGCAGGTGGCGTGCGTAATCGAGCAGCTTGTTCCCGTGCGGCGTCAGGCGCTTGCTGCGCCCCTGCTTTTCAAACAGCGGGTGGCCGATCTGGTCTTCCAGGCGCTGCATCTGCTGCGTTACCGCCGACTGGGTTTTACCCAGGTGCACGGCGGCGCCGGCAAAGCTGTCCTGCTCGTAGATGGCGACCAGGCTCCTCAGCAATTCCAGGTCTAGGGTTTTCATTCAGGAGGCTTCCTGGACAAGATCTTCATATTACAAATCCTAATGCATTTATCTCTATTTCTGAGTTGTTTCAGAAATATGACTTGACTACATTAGGTCCAGCAAACCGAAATTTCATTCAGGAAACGCCCATGAACGCAGCAACAGAGCGCAGCCAGATGGTTGACGCCGCCATTCAAAACATTAAAGTTATTGTTGGAACCGGCGAGGCAAGCCGACAGTCCCTGGACAAAGTGCTGGCGGTATTGAACCGGCTGGCGGGTCGCAAGGACCTGTGGAGCGACGCCGATTTCGCCGCACCCGTCAGCCCGGAATTGCAGGCCCGCTACCTGATCGCGGAGGACGCCGACCAGAGCTTCGCGCTTTACCTCAACGTGATGCGCCCCGGCAAACGCATCGTGCCGCACAACCACACGACCTGGGCCTGCATCAGCGCCGTGGAGGGCACCGAACTCAACCGCGTCTACGAACGCCAGGACGACGGCTCGGTGCCGGGCAAGGCGCGGCTCCAGGAAGTCAGCTCCGTCGTGGTCGAGCCCGGCACCGGCATCGCCCTGATGCCGGAGGACATCCACTCGGTGGAGATTCCCGCGGGCCAGGTGATACGCCACCTGCACATGTACGGCCGCGCGCTCGAGACCCTCACCTCGCGCACCAGCTACGACATGGAAAAAGGCACGTACGAAACCATGGGAATCGGCGTGCAGACGCGCCGCTGAGCGCCATCGTCTTTCTCCCTTCCCCCGAATTTTCTGACATCACACATCCCCTTTTCATGACACGTTTTGTAGACGCGGCCACGCTCAAAGCCTGGTTGCACGACGGCGAGGAAATCGCCCTCTTCGATGTGCGCGAGCACGGCCAGTACGGCCAGTCGCATCTGTTTTACGGCATCACCCTTCCCTACAGCCGGCTCGAACTGGACGCGCCGCGCCTGGCGCCGCGCAAGGGCGTGCGGGTGGTGCTGTATGACGACGACGGCGGCGGCGCCGCCCCACTGGCCGCGCAACGCCTCGCCGCGCTCGGCTACAGCGACGTGCAGGTGCTGCAAGGCGGCACCGCCGGCTGGCAGGCCGCCGGCTTCGCGCTGTTTGCCGGCGTCAACGTGCCGTCCAAGACCTTTGGCGAACTGGCCGAGCAGGTCTACCACACGCCCCGCGTCAGCGCGACCGAACTGGCGGCCATGCTGGAGCGCAAGGACGACGTGGTGGTGCTGGACGGGCGGCCGTTTTCGGAGTTCCGCAAGATGAACATCCCGACGGCGATCAGTTGCCCCAACGGTGAGCTGGCCCTGCGCATCCGCGACCTGGTCCCCAGCGAGAACACCCACATCGTGATCAACTGCGCCGGCCGCACGCGCAGCATCATAGGCGCGCAGACACTGATCAACCTGGGCTTGCGCAACCCCGTGTCGGCGCTTGAAAACGGCACCCAGGGCTGGTACCTGGCCGACCTGAAACTCGAACACGGCGGCACGCGCCGCTACCCCGATTCAGCCCGGCCCGGCGAGCCCGCCGGCATGCGCGCGGCGGCCCAGGCGCTGGCGGCCCGCTTCGGCGTGCCCGTGGTTGACGCGCAGACCGCGCGCGGCTGGGCCGGCGACACGCGGCGCACGCTCTTTTTGTGCGACGTGCGCAGCCCCGAGGAATTTGCGCGCGGCAGCCTGCCCCGCGCGCAGCACACGCCGGGCGGGCAGCTGATCCAGGCCACCGACCAGTACGTGGGCGTGCGCCAGGCCCGCCTCGTGTTGTTCGACGCGGACGGCATACGCGCGCTGACGGTGGCCAGCTGGCTGCGCCAGCTGGGCCATGACGCCAGCGTGCTGGGCCAAGGCCTGGCCAGCGGCCTGGCTTTGCCCGCCGCAACGTCCGTGGCCCTGCCCGCGCTGCCCGCCACCAGCGCGCGGGCGCTATCAGCCGGGCTGGCCGATGGCACCCTCGCCGCCATCGACCTGCGCCCCAGCATGCAGTTTCGGCAACACCATATCGCGGGATCGCGCTGGTCCATTCGGCCGCGTCTGGCGGCGCTGCTCGCCGGCGAACACCGCCCGGTGGTGTTGATTGCCGACGAACCCGCCGTGGCGGCCTGCGCGGCGGTCGACCTGCAGGCGCTGGGCCTGAAGCCCAGCCTGCTCGAGGGCGGTCTGGACGCCTGGCGCGCAGCCGGCTTGCCGCTGCAGGCGAGCGAAACCATTCCCGCCGACAACGACTGCATCGATTACCTGTTCTTCGTGCACGACCGGCACGACGGCAACAAAGAGGCCGCGCGGCAGTACCTGGCCTGGGAAGTCAACCTGATCGGGCAGCTTGATGCACAGGAACTCCAGGCCTACCGCCTGCCCGATGCCGTGCCCGGCCCTGCCGGCGCCTAGTCCTATTCATCCGTTTTTCATCCACCGCCCACTCACTTTTCTTCAGGAGCCCGCCCATGCTTGCCACGCTGAAATTTACCGCCGCCTCACTGTGCTGCGCCCTGCTCGCCGCGCACGGCGCCGCCTCCGCGCAGCCCATGCCGCAGGTCGGCGGCTTCCCGAACCAGGCCATCAAGTTCGTGTCGCCCTTCCCGGCCGGTGGCGGCAATGACGCCACGACGCGTTTCGTCACCAGCCGCCTGTCCGACGTCACCGGCCAGACCGCCATCGTCGACAACCGCGGCGGCGCCGGCGGCAACATAGGCGCCAAGGCCGTAGCCGACGCCAAGCCCGACGGCTACACCGTGCTCACCGGCCAGGTTTCGCTGATGGCCGTCAACCCCACGCTGTATGCGTCACCCGGCTTCGATCCGCTGAAGAACTTCCTGCCCATCACCCAGATCAACGCCGCGCCGCTGGTGCTGGTGGTGGCCGGCAACTCGCCGCTGAAAAGCTTTGCCGACCTGGCCGCGCAGACCAAAGCCCCCGGCGGGCGAGTCACCTACGCCACACCCGGCAACGGCACCCTTTCGCACCTGGTCGGCGTGGTCCT
>NZ_CALRNF020000033.1:0-73599 GCF_943369415.1 Polaromonas sp. YR568
TTTTGACCCCGTCTGGACCGAGCACCACAGGTTGCCCCGGAGCGAAGCGCAGGGGACGCAGCAACCAGGGTCGCCTTTTCTTTGGTGACTTTCTTTTGGCGAAGCAAAAGAAAGTTACTGGCCGCCGGGCCACTCCCGGCCAGCAAGCCTATGCCGAGGAAGCAAGCGCGCAAGCCGGCGCAAGACCCGGCAACCTCAACTTACCAACGCCAACGCCCCAAAATCCCCAACCCTCTCCCCCAGGCCGGCAGCCACCAACTCGAACTCATCCGTCAACGCGGGCAGCTTGCCGTGGATCTGCGCACTCAGGCGCGGCAGCAGGTAGTCGCGGTGGTTCCAGAAGACGCCGCCGCCCATGCTGATGCGTTCCAGGTCCAGTGTGGCGACGAGGTTGTAGAGGCCGCGTCCCATGACGCGGCACAGCTCGTCCACGATGGTGTTGGCGGCCGCGTCGCCTGACTGCGCGGCGGCGAACAGCGCGGAGGCGCCGGGATAGCCCGCGCCGGCAAAGCGCCTTGCGATGGCGTTTCCGGCCACAACGCCTTCGAGGTCGCCCCTGTTGCCGCAGCCGCACAGCGCGTCGCTGCTGTCGCTGACAAAGGTGTGGCCCGCGTGGCCCGCGTTGCCGTGTTTGCCGCGCAGGATACGGCCGTCCACACACAGGCCGAAGCCTATGCCGGTGCTCCAGGTCACGTAGGCGCAGTGGCTGAAGCCCTGCAGCGCGCCCCAGCGGCGCTCGGCCTGCAGCGCGCCGACACCGTCGTTTTCCAGGCGGAGCTTGTCGGCAAAACGGCTGCGCAGCGGCGCCTCCAGCGGCACGCTGACCCAGTCGTTGGGCAAGCCGCGCGCCGGGCCGGCCATGCCGCCGCAGATGTTGGGGTTGGAGATTTCCAGCATACCGTCCACGGCGACAAAGGGGCCGCAGGACGACACGCCGACGGCTTCGATGTCCTGCTCGCGGACGCCGGCGGCTTCGCACGCGCTGGCCAGCATGCGCAGCACCTGGCGCGCCACGGTGTCGGGCTGGCCTTCTTTTTCGGTGGGTTCCACATGCCGCGACTGCAGGGCCGACGCGGCCTGCTCCAGGCTGAGTTCCTGTCCGGTGGCGATCAGGCTGACCGCGATCTTGGTGCCTCCCAGGTCGACGCAGGCTTTCATGCGGAGATTTCTTCCTTAAAGGAGTTTGGCGAGCAGGCTGGCGATAAAGCTCAGCAGGATGGTGGTGGTGAGCGGAATAAACCATTCACGCCCGAACAGGCGAAAGCGCAGGTCACCGGGCAGCTTGCCGAAGCCGAGCTTCTGCAAAAGCGGGCTGAACCAGCTGATCAGCATCAGGGCCAGGAAGATGACGATGAACCAGCGGATCATTGGGGTAGTTTAGCCCCCACGCTTTTTCACTTCGTGTAATGCGCGGCCCCCGAGGGGGCCGCCCGCCTGCGGCCCGGCAAAGCCGGTTCTGCGGCTCATGCTGGGTTTAAGAGTTCAGTAGGCACCACGAGTGGGGGCCGCGGGACTGGCTTTGCCAGACCGCAGGCCGTCCCCTTGAGGGGGGAAGGCGCTACACGAAGTGAGCGTCCGACGGGGGTGCTACAAAGTATGCATACGGTCGCCCGCAGAAAATCCCATGGGCTCCCAGACCGGTTGGCCTTTCGCGCCAAAAGCGATCACCTTGAACAGCTCACCCATCTCATGCTCGGCGATCAGTTTTTGCACCATGACGCGCTGCTCCAGCGGCGCGTCTTCCATGCCGTCGACCAGGCCGCAGTTGAGCAAAAAGCGACCCTGGCTGGTGTAGCCCAGCACCTCCAGCCCCGCCTCCTGGCCGGCCAGGGCGATGCCGGTGAAGTTGACGTGCGCGGTGATGTCCTTGCTGCCCACCTCGGCCAGCGCATCGGCGTCGGCCAGATGGCCGCGGTGGCACATCACGGTGCCCATGCTGCGCTGCGGGTGGTAGTACTCGTGCTCGGGGAAGCCGTAGTCGAGCAGGAAGACGGCGCCGGCCTCCAGCCGGTCGGCCAGCGTGGCGACAAAGCCTTCGGCCTGGGGGTGGATTTCGGTGAGGTAGTCGTGTTCGCCCTCCACCTCAAACGGGGGCCGAAGGTCGGTGCGCTGGTCGGCATAAAGAAAGCAGTCCCCATGCACCACCACGCCGCGTTCATGCCAGACACCCTGCAGGCGATTCAGCAACTTGACCGGCATGGCGTCCAGCACCTCATTGCCCAGCACCACGCCGCGCATGGCAGGGGGCAGCTCCGTCGCCCATTGCACCTTGTCGCCGTAATGGGCCAGCCGTTCGCGCTGGCGCGCCTGCAGGCTGCCCGACAAATCGACGATGGTGTAGCGCTCCAGCTGCGTGCCCAGCGTCTCCAGGGTATCCAGCACCTGCTGCGCCAGCGCGCCCGAGCCGGCGCCGAACTCCCAGATTTCGGCCGTGCCGGTCCCCTGCAAAGCCTGGGCGGCCTGTCGCGCCAGGGCCTGGCCGAAGCGCGGCGAGAGTTCGGGCGCGGTGACAAAATCGCTGCCCGTGCCGGGCATCAGGCCGAATTTGCGCGAGTCGTTGGCGTAGTAGCCCAGGCCCGGCGTGTAGAGGGCCAGTGCCATGAACTGGTCGAAACCCAGCCATCCGCCGGCGGCCTCAATGGCCTTGGCAATGTGGGCGGAGAGGGCGGTCGGTAAAATGGGGGTATTCGTCGTCGGGGTCATAGGGGTCACCACCGGCCATTGTCGGCGATCATCCCGGCCCCTTCATTCCGCGCCCCGCCTCCTTTCGGCCCCATTTTTGACGTCAAACGCCCGCCCATGAACCCAGCCCCGTCTTCTTTCCCCGTGGTCCTCGTGACCGGCGCCTCGCGGCGGCTGGGGCGCGAGATCGCGCTGGCGCTGGCGGCAGGCGGCTGGCAGGTGGCGGTGCATTACCGCGGCTCTGAAGCCGAGGCGATGGCAACCGTCGCCGACTGCGCCAAACTCGCCGGCGCCTCGGCGGCCTTCCAGGCGGACCTGGGCGACGAGGCTGCGGTGCGCGGCCTGCTGCCGGCCGTGGTGGCGCGCATGGGCCGGGTCGACGCGGTGGTCAACAACGCCTCCACCTTTGAAGAAGACAACGCCGCCAGCTTCGGCTTCGCGGCCCTGGACAAACACCTGCACAGCAACACCGGCGCCGCCGTGCTGCTGGCCCAGGCGCTGCACGCCCACATCGCGGGGCGCGGCGATCAAAGCGGCGAAGGCGGCGAGGGCACCCAGGGCGCCGTGGTCAACCTGCTGGACCAGAAGCTCTGGAACCAGAACCCCGATTTCTTCAGCTACACCCTCTCCAAGGCCGCGCTGGAAGCGGCCGGCACCATGCTGGCGCTGGCCCTGGCGCCGCTGGTGCGTGTGGTCGGCGTGGCGCCCGGGCTTACGCTGACCAGCCATTTGCTGAGCGACGCGCAGTTCGAGGCGCGCCACAAGCTGTCGCCGCTGGGCCGCTCTTCCACACCCGCCGACGTCGCGGCCACGGTCAAGTTCGCGCTGGAAAACCGCTCCATCACCGGCACCACGCTGCTGGTGGACGGCGGCCAGCACCTGATGAAGTTCGAGCGCGATTTTTCGCTGATGTGAACCCGCGGCAACGGCTGACACACCCCTTATTCCACCCATCACAAACTGGCGCCATGTACACACCCCGGGGCACCCAAATCCTGAACCTCACCGGCTTGCGCTTTGACGCCAACCTGGGGATCCTGGACCACGAAAAAACCGCGCCGCAGCCCATCCAGGTCGATGCCGAGCTGAACCTGGGCACGCAGCCGCTGCTGCCGCACGACGACGACATCAACCACGTGCTGGACTACCGCAAGGTGCGCCAGATCATCATCAGCGAGTGCACGGCGGAGCACAGGAACCTGCTGGAGAGCCTGATCGGCAAACTCGCGCACCGCCTGATGCAACTGCCCGGCGTGCTGGGCGTGCGCGTGAAGATCGCGAAACTTGAAATTTTTGACGACTGCGAAGTGGCCATTCGCGTCGAGACGGGACAGTGGTGAGCAATATGGGAGCAAGTGATATGAGCGCAGTCTGGGAAGAAGCGGTGGCGGAGTACGAGCAGCAGGAAAGCTCCGCGCGCGTGCAGAACAGCATGAAGATAGAGCGCGAGGACCACAAGCTCGAAAAACGCCTGTGCCGCGAGGTCGGCCGCGCCATCGTCGACTTCAACATGATTGAAGAGGGCGACAAGGTCATGGTCTGCGTCTCGGGCGGCAAGGACAGCTACGCCATGCTCGACATCCTGCTCAAGCTGCAAAAGCGCGCGCCCATCAACTTCGAGCTGGTGGCCGTCAACCTCGACCAGAAGCAGCCCGGCTTTCCCGAGCACATCCTGCCGGAGTACCTGGGCAAGCTGGGTGTGCCTTTCCACATCGAAAACCAGGACACCTACAGCATCGTCAAGCGCGTGATTCCCGAGGGCAAGACGCTGTGCTCGCTGTGCTCGCGCCTGCGCCGCGGCATTTTGTACCGCGTGGCCGGCGAACTCGGCTGCACCAAGGTCGCGCTGGGCCACCACCGCGACGACATGCTGCAGACCTTTTTCCTCAACATGTTTTTCGCGGCCAAGCTCAAGGGCATGCCACCCAAGCTGGTCAGCGACGACGGCAAGAACGTGGTGATACGCCCCATGGCCTACGTCACGGAAAAAGACCTGACGCGCTGGGCCCAGGTGCGCGAATTTCCCATCATCCCTTGCACCTTGTGCGGCAGCCAGGAAAACCTGCAGCGCAAGCAGGTCGGCAACATGCTGCGCGAGTGGGAGAAAAAATTCCCCGGCCGCCTCGAGAACATGTTCGCTTCGCTGCAGAACATCGTGCCCTCGCACCTGATGGACAACAAGCGCCACGACTTCAAGGGCATCAAGGCTACCGGCGTGGCCGACGCCGACGGCGACAAGGCCTTCGACGCCGAGGAGTTCCAGGAAGCACGCCTGCCCGGCGCTTCCGTGATCGGCATTCAATCCCGCTGATCTTCCAGATAATTTTCACCGTGGAGGTCTTATGAAGCGCGCATTTACCACCATCTTTTCCATAGCCGCCCTGGTGCTTTTCATGAGCGGCTGCTCCACGGTTCGCGTGGTCGACAGCGACGTCACCGCCTTTTACAACTGGAACGGCCCGCCCCCCGCGCCGGGTACGCCTTACCGTTTTGAGCGCTTGCCCTCCCAGCAGCTTGTGGGCTCGCCCCAGGACGCCATCGAGGGCGTGGCGCGCAACGCCCTGGCCAAGGTGGGGCTGGAGTTCAATCCGCCTGCCGCACGGTACAGCGTGCAGATCGTCGCCAACACCCAGATCGTTGAACGCTGGCCCTATGACTACGGTCCCTACGGCGGTTTCGGGTTTGGCAGCGGTGTGTTCGTGGGCGGCGGGAACCGCGGCGCCTCGGTCGGCCTGTCCTTCCCGATCGGCGGCGGGATTGCGGAGCCGCCTTATTTCAAGCGCGACCTGAGCCTCGTGATGCGCGACCTGCGGACCAACCAGGTCGCTTTTGAGACGCGGGCCCTGCACGACGGCGTATGGGGTGACACCCTGGCCGTGCTGCCCGCCATGCTGGATTCGGCCCTGCGCGGCTTTCCGCAGCCGCCGCCGGGCATGCGCCGCATCAACGTTGAAATATCAAGGTGAGCATGGAAACCACGCGCATCATTGCGATTCGACACGGCGAGACCACCTGGAACGTGGACACCCGCATCCAGGGCCACCTGGACATCCCGCTCAATGAAACCGGCCGCAAGCAGGCCGAGCGCATGGCGCTGGCGCTGGCCGACGAGCCCATCAGCGCCATCTACGCGAGCGACCTGACCCGCGCCTGGGAAACCGCGCAGTACCTGGCCCGCATCCAGGGCATGGAAGTGACGCGTGAGGAGGGCCTGCGCGAGCGCGGCTTCGGCGACTTCGAAGGCAAGACTTTCGCGGAGATCGAGGCCCTGCTGCCCGACCAGTCCCTGCGCTGGCGCAAGCGCGACCCGGAATTCGCGCCCGCCGGCGGCGAGTCGCTGATCGCGCTGCGCAGCCGCGTGGTCGCCACGGCCGAGCGCCTGGCGGCCGCCCACCCGGGCGAGCTGATCGCCCTGGTCGGCCACGGCGGCGTGATGGACGTGCTTTATCGCGCCGCCACGCGGCTGGACATCCAGGCGCCGCGCACCTGGCAACTCGGCAATGCGGCCATCAACCGCCTCCTTTGGACCCCCGAAGGCTTTACGCTCGTCGGCTGGGCCGACACCCAGCACCTGGACGATGGCACACTGGACGACAGCGCAATTTCCGGCACCCTTCCGGACGGCCCCGCCCGCGACCCGCTGAGCGCAGAATAAATAACACAAGAGATGCAACGGATCCCATGAGCACTTCGCCTTCCCGCCTGACCGACTTGATCGGCAAGCCGGTCAACGACATCGACACACCCGCCCTGGTCATCGACATGGATGCGATGAAACGCAACCTGGCGCGCATGTCCGAGTTCGCCAAAAAGCACAACATCCGCTGGCGCCCGCACGCCAAGCTGCACAAAAGTGTCACGCTGGCCAAGATGCAGATACGCGCCGGCGCGGTGGGCGTGTGCGTGCAGAAAACCTCCGAAGCCGAAATCATGGCCGCCGGCGGTGTCTTCAACATCTACATCAGCAATGAAGTCATCGCCCCCGCCAAGCTGGCGCGCGTGGCCGCGCTTGCCCAGAAAGTCGCGGCCCAGGGCGGCCAGCTCGCCATCGCGGTGGACAGCACCGAGGGCGTGATCCGCCTGGCGCAGGCCATGACCGAGGCGCGCATCAACAACAAGGACAAAGCCGGCACCCCCGGCGCCGCCACCGTGATCGACGTCTTCGTCGAGATCGACGTCGGCCAGGGACGCTGCGGCGTCGAGCCCGGCGCCGCGGCCGTCACGCTGGTGCTGGAAATCCGCAAACACCCGGCCCTGCGTTTTGCCGGCCTGCAGGCCTACCACGGCAAGGCCCAGCACATGCGCAGCGCGCAGGAACGGCGCGAGGCCATCGCCAAGGCCGTCGAGGACGTGGTGCTGACGAAGAAGCTGATCGAGGCCCAGGGCGTCACGGTCGACCTGGTGACAGGCGCCGGCACCGGCAGCCTGATGCTGGAAGCCTTCAGCGGCGTCTACGGCGAGCTGCAGGCGGGCTCCTTCATGTTCATGGACGCCGACTACGCGAAAAACGAGCGCGACCCGGCCCAGCCGCAGTTTGAGCACGCGCTCTTCGTCAAGACCCAGGTCGTCAGCACGCACGGCGGCCATGCCGTGTGCGACGCCGGCCATAAAAGCCACGCCATCGATTCGGGCCTGCCGCTGGTGCACGCCTTCGACACCGAAAGCGAGCTCGAGTATTTCAACGGCGGCGACGAGCACGGCATCCTGCGGCCCGCCGGCGACAGCAAGCGCCTGCCCGGCCTGGGCCGCATGCTGTGGCTGATCCCCGGCCATTGCGACCCGACCGTGAACCTGCACGACGTGATGATCGGCGTGACCGGCGGGCTGCGTAGCGGCACCGTGCAGCGCATCTTCCCGGTCGACGCGCGCGGCGCGCTGACCTGAGGCGCCGGCTCCGCCCTGGCGCCAGTGCCCTAGAAGTTCACCCCGTAGACCGCATACATGGGCGCGGCCTTGCCGTTGACGCGCCCGCCGCGGTACTCGGCCTCGCGCGCCGACTGCAGCACCGCCTCGTTGAGTTCGGCATGCGTGGACGACAGCACGCGCGCATCGAGCAGCTTGCCCTCGGCATCCAGCAGCGAAATCACCACCACGCGCCCGTGCACGCCCTGCGCGCGGTAAGCCTGCAGCGCGTCCAGGGCGCCGGGCTTGCGCACGCGCGCGATGGAGATCTTCTGCCCCATGCCGTCGCCTTCCTGCATCGCGGGGGCCTGCGGGTGGTCGGCGTAGAGCTTGCTCATCTGGCGGAACAGCTCAGGGAATTCCGGCAAGCTGGACGTGGCCGCCAGCGGCACCGCCGGGTTGGGCGTGCGCGCCGTGGGCGGATTGCCGGTGGTCGCGCAGCCTGCCAGCCAGCAGGCCAGCCCCAGGGCGGCGGCGCCTGCCCCAAGGCGATGGGATGGCGATGAAAACGGAATCGGCATGGGGAAGTGGGCAGGTATGGCTGAAGCGGGCAGGCGGCCCGGAGGGTTGAAACACAGCGCGAAACCAAAGCGGCGCGTCATGATCGTACAACCGTGGCCCGGACATTCGCGGCCTGGACGACCAAGGCCATGGACACCATGAGCACGCCATAGGCCAGGCAGGCCAGCGCCCCCAGCCAGGACAAAAAGTTCCAGGCGTTGTAGCGGCCGGGGTTGGTGTTCAATTCTTTCGCATAGTCCGGTGACGCGCCGGGCAGGCCGCGCGCCGCGCCGTAGTCCAACGCGGCGTCGCCCAGAAAATAAAACCCCGTGATGCAGGCTGCCATGCCCAGGAAAAAAACAAACACCCTCGGCCGCTCGACGGCTTTGAGGAAGAAAAATGCAAGCGCCAGCGCCGCGCCGCCCGCGAAAAAAAGCTTTCCCGTCACTTTGGGCGAGCCCAGCGGCGCCAGTTCGCGCCATACCCAGGGCAAGGGCGCAAGCAGCCATTCGGACGCGGGAGCCAGCCCGTTCCATCGCAGCCTGGAGAGGGGGCCGCCGGACAGCTCCGCAAGGGCGACGAGGCACACGCAAGTGGCCACGGCGATGTAGCAGATGTAGCGAAACGTCGTGCAGGTGACCGGCGAGGCGCTTGACCAGTGGCGCTGCACCAGGTGCGTGGCCCATCCCAGCGCCAGGGAGATAGTCCCGGCCGAGCCAACCCATGCGGCTGTTCCCTGCAGGATGGCGAAGCCCTCCAGCACAAACACAGGCAGGTAGCCGAACACCACGCCGCTCAGGGCATAGGCCAGCAAGAAGGCCACCGTCACGCCCAGCCCCGTTGAATTGAAGAAGCGCTGCCCGGCGGGGGATTTCGTCCAGGCCGCCTGGGGGTCTGCCGCCGCCGACAAGGCCACCCACTGTCCCATGTTCAGGCGTTAAACATGTCGTTGCCGCTGACCGGCGGCGCCACGCCCAGGTGGCGGTAGGCGGCCAGGGTGGCGATGCGCCCGCGCGGCGTGCGCTGCAGGTAGCCCTGCTGGATCAAATAAGGCTCGATCACGTCCTCGATCGTGTCGCGTTCCTCGCCTATGCTGGCGGCGATGTTGTCCAGGCCCACCGGCCCGCCGTCGAACCTGTGAATGACGGCCTCCAGCAGTTTTCTGTCCATCACGTCGAAGCCCTGCGGGTCCACATCCAGCATGGCCAGCGCCTTGTTGGCGATGTCCAGCGAGATGTGGCCGGTGCCCTTGACGTCGGCATAGTCGCGCACGCGGCGCAGCAGGCGGTTGGCGATGCGCGGCGTGCCGCGCGAGCGGCGGGCGATTTCAAAACCGCCTTCCTCGTCCATGGGCGCGTTGAGCAGCTTGGCGCTGCGCCTGACGATGCGCGCGAGCTCGTCGGGCGTGTAGAACTCCAGCCGCGCGACGATGCCGAAGCGGTCGCGCAGCGGGTTGGTCAGCATGCCGGCGCGCGTGGTGGCGCCCACCAGCGTGAAAGGCTGCAGGTCGAGCTTGATGCTGCGCGCCGCCGGGCCTTCGCCGATCATGATGTCGATCTGGTAGTCCTCCAGCGCGGGGTAGAGGATTTCTTCCACCACGGGGCTCAGGCGGTGGATTTCGTCGATGAAGAGGACGTCGTTCTTTTCCAGGTTGGTCAGCAGCGCCGCCAGGTCCTTGGGCTTTTCGAGGACGGGGCCCGAGGTCTGCCGCAAATTCACGCCGAGTTCGTGCGCAATGATGTGGGACAGCGTGGTCTTGCCCAGGCCGGGCGGGCCGAACAGCAGCACGTGGTCCAGCGCTTCTTTCCGCTTCTTGGCCGCGCCTATGAAAATTTCGAGCTGGTCGCGCACCTTGGTCTGGCCCACGTACTCGTCAAACAGCTTGGGGCGCAGGGCGCGCTCGATGGCCTCCTCGCCGGGCGAGGCCGGCGCGGCCGACATCACGCGCTTGGCGGGCGGGAAGTCGCCGGGGGAGAAGTCGTCCGTTTGAATGCTCATGTCGGGGGTTATTTCGCCAATGCCTTCAACGCCAGCTTGATGCCGTCGCTCACGCCTATGTCCTTGGGCAGGGCCTTGAGCGCCAGCGCGGCGTCGCGGTCGCTGTAACCCAGCGCCACCAGGGCCTGCAGGATGTCGGACTGGGCGTCGTTGGCGATGCTGACATGCACGCCGATGTCGGCGCCCAGCTTGCCCTTGAGTTCCAGCAGCAGGCGCTCGGCGGTCTTTTTGCCGATGCCGGGCACCTTGATGATGCGGCCGGCTTCCTGCTGGGTCACGGCCTGCGAGAGTTCCTCGACGCTCATGCCGCTGAGCACGCTGAGCGCGGTGCGCGGGCCCACGCCGGAGATCTTGATGAGCTGGCGGAAGGCCGCGCGCTCGGTGGCGCTGCCGAAGCCGTAGAGGATTTGCGCGTCTTCGCGCACCACAAAATGCGTCAGCAGGCTGACTTTTTCGCCCAGGCCGGGCAGGTTGTAGAAGGTGCTCATGGGCACCAGCACTTCATAACCGACGCCGTTGCAATCCACCAGGATTTCAGGGGGATTTTTTTCGGCCAGCTGGCCAGAGAGTCTTCCAATCATGGGCAAATCTTATCAGCCGCACACAGTCGGCTGTTTGGGCGGACAATTGTGTTCCGGCCGGCGCCGTCGCCGGTATTGGGCCCATCGGTGGCCTTTTTTCAGGAAAGCCCGTCCTTGATCCTTCGCTACACCTTCACGCCGCCCAACAACACCCGCATGGGCCACCTGTGCGGCCCCATGGACAGCCACATCCGCACCATCGAGGCGGCGCTGGACGTGACGATCGCGCACCGCTTCGAGCAGTTCAAGATCGACGGCACCAAGGTCAAGGCCACGCAGGCGCTGGAGGTGCTGCAGGCGCTGTACGAAATCGCCCAGCGGCCGATAGAGCCCGAAACCGTGCAGCTGATGCTGGCCGGCGACACCGCGCTCAGCATCGCGCCCGATGGCACTGCGGCGCTGTCCACGCGCCGGGCCGACCTGCGCGCCCGCACCACCAACCAGGGCACCTACCTGGAAAACATCGCCACGCACGACATCACGTTCGGCATAGGCCCGGCTGGTACCGGCAAGACCTACCTGGCCGTGGCCTGCGCGGTCGACGCGCTGGAGCGCAGCACGGTGCAGCGCATCGTGCTGACGCGACCGGCGGTCGAGGCCGGCGAGCGCCTGGGCTTTTTGCCGGGCGACCTGAGCCAGAAGGTCGATCCCTATTTGCGCCCGCTGTACGACGCGCTGCACGAACTGATGGGCTTTGAGCGCGTGCAGAAAGCCTTTGAGCGCCAGCAGATCGAGATCGCGCCGCTGGCCTTCATGCGCGGGCGCACGCTGAACCACGCCTTTGTCATCCTTGACGAGGCGCAAAACACCACGCCCGAGCAGATGAAGATGTTTTTGACCCGCATCGGCTTCGGCAGCAAGGCGGTGGTGACGGGCGACGTGAGCCAGGTCGACTTGCCGCGCACGCAGCTCAGCGGCCTGGTGGACGCCGAGCGTGTGCTCAAGCGTGTCAAGGGCATCGCCATCACGCGGCTGACCAGCGCCGACGTGGTTCGCCATCCGCTGGTGGCGCGCATTGTGGACGCCTACGACAAATCCCCGGGCCTGGCCGCACCCGTCGAGGAAGGCGCCGAACCCGCACCGGCACGCCGCACCAGCGCCCGGAGCCGAAATGGCTCTTAAGCAGTTGAGCCTGTCTTTGCAGTTCGGCGACCTGAAGAACGCCGCGCGCCACCGCGCCGCCCTGCCGCGCCACAGCGTGGCCCGCTGGATACGCCATGCTCTGGCGCATGACGGCGAGATCACCGTGCGCATCGTGGACGCCGAAGAAGGCCAGGCGCTGAACCGCGACTACCGCCGGCGCGACTACGCCACCAACGTGCTGACCTTTGACTACACACAGGAACCGGTGGTCACCGCCGACCTGGTGCTGTGCGCGCCCGTGGTGGCGCAAGAAGCGAAAGACAACAAAAAGACGCTGCAGGCCCACTACGCGCACCTGCTGGTGCACGGCACGCTGCACGCCCAGGGCTGGGACCACGAAACCGGCGAGGACGACGCCGAAGCGATGGAGGCGCAAGAGATTCGCATCCTGGCGGGCCTGGGTTTTAAAAACCCCTATCGCTGAAATCCCGTTCTCAGGACTTCCACTTGTCCAGGTAAGCCGCATAACCGGCGCTCCAGGAGGGGCCGCCGAAGCCGCCGCCGCTTTCGTGCACTACCGAAATCGGCCAGGTGCCCATGCTGAGCCCCAGCCGTTCGGCCTCGCGGCAGAAATCGAGGTCGTAGAAATGAAAATCAAAGCGCTCGTCAAAGCGCAGGTTTTTATCGATCATCAGCCGGCTGTCGCAGGCCAGCAGCAAACCGTCCAGCAGCTTGACCGGCACGCCCGAAGGGCCGAAGACGCTCAGGTTCGAGGAGGGAAAACCATCGCCGTGTGCCACCACGCCGCTCAGGTTTTCCTTGTCGTCCCAGGTGAATTTGTCATCCACAAACGCCCAGCCCGGCTGGCGCGGCACGCGGCGCCGGTTGCCGGCCAGGCCGATGACGTCGTATTTGGCGAGCCCTTCCCGCAAATGGTCGCCCCAGAAAAAATCGCACAGGTGCAAGTCGTCGTGACAAAAGACCAGCAGCGCGGGCTGTTCCCGCGCCTCCTCGATGGCCTGGTTGTAGACCGACGGCAACCCTGCCGTGTTGCTCTCAAACACCCGCACCTGAATACCGCCCAAGGGGTAATACAGGGCCAGTGACCGGCCCAGCGCGGTTCCGGTAAAAAAGTCTTTGAAGCTGGAGCGCGTGGCAACAACAAAACGAATCATGGGTGACCTGGAGGATTTGTGGTTTTGGGGAGAGCCGCAAGAAGTCGCTTGCCGCCCGTTCATCTGCGGTTTTATACCTCAGCGGTATCCATCACGCTGCCGGGTCGATCCGCAGCGCAATGGTCACCGGCCCGTCATTGACCAGGTGCACCTGCATGTCGGCGGCAAAGCGCCCGGTTTCCACCTGCGGGTGCAGCGTCCGCGCCTGGGCCACAAAGTAGTCGTAGAGCCGGCGGCCTTCGTCGGGCGCCGCCGCGCCGGTGAAGCTGGGCCGGTTTCCGCCCGAGGCGTCGGCGGCCAGCGTGAACTGGCTTACGACGAGCAGGCCGCCCTTGACGTCCTGCACGCTGAGGTTCATCTTTCCGGCTTCGTCGGAGAAGATGCGCAGCTTGAGGATCTTGGCGAGCAGCTTGTCGGCCTGCGCCTCGGCATCGCCGCGCTCTGCGCAGACCAGCACCAGCAGCCCGGCGTCTATGCGGCCTATGGTCTCGCCGGCAACCACCACGCGGGCCTCGGCCACGCGCTGCAGCAGCGCCTTCATCAGTCGGTCACGCCGGCCGCGACGAACAGCGGCTTGCCTACCGGGCCCGACAGGAAGCTGACGAACTCCTGGGCCAAGGCCTGCTGCTTGCCGGAGGCCAGCGGCGCGGCCGTGTAGGAGGTGTAGTTCTGCACTTCGGCCGGCACCGGGCCTACGAACTTCAGGCCCTTGCCCTGGTAGAGCAGGATTTCCGTCATCGCGCCGAAGCCGATCTCGTTGCCCTTGCCCTTGATGACGTGCTCCATCACGGCGGCGCCGTCGGGGTAGCGCGTGGTCTTGCCTTCGACCTGCGTGTAGACGTCCATCTTCTTGAGCAGGCCTTCGAGGTACAGGCCGGTGGACGCGCGGTTGAACACCAGCGAATCCGCGGCCAGCACCGAGCGCTTGAGCGCCTCGGCATTGGCGATGTCGGGCGCGGGCGCGCCGTCGCGCACCGCCACGCCCATGCCGACGCGGCCGACGTTGGCGCGCGTCTCGGCCAGCTTGCCGGCCGCGGCGAATTCGCCGATGACGGCCGGCGGCGCGATCACCACGTCGAAGGCCGGGTTGGCGTCCATGCGTTTTTTCAGTTCCGGTGCGGTGTTGAAGGTGATCTTCACGCTGTGGCCGTTCTGCTTCTCAAACGCGGCGGCCGCGGCCTTCAGGCCCGGCTCAATGGCGCCGGCGCTGAGCACGGCGAGGTGGGTGTCGAGCGCGGCGGCGCCGGTTGCCGTGGCGGCGGTCAGGACGCAGGCAAAGGCCTGGGCGAGAAGCGAGATGCGTTTCATGAAAACTCCTGGGCAATGAAGGGGCTGGGAAATTATCGGGCGGGAATACACAAGGCTGTCAGATCAGGTCGGACTCGTCGCCAAAATGCGCTTCCACGTCGCTGGGCAGCAACTGGATGGTGGCGCGCAGGCCGGGCACCGCGCTCATCAGGGCCTGCTCGACGCTGGCCCGCACCGCGGCGGCCCGCCCCAGCGACCAGTCGGCCGGCATGTGCATGTGCAGGTCCACAAAACGCCGCCGGCCTGCGCGGCGTGTGCTGAGATGGTCAAAACGGATGGTGTGGTGCGCAAAGCCGTCCAGCGCCTTCTGGATCTCGGCCATCACCTCGGGCTCCACGGCTTCGTCCATCAGGCCCTGCGAGGAGCGCCACACGAGCCGGCCGCCTTCCCACAGGATGTTGATCGCCACGCCTATGGCCACCGCGGCGTCCAGCCAGAGCCAGCCGGTCAGCATCACGGCGCCCATGCCCACGACCACGCCCGCTGAAGTCCAGACGTCGGTCACCAGGTGTTTGGCGTCGGCCTCCAGCGCGATGGAGCGGTGCGCCCTGGCCGCGCGAAACATCACCCAGGCCAGCAGGCCGTTGAGGGCCGAGCCGACCACCGACAGCGCCAGGCCCCAGCCGATTTTTTCCAGCGGCTGCGGGTTGAAGATGCGATGGGTCGCCGCCCAGATGATGGCCGCGGCCGCGCCTATGATCAGCGCGCCTTCAAAGCCTGAGGAAAAGTATTCGGCCTTGTGGTGGCCGTAGGGATGGTCGTCGTCGGCGGGCCGCTGCGCGATGGTGACCATGGCCACGCCGAACACCGCGCTGGCCAGGTTGACGAAGGACTCCATCGCGTCCGACAGCAGGCCCACCGAGCCGGTGACGTACCAGGCCGCGGTCTTGAGGATGATGGTGACGACCGCCACGGCCACCGAGGCCAGCAGCATGCGCTGCGGCGTCAGGGCCTGGAGGTCGATCGTGCTCATGCCGCCATTGTGTACGACGGTGGTGACGCAAGGGTTGTTCCCAAGGCCGGCGCCCGGCGCGGCCGCTAGCATGGGTGCGCGCCGCAGTCCCTGCGCGCGATCGGCCCCACAACCTTGAACTACCTCCTGAGGAAACACCATGAACATCCAACAACGCAGCGTGACCCTGGTGCTGGGCGCCGTGCTGGCCGTCTCGGCCGGCGCCCTGTTCGCGCAGGCTTCGGGCCTCACGCGCACCCTGGTCGGCAAGGCCGACGTCTCCGTGCCCGGCCGTGAGGCCGTGGTGGCCCGCGTCGATGTGGCGCCGGGCGCCAAGGCCGGGCGCCACACCCACCCGGGCGACGAGATCAGCTATGTGCTAGAAGGCGAGGCCACCCTGCTGATCGACGGCCAGCCGCCGCGCCAGGTCAAGGCCGGCGAGTCCTTTGTTGTACCGGCCGGCGTGGTGCATGACGCGCACAACAACGCCGCCGTGCCTGTCAAGCTGGTGGGCGTGTACGTCGTGGAAAAAGGCAAGCCGCTGGCCACACCGGCGCCCTGAGAGCCGGCGGCACGGCGCCTGCAAACTCCGGTCGCCGATGCGACAATGGCCGCCGGAGTAATAACAATGACCTACACACATTTGATAGCAGCCACTGCCCTGGCGCTGGCCGCGGCCGGCGCGCACGCGCAGGCCCCGTCGGCCGTCACGCCGCCACCCGTCCCCGAAGCGGCAAACGCCACAACCGCCGCCGCTGTGCCGGCCCCCGTCGAGGTGGTGGCCCGGCAAGCCGGTTTCGTCAAAACCTTGAAGGGCAGCGTGCAGTTGCAGGAAGCCGCCGGCGCCGCGGCGCGCCCGGCCCAGGCCGGCGACGCGCTGCTGCCCGGCGGGCGCATCACGACCGGCCCCGACTCCGCCGCCAGCGTGGTGCTGCGTGACGGCACCACGCTGGTGGTCGGGCCGTCCTCGCAGATGGAACTCAAGGCCTTCAGCTTCGACATGACCACCCATGAGGGCACGCTGCTGGCAGCGCTGCTCAAGGGCTCGCTGCGCATGATCACCGGCCTGCTCGGCAAGGCGCACCCGGAAGCGGTGCGCATCGAAACCCAGTTCGCCTTCGTTGGTGTTCGCGGGACGGATTTCATCGTGCAAGCGGACGAACAGCCATGAGCGCCCGTCTTTTCCTTTGCATGCCTGTGGCGCTTGCCCTGCTGCTGGCGGGCTGTTCCACACCGGGCGCCCGCGTGGTGCTGCTGCCGCAGGAAGGCGGTGCGCCGTCCGCCGTGGTGGTGCGCGCCAAGGCCGGGCCGGGTGCCGAGGCTGTCCTGTCCCAACCCTACCAGCGCGCCACCGCCGCCTCGGGTGCCAGTGGCGCTCCCACCGTGGACCAGGCCGACCCGGCCAAGGTGCAGGCGGAAAACCGCGCGCTGTTCGAGATGGCGCCGCCCAGGCCGCAGCGCTACACGCTGTATTTCGATGCCGGTGGCACGGTGCTCACGGCCGAGTCACAGAAAGTCCTCGAAGAGGTGCTGGCCGCGGCGCTGGCCCGCAGCGGCGGCGACGTGGTGATCACCGGCCACACCGACACCGTGGGCTCGGGTCTCAGCAACGACGCTTTGTCGGCCCAGCGGGCGCAACAGGTGCGGCAGATGCTGGCGGAGCGCCAGTTCCCGGCGGCGCGCATCGAAGCCGCCGGCCGCGGCGAGCGCGACCTGGCCGTGCCGACGGCCGACGAGGTCGACGAGCCGCGCAACCGGCGCGTCACCGTCGAGGTGCGTTAATCAGCCAAGTCAGCGGGCGGTGAGGCGGCTGGGGCTCAGCCCAGCGTCACGCGCGCGAACTTGCGCTTGCCGACCTGCAGCACATAGGTGCCGGCCGCCAGCTTGAGCGCCTTGTCGCTCACCACGCTGGAATCCACCCGCACGCCGCCGCCGTCGATCAGGCGCGTGGCTTCGCTGCCCGAAGGCGCCAGGCCCGCGGCTTTGAGCAGCGCGCCTATGCCCATGGGCGCGCCCGACAGCGACACCTCGGGAATCTCATCGGGCACGCCGCCCTTGCTGCGGTTGATGAAGTCCTGCTCGGCGGCGTCGGCCGCGGCGGCCGAGTGAAAGCGCGCGGTGATTTCCTTGGCCAGCGCCACCTTGGCGTCCTTGGGGTTGCGCCCGCCTTCCACCTCGGCCTTCAGGGCCGCGATGTCGGCTTCGCTCTTGAAGGACAGCAGCGTGTACCACTTCCACATCAGCACGTCGGAGATCGACAGCACCTTGGCGAACATGGTGTTGGGGTCTTCGCTGATGCCGATGTAGTTGTTCTTGCTCTTGGACATCTTGTCGACGCCGTCCAGGCCTTCGAGCAGCGGCATGGTCAGGATGCACTGCGGCTCCTGGCCGTATTCCTGCTGCAGGTGGCGGCCCATCAGCAGGTTGAACTTCTGGTCGGTGCCGCCGAGCTCGAGGTCGCTCTTGAGCGCCACCGAGTCGTAGCCCTGCATCAGCGGGTACAAAAACTCATGCACGCTGATGGGCGTGCCGGCCTTGAAGCGGTCGTTGAAGTCGTTGCGCTCCATCATGCGGGCCACGGTGTAGCGCGACGCCAGCTGGATCATGCCGGTCGCGCCCAGCGGCTCGCTCCACTCGCTGTTGTAGCGCAGCTCGGTTTTGGAGGGGTCCAGGATCTTGTCGGCCTGCGCGCGGTAGGTTTCGGCGTTGACCTTGATCTGCTCGGGCGTGAGCGGCGGGCGCGTGCTGTTGCGGCCCGAAGGGTCGCCGATCAGGCTGGTGAAATCGCCTATAAGAAAAATGACTGTATGGCCCAGATCCTGGAGCTGACGCATTTTGTTCAGCACCACGGTGTGGCCGACATGAATGTCAGGCGCGGTCGGGTCCAGGCCCAGTTTGATGCGCAGCGGAACGCCGGTGGCCTCGGATTTGGCCAGTTTTTGTATCCAATCGTTTTCCGGGATCAGCTCCTCGCAGCCCCGCAAGGTGACCGACAAGGCCATCTTTACACGGTCGGTGACGGGGTATTTTGTAACAAGCGCTTGATTCATAAGGGTTTTTCACATGTCGGGGTGTTGTCCGACAGATATACTGGCGGTTCTCCTGCATCCAGCGGGCCATTTTAGTTGGCCTGCAAATTGCTGATCAGGAACCACATCGTCTGGATGGCTCCGGCCCCACCCCTGCATCAGGGCCGGCCACCAAAGCTCTCCATGTTTTATACAGCAGTCCGGTGCTCCCGCAGCGCCCGATGCATTTTTGTTGGGAATTTTGCTTTGCAACTGCCATCCCCCTCCCAGGTACTGCTTCCCCTCGCCAACACCCTGCGCCGTCACCCCAAACGGGTCACCGCCACCCTTGCAGCCCTGCTGCTGGGCACCGGTGTCACCGCTTTCGGCGTCGCGCCCATGGCACCCGACGCCGCCGACCTGCCGGTGCGCCAGGTGCTTGAAGCGGTGGAGGCCCTGCCCACGCAGGGCCAGACCGATTCGCTCAGCGACTTCCGCTTCAAGCTGTTCCGCACCGAGAGCACCCGCAGCAGCGACACCGCCGACTCATTGCTCAAGCGCCTGAACATCGACGACAGCGCGGCTGCCGCCTTTTTGCGCAGCGACGCGAACTCGCGCAACCTGCTTGCGGGCCGCGCCGGCAAGAACGTGACCGTCGAGGCCAGCGACAGCCAGCAGCTGCTCAAGCTCAGCATGCGCTGGCCCACCGACGACGAAACCATGTTCAAGCGCCTCGTGGTTGAACGTGGTGCCGCCGGCTTCACGTCGCGGATTGAGACAGCCCCTTACGTGGCCGCCGCGCGCCTTTCAAGCGGCAGCATCCAGACCTCGCTGTTCGCCGCCACCGACGACGCCCGCATCCCCGACGGCGTGGCCGTGCAGATCGCCGAGATTTTCTCCAGTGACATCGATTTCCGCCGCGCGCTGCGCAAGGGAGACCGCTTCAACGTGGTCTATGAATCGCTGGAAGCCGACGGCGAGCCGCTGCGCACCGGCCGCGTGCTGTCGGCCGAGTTCGTCAACGCCGGCAAGCCCTACCAGGCCATGTGGTTCCAGCCCCCGGGCGCGGACGCCACCGGCGCCGCCAACAAGGGCGGCTACTACACCCTCGACGGCCAGAGCCTGCGCCGCGCCTACCTGAGCTCGCCGGTCGAGTTCTCGCGCATCAGCAGCGGCTTTTCGATGCGCTTTCACCCCATCCTGCAAAAGTGGCGCGCCCACCTGGGCACCGACTTCGCGTCGCCCACCGGCACGCCTGCCCGCACCGTGGGCGACGGCGTGGTGGAATTTTCCGGCGTGCAGAACGGCTACGGCAACGTGGTCTTCGTCAAACACCGCAACGGCCATGAAACCGTCTACGCCCACCTGAGCAAGCTGCTCGTGCAAAAAGGCCAGAACGTGAGCCAGGGCCAGACCATAGGCCTGGTCGGCAGCACCGGCTGGGCCACCGGCCCGCACCTGCATTTCGAATTCCGCGTCAACGGCACGCAGCAAGACCCGATGACCATCGCCAAGCAGAGCGAAACCATTCCGGTGTCCACGGCCGCCATGCCGGCGTTCAAGCAACTTGCTGCGGGTGTGAAAACCCAACTGCTGGCCGCATCGACGATCACCCAGACGCGCGCTGAATAAGTACCCGTTCGCCCTGAGCTTGTCGAAGGGCTGCCAGGGCAAACAAAGGGCTTCGACAAGCTCAGCCCGAACGGTTGATTGGCTGGCTAGGACGGTTGATTGATTCACTGCGACAAAATAGGCCAATGCTCGACTACTACATTGGCCTGATGTCAGGCACTTCACTCGACGGCGCCGACGGCGTGCTGGTGGCGTTTGACGGTGAGAAATTGCGCGTCCTCGCCGCCGCCACCGAGCCCTTCAGCGATGCCTTCCACGCCGAGTTGCTCGCGCTGAATACGCCCACCGACAACGAACTGCATCGCGCCGCCCTGGCCGGCAACCGGATTGCCGCGGTCTATGCCAAGGTCGTCGCCGCGCTGCTGGCCCAGGCCGCGGCGCAAGGCATCTCGCCCCTGGACATCAAGGCCATAGGCGCGCACGGCCAGACGGTGCGGCACCAGCCGCAAAGAACATCCAGCGAACCCGCAGGCGCGGGCTACACGTTGCAGCTGAACAACCCGGCCCTGCTGGCCGAACTCACGGGCATCACCGTGGGGGCGGATTTCCGAAGCCGCGACGTGGCGGCGGGCGGGCAGGGCGCGCCGTTGGTGCCGGCTTTTCACCAGGGCGTCTTCGGCCGCGTTGGTGCGGCGGTGTGCGTGCTCAACCTGGGCGGCATTTCCAACCTCAGCGTGCTGCCGAAAGCGGCGGGCTCGCCGGTGCTGGGTTTCGATTGCGGGCCGGGCAATGCGCTGATGGATGCCTGGTGCCGGCAGCACACCGGCCAGCCCTATGACGCCGGCGGCGCCTGGGCCGCCAGCGGCGAGCTGCTGCCCGCGCTGCTGGCCAGCCTGCTCGACGAGCCGTATTTCTCCCAGCCGATCCCCAAGAGCACGGGCCGCGACCTGTTCAGCCTGGACTGGCTGGCGGGCAAGCTCCAGCCTTTTGCGGCCGAACGGCCCGAGGACGTCCAGAACACCCTGACCGAATTCACCGCCAGGGCCTGCATCCTGGGCGTCGATGTTTACGGCAAAGACAGCGAGTCGCTGATCGTCTGCGGCGGCGGCGCCTTCAACACCCACCTGCTGGCGCGCCTGCAGGCCGGTTTGCCGTCATTGCGCGTCAGCACGTCCGATGAGCACGGCCTGCCGCCGCTGCAGGTGGAAGCGGCGGCATTCGCGTGGCTGGCGCGGCAACTGGTGCTGGGCCGGCCCGGCAACCTGCCCAGCGTGACGGGCGCGCGGGGCTTGAGGGTGCTGGGCGCGGTCTATCCCGCCTAGGCTACAGCTTCTTTAAGGCAGGTCCTTGTAAGGCTCAGGCTGCGCCGCATCGCGCGGCCCCACCGTTCCCAGCCTGGCCTTCAGCGATTGCGGCTGCCCCGTCAGGATGGCCGCGTAGTTGGTGGTGTTGGACAGCACTTTTTTCACGTAGTCGCGCGTCTCGCTGAAGGGAATGCTCTCGGCCCAGATGGCGGCGTCCAGCACCGGGCCGTTGCGCCAGGTGCGCGGCCGGCCGGGGCCGGCGTTGTAGGCGGCCGCGGCCATGGGCATGGAGCCGTTCAGGTCGTCCAGCGCCAGCTTGAGGTAGGCCGTGCCGATCGCGATGTTGGTGTCGCGGTCGTTGAGCTGGTCTTGCGTGAAGCCTTCCATGCCGATTTTTTTGGCGGTCCAGCGCGCCGTGGCGGGCATGACCTGCATCAGGCCGGAGGCGCCCACGCCCGAACGCGCATCCATGATGAATCGGCTTTCCTGGCGGATCAGGCCGTAGACGTAAGCCGGGTCCAGGCCGATGGACTGCGCGCGCTTGGTCACCGTTTCGCGGAAGGGCATGGGGAAGCGCTGCTCGAAATCAATCTCGCCCTTGGTGCGCTCGCTGGTGTTGATGCAGCGGTCCCATATCTGGCGGTCGCAGGCGAACTGGGCGGCGGCCAGCAGTTCGCGATCGGCCATGCCGCCGCGCTTGTGCAGGTTGGTGCTGTAGTTCCACTCGCGCGTGCCCTCGGGGCGCAGGCCCAGGGCGATCGCGTAGGCGGCGCGGTTCAGGCCCGGGTTCAGGCGCGCGGCCTCTTTCTCTTCAGGCGTCAGCGGCGCGGGTCTGGCCGGCACGGTGATCTTCTGGCCGGTCTCCTCCAGCGCCAGTTGCTCGTAAAAGCCGCGCACCGACGCGAAGGACTGCAGCAAAGCCAGCGCCTCGGCGCGCTGCGGCGAAATCGTGATACCGGTGGGGATGGTTTGCACCACGCCGGGCGTGGTGGCCACGACGACGGGCCTGGGCGCCGCATCGGGCGGCGCGGTGGCCAGCAGCGCGCGCGCCTTCCAGTAGCTCCAGGTGGGGTCCTTGCGCGTGTCCTCGCTCATGGCGTTGACGGCCGCCAGCACCAGCGCCCAGTTGGGCTGGTTGCCGGCGCGCAGCGCGGCCCGCACCTTCCATCCCAGCATGTCGTCGCTGAGGTCGGTGTCCTTGGTGACCTTCGCGAAATACTGCAGCGCGTCGCCGGCCGGCGCCGTGCCCAGGCGCGTGGCGGCCTGCCGGCCTATCACGCCCCAGACCCAGTTGCGCTCTTCCGTGCTCAGCTGCATGCCCCATTTGTTTTCCATCTGGAAGGCCGCGCCGTCGACGTCGCCGACCGCCAGCTTGATCAGCGCCAGCGTGATGATTTCGCGCCGCGCCTTGCTCAGCGCGATGTGCTTGCCGGCCAGGAACTTGATGGGGCTGGCGTTCAGGTCGCTCAGCATGGCCCCGGCATCGGGCGCGACGATCTGCACGGCGGCCGCCGCCGCGCGCGGGCGGTTGGCTTCAGTGGCCAGGCGGGCCTTGACCCAGACGTCCTGCGGCGTGAGGTTTTTGGTGCCCACCAGCCGTTCGGCGGCCGAGGTGCAGCCGTCGTCGGCTTCGCGCTGCGCGTACCAGTTCTTCTTCACCTCGTCGGCCAGGCGCGCATCGGCCGCCGGGTTCTTCAGGTTTTCGACCAGAAGCGCGTAGCAGCGCACTTCCTTGTCGTCGTTCATGCGGTAGTTGGGGTACTCGGCCGCAAAGCCGGCCCAGTCGCGGCGCTGGCCCAGCAGCAGCAGCCAGTCGTTGCGCAGGCGGTCTTCCTGGTAGGTGCCGGCGTAGCGGCCCAGAAAGTCCTGCACCTCCTGCGGGCCGGCCTCGCCCAGGCGCAGCTTGAGTTCCCAGTAGGCGGCCCAGGGCTCCAGCGCATGGCCCCTGGCCTGCGGCAACAGTTGCGCCAGCCGGCCCCTGTCGCCGCGCTTGAAGGCCTTGTTCATCTCGACGATCACGGTGTCGCCCGCCGTGGAAGGCGTCTGCGCCGCCGCCGGGGCGAGCAGCGCGAGGCAGGCCGCCGCGCCCAAAATGGGCGCCAGCGCCGCTGCCCGCAGGGGGCTGGTAAGAAAGTTGTATAGCATCTGGGACATTATGGACAAATTAAGTACCCGTAAAGCGCTGGTTGAAGCGCGATTGAACATGCCGGACCGCCTGGAGCGCGCCGACCTGCTACAGCGTGTGATGCGCATCTGGCTGGTCGGTTCCACCCATGAGGTGATTGGCGCCTATTGGCCCATCAAAGGGGAGTTTGACCCGCTTCCCGCGCTGTATCGATGGCAGGAAGACGCGATCCTGAGTCAGGATTCTTCGTCAAACCCGGCGCTGGCCGAGGTGGAGACCGCCCAGCTCGCCACCGAAAGCATCGCGGCGAGGTCGCCGCGCAAGATCGGCCTGCCGGTGGTCAACAAGCTGCACAAAACCCTGACCTTCCACGCCTGGTACCCCGGCTGCCCGATGGAAGAAGACGCCTACGGCATCCCCAAACCCAAGGACACCGAGGTGATTGTTCCCACCCTGCTGTTCGTGCCCTGCGTGGGGTATGGGCCCGGGGGTTACCGGCTGGGCTATGGCGGTGGTTTTTACGACCGGACGCTGGCGACCTTGCAGCCGAGGCCGTTTACTGTCGGGCTGGGGTATACGCATGGCTGGCTGCCGGATATGGAGCCTGAGCCGCACGATATTCCTTTGGATGCGATTCTTAATGACAAAGGGGTGGTTTGGCCGGTTTGAGTTGCCGGGTCTTGCGCCGGCGGTGCGCTCTCCTCTGCGAGTTGCTGGCCGGGGGTAGCCCGGCAGCTACTCACTTTTCTTTTGCTTCGCCAAAAGAAAAGTAAGCAAAAGAAAAGGCGACCCTGGTTGCTGCGTCCCTCCGCTTCGCTGCGGGCAACCTGCGGTGCTCGGTCCAGCCGGGGTCAAAAACAACTCGCCTGCGGCTCAAACAAGTTTTTGCCCTGATCCGTCTGGCCCTGCGCTCCTCGGCGCATCCACAAGGGGTGGGGACAGAAATACCAAACAGCCGGATACCAATACCGAACACCTGAAGAAACAAGGACACGCCATGGCGTGTCCTTGTTGGTATTGGCTAATAGCTACGAAGCCTCCACCAACAACCCATAGTGCTCAGGCCGGCGGTTCAGCGCCAAATCAAACTCGCCCCGTTTGCCGGGAATGCAAGCATCCAGATCGCAATCGGCAACCGCCAGTTCGTCACCGAGCGTTTTTGTCTCGGCGACGATCTCGCCCGTAGGCGCCACGATGCAGGTCCCCGCCATCATCTCGCAGCCCTCCTCGATACCGGCCTTGGCCACGCCCACGACCCAGCTGCTGTTCTGGTAAGCGCCGGCCTGCATGCACAGGTGGTTGTGGAAGCGCCGCTGCTCGGGGCTCTGGCCCGTGTCCTGGCCGGGGTTGTGCAGGGGGGTGTTGTAGCCCAGCGTGATCAGCTCGGCGCCCTGCAGCGCCAGCAGGCGGTAGGTTTCAGGCCAGCGCCTGTCGTTGCAGATGCACATGCCCAGCGTGCCGCCGAAGGCGTCGAACACCGGAAAGCCGAGGTCGCCGACTTCGAAATACATTTTTTCGAGGTTCTGGAAGGGATGCTCGGGGTGGATCTCGGCGTAGCCGGGCAAATGGATCTTGCGGTACTTGCCGATGACGCGGCCGTCCTTGCCCACCAGCACCGAGCTGTTGAAGTGGCGCGGTGTGTCCGCTGTGCCGGCCAGTTCCGCATAGCCCAGCGAGAAGCCGATCTTCAGCCGCGCGGCTTCTTCAAACAGGCGCGTCACCGCTCCTTCGGGCATGGCTTTTTCGTAATAGCTTTCAAGCTCAACCGGGTCCGTGACTTCCCAGTGCGGGAAGAAGGTGGTCAGCGCCATCTCGGGGTAGACCACCAGGTCGCAGCCATCCGCGGCGGCCTGGCGCAGCAGGGCGATGAGGCGGGTGACGACCTGCTCGCGGTTCTCAAGGCGGGCAATGGGTCCCAGCTGCGCTGCGGCGACGCGGACGATTCGGGTCATGTGCCGGGTACTCCTCAGGCCTTGGGCTTGTAGGCCACCACGTCGATCTCCACCCGCGCGTCAACCATCAGGCGCGCTTCGGTCGTCGAGCGGGCCGGCTTGCCGTTCCCGAAGTAGCTCATGTAGACGCGGTTGAAGCTGCCGAAGTCGCGCGCGTCCTGCAGCCACACCGTGGTCTTGCAGACGTCGTCCAGCGTGCAGCCGGCCAGGGCCAGCGCGGCCTGGATGTTTTTCATGACCTGGCGCGTCTGCACCTCGATGCCGCCCTGCACGATTTCGCCTTTTTCATCGCCCGGCACCTGGCCCGAGACGTAGACAAAATCGCCGGCGCGCACGGCGGGCGAAAACGGGCGGGGCTGGTGGTCGGAAGCGATGGGCGGGTTGCCGAGGTATTCCAGTGCGGACATTGCGAAGACTCCTTATTAGGTGAACAATGGGTGGCTTGCCGGCAGGTCGCTACCGGCAAGGCAGGGCAAACGGCCCGCGCACCCAAGCTGGTGCGTCAGGGCTGTCACAGTGGGGTTGCAACGCCCCAAAGCCATGCAGCATAAACCTAAATGTGAAATATATTTTCAGTTTTAGCGCCCATAACCTAGGGTTTGTACCAATTTCTAGGTATTTTTGGGTGGCATATTCTTTGCAAGTTGAAAATTACTTTCACTTTTAAGGAGATCGGCATGCTGCAAAAATTCCTGCTCAACCGTCGCACGGCGGTTGCATTGGCCCTGGTGGTGGGTGGTTCGGCGCTGTTGCCGATGTCCGCGCAAGCCCAGGCGCTTTCCAAATCGGCGCTCAACCTGGCGATGATCGCCGAGCCCGCCACGCTGGACCCGATGGCGACCACCGCCGACCTGACGGCCACCATCATGCAGCACGTGTACGAGCCTCTCTATACGTTCGACGCCAACTGGAAGATGGTCCCCATGCTGGCCGAAAGCCTGCCCAAGGTCTCGGCCGACGGCAAGCGCTACAGCATCCCCCTGCGCAAGGGCGTGATGCTGCACAACGGCCGCGAACTCAACTCCGAAGACGTGGTGCTCAGCCTCAAGCGCTGGATGGACGTCTCGCCGCGCGGCAAGGCGCTGGCCAAGGAAATCGACAGCCTCACGGCCAGCGGCCCCAACGGCATTGAAATCGTCCTCAAGGCCCCGTACGCCCCGCTGCTGCCGCAGCTGGCGCTGCCTTCGGGCATGGCCGCCATCATGGCCAAGGAATCGATTGCCACGCCGCTGAAGGAATTCATCGGCACCGGCCCCTACAAGTTCAAGGAGCGCCGTCCCGACCAGTACGTGCTGCTCAGCAAGTTCGACCAGTACTCGGCCCGCAAGGAAGCCGCCACCGGTTACGGCGGCAAGAAGGTTGCGATCGCCGAAGAGCTGCGCTTCATCCCCGTGCCCAACGCCAACACCCGCGTCGAAGGCTCGCTGGCCGGCCAGTACCACTTTGCCGACCTGCTGCCCACCGAAGCGCTCGGACGCCTGGAAAAATCCGGCGGCAAGACCGTGCCCATCCTGACGCCGTCCTTCGGCTTTCCTTACTTCGTGTTCAACACCAAGGAAGGCGTGATGGCCTCGCTGCCGCTGCGCAAGGCCGTGCAGACCAGCTTCGGCGAAGGTGAAATGCTGGCCGCCGGCTTCGGCGACACGCGCTTCTTCACGGCCGAGCCGAATCACTTTCCCAAGGGCACGCCGTTTTACTCGGCCGCCGGCTCGGCGCTGTACAACGAACGCGACGCCGCCAAGGCCAAGGGCCAGTCGGCCGCCGCCGGCTACAAGGGCGAGACCATCCGCATCCTGACCAGCCGCCAGTACGACTTCCACTACAACATGGCCCTGATCATGGCCGAGCAGCTCAAGCGCGCCGGCTTCAAGGCCGAGCTCAACGTCGTCGACTGGGCCACCCTGGTGCAGCGCCGCGGCGACTCCAAGCTGTGGGACATCTACATCACCCACTCGGGCCAGTTCCCCGAGCCCATGCTGTCGCCGCCCCAACTGGGCGACGGTGCGCCGGGCTGGTGGTCGTCACCGGCCAAGCAGTCCACGCTGGCCGCGCTGAACCAGGAAACCAATCCCGCCAAGCGCGGCGCCCTCTGGGGTGCGGTGCAGCAGGTGGTGTACGACGAAGTGCCTTACATCAACGTCGGCAAGTTCAACAGCCTGTCGGCCAAGTCGCCGGCGCTGCAAGGGTATGTGCCTTCCACCTGGCCGTTC
The DNA here is from genome assembly GCF_943369415.1 of Polaromonas sp. YR568. GTDB lineage: Bacteria > Pseudomonadota > Gammaproteobacteria > Burkholderiales > Burkholderiaceae_C > Polaromonas. Next base: position 27,354 of record NZ_CALRNF020000033.1, read on the forward strand.
TTCTGGAACGCTGGTTTGAAATGAGCCCCCACGCTTTTCACTTCGAGCCTGCGGCGCGCTGCCCCTTTCCTCACGTATAGGGGCCGCCCGCCTGCGGCCCGGCAAAGCCGGTTCCGCGGCTCAACTGGTTTTGGTTCGCTTCGTTTTTGGCCGGGTGTCGTGAGGTTGATTTGGAGCGCTTTCGAATGCAAAAAAAGATTTCACCTCCGTTGAATAGAGCAAGGTCATGACCCGTTATCTCTTGTCACGCGTCATGGGCATGCTGGTGGTGATGGCCATTGTGGCCGTCATCGTCTTTGTGCTCACGCGCGCCGCCTCGGGCGACCCGATCGCGGTGCTGCTGGGCGACCAGGCCACGGCCGAGGACATCGCCAGCGCGCAAAAGCTCTACGGGTTGGACAAGCCGCTGCCCGTGCAGTTCGGCTACTGGCTCAAGGAACTGTCCCACGGCAACCTGGGCCAGTCCATCTTTTTGCAGCGTCCGGTGACCCAGGCGCTGTGGGAGCGGGCCGAGCCCACGACCCTGCTGGCACTGCTGTCGGTTTTTATCGCGGCGCTGATCGGCGTGCCCTGCGGCATCGTCTCGGCGGTGTTCCGCGGCAAGTTCATCGACCAGCTCTTCACCGGCTTCGCCATGCTGGGCGCGAGCGTGCCCAGCTTCTGGTTCGGCCTGGTGCTGATGCAGATCTTCGCGGTCTCCATGGGCTGGTTCCCCGTCTCCGGTTATGGCGACCCGGGCGCCACATTGTTGGAGCGCGTGCACTACCTGGTGCTGCCCTCGGTGGTGCTGGGCGTGCTCAATTCCGCGCTCATCATCCGTTTCACGCGCGCTTCCATGCTGGACGTGCTCGGTGAAGACTATGTGCGCACCGCGCGCGCCAAGGGGCTGTCTGAAAACGTGGTGGTGCTCAAGCACGCGCTGCGCAATGCGCTGGTGCCCATCGTCACCGTGCTGGGCCTGACGGTGGCGCTCATGATTGGCGGCGCCGTCGTGACGGAAACCGTGTTCGGCCTGCCCGGCGTCGGCAACCTCGTGGTCAGCGCCGTGCTGCGCCGCGACTACCCGGTCATCCAGGGTGCGCTGCTGGTGATCGCCATGATTTATGTGGTGATCAACTTTTTGACCGACCTGCTCTATATGTTGGTCGACCCGCGCGTGAAGTATTAAGTATGAAAATCCCCCTCACGCTGAAAAAGCTGTTCCGCCGCCGCATCGTGCTGGCGGCCGGCATCTGCCTGCTGATCGTGGTCATCGTCGCGCTGCTGGCCAATGTCGTCAGCGGCTACGACCCCAACGACACGGCGGTGCGCGAGCGCCTCTCCGCGCCCACGGCCAAACATCTGCTGGGCACCGACGAGCTGGGTCGCGACCTGTTCGCGCGCATCGCTTTCGGCGCGCGTTATTCGCTGACCATCGCGGCGCTCACGGCCATAGGCTCCATCGTGCTGGGCACGCTGTTCGGCCTGGTGGCCGGTTTCTTCCGCCGGCTCGATGCGCCCATCATGCGTGTGGTCGACGCGATGATGTCCTTCCCCGACATCCTGCTGGCGATCGCACTCGTCGCCATCCTCGGGCCGTCCATGCTCAACGTGGTGTTCGCGCTGGTGCTGGTTTACACGCCGCGCGTGGCCCGCGTGGTGCGCGCCTCCACGCTGGTGGTGCGCGAGCTGCTGTTTGTCGAGGCCGCGCGCGCTGTGGGCGTTTCCACCGGGCGCATTCTGTTGCGCCACATCCTGCCCAACCTGATGTCGCCCATCCTGGTGCAGGCCTCCTTCATCTTTGCCTATGCCATCCTGGCCGAGGCCGCGCTGTCCTTCCTGGGTGTGGGCGTGCCGCCTGAAATCCCGACCTGGGGAACCATGGTGGCCGGCAGCCAGCAGTACGCGCATGAGGCGCTGTGGATCGTGCTGTTCCCCGGCCTGGCCATCATCCTGACGGCCTTGTCGCTGCAGCTGCTGGGCGACGGCGTGCGCGACCTGCTGGACCCGCGGCTCAAAAAATCGATGTGAGAAGGCATGAACAAATCTACTGCGCGCCACAATCCCGGCACTCCGGTCCTCACCGTACTTGTGTACGGCTCCGGTCCTCATGCCGGGCTTGAGGCGCTCGCTACGATTTCTTCACGCCTTCCCGGCACGTTTGAATCACGTGCGCTTTGATAAAAAACGACACCCCATGACTACCACTTCAACGCCTGCCGCCGAGCCACTGCGCCTCGACGTGCGCCACCTGAGCACCTTCTTCGACACCGACGAAGGCCTGATCCGCTCCGTCGCCGACGTCAGCTTCAGCATCCGCCCCGGCAAGACCACCGCGCTGGTCGGCGAGTCCGGCTCCGGCAAGTCGGTGACCAGCCTCACGCTGATGCGCCTGCTGTCGCGCACCGCGTCGACGCAGGTCAGCGGCGAGGCCATGTTCACCAACCGCGCCGGCCAGACGCTGGATTTGCTGTCATTGCCCGAAGCCGAGATGCGGCGCATACGCGGCAATGAGATCGCGATGATCTTCCAGGAACCCATGACCAGCCTGAACCCGGTCTTCACCGTGGGCGAGCAGATCGCCGAATCGGTGCGCCTGCACATGGGCCTGGACCGCAAGGCCGCGCTGGCCCACGCCCTGCGCATGCTGGAACTCGTGGAGATTCCGGCCGCCGCGCAGCGCCTGCACGAATACCCGCACCAGCTCTCGGGCGGCATGCGCCAGCGCGTGATGATCGCGCTGGCCATGGCCTGCAACCCGACGCTGCTGATCGCCGACGAACCCACCACCGCGCTCGACGTGACCATCCAGGCGCAAATCCTGGAGCTCATGCGCCGGCTGCAGGCCGAGACCGGCATGAGCATTTTGTTCATCACCCACAACCTCGGCGTGGTGGCCCACCATGCCGACGACGTGGCCGTCATGTACGCCGGCCGCATCGTGGAAGCCGCGCCCGTGCGCGAACTCTTCGCCCGGCCGCGCCACCCTTACACCCAAGGCCTGCTGGCCTGCCTGCCCGCGCAGCAACGCAAACGCGAGCTTGCCAGCGGCCAGAGCGGCGCCAAACGCCGGCTCTACGCCATTCGCGGCCAGGTCTCCAGCCCGCTGTCGCCGCCGCCGGGCTGCGCCTTCGAGCCGCGCTGCGACCTGGCGATCCCGCCTTGCCGTGACGCCATGCCCGCGCTGCTGCCCGCCGGCCCAACCCGCAGCGCGCGCTGCATACGCGTGGAAGAAACAGCTATTGCCACGGTGGAGTCCGCATGAGCACCCCTTTGATCGAGGTCAAAAACCTCCAGCGTTATTTCGGCGCATCCACGAAACCGGTACGCGCGGTCGACGACGTCTCTTTCAGCATCCAGCCCGGCGAAACCCTGGGCCTGGTCGGCGAATCCGGTTCGGGCAAAAGCACGATAGGCCGCACCTTGCTGCGCCTGATCGAGGCCACCTCGGGCCAGGTGCTGTACCGCGGCGAAGACCTGGGCACGGCCTCCAGCAGCCGCATGCGCGCGCTGCGCAGCAAGCTGCAGATGATTTTCCAGGACCCGTACGCCAGCCTGAACCCCAAGATGCGGGTGAAAGATATCCTCGGCGAGGCCCTGCAGGTGCATGGTCTCGCCAAGGGCAAGGCGACGCGTGAGCAGCGCATCGCCGAGTTGCTGGAGCTCGTCGGCCTGCGCGCCGAACACGCCAGCCGCTACCCGCACGAGTTCTCCGGCGGCCAGCGCCAGCGCATAGGCGTGGCGCGGGCGCTCGCGGTCGAGCCCGAGTTCATCGTGGCCGACGAGCCGCTGTCCGCGCTCGATGTGTCCATCCAGGCGCAGGTGGTCAACCTGCTGTGCGACCTGCGCGACCGGCTGTCGCTGACCATGCTCTTCATCTCGCACGACCTCGACGTGGTCGAGTATTTGTGCGACCGCGTGGTGGTGCTGTATCTCGGCCGCGTGATGGAAATCGCGCCCACGGCCGAGTTGTTCGCCGGGCCGCTGCATCCCTACACGCAGGCGCTGCTGGCCGCGTCGCCCAAGCCCGATCCCGAACACAAAAGCGAACGCATCGCGCTCAAGGGCGACATCCCCAGCCCGGTCAACCCGCCCTCGGGCTGCGTGTTCCGCACGCGCTGCCCGCATGCCATCGATGCCTGCTCCGTCACGCGGCCCGAGCTGCGCGACATGGGCAAGGGCCGCTTCAAGGCCTGCATACGCGACGACATCCCCGGCGCCGTGCCCGCTGCCTCCGCGCTGATGGCCGCCTGACACGCCCGACAATCAAGACAGACACCATGACCACATTGCAAGACCTCCTGGACCCGCAGCTCGACCGCTCCTTCAAGGGCTTCCCCCACAACAGCGGGCCGGTGCGCCGCTCCGACATGGGCAAGCAGGGCTGGAACGTGCTCAAGGGCGACCTGCCGCTGCCGCTGGCCATCGTCAAGCAGTCGGCGATGAAACACAACCTCGGCTGGATGCAGCGCTTTGCCAAAGGCCAGGGCGTGGACATGGCGCCGCACGGCAAGACCACGATGTCGCCGCAGCTGCTCAAGCGCCAGCTCGACGAAGGCGCCTGGGGCCTGACCTTCGCCACCGTCGCGCAGATGCGCGCGGGCATCACCGCCGGCGCCCAGCGCCTGCTCATCGCCAACCAGGTCGTGAACGCCGTCGACCTGGCCGGCATCCAGGGCATGCTGCGCGAATACCCCGGCCTGCGTATCGTATTTTTGGTGGACTCACGAGCCCAGCTCGCGCTGATCGAAACCTGGTCGCGCGCAAATGCCGCCGCCGTGGTCTCGCCCTTCGAAGTGCTGATGGAAATCGGCGTCATGGGCGCGCGCACAGGCGTGCGCAACCAGGCCGACGCCATGGCGCTGGCCGCTGCCCTCCACGCCAGCCCGGCCTGCCGCCTGGTGGGCATAGAGACGTATGAAGGGCAGGGCGCCACGGGCGATTCCGCGGCGGACAAAGCCTATGCCGACACGCTGATGCAGCGCGTCTGCGACATCGCCCTGGCCTGCGACCAGCAAGGCCTGTTCGACAGCGACGAGGTGCTGATGACGGCCGGCGGCTCGGCCATCTTCGACCTGGTCAGCGGCTGGCTTACGCCCAAACTCTCAAAGCCGGTGCGCGGCCTGCTGCGTTCGGGCTGCTACATCACGCACGACCACGGCAACTACAAGCGCCTGGTTGGATCGGTCAATGCGCGCCTGCACGACAGCGACGGCCTTAAACCGGCCATCGAAGTCTGGGCCACGGTGCAATCCTGTCCCGAGCCGGGCCTTGCCATCCTGGCCGTGGGCCGTCGCGACCTGTCTTACGACCTGGAACTGCCGATACCGCTGTCCTCGGTCAATGCCGCAGGCAGCACGCCCGTGGCCGCGCCGGCGGACTGGAAGATCAGCGCCCTCAACGACCAGCACGCCTACCTTCGCGGCGAGGGGCCTGAACACGCGGCGCTCAGGGTCGGCGACATGGTGGCGCTGGGCATCTCGCACCCCTGCACCACCTTCGACAAATGGCGCTGGATGCCGGTTGTCGATGAGAATTACACGGTGTGCGACGCGCTGGTGACCTGTTTTTAAGCGCGGCACGCATGCCCCCGGCCTTTACCTTTTACGCATGACTCGTTTCATGACCACCGCATGACGTCCCAAGTACTTGCCAGAATTGCCGACACCATGGCCAGCGCGCCCACTTCACGGCGCAGCGTGCTGGCCCTGATCCTCGAGGATCCGCAGCGCGTGCTGGACGAAAGTTTCGAGCAGCTGGCGCAGCGCGCGGGCAGCTCGGTGCCCACCATCATGCGCACCTGCCGCGACCTGGGCTACCCGGGCCTGCGCGAATTCAAGCTCGCGCTGGCGCAGGAAATGGCCGTCAGCGGCTCGCCGCTGCACCGCCGCGTGCATCTGAACGACAGCACCGAAGAGGTGATCTCCAAGGTCATCAAGGGCGCGGCCACTTCCGTCAGCGGCGTGCAGTCGCAACTGGGCGTGGAGGCGGCCGAAGCCGCGGCCGACGCCATCGTGCGCGCCACGCGCGTTGACTGCTACAGCGCGGGCAGCACCTCCAGCTTCATGGCCTCCGACATGCAGGCCAGGCTGTTCCGCCTGGGCCTCATATCCAACGCCTACTTCGACACCCACCTGCAGCTGGTGTCCGCCGCCACCATAGGCAACAAGGGCGTGGTGTTCGCGATCTCGCACGTGGGCGGCATGCCTTCGCTGCTGGAGGCCGTCGAGGTGGCGCACTCGCAGGGCGCCACGGTGATCGCGCTGACGCAGCAGGGCACCGAGCTGGCCAAGCGCGCCGACATCGTGCTCGGCATTCACGTGCCCGACGATCCCGTCATGCACGTGGGCACCGAAGCCTACCTGGTCCACCTCACGGTGATTGAAATCCTCACGGTGCTGGTGGCCCAGCGCCTCGGCGACCTGGCCGTCAAGCGGCTGGGCGGCGTGCGCGAAGTGCTCAGCACGCGCGGCGTCGACATGCGCCACTACCCGAAACTCGATTGGGACACGGTCACGGCCGTGAACGAAAGCAAAATTAAATGACGCGTGCGACGCTGCTGGAAAACGGCCTGGTGATTGATGGAACGGGCGCGGCCGGCTATGCCGGCGACGTGCTGCTGGTGGGCGACCGCATCGCGGCCGTGGGCGCGGGCCTGTGGGGCCAGCTGCCCGAGGGCCTGGCGCAGGCGGACGTGAAGCGCGTCGACTGCACGGGCATGGCGATCACGCCGGGTTTTGTCGACGTGCACACGCACGACGACGCCATTGTGCTCAACCATCCCGAGATGCTGCCCAAGGTTTCGCAGGGCATCACCACCGTAGTGACGGGCAACTGCGGCATCTCGCTGGCGCCCTTTGTGGTGCAAAAGCCCGAGCCGCCGCTCAACCTGCTGGGCGCCGATTCCTTCCGTTTTGATTCGGTCGACGCCTACGAGCGCGCCGTGGTCGCCGCGCAGCCGGCCGTCAACGTCGCGGTGCTGATAGGCCACACGACCTTGCGCTTTGCCTGCATGGACGACCTCGAGCGCGCGGCCACGCCTGAGGAAGTGGCCGCCATGTGCGCGCTGCTGGAAAAGTGCATGGAAGGCGGCGCCGCCGGCATGTCCTCGGGCCTGTTTTACGAACCCGCTTTTGCCGCGCCCGCCGACGAGGTGGTGGCCCTGGCCCGTGTGGTGTCGCGTTTCGGCGGCGTCTACAGCACGCACCTGCGCGATGAGATGGCGACCATCGTCGAAGCCCTGCACGAGGCCGGCGACACCGCCTTCAGCGCCGGCGTGCCGCTCATCGTCTCGCACCACAAATGCGCCGGCCCCGCCAACTGGGGCCGCACCAAGCAGACCTTGCCGCTCATCGAAGCGCTGGCTGCGCGCCAGCCGGTGGCCATGGACGTCTATCCCTACGTGGCCGGCTCCACCGTGCTGCGCGAAGACCTGGTCGACGGCGTGATCGACATCCTCGTGAGTTGGTCCACCCCGCACCCCGAGATGACCGGCCGCACGCTGGCCTCCATCGCCCAGGAGTGGGGCGTGGACCAGAAAGCCGCCTGCCGCCGCCTGCAGCCGGGCGGCGCCTGCTACTTCCAGATGCACGAGGACGACGTCAAACGCGTCATCGCGCACCCGCTGACCATGATCGGCTCCGACGGCCTGCCGCACGACCAGCACCCGCATCCGCGGCTGTGGGGCGCCTTCCCGCGCGTGCTGGCGCGCTACTGGCGCGAGCAGAAGCTGTTCTCGCTGGAAACCGCCATCTACAAGATGACCGGCATGTCGGCCCGCAACTTCCGCCTGCACCAGCGCGGCCAGCTGCAGCCCGGCTGGCACGCCGACGTGGTGGTGCTGGACCCGGCCCGCGTGCGCGACGTCGCGACCTACGAAGACCCGATCGCGCTGTCGGAGGGCATCGAGAAGGTGTTTGTGAACGGCGAGCTGGCTTATGTGGCCGGGACTGCCGATGCGGCAAACGCCAAGGTGCAGGCGCGTGCGGGACGGCTGTTGAAACGCGGCGCGGCCTGATACCCGCTTGTTCCCTCTCCCTCTGGGAGAGGGCTAGGGTGAGGGTGTCCCCGTTTTGGATGAGTCCTGCTTTTCATACGCTGCCAGCCCTGTCTTGCAGACCGCAGCCCAGGCTGAGCCTGGGCTTCTTCGCGCTGTCCGGATGCGCGCAGGCGCATCCGTAGCCGCAGCGCTCAGCCCCACTCTCTCCCAGGGGGAGAGGGAGTAATACAGAGGCTAATCCAGCGAGTCGACCGTATCCGGATCAGGCACATCCCCAATCGCCTCGCGCGTCAGCGCCGCCTGGTTCTTGAGCCAGTCGCAAAACGCCAGCACCTCGGGCCGCGCCACATTGCGCGGCCCAATGATCAGCCAGTAACTCATGGGCGACTCCATGCGCGTCTGCGGCAGGGGCTCGACCAGGTCGCCTGAGGCCAGGCTTTCGGCGATCAAGGGCAATCGCGCCAGCACCACGCCCTGGCCCGTCAGCGTCGCCTGCACCATCTGGTAGGCGTAATTGAAGTACAGCCAGCGCTTGGCCTCCAGCTTGGGGCTGGCGTGCTCGTCCAGCCAGCGCCGCCAGGTCAGCCATTCCAGATGCGTCTGGTGGGCGTCGCCCGCCTCGATCAAGGTGAACTGCGCCAGGTCGTCGGGTTTCTTCAGGCGCGGCCCGCTTTTGAGCAGCCAGGGGCTGATCACCGGGGTGATCTGCTCGCCGAAAAGGCGTATCGCGTTAGTCGGCATGTGGCTGGCCGGGGCGTAGCGCAGGGCCAGGTCCAGGTCCGAAATATCCAGGTCCACCGCGACGTCCGACGCATCAATCCGGATGTCGATGTCGGGGTTGTCGCGCTGGAATCCCTCGAGCCGCGGAATCAGCCACATCGACGCGAAGGAGGCGAAGGTGGTCAGCGACACGCTCTTGCGCCCGGCGGTCTGGCGTATCTGCCGCACGGCGTTGTCGATGCGCTCCAGCGAGGGCGTGACGGCCCGCAGCAGGATGCCGCCGGCGGTGGTCAGCTCCACGGCCCGGGTGTGGCGGTGGAAGAGGCTGACGCCCACGTCCTCCTCCAGGCCCTGGATCTGGCGGCTCACGGCCGACTGGGTCAGGGCCAGTTCTTCCGAGGCAGCGCGGAAGTTGAGGTGGCGCGCCACGGCCTCGAAGGCCCGCAGCTGGCCCGCCGATATCGGCCGGGAACGCAAATGGGTTTGTGAATGCAGCATGACAGTTCGAGGGTATTAGGGCAATTACAGCCTCATTGATTGATGCGAATATGGAATGAATAGCTTACCTCGATTTCATTGGACCGCGCAAGCTCGTGGCGAGATGATTCAACCCTCATCACTCACTTTGTGCCTTTTTTGGAGAACACCATGGACCACTCAGCTTCTCACGCAGGCGACCGCTTTTTGCAACAGGCTACCGATGCCACCACCGGCCAGGTTGACGGGTTGGCGGGCTTCTGGAAGCTGGGCGCGGGACGGGCGCTGACCCTGCACGCCGCCCAGGCCGGTGTATTGCGCATTGCGCATGGCCGGGTCTGGGCCACCTTCGACTTCGCCAGCCAGGACGCCGAAGTGCGCGCCGGCGACCATTTCCTGAGCCGGGGCGAAAGCCTGACGCTCAAGGCCGGTGAGTCGCTGGTGATGGAATCCTTCAGCACGGGCCTTGGCGCATCGGCCTATTTCAGCTGGGAGCCCGTCGCCGCGGGCGCCGCCGTCAGGCAACCCGCCGCCGAGGAGGCCGGCTGGCGCGCCGGTGTGCTGCAGCCGCTGAGCGACCTGCGCGCCGCCTTCGGCCTGGCCGCCGGTGCCCTGGGCCGCCTGGCCCGCGGCCTGGTGCACGGTGCGGCAGCTGCTGCCCAAGCCCTGCTGACGCCGCTTGCCATGGTTTTTCTCGCCGCCCGCGCCCGCCCCATGGCGGCCGGGCACGACTTTGACGTCTACAGGGACGACCAGCGCCGGCACCCGCACAACTACAACGTGCTGGCCATGTCCAACCTGGTTTAGCCAGTCCGCTCTCCGATTGATACCGTTCTAGTCAGTGGCTCCTTCCGCAAGGGAGCTTTGAACCCGCGGCTGCAAGGCTGCGGGTTTTTTTATGCGCGGCTTTTGGCTTTTTTGGCCGGCGGTGCTTTTGTTTTCGCTGTTGTTTTGGGTTTCCTGGCCGGCTTGGCCGCCCGCGCCTTGAGCGCGCAGTCCAGCGCCAGCCGCGCCCACGGCAGCATCAGGGCTGCTGATTCCATGGCCTCTTCAGGAGCACTGTAGTAGTTGAGGCTGTGCGAGGCGCGCTCGCCGTTGCGCGTGATGTCATAGGTGAAGCGCCCGCAGCCCTGGGCTTCAAACAGGCCGCGCGTGCCTTCGTCGGCCTTGAGCCACAGGATTTCGCCGCCGCCCAGGTCGGCCACCAGCGCGAAGGTCAGGCCGCCGGTGCTGATGCCGAAACCGCCGAACATGCGCTTGGCCGTGCAAGGCCCCACGCCCGACAGCAGCTCGCAGCAGTACATCGCAAAATCGTTTTTCGGTGAGGCCATTGCGTCACGATAACAAACCCCACCGCGGATGTCGTGTGTCGCGGGCTTTTGCCGATATCTCCAGGCCCGACGCGCAAAGCCCCGGCGGGCCGCGATAATTTGCGCATGACCGCCGTACCCCAGACCCTTTCCCCTTCCGCCGCCGATACGTCCCAAGCCGCGGTGCGCGTGGTGGTGATGGGCGTGGCCGGCTGCGGCAAGTCGGCCGTCGGGCGCCTGGTGGCCGCGCAGCTGGGCCTGCCGCTCATCGAAGGCGACGACTTTCACCCGCCCGGCAACATCGCCAAGATGCAGCAGGGCATTGCCCTTACCGACGAAGACCGCGCCGGCTGGCTGCGGCAGCTGGGCGCCGAACTGGCGCGCCACCCCGAAGGCGTGGTGCTGACCTGCTCGGCCCTCAAGGCGGCTTACCGCAACAGCCTGCGCAGCGCGGCCCCGGGGCTGCAGTTTGTGCACCTGGCCATCAGCCAGGCCGAGTCGCTGCGCCGCGTGGGCCAGCGGGCCGGGCATTTCTACCCGCCCAGCCTGGTCGCCAGCCAGTTCGAGGCGCTGCAGGATCCCTCGGCCGAGCCCGGAGTGCTGACCCTGGCCGGCGATGCGCCGCTGGAATCACTGGCGCACAGCGCGGTGGACTGGCTGGCGGGCGCGGGCCGTCCGCGCTAGCCGCTCCGCCTCTGCCTTTCAGGGCGTGCGGGCTTTCATGGATGCAACCACCAGGTCGTGCAGGGCTTGCGCGGCCGCCGACAGGCTGCCTTCCTGCCGGCGCACCAGGTAAATCTTGCGTGTCAGGCTGCCCGCGGCCAGCGGCCGGGTCACCAGGGTCTTTCGCTGAAAGTGAAACAGCGTCAGCGCGGGCACCACGCTGATGCCCAGCCCGGCTTCGACCATGCCCGCTGCCGTGGCCAGCTGGTCGACCTCCAGCACGGTATTGGCCTGTAGCGGATGCAGTGCCGCTTCCAGCGCCTGCCGTACGCTGCTGTTGCGCGACATATGGATAAACGGGTAGGGCGCCAGTTTCTTGAGCGTCGGCGAAGCCTCCGCCGCCAGCGGGTGGTCCTTGCGGCACACCAGGTAAAAGCGGTCGGTGCAGACCAGCCGGGTGCTCAGGCCGGCGTGGCTGGTGCCGGTGGAGGCCAGCGCGAAGTCGGCCTTGCCGCTGCGCACCAGGTCGACACAGGCGTCCGACAGCAGGTCGCTGAGGTTCAGTTCAATGCCGGGCCAGGCCTTCCTGAATTCGGCGAACACCGCGGGCAGCCAGCCCGCCGCCAGCGAAGGCAGGGCGGCGATGTGCACGCGGCCCTTGCGGCGTTCGACATGGTCGTTCAGGTCGCTGAGGGCGGCGCCGAAGTCGCCGACCAGGCGGCGCGCCGAGTCCGCGAACAGGCGTCCCTCGGCCGTCAACTCCACGCTGCGCGTGTCGCGGTCGAAGAGGCGCGTGTTGAGCTCGCCCTCCAGCGTGCGGATCAGCGCGCTGAAGGCCGGCTGCGAGAGGTGGCAGGTGGCGGCGGCCTGCGTGAAACTGCGCTGGTCGGCCAGGGCCAGGAAGGCGCGCAGCTGCCGCAGGGACAGGTTGGGTTCGGCCATTTATTTGCTATTCAGCTTAATGGATAAGAATTTTCGATTTTACAAATAAATGCGCAAGGCCTAGATTCAGGGCTCCCCATGCCCGCCCATGACTGAACCCACATCCGCTCCTCTTTTCATCGGCTGCGCCGCCGGATTTTCCGGCGACCGGGTGGATGCCGCCGGGCCGGTGGTGGACACGCTGATCGCGCGCGGCGGGCCGGCTTTCCTGATTTTTGAAACCCTCGCCGAGCGGACGCTGGCGCTCGCCCAGTTGCGCCGCCGCGCCGACCCGCAAGCCGGCTTCGAGCCTTTGCTGGACGAGATGCTGCGGCCGGTGCTGGCGCGTTGCCTGGCGCACAACATCCGCATCGTGAGCAACTTCGGCGCCGCCAACCCGCTGGCCGCCGCGCGGCATATCCGGGCCATGGCCGCGAGCATGGGCCTGCCGGCGCCGCGCATCGCGGTGATCGGTGGCGACGACCTGTCGGGCGCGCGGCACGAAGCGCTGCTGCGCGCGCAGCTGGGCGATGCCATGGACAGCATCCGTACGGTGAGCGCGAATGCCTACATAGGCGCAGAAGCCATCGCCGCCGCGCTCGACGCCGGCGCGCAGATCGTGGTGGCCGGGCGCGTGGCCGACCCGTCGCTGACGGTGGGGCCGGCGATGTCGCATTTCGGCTGGCGCGCCGACGACTGGGACCGGCTGGCGCGCGCGACCATGGCGGGCCATCTGCTGGAATGTGGTGCCCAGGTGTGCGGCGGCTATTTCGCCGACCCGGGCTACAAGGACGTGCCGGACCTTCACGACGTCGGCTACCCCATCGCCGAAATCGGCAGCGACGGCCACTGCATCATCGGCAAGGCCGCGCACACCGGCGGCGTGGTCAGCTTGGCCGGCGTCAAGGAGCAACTGCTGTATGAAGTCCACGACCCGGCCGCCTACCTGACCCCCGACGTGGTGGCCGACATCAGCGAGGCGCGGCTCGCCGCGGCCGGCCCCGACCGGGTGGCCCTGACGGGCGTGCGCGGCCATGCGCGGCCAGCCAGCCTGAAAGTCAATGTCTGCCACGAAGGCGGCTGGCTGGCCGAAGGTGAAATCTCCTATGCCGGCCCGCGCGCCGAGGCGCGCGCCCGCCTGGCCGCCGACGTGCTGCGCCGGCGCCTGCCGGAACTGGCGCTGCGCGTGGACCTCATCGGCGTTTTGAGCATCATGGGCGACGACGCGGGCCGCCTGCTGGCGCAAACCCCCGCCGATGATGCGCGCGACGTGCGCCTGCGTGTCGCCGCGACCCACGCCGACCGTGCGCAGGCCGAGCGCCTGCCGCGCGAGGTCACGGCGCTGTACTGCTGCGGCCCGGCCGGCGGCGGCGGCGTGCGCACCTCGCTGACGCCGCGCCTCAATACGCTGTCCTGCCTGGTGCCGCGTAACGCTGTGCCGCTGCGTTTCGACATGCTGGACTCGCTGCGGGAGGCCGCATGAACGAAGCTCACATCACGGTTCCGCTGTACCGCGCCGCCCACGGCCGCACCGGCGACAAGGGCAACCGCTCCAACATCAGCGTGATCGCCTGGCATCCTGGTCTTTACCCCGTGCTGCTGGCGCAACTGACCGAGGCTGTGGTGGCGCGGCGCTTTGCCCATCGCCGGCCCGCGCGTGTGCAGCGCTTTGAACTGCCGGGACTCGCGGCGCTGAACTTTGTGCTCGATGACGTTCTGGACGGCGGTGTCAACGACGCGCTGAACCTGGACACCCACGGCAAGGCCCTGTCCTTCTGGCTGCTGGATTTGCCGATTGAAGTTCCGGCCTCGCTGGCCCCCTTGCTCCCGGGGCCGGACCTGACGGACAGCGACTGATTTTTCAAACTACAAAGGAGACACCATGACCCCCTCAAACTGCAGCTCGACGACCCCCCGTATGCAGCCCTTGCTGCTCGCCGCCGCCGCACTGTGCGCGCTGGCGCCCGGGCTGGCGCAGGCACAGGGCTTTCCGGACAAGCCCATCACCTTTGTCGTGCCCTTTGCCGCCGGCAGCGCCACCGACCAACTGGCGCGCGCCATCGGCCAGGCGGTGACCAACGACAGCAAGGTCAGCGTGGTGGTGGACAACAAGCCCGGCGCCAACAGCTTCATAGGCGCCCAGGCGGCGGCCAAGGCCAAACCCGACGGCTACACCGTCTTCATCACCACCAACACCACGCAGTCCGCCAACGAGCACCTCTTCAAGAAGCTGCCCTATGACCCGGTCAAGGACTTCGCGCCGCTCACGGCGCTCGGGCGCGGCGGCCAGATCATGGTCGTCAACCCCGCGCTGCCCGTGAACAGCGTCGCCGACTTCATCAAGCTGGCCAAATCCAAGCCGGGCAGGCTGTCCTTCGGCAGCGGCAGTTCCTCCAGCCGCGTGGCGGGCGAGCAGTTCAAGCAGATGACGGGCACCTACATCCTGAACATTCCCTACAAGAGCAATCCGCCGGCCGTGACCGACCTGCTGGGCGGCCAGATCGACATGATGATCACCGACATGACCACCGGCCTGCCGCAGGTCAAGGCCGGCAAGCTCAAGGCGCTGGGCGTGTCCACGCGGCAACGCTCCCCCTTGGCGCCCGATGTGCCCACCATCGCCGAGGCGGGCGTGAAGGGTTATGAGATGACCTACTGGTTTGCCGCCTATGCGCCGGCCGGCACGCCCGCCCCCGTGGTTGCCAAACTCGCCGACCTGCTGGCCCGCGCCGCGCGCAGCCCGTCGGCCGCGCCCTTCTACCAGTCCAGCGGTACCGAAATCTTCACCAGCAATCCCGAGGAGCTGCGCAAATTCCAGGCGGAAGAGACCCTCAAGTGGGGAAAGATCATCAAGGCGGCCGGCATAGAGCCCGAGTGAGCGGGCCTCTTTTTTGGGAGGGGTGTCCCCGGCGATTCACCTATTCGTAATGCATTACGTTTAAGTAAAATGCCTGTCATGCCGGCGGCCCTGCCCGCCGAGCCCATAACAGGAACAGCCCCCATGTCCAAAGCTTTTGCCTCGCAGTCCGACCTGACGGACAAGACCATCACCTTCGAGCAGCTCAGCGCGCATTGCTGGGCCTACACCGCCGAGGGCGACCCGAATTCCGGCGTCATCGTCGGCGACAAGTTCATCATGGTCAGCGACGCCACGGCCACGCCTGCGATGGCGCAGGACCTGATCGCGCGCATCCGCACCATCAGCGACAAGCCCATCAAGTACGTGCTGCTCACGCACTACCACGCGGTGCGCGTGCTGGGCGCCAGCGCCTATGCGGCCGAAGGCGCGACCGAAGTCATCGCCAGCCAGGGCACCTATGAGCTCATCGTCGAGCGCGGCGCGCAGGACATGCAAAGCGAGATGGAGCGCTTCCCGCGCCTGTTCCGCAACGCCGAAAGCGTGCCCGGCCTGACCTGGCCGACGCTGGTGATAGACGGCGGCAACCCGGTCAAGGGTGAAAAGCCCGGCAAGCTGGTGCTGGACCTGGGCGGCGTGAAGGTGCAGGTCTGGCATCCGGGCCCCGGCCACACGCGCGGCGACACGATTGCCTGGATTGAAGAGGAAAAAGTGCTGTTCTCAGGCGACCTGGTCGAATACGAAGCAGGCGTCTACACCGGCGACGCGCAGCTTGAGGAATGGCCCGCCACGCTGGAAGCCCTGCGCGCGCTGAAAGCCGAAGCCATCGTGCCGGGACGCGGCGAGGCGATGAAGGGCGCGGCCAACGTCAACAAGGCGCTCGACTACACCAAACGCTGGGTCGAAACGCTGTACAAGGCCGGCAAGGAAGCCGCCGCCGCCGGCATGGACCTCAAGGCCGCCATGGACCACACGCGCAAAAGCATGGACCCGGTCTTCGGCCATGTGTTTATTTACGAGCATTGCCTGCCCTTCGACGTGAGCCGCGCCTTCGACGAAGCCAGCGGCATCAAGAACCCGCGCATCTGGACGGCGCAACGCGACCAGGAAATGTGGGCCGCGCTGCAAAACTAGTGCGGAAGGCTCAGGACTCCAGGTCCAGCCTGGACAGCAAGCCCTCAAAGGCATCCAGCGCGGGCTGCCCGTCCATCTGCTCCATGCGTTCGAGCACGTCGTCCTCGTCGACCATGCAGTAACCCAGGCTGAAGCGCTTGAAGCGCCGCACGGCCAGTTCGCCGTGGTGCAGGATCTGCAGGTTGACGTGGCGGGTGTCCTGGCGTATGCGCTCCAGCAGCGCCAGCACCTGTTTCTGGCCGCCTTCCAGTTGCTGGCAAAAGCGCATGCCGTCAAAAATCAGCAGCCCCGTAATGTCCTTGGCTGCGTTGGCCAGCCTGGCCCTCACGGCGATGTCCTTCACGACGCTCAGGGGCGCCTCGGGCGCCAGCGTGCTGACGTAAAGGACTTCATACAGCGTTGTGCTTATTTTTATCATTGCGGCAAATGTAGTGGGCCGCCTTGCACCGCACAATGTCAAAAGACACACGCATATGTGCGTAAGATGTGCCTTTTATGAACAACCCCACGCCAACATCAGCGATCTGCCCTCCGCGCTGCAATGCCTGCGGTTTGCGCAGGACCGGCGCCTTCATGCCGGTCAACGCGGAGGAATTGCAGTTCATCGAAGCCTTCCGCACCGGCACCACGGCCGTGCGGGCCGGCGGCACCATTCTTTATGAACAAAAGCCCAACGGCAAACTGTTCACGCTGTATTCGGGCTGGGCCTTCCGTTACAAAACCCTGAGCGACGGCCGGCGGCAAATCCTCAACTTTTTACTGCCGGGCGACTTCATCGGCCTGCAGCAAAAATTCGCCGACGGCGCCATGCACGGCATCGAGGCCGTCACCGACACCAGCCTCTGCGTGTTCCCGCGCGACGGGCTGTGGGAGCTGTTCCGCGGTTTTCCCAACCTGGGTTACGACATCACCTGGCTGGCGGCGCGCGAGGAAAGCATGGTCGACGACCACCTGCTGACCGCCGGGCGGCGTAATGCCACCGAGCGCGTGGCCATGCTGCTGATGCATTTGTTCCGCCGGCTGGAGCGCGTGGGCATGGCCGAGGGCGGCACCATCGAATTTCCCATCAACCAGCAGCACATCGCCGACGCGCTGGGCCTGTCGCTGGTGCACACCAACAAGACCCTGCGACGGCTGCGCCAACTGGGCCTGCACGAGATCCAGGACGGCAGGTTGCGGCTGCTCAACACACGCGCGCTGGAGCGCATCGCCGATTACTACGACACGCCGCCGCCGCAGGTTCCCCTGCTTTAACCGCCGTTTTCCGGCGGTGTAAGCCGCCGCCGACACCAAGGCCATTGGGCGGATGACAAAGGCCGCCTTCTCCGGGTTTTAAGGTATCTGTCTTGCCCACGTTTTGCCCCTTTTTTGTGAAAAGGAGCCGTGGGAGCAGCACAGACACCACCAGGAGACGCACATGTTCCACGCATCAGCACCAGGCGCACGCCTGCAGCAACAGCCCCGCCGCTTCTCGGACCGCCAGCAGCAGCAAAGCAGCGGCTCGCGCGAATTCCAGCCGCGCCAGTCCCAGTCCGGCGACGGCCCGTCCGGCCAGATGGGCGAGGGCAGCTATGAAGGCACGCGCAAATACCAGGACAACATCAAGTCCTACCTCAAGGACGCCGACGTGAAGTCCGACGCCGAAGCCGCCAAACCCGAATCGGCGCAGCAGGCGGAAGAACTGAAAAAGGCCGAGGAAGAAGGCCGTTCGCACACCAAGGCGCCCGGCCAGTAAGTCCGGCGTGCCGGCGTGCGGCTTCAGGATTTCTGGGTATTGAGCGTCCTGAAGTCCTGCTCATAGCGCTGCAGCGTTTCCACCGCCTTGTGGCGCTGCGCCGGCGTGGTGCTGTTGTGCAGTTCCGCCAGGGTGGCGCAGCTGTCCTGGGTCAGTTTTTCCATGTAGTCGCGATAGGCCGAATCCGGTGAGCTGATGGTGCGCTCCACCAGCCCGCGCACGGCGGCCTGGGCCTTTTCGTGCGTGGCCTGGCCCGCCACCAGCGGGCGCAGGGTCAGCAGGGCATCCTGCTGGCGCCGGACTTTTTCCGCGAGGCTGCGCGGTGCGTCAAAAGGCGATGTGTCTATGCGCCGCGATATCACCGCCAGCTGTTTGGCCTCCAACCCGCCATAGAGCATCTCGGCGCGCTTGACGGCTTCCTTGTAGCGCTTGTCGCGCTGTTTTTTGGGCGAGGCCTCCAGCACTTCTTCGCGGTATTCGTCATTGCCCTTGGCGAAGCGGCGTTCCAGGTGCTTGAGCTGGCCGGGCTGCAGGGACACGACTATGGTCGCCAGTGGCGGCTCCGCCTGGCGCGACAGCGTCACCAGCTTGCCGCGCACGTCGGTGTAAATCGCGCAGGCGGCCGCGGCGTCCATGTCCGAAGGCATTTGTTCCTGCAGCTTTTGCAGCGCGCTGATATAGCCGGGCAGCTGCGTCTGGCGGTGCCAGCCTTGCAGTTTCGCCAGGTCGCCCTTGACCTGCAGGCTTTGCGCATCGGTGAAGTCGAAGTGGCTGTCAAGGTGCCAGTAGATCAGTTCCGGTGCCTGGTTGTAGGCGACTTTCATGAGGCTGCAGCTTTGCATCAGCCCGGCCAGCGCCAGCACGCCCAGCACACCGATAATCCGTGTGCAGCGTCCCGTGCCCGCCCCGGCGGCCCGGGGACGCGTCATCACCCCAAAATCCAGAGGAAATTTCATGGCAACCCCAATCGATGTCGTCATCATGGCCGCGGGCAAAGGCACGCGGATGAAGAGCAGCTTACCCAAAGTGTTGCACCGTTTGGGCGGGAAAGCCTTGCTGGCCCATGTCATCGAATGCGCCGCCTCCGTGTCGGCGCGCAAGGCGGTCGTCATCACCGGCCACGGCGCGGAACAAGTCGAAGCCGCCTGCGCCCGCTTCACCCAGGCCGGTTCAGGGCTGGGCCTCGAATTTGCGCGCCAGGAGCCGCAGCTGGGCACCGGCCACGCGGTGCAGCAGGCCCTGCCCCTGCTGGCCGACGACGGCGTCACGCTGGTGCTCTCCGGCGACGTGCCGCTGACCCAGGCCGCCACGCTGCAGGCCCTGATCGCCCAGTGCGACGGCCAGCGCCTGGCGCTGCTCACGCTCAGCATGGCCGACCCCACGGGTTACGGCCGCATCGTGCGCGTGCAAGCGCACGCCTCCGAGCCCTTGCGGGCCGGCGCTGAGGCTTCCTCGCAGGTCAGGGCCATCGTCGAGCACAAGGACGCGAGCGCCGCCCAGCGCGAGATCCGCGAAATCTACAGCGGCATCATGGCCGTGCCCACGCGCCTCTTGCGCGCCTGGCTGGCCCGGCTCGACAACAAGAACGCCCAGGGCGAGTACTACCTCACCGACATCGTGAAGTTCGCCGTCGCCGACGGCGTGGCCGTCGTGGCCCACCAGATCACCGACGCCGCCCAGGTGGCCGGCGTCAACAGCCCGGTGCAACTGGCTGAACTCGAACGCGTCCACCAAAGCCGCCTGGCCGTCGCCCTGATGGAGCAGGGCGTGCGCCTGGCCGACCCGGCGCGCCTCGACGTGCGCGGCACGCTCAGCTGCGGCCAGGACGTAGAGATCGACGTGAACTGCGTGTTTGAAGGCACGGTCAGCCTGGGCAATGGCGTGCGCATAGGCGCCAACTGCGTGATCGCCAACTGCGCCATCGCCGCCGGTGCCGTGATCCACCCCTTCACCCACATCGACGGCGAAAAGCTCGGCGTGCAGGTCGGCGAAGGCGCCCTCATCGGCCCGTTTGCACGCCTGCGTCCCGGCGCACAACTGGGCGCCGAAGTGCACATCGGCAATTTTGTCGAGGTCAAAAATTCCACCCTGGCCAAAGGCGCCAAAGCCAACCACCTGGCCTACCTCGGCGACGCCACCGTCGGTGAGCGCGTCAACTACGGCGCCGGCAGCATCACCGCGAACTATGACGGCGCCAACAAGCACCGCACGGTGATAGAAGCCGATGTGCACATCGGCAGCAACTGTGTGTTGGTGGCGCCTGTGACTATTGGCGCCGGCGGCACTGTCGGCGGCGGGTCTACCATTACCAAGAGTACGCCGGCTGGTTCGCTTAGCGTTGCGCGTGGCAAGCAGGTCAGTTTGCCTAACTGGACGCGGCCAGTGAAGGTGGCTAAGGGGTAGTTTCCGCTTTCCCCTTACCCCCCCCGTTCGGGCTGAGCTTGTCGAAGCCTTGCCTGTTCCGGCGGTGCGCTTGCTGCTGGGGCTTGCTGGCCGGGGTCGCCCGGCATGCGACTCACTTTTTTTGCTTCGCCAAAAAAAGTAAGCAAAAAAAGGCGACCCTGGTTGCTGCGTCCCTCCGCTGCGCTACGGGCAACCTGCGGTGCTCGGTCCAGACGGGGTCAAAAACAACTCGCCTGCGGCTCAAACAAGTTTTTGCCCTGAACCGTCTGGCCCTGCGCTCCTCGGCGCATCCACAAGGGGTGGGAGCGGGGACAAGGAATACCGAACAGCCAACAGCCGAAGACAGAAACCCGTATTTGTCTTCCTTCTTGTCCCCTCTCCCTCTGGGAGAGGGTTAGGGTGAGGGCCAGCAGCTTTCGCACCCGCAGCAACACATCAACCGCCGACGGCCCTGTCTTGCAGACCGCAGCCCAGGCTGAGCCTGGGCTTCTTCGCGCTGTCCAGATGCGCGCAGGCGCATCTGGAGCCGCAGCGCTCAGCCCCTGCCCTCTCCCAGAGGGAGAGGGAGTAAATTCATGGCCACCACATCGCGGGCGGCTCTTGCTCTGCCACCTTTTGTCCCCGCCCCCGCTCCCGACCCCGCTCCCGATTGCCCCTTGTGGATGCGCCGAGGAGCGCAGGTTCAGGCGGATCAGGGATCGCGTTGTCTGAGCGGAGTGAAACGCAGCGAGTTTAGCGAGACCCCGCCTGAACCGAGCACCGCAGGTTGCCCGCAGCGAAGCGGAGGGACGCAGCAACCAGGGTCGCCTTTCTTTTGCGTACTTTTCTTTGGCGAAGCAAAGAAAAGTATGTCGCCCGCCGGGGCGAGACCCGGCCAGCAACCCTATGCAGAGGGCGAGGGCGCGAAGGCCGGCGCAAGACCCGGCCTCACACCTCTTCTCCTCCAATCGTGAAATAAAAGCTCGCGCCTGCACCAGGCGCACTCTCAGCCCAAACCTCCCCATGATGCATCTCAATCACCTGCTTGACGGTGGCCAGCCCAATCCCGGTGCCTTCAAATTGCGATGACGAATGCAGCCGCTCAAACACCTGGAACAGCTTGCCGGCATGGGCCATGTCGAAACCCGCGCCGTTGTCGCGCACAAAAAAGACCGTCTTGCCGTCCGCGCCCGCCTGGCTGCCGACCTCGATGCGCGGCGCGGGCGTGCCGGCGCTGAACTTCCAGGCGTTGGCGATGAGGTTGGTGAGGACGGAGGTCATCAGGCGGCTGTCGGCTTGCACCACCATGTTGTCCTGGATGTGGACTTCGACGACGCGTTGCGCATCGGCGTCGGTGTGCTGTTTGATCACGGCCCTGGCGATGATGCTGAGGTTGACGGGCTCGCGGTGCACCTGGCCGCGGGCCAGGGTGGCGAGGGAGAGCAGGCCGTCTATCAGCAGCGTCATCTGGCCGACGCCGTTGCGGATGCGCCCTACCAGCGAGAGCGAAGGCTGGTCGTCCTGCAGTGACTTGCGGCGCAGCAGCAGGCCGCTGAAGCCGTCTATCGTGGTCAGGGGCCCGCGCAGGTCGTGCGACACCGAATACGAAAACGCTTCGAGCCGCTGGTTGGCTTCCTGCAGGTCGCGGGTGCGGGCTTCTATGCGCTGCTCCAGGCTGTGGTTCAGGGTTTCGATCTGGCGCGTGTGTTTGTGCTGGTGGGTGAAGACGGCCGAGAGCGCGGCGGCCAGCATCAGCAGCAGCGCGGTCGCGCCTATGGCGATGCTGGTGTAGTGCCCGGCGCGTTCGGCTGCGGCTTCCAGCGCCTCTTCCGAGGTGGTGGCGACGATGACGACCATGGCCAGGGACGGGATGATCTTGAAGGCGATCACGCGCGAGACGCCGTCGACGCCGCTGGGTCCCAGCAGGCTGCCGCTGGGCGTCCGGTCTTTTTCGGCGAGGATCTTGCGCAGGTTGAGGTTGCCGGAGGCGTCGCCGCCGAAGCTCGCGCTCTCGCCCAGGCGCCGCGCGCGCAGCTGGCCGTCAAAGCCGACAAAGGCGATATGGCCGTTGTCGCCCATGTCGACTTTTTTGTAGAGCTCGGTGAAGATGTTCGGGTCCAGGCCGACCACGACCACGCCGCCGAAGCTGCCGTCGGGGTTGGTGATGCGCCGGCTGATGTGCACGGTCTGGCGGCCGGTGGTCCAGCCGACCACGGCGTTGCCCACCACCAGCTTGTCGGTGGTGGCGGCTTGCTGCAGCTTGAAGTATTCGCGCGCGGCCAGGTCGGCCCCGTCGGGCAGCGCCAGCCCCACCACCACCTTGCCGTCCTTGTCGAGGATGGCGCGGTAGACCAGGGCCCTCGCCGTGAGGGCCAGGGGCGTGGGCACCTCGTCCAGCCGCGTGGCCCGCCCTTTTCCGGCATAGATGCGGCGCATGTCCAGCAGCAGGCCGTCCACGTCTTCCACGGTGGCGATGGCCTGTTCGGCAAAAATGACGGCGAGGTTGATGTTGTGCTGGGCCTGGGCGCGTATGGCCTCTTCCTGTTCCTCCCGGATCTGGATGGCAAAAAACACCCAGACCAGCGCGGAGAGAAGGATGCCGGCGGCACCAATCCACCAGACATAAAAGGGCAGCCGCTTGTCCATGGTTCATGGTCTTTCTTGCGTTTGGCGGCAGGGCCGGGGATTGACAGGAGGAGGAGGCCCGCGTAACAGATCCCGGTACGGTGCCAGCCTAACGGTTCCCGGCTTGATACACCAGCCCGCCAAAACCCCAATCCGGCGAACAAAGCGGCGATTCCCCGCCTGTTTGGGGGAACCGGCCGCGGCCGGCCTCCTTACAGTGTGTTCAAAGGCCGTCCTGATTCAAGACTATGGCCGGCGAGCCGCCTTCTGTGCGGCGACGCCGGGCAGCCCTTTCCTGTTGCCGCCCGGCCCCCAGCCGGCCGGCGGGCGGGAAACGGCTGCGAAAAACCAGAGCACAGGCCGGCGCCACCCGGTAACCCCACGAGACACGCTTCGCCACAACATCGGTCAATTCGCCATGCCAGAAAACAAATACCTCGTCCGAGCCCCGCTGATGGACCCCAAACAACACGTGTCCGGCTACAAGCTGGCCTGGCGCGGGCTGCCTCCTTCCAGCGACCTGGAGGATGTGCGGCAGCTGCTGGCCTTTGCGAATGAGCGCATCCCGCCGGGCGAGCTGGGCTTGCTGTTCCTGGACGCCGAGCGCGGCATTCCCTCGGGCGGCATCTCCGTCGAGAAGGTGCCCCGGGGCGCGGTGCTGATGCTGGACTGCGCGGACCTGTCGGAGGAGAGCGCCACCGGCATGGCGTCCATGCGCGAGCAGGGCTTTCGCCTGGCCCTGCGCGGCGCGGACCTGGCTTTCATGGAATTGCATGCCGAGACGCTGGTGCCGCTGGCCACCCATATAGAGCTGCCGCACGGGCACCCGGACTTCGCGGCCATCGTCGCGCTGGCCAAACACGCCGAGCCGCCGCTGTCGGTGGTCATCAAGACTTTCCCGGGCTGGCGCGAGTTCGACGCCTGCGTCCCGCTGGGCGTGGGCGGCTTCTTTCCGACGCTGTGCACCACCCCGCGCCCCGAAAATGCCGGCACGGCCCTGAGCCCGCAGGGTGTTTTCATCCTGCAGCTGATGCAGATGGTGCAGGACAACGCCGACGTGCGCCTGCTCGAAAACGTGCTCAAGCGCGACGCGGCGCTGTCGTACAAGCTGTTCCGCTACATCAATTCCCCGGCTTTCGGCATCGAGGTCGAGATCGAATCGCTGCGCCACGC
Source organism: Polaromonas sp. YR568 (assembly GCF_943369415.1). GTDB lineage: Bacteria > Pseudomonadota > Gammaproteobacteria > Burkholderiales > Burkholderiaceae_C > Polaromonas. The sequence goes on from NZ_CALRNF020000033.1 coordinate 51,329, forward strand.
GGTGACCATGATGGGCTACAACCCGCTGTTCCGCTGGCTGTCGGTGCTGCTGGCCACCACCAACACCAAGGGCTATTCACAGGCCCTGCTGCAGGCCGCCATCATCCGCGGCCGCTTTGCCGAGCTGCTGGGCAAGGACCTGCTGCCGCGCGCCGATGCCGAGCACCTGTTCTTCGTCGGCATGTTCTCGCTGCTGGACCAGCTGCTGGGCATCCCGCTGGAAAAGGTGATCAGCGAGATCGTGCTGCCCGACACCGTGGCGCAGGCCTTGCTGCACCGCGAAGGCGTGTTCGGCCCCTTCCTGACGCTGGTCGAGGCCTGCGAGCAGCCCGAAGGCCGCGCCGCCGAACTGGCCGAAACCTTGATGCTGACCTCCACGCGGGTCAACCAGGCGCATGTGGCGGCACTGGCCTGGGCCCACACGGTTTCTCTCTAGCGCCCTGAGCTGCCCAGAAACCCTCCTGGCGTTGTTGTGGCCGCCTTGCCGTGCAAGGGCCTGCTAACGCCACCAATGCAAGATGCGTTGCGAGTCAAAAAGGCCTTGAGCAAGGCGCAAAACGCAGGCGGGGTAATCCCCGTCAAGGCTTTGCAACGCCGCGCAAGGCCTTTTTGATCGCAACCCGGAGGGAATGGGGTGAGAAAGGCGCCACTCGGCGTTGCGCTCCTAGCCCAGACGCCCGGTCTGGGCGTCGTCGCGCGCCTTGATTGGCGCCTTTCTCACCCCATTCGCATTTGCATTGGTGGCGTTAGCAGGCCCTAGCACTGTCTGCGGCGTCACGCCTAGCCAGGACCGCTTCGCTGGGTTTCTGGACAGCTCCTTACCGCCGCTTTTTTGCCAAGCCTAACCCCTGCCCGACCCCATCACCCGGCCATACCCAGAGAAGCGGGGCTTTTCTCGTGTTTTTCGGCCCATGGCCCAGGCCGCTGTCTTTGTACATTGAAGTATCTGTGTCATAGCCTGATGCACAAGGCGCGCTTTTTTTGCGCGCGATGAACTGAAAACCTATGAATACTCCACTGCATGGCGCCATGGCTTCGTCGGCCGGTCCGGATTTCCTCCTGACGGACCATGATTTTTCGAAAATCCGCACGCTGATCCACCAGCGGGCCGGCATCGCCCTGAGCGCGCAGAAGCGCCAGATGGTGTACAGCCGCCTGGCGCGGCGCCTGCGCGAGCTGCGGCTGACCGAGTTCTCGACCTACCTGAATTTCCTCGAAGCCGACCCGAACGGCGACGAATGGCAGCAGTTCACCAATGCGCTGACCACCAACCTGACGGCCTTCTTCCGCGAAGCCCACCATTTCCCGGTGCTGGCCGAGCATGCCAAAAAGTGCCCGCAGCCGATGACGGTCTGGTGCTCGGCCGCCTCGACCGGCGAGGAGCCGTATTCCATCGCCATGACGCTGATCGAGGCGCTGGGCGATCGCGCCGCGAGCGCGGCCAGCGTGATCGGCACCGACATCGACACCCAGGTGCTGGCCAAGGCGGCCACGGGCGTGTTCACCCTGGAGCAGGTCAGCAAGCTTTCGCCGGCGCGGCTCAAGCGCTTTTTCCTCAAAGGGGCGGGCGCCCAGGCCGGCAAGGTGCGCATACGGCCCGAGGTCGCGGCCATGGTGAAGTTCGAGCAGCTCAACCTGCTGGACGCCAAGTGGGCGCTGCGCGAGCCCTTCGACGCGATTTTCTGCCGCAACGTGATGATTTATTTCGACAAGCCCACGCAGGCGCTGATCCTGCAGCGCTTTGCGCCGCTGATGAAGCCGCACGGCCTGCTGTTCGCCGGGCACTCCGAGAATTTTTCCTTCGCCAACGACATCCTGCGCCTGAAGGGCCAGACGGTGTACGAGCTGGTCCACAAGGTGAAGGCCGCCCCATGACACCCGCGCACCGCGAGACGATGGCCACCCATCATTACTTCGACCGCGAGTTCGGCATCTCGGCGGTCAAGCTGCTGCCGGGCGAGTATTTCGTGACCTCCAAGGACATGGTGCTGACGACGGTGCTGGGCTCCTGCGTGTCGGCCTGCGTGCGCGACACCATGGCCGGCATAGGCGGCATGAACCATTTCATGCTGCCCGAAGACGCGGACCCGTCCTCGCGCGACGCGGCCGCCTCCATGCGCTACGGCGCCTATGCGATGGAAATGCTGCTCAACGAACTGTTCAAGGCCGGCGCCCGGCGCGAGCGCCTGGAGGCCAAGGTGTTCGGCGGCGGCGCGGTGCTGGCCAACATGACGCTGCTCAACATCGGCGAGCGCAATGCCGACTTCGTGCTGCGCTACCTGCAGATGGAGCAGGTGCGGGTGGCCGCCCAGGACCTGCGCGGCAACTACCCGCGGCGCATCAACTACTTCCCGGTGACCGGCAAGGTCACCATGCGCAAGCTGCGCCAGCAGGACGACGCCGTCATGGTGCAGAACGAGGAGCAGGCGCTGGCCGCCACGCTCTGCAAGCCCGCGCCCCGGCGCGCCAATGTCGAGATTTTTGACGTCAAACAGGCGCGCGATGCGGCCAACAGGAATGCGTGGGCCCTATGAGCACGAACAAGATCAAGGTGTTGTGCGTCGACGACTCGGCGCTGATTCGCAGCCTGATGACCGAGATCATCAACAGCCAGCCCGACATGGTGGTGGTGGCCACGGCCTCCGACCCGCTGGTCGCGCGCGACCTGGTCAAGCAGCACAACCCCGACGTGATGACGCTGGACGTGGAAATGCCGCGCATGGACGGCCTGGAATTCCTCGAAAAACTCATGCGGCTGCGGCCCATGCCGGTGGTCATGGTGTCCTCGCTGACCGAGCGCGGCTCGGAAGCGGCGCTGCGCGCGCTGGAGCTGGGCGCCATCGACTTCGTGACCAAGCCGCGCCTGGGCATACGCGACGGCCTGCTGTCCTATACCGACCTGATCGCCGGCAAGATCCGCGTGGCGGCCTCGGCCAAGCTGCTGCCGGCCCGGCGCCCCGCGCCCAATGGCGTGGGCGGCGCGGGTGACGGCCATGCGCCCATGCTGCACAGCCCGCTGCTGAGCACGGAAAAACTCATCATCATCGGCGCCTCCACGGGCGGCACCGAAGCCATACGCGAAGTGCTGCAGCCGCTGCCGCCGGACAGCCCGGCCATCCTGATCGCCCAGCACATGCCGGCGGGCTTTACCAATTCCTTCGCGCAGCGCCTGAACGGCCTGTGCCGCATCTCGGTGTCCGAGGCGGTGCACGGCGAGCGGGTGCTGCCCGGCCACGCCTACATCGCGCCGGGCGGTTTCCATTTGTCGCTCACGCGCAGCGGCGCCAATTACGTCGCCCAGGTCGACCAGGAGCCGCCGGTGAACCGGCACCGGCCGTCGGTGGACGTGCTGTTCGATTCGGCCGCGCGCCATGCGGGCAAGAACGCCATCGGCGTGATCCTGACCGGCATGGGCCGCGACGGCGCCGAGGGCCTGCTGCGCATGCACCAGGCCGGCGCGCACACGCTGGCGCAGGACGAGGCCAGCTGCGTGGTGTTCGGCATGCCGCGCGAGGCAATCGCCCTGGGCGCGGTGGACGAGGTGGTGCCGCTGCAGGAAATAAGCCACCGCGTGCTGGCCCACCTGCGCTCCTTCGGGGAACGGGCCAACCGGGTGTAAGGATTTTTTTGGGGGCTTCCGGCCGGCGCATTTTCATCAAGGCGCTTTCCGGATGACATGTGTTTGAGAGTTCGATTGTGAAACTGGAGTGAAGTGTGGTTGATAAAAACATCAAAATTCTGGTCGTGGATGACTTCCCGACCATGCGCCGGATTGTTCGCAATCTGCTCAAGGAACTGGAGTTCGTCAACGTCGACGAGGCCGAAGACGGCGCCGCGGGTCTGGACAAGGTCAAGGCCGGCAACTACGGCTTTGTGGTGTCCGACTGGAACATGCCCAATATGGACGGCCTGGCCATGCTGCAGGCCATACGCGCCGACCCGAAGTTCGCCAAGCTGCCGGTGCTGATGGTGACGGCCGAGGCGAAGAAGGAAAACATCATCGCCGCCGCCCAGGCGGGCGCCAACGGCTATGTGGTCAAGCCCTTCACCGCCGTCACGCTCGAGGAAAAGATCAACAAGATCTTTGAGAAGATCGAAAAAGAAGGTGCCTGACATGCCGCAAGAAGCACATACCCCCGCGGCCCTTCACCCGGCCGCCCCCATGGGCAACTCGGCCGAACAGCTGGTCAACCGCATCGGCCACCTGACGCGCCAGATGCGCGAAGGCATGCGCGAGCTGGGCCTGGACAAGGGCATCGCCCGCGCCGCCGAAGCGATTCCCGACGCGCGCGACCGCCTGAGCTATGTGGCGCAGATGACCGAGCGCGCCGCTGAAAGGGCGCTCAACGCCATCGACGTGGCCCAGCCCATCCAGGAAAGCCTGTCCAAGCAGGCGGTGGCGCTCGGCAAGCGCTGGGACGTCTGGTTCGCCAGCCCGCTGGAACTGGACGACGCGCGCGAGCTCGTCAAGGACACGCGCGGCTACCTGGCCGACACCCCGGTGCAGACCAGCGCCACCAATGCGCAGCTCATGGAGATCATGATGGCGCAGGACTTCCAGGACCTGACCGGCCAGGTCATCAAGAAGATGATGGACGTGATCAAGGACATGGAGACGCAGCTGCTGCAGCTACTGATCGACAACGCGCCTCCCGAAAAACGCCAGGAGGCCACCCAGGGCCTGCTCAACGGCCCGCAGATCAAGACCGGCGTCCCCGACGCGGTCGACGGCCAGGACCAGGTGGACGACCTGCTGGCCAGCCTGGGCTTCTGAGCCCCGGAGCCGCTCGGAAACCCTCGCACCGTTCGGGCTGAATCCATTCCCCGTTCGGGCTGAGCCCATTCCCCGTTCGGGCTGAATCCATTCCCCGTTCGGGCTGAGCCTGTCGAAGCCCTTCGACAGGCTCAGGGCGAACGGTGTGTTCCGCTGCGCTCCAATCCCCCCTCTCCGGGCATTCCGCCCACCCCCTTATTGCCCAAAGTACAGGCCTATCCCCGGTTTGTTTGCGGCATCGGTTTTCACCCCTCCCCCCAATAATTCTTCTGACAGGGCGCCCTTTGCGCCCGACGCCGCGGAGCATTGATGTCGGAAGAAAGTGATCTCGAAAAAACCGAACCGGCCTCGCCCCGGCGCCTGGAAAAGGCGCGCGAGGAGGGGCAGGTCGCGCGGTCGCGGGAGCTGGTCACCTTTGTCATGCTGAGCACGGGCGTGGGCGGGGTGTGGACCCTGGGCGAGATGATGGGCGCGCACTTCGACAGCGCGCTGCGAAACGGCCTGCAGTTCGAGCGCGCCTCGGCCTTTGACCCTTCGCACATGATGAACCAGGCCGGCGGGGCGGTGCTGCACGCGATGCAGGCGCTGATGCCGGTGCTGATGCTGATGCTGGTGGCCGCGCTGGTCGCGCCCATGATGCTGGGCGGCTGGCTGCTGTCGGGCAAATCGCTGGCGCCGAATTTCTCCAAGCTCAATCCCATCGCCGGCATAGGCCGCATGTTCTCCTTCGAGTCGCTGGCCGAGCTGGTCAAGACCATCATCAAGTCGCTGCTGGTCGGCGGCGTCGCCTGGTGGGTCATCATGGACGACCTCAACGCCATCATGGCGCTGCTGAGCGAATCTTCGCGCGCCGCGCTGCCGCACACCCTGCACCTGGTGGCCGGCAGCTGCGCGCTCATCATCGCCTCGCTGCTGCTGGTGGCCGGCATCGACGTGCCCTACCAGCTGTGGAGCCATGCCCGCAAGCTGCGCATGTCGCGCGAGGACCTGCGCCAGGAAAACAAGGAAAGCGAGGGCGACCCGCACATCAAGGCGCAGATTCGCCGGCAGCAGCAACAGATGGCCAAGCGCCGCATGATGTCCGAGGTGCCCAAGGCCGACATCATCGTCACCAACCCGACGCACTTCGCTGTCGCCCTGAAGTACAGCGACAAGGACATGCGCGCGCCGCGCGTCATCGCCAAGGGCACCGACCTGGTGGCGCTGCGCATACGCGCCATGGCCGAGGAACACAAGATCCCGGTGCTGGAAGCGCCGCCGCTGACGCGCGCGCTCTACCGCCACACCAAGCTCGGCGACGAAATCCCCGCGGCCCTCTACGCGGCCGTGGCCGAAGTGCTGGCCTGGGCCTACCAGCTGCAGCGCGCGGCCGAAGGCGGCGCCACGCCGCGCACGCCGCGCGACCTGCCGGTGCCCGACTCCCTTGACCCGCTTGCCCTCACGGGCGCGACAGAACCCACAGGAAACGCCGCATGAACTTCGCCGCACTGATGCGCCTGCCGCGGCAGATGATGGCGGGCAACCAGGGCAAGGGCCTGGTCGGCCCGGTGCTGATCATCCTGATCCTGGCGATGATGGTGCTGCCGCTGCCGCCCTTCCTGCTGGATTTGCTGTTCACCTTCAACATCGCGCTGTCCATCATGGTGCTGCTGGTCAGCATGTACACGATGAAGGCGCTGGATTTCGCGGCCTTCCCGTCGGTGCTGCTGTTCACCACGCTGCTGCGCCTGTCGCTGAACGTGGCCTCCACCCGCGTGGTGCTGATGGAAGGCCACACCGGGCCTGACGCCGCCGGCAAGGTGATCGAGGCCTTCGGCCACTTCCTGGTCGGCGGCAACTTCGCCGTCGGCGTGATGGTCTTCATCATCCTGGTGGTGATCAACTTCATGGTCATCACCAAGGGCGCGGGCCGCATCGCCGAGGTGGGCGCGCGCTTCACGCTGGACGCGATGCCGGGCAAGCAGATGGCCATCGACGCCGACCTGAACGCCGGCCTGATCGGCGAAGACGTGGCGCGCCAGCGCCGCGCCGAAGTGGCGCAGGAAGCCGACTTCTACGGCTCCATGGACGGCGCCAGCAAGTTCGTGCGCGGCGACGCGGTGGCCGGCCTGCTGATCCTGGTGATCAACATCGTCGGCGGGCTGATCGTCGGCATGGCGCAGCACGGTCTCGATTTCAGCTCGGCGGTGACCACCTACACGCTGCTGGCCATCGGCGACGGCCTGGTCGCGCAGATCCCGGCGCTGGTGATTTCCACGGCGGCCGGCGTCATCGTCTCGCGCGTCACCACCAACGAGGACGTGGGCGGCCAGCTGACCGGCCAGCTCTTCGCGAATCCGCAGGTGCTGTTCCTCACGGCCGGCGTGATCGGCCTGATGGGCCTGATCCCCGGCATGCCCAACCTGGCCTTCCTGATCATCGCCGGCGGCCTGATCTGGCTGGGGCGCCGCGTGCAGCGGCGCAACGCCGCCGGCGGGGCCGCGAAGGCCGAGCCGCCCCCGGCGCCGGTGGCGGCCGAGTCGCAGGAAGCCACCTGGGACGACGTGGCGCTGGTCGACCCGCTGGGCCTGGAGGTCGGCTACCGGCTGATCTCGCTGGTGGACAAAAGCCAGAACGGCGAGCTGCTGGGCCGCATCAAAAGCATACGCAAGAAGTTCGCGCAGGACATCGGCTTCCTGGTGCCGGTGGTGCACATCCGCGACAACCTCGAAATCAAGCCCAACGTCTATGTCGTCAAGCTCAAGGGCGTGCAGGTCGGCCAGGGCGAAGCCTACCCGGGCCAGTGGATGGCCATCAACCCCGGGCAGGTGAGTTCCTCGCTGCCGGGCACGCCGACCAAAGACCCGGCCTTCGGCCTGCCCGCCGTCTGGATAGACAGCGGCCTGCGCGAGCAGGCGCAGATCTACGGCTACACCGTGGTCGACGCCAGCACCGTGGTGGCGACGCATCTGAACCACCTGATCCACGCGCACGCGGCCGAGCTGCTGGGCCGGCAGGAAGTGCAGCAGCTGCTGGACCGCATCGGCAAGGAATCGCCGATGCTGGTGCAGGACCTGGTGCCCAAGACCCTGTCGCTCACGACGCTGCAAAAGGTGCTGCAGAACCTGCTGGACGAAAGCGTGCCGATACGCGACATGCGCACCATCCTCGACGTGCTGGCCGAAAACGCGCCCACGGTGAGCGACACCACGGAGCTGACGTCGCTGATACGCCTGGCGCTGTCGCGCGCCATCGTCCAGCATATTTTCCCGGGCAACGAGGCGCTGCAGGTCATAGGCCTGGACAGCTCGCTCGACCGCGTGCTGCTGCAGGCGCTGAGCAACAGCAACGGCCTGGAGCCGGGGCTGGCCGACAGCCTGCTGCGCGAAGCCCAGCAGGCCATGGAACGCCAGTCGCAACTGGGGCTGGCCCCGGTGCTGGTGGTGCAGCACCCGCTGCGCGTGCTGCTGGCGCGCTTCCTGCGCCGCAGCCTGCCCGACCTCAAGGTGCTGTCGCACGCTGAAATACCCGACACCCGCACCATCAAAGTGACCGCCACCATTGGAGCCAAATCTTGAACACCCGCATGACAACAAGCGCCGCCGCCGTGAGCACGGCCATCGCAACCTGGCAGTTCGCCGCGCCTTCGAGCCGCGAGGCGCTGCGCCTGGTGCGCGAAAAACTCGGCCCCGATGCCGTGGTGCTGTCCAGCCACGTGACGGCCGAGGGCGTGCAGGTCGTGGCGACCCTGGACCTGCCCGCGCCGCCACCGGCGCGCGCACCCGCACCTGTGATCGCGGCACCGGCCTTGCGCGCTGCCGTGCCCGCACCCGCGCCCACACCCGCGCCGGTTCCGGCGCCGGCTCCCGCCCCGGGCGGCGATGCGGTGCTGCGTGAAATCCATTCCATGCGCGGCATGATTGAAGAACAACTGGCCGGCATGGCCTGGAACGACAAGCAGCGGCGCGACCCGGTGCGCGGCCATTTGCTGCGCACGCTGCTGGGCGCGGGCTTCAGCGCGCGCCTGGCCAAGGAAGTCCTGCAGGACCTGCCCACGGGCCAGAACCACGCCGCCGGCATGGACTACGCCAAGGCCGAGCTGGCGCGCCGCATGCCCTTGCTGGAAGACGAAGACGCGCTGATGGACCAGGGCGGCGTCTACGCCCTGATGGGGCCGACCGGCGTCGGCAAGACCACCACCACCGCCAAGCTCGCGGCGCGCTGCGTGATGCGCTTCGGCGCCGACAAGCTCGCGCTGGTCACCACCGACAGCTACCGCATAGGCGCTTACGAGCAGTTGCGCATCTACGGCCAGATCCTGGGCGTGTCGGTGCATGCGGTGAAGGACGCGGCCGACCTGGACCGCGTGCTGGCGAGCCTGCGCGACAAACACATGGTGCTGATAGACACCGTGGGCATGAGCCAGCGCGACCGCGCCGTCTCCGAGCAGATCGCGATGCTGTGCGGCGCGAACCGCCCGGTCAAGCGCCTGCTGCTGCTCAACGCCTCCAGCCACGGCGACACCCTCAATGAGGTGGTGCGTGCCTACCGCCACGGCGACCATGCGGACAGCGGCTGGGACCTGGCGGGCTGCATCTTCACCAAGGTCGACGAGTCCACGCACCCCGGCGCGCTGATCGACATGGCGATACGCCATCAGTTGCCGGTGCACTACGTCTGCAGCGGCCAGAAAGTCCCCGAGCACCTGGTGCTGGCCGACGGCAAGGCATTGGTCGACAGCGTGTTCCAGGCCGGAAGCCGCAGTTCGCTGTTTGTGCCCGGCGAGTCCGACCTCGAAGACAAACCCGCGCTGGAAGGCGGCCAGGCGCAGGCCGCGGCGGCCGAGGCCGAGGCCGTCAGCGAACGCCTGCGCGCGCAGTGCCAGCAACTGATCAAGGCGCTGACGCACAACGCGCAGGAGCTTGCGTCGAATGCAGCCGCGCTGTCGCAGGGCGGCATCGGTTTTGACGAGACCCGCGTGCTCTGGCGCCAGCTCTCCGGCACGCTGGGCGCGGGCAATGCGCAGAGCGAGCACGGCGTGGCGCAGGCCCTGCTGTCCCAGGCCGCGGCCGACAGCGCCGCCCTGTGCGGCGACTACGTGCTGGCCGTGACCGGGGAGACCCGCCTGGCGCCCCAGCCAGGCACGCAGCAAGGCGCCGACGCGCGCATGCTGGCCGCCACGCTGCTGCTGTCGGACCGCACCGGCCAGCCCTTCGCGGCGCCGCTGCAACACCTGGCCGTGCCGGGACAGACGGATGCACTGGAACCCGGCCGCCTGGCCCTGAAGCAGGCGCTGGACAAAACCGTGGTCCAGCTGTTCGCGCGGGTTCCCGATGCCGCGCTGGTCCTGCAGTGGCAGCACGAGGGCCGCCACTGGGCCGCCTGCGGCGGCTCGGCGCTTCGCATCATCGACCCGGCCACCGGCGCGCGCGGCACGCTGGGCAAGCTGTCCGCCGGCCTGGCCTTCGGCGCGGCCCGGCCCGTCGTCTACCGCAAGAAATCCGCGCTGATGTCGGTGGCCGAGGCGCAGGTCAGCCTGCGCCCGGCCGTGGACGACATCGCCCCCGGCACGCAGGCGCCTTTGCCGGTGCTGCGCTGCGTGGTCAGGCGCATGGTCGACGCCGCCACCGGCAAGGTGCTGGCGCACAGCTATGTGCTGGCCGGCAGGGGCGTGCACGCCCCGGCGCAGCTGATGGCGCAGTGGCCCGCCTGGCGCAGCGCCGCCGAACCCTATTTCAAACTGCTGGGGCAGGGCATTGCCCAGCTCGACGCGGCCGCGCTGCCGGCGCGCCGCATGATCGCCGGCCAGGCCTGCACCACCGTCTTCCTGCTGCAAGGCCTGCAGGACGGGTGGGCGGACACGGCCCGCAAGGCGCTGGCGCAGCTGGCCGGGCGCTCCGTGCGGCCGGGCCGCCCGGTGCCGGCCCCGGTGCTGCTGGATGGCGTGGGCAAGCTGCTGGTGCTGCTCGATGCCTTTGAGACCGACGGTGTCGCCGTGCCGGCGCAGCCCTCCCTGTCTCGCGTGCCCACGGCAAGAACCTGAGGACGGCGCAGTGAAAACACCGGTCACCGACCAGGCGGACGGGCTCAGGCGCCTGATGGCGAACAGCCCGGGGCGGCTGCTCGCCTTTGTCGGCGGCGCGCCCGGCGTGGGCGTGAGCAGCGTCGCGATGAACCTCGCGGCGGCGCTGGGCCGGCTGGGCCAGGACGTGCGCCTGCTCGACGAGCGCGACCATGCTTCGGAACCTTATGTCCGCAGCCGGGGCCGGCTGGTGCTGGTCGATGCGCGGCTGGACGCGGACGGCAGGCTGTCGCCGCTGGCCGCCCAGGCCGACGAGCTGGTGGTGGTGCTGCGGCCGCAAGTGGAAACCATCACGGCCGCCTATGCCTGCATCAAGCGCCTGCAGCAGGCGCATTCGCTGGCGCGCATGCGCGTGCTGGTCAACCGCGCGGCCAACGCGAACGACGCCGGCCGCATCCTGGCCAACCTGGCCAGCGTCGCGAAAAGCTACCTCACGCTGTCGCTGGAGCCGGCCGGCTGCATACGCGACGACGTGCAGCTGGCACAGGCGCGCTGGCTCAACATGAGCGTGGTCGAGGCCTTCCCCGGAAGCCCGGCCGCGCTGGACGTCGACCGGCTCGCCGCGAACCTGCTGCGCTGGCCGGCGGCGCCGCCTGAAGGTTCAAGGCCCGCCTTGCCCGATGCGCCCCAGGCCGCTTGTGCGCGCCGGGAATTGTCCCCGGCGGCCGCCGGCGCCTGAGATCCACGACCGTTTGAAAAGCAGGAGGAATCCGCCATGTACACACCCCAGGGAAAAATGGACCATTCCGGCCCCTCGGAGCTGCTGGCCCAGCACGCGCCGCTGGTGCGCCGGCTGGCGCTGCAGCTGATCGCCAAGCTGCCGGCCAGCGTGGAACTGGACGACCTGATACAGGTCGGCATGATGGGCCTGCTGGACGCGGCCGAAAAATACCAGGACGACCAGGGCGCGAAATTCGAAACCTACGCGAGCCAGCGCATACGCGGCGCCATGCTGGACGAGCTGCGCGCCAACGACTGGGTCTCGCGCGGCCTGCGCAAGTCCTCGCGCGGCGTCTCCAAGGCGGTGCGCGCGCAGGAGCAAAAGCTCGGCCGCGCGCCCAATGAACGCGAGATCGCCGAGGCGCTGGAGATGCCGCTGGAGGCCTACCAGCACCTGCTGCAGGAAATCCACGGCAGCCAGCTGGTGTACTACGAAGACTTCGACCGCGGCGACAACGAGAACCGCGAAAACAGCTTCCTGGACCGCCAGGACCACGGCGACCGCGTGCTGTGCCAGGAACCGCTGACCCGGCTGCTGCAGGGCGACTTCCGGCGCCAGCTGGTCGAAGCCATTGAGCAGATGCCCGAACGCGAGCAGCTGCTGCTCAGCCTCTATTACGAGGAAGAGCTGAACCTGCGCGAAATCGGCGCGGTGCTGGACGTGACCCAGTCGCGCGTGTGCCAGTTGCACAGCCAGGCCATCAACCGGCTGCGCGGCAGCCTGGGCGAGTTGCTGGGGATCGCGCGCGAGGACGCACCCGCGCCGCCGGCACCGCGCGCGCGCAAGCCCGCGCCTGTTGCCGCAACGGCCCCCGCGCCCGCTCCCCGCCCCACCGTCTTGAGGGCCGTGTCGTGAAACAGGGCACGGAAACCCCGGCTCCTGCATGCCGGCTTGTGCAAGCAATGGATTCCGCAGCGCCGGCCACACCGGCGCTGAACGTGAAGGACCGGATTCATCCATAAATACATCCATGCGGTCTCGAACACATTTATTGCAAGTACACGTGCAAAAGCACATTGAAGGAGCCATCCCATGGCCTGGTTTTACGATCTCAAGATTTCAGTCAAGTTAATCGGTTTTTCGCTCTTGATGCTGGCGCTGACCAGCATCCTCGGCGTGTTTTCCATTGCCCAGCTCGGCAAGGTCAATCAGACCTCCGAAGATCTGGCGAGCAATTTCATGCCCTCGGTTGCCCTGGCCTCCGCCATGAACACCAATATTTCCGATTTCCGGATCGCGGAGTACCAGCACGTCACGGCCGTCGACGACAAGGTGATGGCGGAAGACGAAAAGGAACTGGCGGTTCTGGCCGCCGACCTTCAAAAAAACCGCGATGCCTACGTCAAGCTGATTACTTCGGCGGAAGAGCAAAAAGTTTATGACGGCTTCAAACTCAACTGGGACGCCTACCTCGTGGAACACCGCAAGCTGATCGAGTTGTCCCGCGCGAACAAGCGGGACGAAGCCAGGGCGCTGATCCGCGGGAAGTCGGAAAAATCGTTTGACGAAGCCAGCGGCTACCTGGACAAGATGGTGGCCCTCAACATCGCCGAAGGCCAGGAAGCCAGCCGTCTGGGCGGCGTTCTGTTCGGCAACTCGCGCCTGTGGATCATCGGGCTGCTGGTGGGCTCGGTCGCCCTGGGCTTGGGGCTGGCCTTGTTCATCGCGCGCGCGGTGGCGGGCCCCTTGATGGCCGCGGTGCAGGTGGCAAAAACCGTCGCTTCCGGCGACCTGAACAGCCGCATTGAGGTGACCAGCAAGGACGAGACCGGCCAGCTGATGCAGGCCCTGAAAGACATGAACGACAGCCTGGTCGGCATCGTCGGCCAGGTTCGCAGCGGCACCGATACCATCGCGACGGCGTCCAGCCAGATCGCGGCCGGCAACCACGACTTGTCGTCGCGCACCGAAGAGCAGGCGAGTTCGCTTGAAGAGACGGCGGCCTCGATGGAAGAGCTGACCAGCACCGTCAAGCAGAACGCCGACAACGCACGGCAAGCCAACCAACTGGCCGTCTCCGCTTCCGGTGTCGCGGTCAAGGGCGGCAGTGTGGTTGCCGAAGTGGTCGGCACTATGGGCGCCATCAATGCGTCGTCCAGGAAGATCGTCGACATCATCGGCGTCATCGATGGCATCGCCTTCCAGACCAATATCCTGGCCTTGAATGCCGCGGTGGAAGCTGCAAGAGCCGGTGAACAAGGCCGTGGCTTTGCCGTCGTGGCTGCTGAAGTTCGCAACCTGGCGCAGCGCAGTGCCGCAGCGGCCAAGGAAATCAAGACCCTGATCGACGACTCTGTGAGCAAGGTCGAAGAAGGCAGCAGCCAGGTTGCCCAGGCCGGCCGCACCATGGACGAGATTGTCGACAGCGTCAAACGCGTGACCGACATCATGGCCGAGATCACCGCGGCCAGCCAGGAACAGACCTCCGGCATTGAACAAATCAACCAGGCGATCACGCAGATGGACCAGGTCACGCAGCAGAATGCCGCGCTGGTCGAGGAAGCCGCAGCGGCCGCCTCTTCCTTGCAAGAGCAGGCCGGCAACCTGTTGCAGGTGGTTAGCGTGTTCAAGCTGGACGGCGGGCGTGCGCTGCACGCCGCGCCCCAGCGCGCGGCCTCAGTTGTTCGCCCGGCCGCAACGCCCAGGCAGCCGCCCCAGGCCCGCAAGGCCATCGCCGCGCCGAAACGCAAGCTGGTCGCTATCAGCGGCGACCTGGCGGTAGCGGGCGGCGGGAGCTGGGAGACTTTCTAGCAAGTTTCAAAAAAAAGCCGGAAAAACACGCGAGAGCACTTAAGTTTTCAGTACCACCGGCCGATAAACAGGAGCAGGCATGCACGGGAACGCTTTTGCATGCCATCCCCATTGATTTTGAAGGAGTGCATATGCACGCAGCAACAAGCAGCAGTACCGTACAAAACCCCGCGGCGATGATGGCTGCCGCGGCGCAGCCCGCCAAGCCGCTGGAGTTCCTGGCGTTCACGCTGGGCCAGGAAGAGTACGGCGTGGACATCCAGAAAGTGCAGGAACTGCGCGGTTACGACACGGTGACCCGTATCGCGAATGCGCCCGAGCACATCAAGGGCGTGGTCAACCTGCGCGGCATCATCGTGCCCATCGTCGACATGCGCATCAAGTTCAAGCTGGGCACGCCCACGTACGACCAGTTCACGGTGGTGATCATCCTGAACATCGCCAGCCGGGTGATGGGCATGGTGGTGGACAGCGTCTCCGACGTGATCACCCTGAGCCCCGAGCAGATCCGGCCCGCGCCGGAGATGGGGTCGGTGCTGGACACCGACTACCTGATAGGCCTGGGCACGCTGGACGAGCGCATGCTGATCCTGGTCGACATCGACAAGCTCATGTCCAGCAGCGACATGGCGCTGATCAACAACGCAACCGCAACCGCCGCAGCCTGAGCGGCCCGCAACAGTCAAACCGCACCTCGCGCGTGGGCAACCCGCGCAGGTGCTTTTCTTTTTTTTGGAGTCATGATCATGTTTCTCGGGAATATTTCGATCGGCAAGCGCCTGGCCATCGTGGTCGGCATCATCCTGGCCCTGTTTGTGACGAGCAGTGTGCTGGCCGTCCTGAAGCTCGGCAAGCTGGGCAGTGAGATCGATGACATGGTCCAGAACAACATGAAGACCGAACGGGCCGGCTCCGACTGGCTGCGCCACACCACCGGGGGCGTGCAGCGCGCCGCGGCCATCGCCAAGAGCAGCGACTCCAGCCTGATTGCCTATTTCGCGCCGGCCACGGCGGCCTCGATCAAAGACACCAACGAGTTGCAGAAGTTCATCGAGCAGCAGATGGACACGCCCGAGAAAAAGCAGCTCTTCGCCAAAGTGGGCGAGCTTCGCAAGACCTACCTGGCCGCGCGCGAGGAGGTCAGCAAGGCCAAGATCGCGGGCGACGTGGAAGGCGCCAACCGCATATTCAATGAGAAGTTCGAACCCACCTCGCGCGACTACCTGGCCGGCGTGCAGAAAATGGTCGACACCGAGCGCAAGGCGCTGGACGACGCGGCGCTGCGCAGCGAAGCATTGCGCGCCAATATCAGCATGCTGCTGGTCGTTTGTAGCGGGCTGTCGCTGAGCCTGGGCATCGTCCTGGCCTGGCTGCTGGCGCGCAGCATCACCCGGCCGCTGTCGCGTGCCGTGCATATCGCCCAGTCGGTCGCAGCCGGCGACCTGACCAGCGACATCGCGGTGACCAGCAAGGACGAAACCGGCCAGCTGATGCAGGCGCTCAAAGACATGAACGACAGCCTGTTCAAGGTGGTCGGCGAAGTGCGCCAGGGCACCGACACCATCGCGACGGCATCGAGCCAGATCGCGGCGGGCAACCATGATTTGTCGTCGCGCACCGAAGAGCAGGCCAGCTCGCTCGAAGAGACCGCAGCCTCCATGGAGGAACTGACTTCGACCGTCAAGCAGAACGCCGACAACGCGCGCCAGGCCAACCAGTTGGCGGTGTCCGCCTCCAGCGTGGCCGTGCGGGGCGGCAGCGTGGTCGCCGAAGTGGTCGGCACCATGGACGCGATCAATGCATCTTCGCGCAAGATTGTCGACATCATTGGTGTCATCGATGGCATCGCCTTCCAGACCAACATTCTTGCGCTCAACGCCGCTGTTGAAGCCGCCCGTGCCGGTGAGCAGGGCCGCGGCTTTGCCGTGGTGGCCGCCGAAGTGCGCAACCTGGCCCAGCGCAGCGCCGCAGCCGCGAAAGAAATCAAGACGCTGATAGGCGACTCGGTCGACAAGGTCGAAGAAGGCAGCAAGCAGGTGGCCGAAGCCGGCAAGACCATGGACGAGATCGTCGACAGCGTCAAACGCGTGACCGACATCATGGCCGAGATCAGCGCCGCCAGCCAGGAACAGACACAGGGCATCGAACAGGTCAACCAGGCGATCACGCAGATGGACCAGGTCACGCAGCAGAACGCCGCGCTGGTCGAAGAAGCCGCAGCTGCCGCCTCCTCCTTGCAGGAACAGGCCGGCAACCTGTCGCAGGTGGTCAGCGTGTTCCGCCTCGGGCAGGAACAGCAGCACACGCCGCAGCGCCCGGCCGCTGCCGTTCGCCCGGCCGTCACACCGAAACAACCGCCCAGGGCCCGCAAGGCCATCGCGGCGCCGCAGCGCAAGCCGGTGGCCGCCATCGGCGAGCCGGCCATGGCCGGCGGCAGCTGGGAAACGTTCTAAAAAGATCAGTGCAAGCGCGGGACACGGACATCAACAAAAACCAGATGCCGTCCTTGCGCAAGGGGAGCGATTGAAAAGAGAGGGGCCCGAATTTTTTCGGGCAAACAGGAAAAATCCATGAACGCGTTTTACAACTTGAAGATCGCCACCAAACTGGTGGTGTCATTTACCGCCGTGTTGGTCCTCACGGCATTCCTGGGGATCTTCTCGCTGGTGCAGGTGGGGAAAATCAACCAGCTGACCAGCGATCTTGCGACCGACTGGCTTCCGTCATCCCGCGCCCTGCTGGAGTTCAGGGTCAGCGTGGCGCGTTACCGCACCGTGGAGTTGCAGCACATCCTGTCGACGACGGAAGTGGAAATGACCAACTACGAAAAGTCCATGAGCGACACCTGGGCGCTGATGCAAAAGCAGCGGGCCGCGATTGAAAAATTCATTGACGAGCCGGAAGAAAAACCGCTCTTTGCCGAAATCGTCAAGGCGATGGAGCAGTCCGCCGTGGTGCATGACAAACTCATCGCCTTGTCCCGCGCGCAGCACGACGACGAAGCCAGGCTTCTGATACGCGGCGAGTCGCTCAAGTACAACCGCGAGCTCAACACCAGCCTGGACAAGCTGGTGGAGCTGAACGTGGCCGGCGCGGCCGCCGCGGACGCTTCCGGCGACAAGCTGTATGCCGGTGCCAGGGCCTGGATACTGGGCATCCTGGTGGGCAGCATCGCCCTGGGCCTGGCCCTGGCCTTCACCATCGCCCGCATCGTGTCGCGCCCGCTCTCGGAAGCGGTGAGCGCCGCCCAGCGCGTGGCCGCCGGCGACCTGACCAGCCGCATCGAAGTGACCAGCAAGGACGAGACGGGCCAGCTGATGCAGGCCCTCAAGGACATGAACGACAGCCTGGTGGGCATCGTCGGCAATGTGCGCAGCGGCACCGACACGATCGCCACGGCGTCCAGCCAGATCGCGGCCGGAAACCATGACCTGTCGTCGCGCACCGAAGAGCAGGCGAGTTCGCTCGAAGAGACGGCCGCTTCGATGGAAGAACTGACATCGACCGTCAAACAGAATGCCGACAATGCCCGCCAGGCCAACCAGCTGGCGGTGTCCGCCTCCAGCGTGGCCGTCAAGGGCGGCAGCGTGGTGGCTGAAGTCGTGGGCACCATGGGCGCCATCAATGCATCGTCGCGCAAGATCGTCGACATCATCGGCGTCATCGATGGCATTGCCTTCCAGACCAACATCCTGGCTTTGAATGCCGCTGTTGAAGCCGCCCGTGCCGGTGAACAAGGCCGTGGCTTTGCCGTCGTGGCTGCTGAAGTGCGCAACCTGGCCCAGCGCAGCGCTGCCGCGGCCAAGGAAATCAAGACCCTGATCGACGACTCGGTCAGCAAGGTCGAGGAAGGCAGCAGCCAGGTCGCCCAGGCCGGCCGCACCATGGACGAGATCGTCGACAGCGTCAAGCGTGTGACCGACATCATGGCCGAGATCACGGCGGCAAGCCAGGAACAGACCTCGGGCATCGAGCAGATCAACCAGGCCATCACGCAGATGGACCAGGTCACGCAGCAGAACGCCGCGCTGGTGGAAGAAGCCGCGGCAGCCGCTTCTTCACTGCAGGAACAGGCCGGCAACCTCTCGCAGGTGGTCAGCGTGTTCAAGCTTGAAAGCGGTCACGACAAGCAGTCCGCGCCACAGCGCCCATCCGCTGCCGTTCGTCCGGCCGCCACGCCCCGGCAACCACCCAAGACCCGCCAGGCCATCGCCGCGCCGCAGCGCAAGCCGGTGGCCGCGACAGGCGAGCTGGCCATGGCCGGCGGAAGCTGGGAAACGTTTTAAGCACCCCGGGCGGACCTGCCCCTTGTCCTGACTGAATCGAGAGGAACCCGAAAAAATGAAAATGGCAAACATGCGTATCGGCTCCCGGCTTGCGCTGGGATTCGCCTCCGTCCTGGTGCTGATGGCGCTGCTGACGGGCGTGGGCATCTGGCGCCTGCAAACCGTGGGCGCCCTGACGCGCGACATGGTGGAGCAGGGCATGGTGAAGGAGCGGGCGGTCATCCAGTGGCAGGGCGCCATCCAGCTGACCATCTCGCGCATATTGGCGAACGCCAAGAATGCCGACCCCGTCGAGCAGAAGTTTTTCCAGGACCTGGCCTCGCAGTCGATGGCCGGCAACAACGTGCTGCAAAAAAAGGTCGAGGAGATGGTGACCGACGATGCCGGCAAGGCCGTCCTGGCCGAGATCGGTGAGCGGCGCAAGGCCGCGCGCACCGCCACCGAGGCGATCTTCAAGGCAAAAGCCGCCGGCAACGACGAAGGCGCCAAAAAAATCATTGCCGAGCAGTTGGTGCCCAACACCGACGCCTACCTCGTCTCCATGGCCAAACTCGTGGCGCTGCAGGACGAGCTGCTCAAGGCGCAGGCCGAAGAAGTCGACAGGCATTACCAGGCCGGCCGCAGCTACCTGGCGGCGCTCTTTACCGTTGCGCTGGCGCTGGGCATTCTGCTGGCATGGCGGCTGACCACCGGCATCACGCGGCCCCTGAAGCAGGCCGTCACGGTGGCCCAGACGGTCGCCGGCGGCGACCTGGCCAGCCATATCGAAGTCAAGAGCGCCGACGAAACCGGGCAGTTGATGCAGGCGCTCAAGAGCATGAACGAAAGCCTGGCCAGGGTGGTCGGCGAAGTCCGCCAGGGCACAGACACCATCGCGACGGCGTCCAGCCAGATCGCGGCGGGCAACCATGACCTGTCGGCACGCACCGAAGAGCAGGCCAGCTCGCTCGAAGAGACGGCGGCTTCCATGGAAGAGCTGACATCGACGGTCAAACAGAACGCCGACAACGCCAGGCAAGCCAACCAGCTGGCCGTGTCCGCCTCCAGCGTCGCCGTCAAGGGCGGCAGCGTGGTCGCCGAAGTGGTCGGCACCATGGACGCCATCAATGCGTCATCACGCAAGATCGTCGACATCATCAGCGTGATCGACGGGATTGCCTTCCAGACCAACATCCTGGCGCTCAATGCCGCTGTTGAAGCTGCAAGAGCGGGCGAGCAAGGCCGTGGCTTTGCGGTCGTCGCTGCTGAAGTGCGTAACCTGGCGCAACGCAGCGCCGCCGCCGCGAAAGAAATCAAGACGCTGATAGGCGACTCGGTCGACAAGGTCGAAGAAGGCAGCAAGCAGGTGGCCGAAGCCGGCAAGACCATGGACGAGATCGTCGACAGCGTCAAGCGCGTGACCGACATCATGGCCGAGATCACGGCCGCCAGCCAGGAGCAGACCTCCGGCATCGAGCAGATCAACCAGGCGATCACGCAGATGGACCAGGTCACGCAGCAGAATGCCGCGCTGGTCGAGGAAGCGGCTGCGGCTGCTTCCTCCCTGCAGGAGCAGGCCGGCAGCCTGTCGCAGGTGGTGAGTGTGTTCAGGCTGGAGCGCGGTCAGGTGCACACGCCGCAGCGCCCCAAAGCACCGGTGCGACCGGCTGCGACGCCGAAGCAACCGCCGCAGGTGCGGAAGGCGATTGCCGCGCCGCGGGCGTTGGCGGCGGCTGGCGAGGGATGGGAAACGTTTTAAGCCGGGTCTTGCGCCGGCCTTGCGCGCCTGTGCCCTCTGCATAGGCTTGCTGGCCGGGTCTCGCCCCGGCGGGCGACTTACTTTCTTTTGCTTCGCCAAAAGAACGTAAGCAAAGAAAAGGCGACCCTGGCTCCTGCGTCCCCTGCGCTTCGCTCCGGGGCAACCTGCGGTGCCCGGTCCAGCCGGGGTCAAAAACAACTCGCCTGCGGCTCAAACAAGTTTTTGCCCTGATCCGTCTGGCCCTGCGCTCCTCGGCGCATCCACAAGGGGTGGGGACAGGAATACCGAACAGCCGAAGACAGGAATCCAAATACCAAAAACGACAAGGACACGCCATGGCGTGTCCTTGTTTGTATTTGTCTTCTTTCTTATCCCCTCTCCCTCTGGGAGAGGGTTAGGGTGAGGGCCAGCAGCCTTCGCACCCGCAGCAGCACATCAACTGCCGACGGCCCCCTCACCCCTGCCCTCTCCCGGAGGGAGAGGGAGTAAATTCATGGCCCCCGCATCGCGGTCTGCTCTTGCTCTGCCCCTTTTTTTGTCCCCGATCCCGATTGCCCCTTGTGGATGCGCCGAGGAGCGCAGGTTCAGGCGGATCAGGGATCGCGTTGTCTGAGCCGAAGGCGAGTTTAGCGAGACCCCGCCTGAACCGAGCACCGCAGGTTGCCCGCAGCGAAGCGGAGGGACGCAGCAACCAGGGTCGCCTTTTCTTTGCTTACGTTCTTTTGGCGAAGCAAAAGAAAGTAAGTCGCCCGCCGGGGCGAGACCCGGCCAGCAAGCCTATGCAGAGGGAGCAAGCGCGCAAGCCGGCGCAAGACCCGGCCGGTGAGCTGAGGCCATAACCCCCCGCTTATCGCCCTATTCGACCCCGTCTGAATCGATAACCTTTATTCCAAACGCATGACGGCATCAAGAAAAAGGGTATCCATGAAACTGCGAAACAAAATTATCCTGAGCATGAGCCTGGTATTCCTGCTTTTCAGCATCGCGATCGCGGTCGCCCTGGCGGGGATGCAGAGCGCCAAGCGCGGGTTTGAAAACTTTCTGCAAACCGACCTCGCGCTGCTGCAGGCCGCGACCGGCATGTACGCCGACGGGCTGCAAAGCGGGCAGGCCTTGCGCAACGTCGTGCTGGATCCGTCCAACAAGCAGGGCCTGAAAAACCTTGAGAAGGCCAACCTGGACTTCAATGAAAACGGCCGCAAGGCGCTGGCGCTGGTGGCCCAGGATGGGGCGGACCGCAAGACGGTGGAAGGGGTGCTCGCGCTGCGTGAACAGTACGCGCCCGTCCAGGTCAAAATCCTGGGCCTGGCCGCCAGGGACCAGGCCGCGGCCATTGCCTCCGTGAGCCAGGAAGAAACACCGCTGTGGCGCGGTATCCGCGAGCGGCTTCTGGAGTTCATCAAGGACAAAAATGCCGCGGTGGAAAACACCAAAACCCAGCTTTCCGCGCACAGCCAGCAGATGCTGCTGGCCGCGCTGGCGCTCATGCTGGTGGCGGTGCTGCTGGGCGCTGCGATCATCTTCTGGCTGGTGCGCCACATCATGCGGCAGCTCGGGGGAGAGCCCGGCTATGCCGTCGAAGTGGCGCATGCCATTTCCATCGGCGATCTTTCGCGGGAAGTGATGGTCGAAAAAGGCGACAGCACCAGCCTGCTGTTTGCCATGAGTTCCATGCGCGCGAACCTGACCGCGACCATAGGCAACATCCGGCAATCCACCGACACGATTGCCACGGCTTCGAGCCAGATCGCGGCCGGCAACCATGACCTGTCGTCGCGGACTGAACAACAAGCCAGCTCGCTGGAAGAAACGGCCGCGTCGATGGAAGAATTGACATCAACAGTCAAACAGAATGCCGACAACGCAAGGCAAGCCAACCAGCTGGCGGTGTCCGCCTCGGGTGTGGCCGTCAAGGGCGGCAGCGTGGTCGCTGAAGTCGT